>NZ_LT615228.1:1217055-1825583 GCF_900096765.1 Polynucleobacter necessarius
TTCCAGTAGCGCAAAATTCTGATGATCACTCTGCTGAAAATTGGCTCTTTGATCAAAATATAATCGAAGTTAGTAATGCCACATTATTTTGGGATGATCAGAAAAATAAAAAACCCATTACTTCTGTTGAGGTCTTAAAGCTATCTTTAAGCAATGGAATTCGCAGACATAAGGGATCCGTTTCTGCAACAACTCCCTGGACAAAAGGGCCGACCGAAGTCTCTATCAATTTTGCTCCACGATTAGGTGGCCAAGCAGGTAATTGGCGCGATTGGATTGGCAACATCAGCTGGAACCTAAGCGACTTAGACCTTAAACAAATTTCTAAAGAATTTCAGCTCGGGCTAAATACACTTGAGGGCACTCTTAGCACCAAAGGCACACTCAAGATTGATAATGCACAACCTGATGGTGGCGAATTTTATGTTGCAGCCGACAACCTCGTCATTCAGCATTCCAAATCTGAGGACGCCATTGCGCTTGGCAGGCTAGAGACGAATCTGAGCCAAGAAACAAATGATGGCTTAATCTCCATCTCTACCAAATCATTTGCCTGGCGCGACATGGGCAGCTCAAAATCTGCGCCCCTTGAGAATCTCAGTCCAATGACTTTTCGCTGGAAACCCCCAGGAGAGGATGGAGAGATAAAAGAATTTGGTTTCTCATCGCCAAAGATTTCTGTAGAGGATGTAGTCCTTTTTGCAGCCAACCTACCACTTTCCAAAAAAGTACATCAATGGATCAAAGACTCGCATGCTGAGGGTGATCTTGAAGATTTAGATATCCATTGGTCAGAAAGCAAGTCACACCTATCGGCACTAAAAATTTCTAGCGGACTATTTGGCTCTAACAAGCTTGATTTTTCTGTCAATGCAAAGTTGATTAATTTGAGCTTTGTTGGCGTCAATAAAGCGATGCCTTCAGTTTTTAACCTATCTGGCTACATTACGAGCACACAAAACGAAGGAAGTTTTTCGCTCAACTCCAAAAATATTGGTGTTGAAATCTTTGATTTACTCGAAGAGCCCAAAATCCAATTAGATACCGCAAGTGGCCAAATTCAGTGGGCCAAGCAGCGTGGCAACTGGGTTATCAGCACCAAGAAGCTTGCCTTAAGCAATCCCGAGATTACAACTAACCTAGCCATCAACTACATCATTGGCAATGAGAAAGATCCAGATTTCATGACACTGGATATGAGCTTTGATCAAGCTAAGCTCAAAACTGCACATAAATATTTACCAGTGGGAATGGGGAAAGAGGCTCGACTCTATTTAAGCAAAGCATTTGATGCTGGCCAGATTCAAAATGGAGGACTCCATATCAAAGGAAATCCCAATCAAGTTCCATTTGCCAAGGCAAGTTTAGGAGAGTTCACGCTTAACTTGCCAGTGGTGGGAGCAAGCTTTAGCCCCGTACCACTGCTCCCAAAAAATCAAGGCACTTGGTCGACATTTAGCAACGTCAACGGCAATGTGGTGATGAATAATGCGAACCTCACCGTCGATATTAATAAGGCCAGTTTCAAGGAGATTGCTCTGAGCAATTTTCATGCAGAAATTCCAAGCGTGAGTGCAAATCAACCCTGGTTAACTGTCAGCGGTAACGCTCAGGGTCAAGCAATACAAATGCTGGAATATTTCTTTGTATCCCCGGTCGGATTAAAACAAGGCAATCTAGAGAAGAATCTTCGTGTGAGTGGCCCAGTTGATCTCAATCTGGGTTTAAAGACTCCCTTATCTGGATCGGCTGATACTAACGTCGATATAAAACTAACCCTACCGGGCAACAAAGCTCAATGGGCAAGTCTGCCGCCATTTGAAAATCTCAAGGGAAAAATTCGGATTACAGAAACAAATCCGGAGTTTGAAAATATCTCTGCAGATTTTCTGGGTGGCTTAATTAGAGTCACCAGCACTAATCAAGAGGGTAGTAACCAAAACTTTAATATCGCTGGTGATGTTCAGGCCAACTTCTTGAAGCAGTATTTTTCTGGCACCTTAAACCCCAAAATTAGTCGCATCCTAAGCTCAATGAGCGGATCCCTTGAATATGCTGGCAACATTAACTTTAATAAATTAGGTAGCGAACTCAATCTCAAATTTGACCTAAAGAATTGGGCTAGCTCAGCGCCAATGCCAGTCAAAAAACTGGCTGGCTCATCGATGTCTGGTCAATTTAATCTCAAGTCTTTCCCTAATAATAAGTCCAATCCAAATCGCTTGGTCTGGTCAGGAAAAATTGGTGAGATCTATGCGATCCAAGGGGTTTTGACCAATAATGATGAAATTCGAAATAGCTTAGGAATCGGTGGGGTGACCAATTTGCCGGCACTAGGATTGAATTTCAATCTAGTGAGCAATGAATTGAATCTTGACGCATGGTTAGATTTTTTTGGCCAGCAGAAGACTGTCCGCTCTAAAGAGGTAGAACAGGATTTGAATAATGTACAAGTCACAGCTCAAGTCAAAAAACTCATTGCACTTGATCGCACTTGGCAAGATCTCAACTTAGTTGCTAACAGCAAAAAAAATGCATGGGATCTGCGTCTGACTTCCCCGCAGGTTGCTGGACAGATTCAGTTACAAGAACCTAATCAAAATCAGACCAGCGCACTAGTCACCGGTCGTCTATCCAGACTCAAGATTCCAGATACAAACCCCAGTCCCGCAAACAAAGCGAATGAGGTCAGTAAAGCCGCCTCTTTCAATATCAACTCAATTCCTGGTTTTGATTTAATGATTGACGATTTCTCATGGTCAAAAGCCCAGCTTGGCCAACTCAAAATCAAAACCAGGGCAGTTGGTAACGTTCTCAAAATTGATTCAATCCAGACCAGTAACCCTCAAGGCACGACCATAATTAGTGGTCAATGGATAGGTAGCGCTAAAAATACATCGGATCACAGCACTATTAATATTGATATGAATATTAAAGATGCCGGTCAAATTATTGCCCGCTGGAGCTCTCAGAAATCTGTGGAAGGCGGTCAAGGCAAGTTGACCGCGAATGTGGAGTGGGACGGGGCACCCTATGACCCTAAATATGACACACTCTCTGGCAAGCTGAATTTGAATCTCGAAAATGGTCGCTTGCTGGAGGTGAACTCTAGCGGGGCTAAGATTTTGGACGTTCTTAGTTTGCAAAGCTTATTTAGATTTGCCACCCTAGATCTTCAAGGAAACCTTGGAAATATTGTGACGAAGGGCACACCCTTTAATTCTGTTAATACTAATTTTGAAATTTCCAATGGTATTGCCCAAACCAAACAATTCAATATGAATTTAGATCAGGCACGCGTGGCAATGAGTGGGCAGATCAACATTCCCAAACAAACCCAAGATTTACGCATCACTATCTTCCCAACCATTGATGCAACTGCTGGTTCATTGGCAGCCTTTGCGATCAATCCAATTGTGGGATTGGGTGCACTGGTCGGACAATATCTCATCACCAATCAAATCAACCGAAATCTCCAAGCTGACTATTTGGTCCAGGGCTCTTGGGGAAATCCGGAAGTTATTCCACTTGACCAAAAGGGACAGCCGGTAGATGCTAAAACCTTAGATAGCATTAGAAGTAAAGGCCTCTTGAAGGAACAGACCAAACCTGGTTCAAGCACTAGCCCTAGTTCGAGCCCTAGCAGCAATACAAGCACCATCAATAAAACTCTAATTTGATTACTTATGAATGCTAAATCACCATTGGCAGAAATGAAAATCGCTTCAGTTCAAATGGTTTCCACTCCAAGTTTGGAGGAAAACCTCGCTACTGCTGGAAAATTAATTGCAGCAGCTACAAAAGATGGCGCCCAGATGGCAGTACTTCCAGAGTATTTTTGCTTAATGGGACTCAAAGATACCGACAAGGTGAAAGCTCGCGAATCGATTGGAAGCGGTCCAATTCAAGAGCAGCTCTCAGACTTTGCAAAGCAGAATCAAATCTATCTAGTAGCTGGCACTATCCCACTGGAAGCAAAAACAGCAAATAAAGTACTCAACAGCACACTAGTTTTTGATGTAACTGGTCAACAAATTTGCCGCTACGACAAGATCCATTTGTTTGGCTTTCAAACAGAAAAAGAGCGTTACCAAGAATCGGAAACGATTGAGGCCGGAGAAACGCCTGGCATTCTCAAAATTTCAGTTGAAAATCAAGAATGGGTTTTTGGCCTAAGCATCTGCTACGACCTTCGCTTTCCGGAGTTATATCGTGCTCTTGGCATCGTCGATTGCCACATTATTCCAGCGGCATTTACCTACACCACTGGCAAAGCCCATTGGGAGATTCTTCTGCGCGCACGCGCAATTGAAAATCAGTGCTATGTTCTATCCTCAGCTCAAGGTGGGCTGCATCCAAATCAACGCAGAACCTGGGGTCATAGCATGCTCATCAACCCTTGGGGTGAGATTCTGGCAGACTTGCCTGAAGGTGAGGGCCTTATTTCAGGGGTTCTGAGCAAAGAAAAATTAATCGAGGTACGCTCTCAGTTACCGGCCCTTGCGCATCGTAAGCTTTAATTCATCGAAAGATCTGCCAAATCACATGAAAGCACCAGAAGCACTATTCCCAGCTAATTGGACTAAAACCAAAAAGCAGGCAGACCTCATTCAGCTCGCTAAATCTATTCTGTTTGAGCCAACTGGTTTGTCCGAACAAAATCTTCATCAAACTTTTGGCAATATGTTTTCACATCAACTAGATGATGCTGATTTGTACTTTCAACATACTCGCAGCGAAAGTTGGAGTCTTGAGGAGGGCATTGTGAAGTCCGGCAGCTTTAACATAGATCAAGGTGTTGGGGTTAGAGCGATTTATGGCGATAAAACTGCCTTTGCCTATTCAGATGAAATTAATTTAGAGGCCCTCAGTAAGGCCGCAAAAGCAACACGAGTCATTGGTCCACAAGGTGGCAAACAAGCCCTTGCCAGCAAATTATTTAATCCCATATCAAACAAGCTGTACTCAGATATCAATCCTCTGGACTCGCTGCAGCCAACAGAAAAGATTGCTTTATTAGAAAGTATTGAGCGTCGCGCCAAAGCTCGCGACCCGCGTATCATTCAGGTAATGGCCAGTCTTGCAGGAGAATTTGATGTCATTCTAGTTGCAAGAGCCAATGGTTTATTGGCGGCTGATATTCGCCCGCTAGTACGCATTTCTGTTTACGTTATTGCAGAACAAAACGGGCGACGTGAATCAGGATCTTCAGGTGGCGGAGCACGTCATGATTATCTCTACTTTGACACTGAGCTCATCAATCAATATGTTGATGAAGCTGTTGATAGTGCTTTGATCAACTTAGAATCGCGCCCCGCTCCTGCTGGACCAATGACTGTAGTAATGGGCCCTGGCTGGCCTGGAGTTCTATTACACGAAGCGGTTGGCCATGGACTAGAGGGAGACTTTAATCGCAAAGGGTCTTCGGCATTTGCTGGTCGAATTGGTGAAAGAGTGGCAGCTAAGGGCGTCACTGTAGTTGATGACGGCACCCTTTCTGGTAGAAGAGGCTCTCTCAATATTGATGATGAAGGTACGCCCACTCAATGCACGACCCTCATTGAAGATGGCATTTTGAAAGGGTATATTCAAGATAGCCTCAATGCACGTCTGATGAAGATGCCACTGACTGGCAACGGACGTCATGAAAGTTTTGCTTCCTTACCGATGCCTCGTATGACCAATACTTATATGCTGGCAGGCAAAGATGATCCCCAAGAAATTGTGGCTAGCATCAAACGTGGTCTATACGCTGTCAACTTCGGCGGTGGGCAGGTAGATATCACCAGTGGAAAATTTGTCTTTTCAGCATCCGAGGCCTACTGGGTTGAAAACGGCAAAATCCAATACCCAGTCAAAGGGGCGACGATTATCGGCAGCAGTCCAGAGTCCCTAAAAC
Source organism: Polynucleobacter necessarius (assembly GCF_900096765.1). Lineage (NCBI taxonomy): Bacteria > Pseudomonadati > Pseudomonadota > Betaproteobacteria > Burkholderiales > Burkholderiaceae > Polynucleobacter > Polynucleobacter necessarius. The sequence goes on from NZ_LT615228.1 coordinate 1,222,955, forward strand.
AGGTATCCATGATCGGTAATGACCTTAAATTAGACGGTGGAATCGGGGTTTGCGGTAAAGAGGGTCAAAGCGTTCCCGTCGGGGTTGGGCAGCCAACTTTGCGGATTGATAGCCTAACTGTCGGTGGGACTGCCTGATACGGCTTAAAATAGCCGTATGAGCCAACAAAATACCAACCCAGCCAATTGGTACTCCGCTGTTGATAAAACATCGGATACCGACGATCAACGCATTGACAATATCTCTGTTCTGCCTCCACCAGAACATTTGATTCGCTTTTTTCCAATCTCTGGAACGCCGACTGAAGCATTGATTAGTAAAACTCGTAAAAAGATTCGCGACATCATTCACGGCAAAGATGATCGTTTACTAGCCGTTATCGGACCTTGCTCAATTCATGCTCCAAGAGCAGCATTGGAATATTGCCAACGCCTCATGGCTGAGCGCAATCGCTTTGCCGGAGAATTAGAAATTGTGATGCGGGTGTATTTTGAAAAACCTCGTACAACAGTAGGTTGGAAGGGTTTAATCAATGACCCTTACCTCGATGAATCCTATCGCATTGAAGAGGGCCTGCGTCTAGCTCGTCAAGTGCTCATAGAAATCAATCGCCTTGGTATGCCAGCGGGAAGTGAATTCTTGGATGTGATTTCTCCACAATACATTGCAGACCTCATCTCCTGGGGCGCAATAGGCGCGCGCACTACCGAAAGTCAAGTTCACCGTGAACTTGCCTCTGGTTTATCTGCGCCGATTGGATTTAAAAATGGTACTGATGGCAACATCAAAATTGCTACCGATGCAATTCAAGCCGCAGGTCGACCACATCACTTTTTATCCGTTCATAAGAATGGTCAAGTGTCTGTAGTAGAGACCAAAGGCAATAAAGACTGTCACGTCATTTTGCGTGGCGGAAAAGAGCCTAATTACGAAGCAAAATATGTTCAGGCGGCATGTGCTGAGCTAGAGGCAGCCAAGCTTCCAGCCAGCTTGATGGTAGATCTATCACACGCCAATTCCAGCAAAAAACATGAGCGTCAGATTATTGTTGCCGACGATGTAGCACAGCAAATTGAATCTGGCTCACATCAGATTTTTGGTGTGATGGTAGAAAGTCACCTCAATGATGGTGCACAGAAATTTACTCCTGGAAAAGATGATCCCAGCAAACTTGAATACGGTAAGAGCATTACCGATGCCTGCATTAACTGGGATGACTCAGTTCAAGTATTAGAGCGTCTTGCCGCTGCAGTGAAAAAACGTAGAAGCAAGAAGAAATAAATCGGAGTCCTGCCTAGCAATTATTAAAAGAGGCTAATTTACTTAGTCTCTTTTTTTTCGTGCCTCCACAAAACATCTGTACCACCTGCCGCACGATTTAGAATACGCGCTAAAACAAAGAGCAAATCAGAAAGGCGATTCACATATTGACGCGGAGAGTCATACAAAGGCTCTTCCCACCCCAAACGTACGATCGAGCGCTCAGCTCTTCTGCAAACAGTGCGACATACGTGCGCCTGTGCTGCAGCACGAGTTCCACCCGGCAAAATAAATTCAGTTAGTGGTGGCAGTAACTTGTTATATTTTTCTAACCAAACATCAAGCTGAGCCACATGCTCAGGATTAAGCAATTTGTAATTCGGGATACAAAGCTCGCCACCCAAATCAAATAAATCATGCTGGATCTGTAAAAAGAGGGTTTTGAGCTCTTCAGAGATACTTGTTGGGATCTCTTCTGTCATGAGTACACCAATTTCCGAATTGAGCTCGTCGACGTCTCCCATGGCACAAATCCGTAAATGATCCTTCTCGACGCGACTTCCGTCTCCAAGGCCAGTCATGCCAGCATCACCCGTTCTAGTGGCGATTTTTGATAGTCGATTTCCCATGAGCTTAATTATAGGTAAGTGGCTAAAATGATTCTTATAAATATGGTGACCCCGCCCCCCGATCTGGCCGCTATTAGCGCCCTTCAGTCCAAATTAGTTGCGGCCTTGCGCCCAATTCTTCCCGAACATGCCCTGCTCTGGGAGCCGGAAGACACAATTCCATACGAATGTGATGGATTGGCTGCCTACAGACGAATGCCTCTTGCAGTAGCTTTGCCTGAAACAGAGGCCCAAGTTGAGCAAATTCTGAAGATCTGCTTTGCTATGCAAATTCCTGTAGTGCCTCGCAGATCAGGAACTGGCCTTTCTGGAGGAGCAATGCCGCTTTCGCAAGGCCTAGTCCTCTCTTTAGCAAAACTCAAGAAAATCCTAAGCATTGACGCATTCACTCGCACGGCTGTTGTGCAACCAGGCGTTCGCAATCTGGCCATCTCTGAAGCTGTTGCTCACTTAGGTTTGTACTACGCTCCAGACCCATCCTCTCAAATTGCCTGCTCTATTGGGGGCAATGTAAATGAAAACTCTGGTGGCGTGCATTGCTTAAAGTACGGTCTAACCCTGCACAATGTTCTTCGTGTTCGTGGCGTTTTGATGAACGGTGAAATCGTAGAGTTTGGAAGCTTGGCTCCAGATTCTCCTGGTCTTGATCTACTCGCCATCATGATGGGCAGCGAGGGCATGCTCGCGGTTGTTACTGAAGTCACCGTCAAGCTCGTTGCAAAACCAAAACTGGCGCGCGTCATCATGGCTAGTTTTGACGATATCGAAAATGGTGGCAATGCTGTTGCCGCCATTATTGCTGCGGGGATTATCCCTGCTGGCCTAGAGATGATGGATAAGGCAACCACTCGCGCAGTAGAGGAGTTTGTGCATGCCGGTTATGACCTGGAGGCCGCCGCAATCTTGTTATGCGAATCAGATGGCACCCCAGAAGAAGTAGCTGAAGAAATTGAGCGCATGACGAAGGTTTTAGAAGAGGCGGGAGCTAGCGGCATCCAGATCTCCAAAGATGAAACAGAACGCTTAAAGTTTTGGAGCGGCCGTAAGAATGCATTCCCAGCTGCCGGTCGCTTAGCACCTGATTACTACTGCATGGATGGCACTATTCCACGTCGTCACATTGCTACGTTGCTTAAGCGCATACAAGGTATGGAAGAAAAATATGGCTTAGGCTGTTTAAATGTTTTCCATGCAGGTGATGGCAATATGCATCCACTTATTCTCTTTAACGGTGCCGATCAGGACGAGTGGCACCGCGCAGAAGAGTTTGGCACTGAAATCCTAGAAGCCTGTGTTGAGCTTGGCGGAACCATTACTGGCGAACACAGTGTTGGGATTGAAAAAATTAATTCCATGTGTGTTCAGTTTGGTGAGGGTGAAAGGGAATCTTTCTGGGGAGTTAAAGCAGCATTCGATCCCGAGAAACTGTTGAACCCAGATAAAGCGATTCCTACATTAAATCGCTGCGCTGAATATGGTCGTATGCGTATTAGCGGCGGCAACCTTCCTCATCCAAAATTGGAGCGCTTCTAATGACATACTCCAATGCCAGCATTACTGCCTTTCGCGAACAAATTCTGGAAGCGGCAAAATCTAATACCAAACTCTCGATAGAGGGTGGTGGTACTAAATCTTGGTATGGCAACCCTAATGCCTTCACTAAGCACAGCACACGCGCTTACTCCGGAATTTTGGAGTACCAACCAGAAGAACTAGTAATTACTGCTTGCGCAGGCACCCCTTTGAAGGAGATTGAGGCGGCACTAAAAGAAAAGAATCAGGTACTTGCTTTTGAACCGCCACATTTTGGCGAGGATGCTACCTTTGGCGGCGCAATTGCTGCAGGCCTTGCAGGCCCTGGCCGCATCAGCGTCGGAAATTTCCGCGACTTTGTTCTAGGCGCGCGTATCCTGGATGGCAAAGGCCAAGACCTCTCTTTTGGTGGCAAAGTGATGAAGAACGTAGCAGGCTACGATGTCTCGCGTCTATTACCAGGATCTTTGGGCACTTTATCGCTATTACTAACTAGAGGCTTCCGTGAAGGTGTTACCAAAGCCTGCCGCTTCAGCAACCCTACGCTGCGAAATCACACAAGAGAAAGCTCTAACAATTCTGAATGAATGGGCAGGTCAACCAATGGGCAGGTCAACCACTGCCTCTTTCCGCGAGCTGCTGGATTGGCAATGAGCATAAAGGTCAACTGTGCATTCGTTTGGCTGGTGCCGTAGCCGCAGTAAAGGCAGCCATTCCGATAATGAGCGCTCCAGTAGGAGCGCAGGAATTAGATCCGCTTGATGCTGAAATATTTTGGAATGATTTGCGCGAACAAAAACTTTCCTCAATTAGTAATCTTGGCCCAGATCAAACCTTATATCGACTTGCTCTACCTGCAGCCTGTGGCCCGCTTCAGTTGCCGAACGCAAGCAATGAAATAGCGTTTGAATGGCATGGCCAACAACGCTGGATCAAGGCCGATGGTGATGATGCTACCTTCACGGCCATCAAAAAATAGTAAACAGCCATGGTGGGCATACAACACGTTTTAAGCAAGGCGCTCATGTTGATTCCAGCCTTGAGCGTTTTACTTTGCTTGGCGAACAAACTCATTCCCACGCTCTAGTTGCCGTTCAGGACCGCCTGCGTGCTGCCTTTGATCCATCTGGCGTATTCGCCACTAAACGTCTTCCATAAGCTCTTTTATGCAAACTCAACTCGCCCCTCAATTTGCTAATACCCCCCGAAGGGATAGAGGCTGCTCGTATATTAGGCAAATGTGTTCACTGCGGCTTTTGCACGGCAACTTGTCCAACCTATCAGCTACTGGGTGATGAACTTGACGGCCCACGTGGTCGAATTTACCTCATCAAACAAATTGCAGAAGGCCAAGTGCCCACAGAAAAAACGCGTTTACATCTAGATCGTTGCTTAACTTGCCGGAACTGTGAAAGCACTTGTCCAAGCGGCGTGCAATATGGAAATTTAGTAGATATCGGTCGCAAATGGGCAGAAGAAAATACGCCTGCTCGCCCTATTGGACAGCGCTTGACGCGCTGGGCCCTCAAAGAAGGTTTGACTAAGCCGACATTATTTAACTCAGCCATGACTCTAGGCAGGTTAGTTCGCCCTTTGTTACCAAGTGGCATCCAACGCAAGATTCCTTTGGTAAAAAATAAAGCACTCGATCAAGCCACTAATCCATTTGCCCGACCCAAGGCAGAGCATGCTCGCAAGATGCCCATTCTGGAAGGCTGTGTTCAGCCGGGCATGTTGCCAAACATCAATTCAGCAACAGCACGTGTTCTCAATGCTCTTAAGATTCAGTTAATTAGCGCTCCTAATGCGACATGTTGTGGCGCATTGCGTTACCACCTAAATGATCAAGCAGGCGGCCTTAAAAATGCCAAACAAAATATCGATGCTTGGTGGTCCTTTATTGAGCAGGGTATCGAAGCTATTGTGATGACAGCATCGGGCTGCGGCGTGATGGTCAAAGACTATGGACATCTATTTGCCAATGATCCTCAATATGCGACAAAAGCAAAAATCATCTCTGATCTCACCAAAGATATTGCAGAAATTTTGCCCACACTTCAAGATGAATTGATTCAATTGATTGGTTCTGACCAAAAGCCTGGCGTGGTTTATCACCCCCCTTGCACCTTGCAACACGGACAACAAATTCGCGGCAAGGTCGAGGGGCTTCTTACTCAATTAGGTATTGGTGTTCGCTTATGTGATGACAGCCATCTCTGCTGCGGCTCTGCTGGTACTTACTCGATCACTCAGCCAGAACTCTCTGCACAATTACGTCAAAATAAATTAAACTACCTTAATGCCGCTTGTGAAAAATCTGGGGCGCAAGTGATTGTCTCCGGAAATATTGGTTGCATTACTCATCTTCAGCAAGATCAAACACCCGTATTGCATTGGATAGAAATCGTGGATCAATTAATCAGCAAACAAACTCACGCCTAATGAATCAAATTGCCGTTAACCTCATACAGGTCAGAGAACGTATTGAGCTTGCAGCTTTAGCTGCCAAACGTGAGCCCGAGACAATCGAATTATTAGCGGTCAGCAAAACTTTTCCGGCCTCGGCGATTGAAGAGGCAATGCATGCAGGTCAATCGGCATTTGGTGAAAACTATGTTCAAGAGGCGGTTGAAAAAATCACTCAACTAGCAAAGTTACGTCCTTGGTTAGTTTGGCACTTCATTGGCCCTCTCCAAAGCAATAAAACCAGAGAGGTAGCCGAGCACTTTGATTGGGTGCATAGCGTAGATCGCCTCAAAATTGCAGAACGCCTATCCGCACAAAGAGGAGAATTTCCCAATCTGCCTGAACTGCAAATCTGTGTTCAGGTCAATGTCAGTGAAGAAGATAGCAAAGGCGGGGTACCTCTGACAGAGGCTCTGGCTTTGTGTGACGCCATTAGCAAACTACCCAATATTGTCCTACGCGGATTAATGGCAATACCTGCACCCAGTGCAGATGTCCAGTTGCAACGCCAAGCTTTTGTAGCTGTTCGGGAGTGTTTCCAGAAAATACAAGCCACTCGCCTAAGCGATCCTGCTTATCAGTTTTTCGATACCCTCTCGATGGGCATGTCTGATGATTTAGAGGCTGCAATTGCCGAAGGAAGCACTATGGTTCGCGTGGGAACAGCAATTTTTGGGAAGCGCGATAAGATTAGCAAATGAGCACAAATCAAAACAGAAACACACACGTCACATTTATTGGCGGCGGCAATATGGGTCGAGCATTAATTAGCGGCCTTCTAGTCAGCGGCTTTGAACCCAATCAAATCTCTGTAGTTGAAGCAAATGCAACTACCGCCCTAAAGCTATACGAGGACTTTGCAGTGCAGGGCATCAGCGCTTTAGAGCAGATTGCCTTTGATTTCACTAAAAATAATGTAGTAGTCATGGCGATCAAGCCACAAGACTTTAATATGGTTGCAAAGGAATTAGCATCCAAACTCAAGCATGCCACAGCCCCAGGCCCTCTCATTGTTAGCATCGCTGCGGGTATTCGCCTCAAAGATATGAGCCGCTGGCTTGACCATACACGCTGCGTTCGTGCCATACCCAATACCCCTGCACTGATTGGCAAAGGGATCACTGGCTTATTTGCAGATGCCGCCGTCAATGCAGAAGATCGTGCTTTAGCCCAAACTATTTGTAAGGCCGTTGGCCAAACTGTATGGGTATCTGAAGAAAAACTGATGGATGCAATCACCGCTGTTTCTGGTAGCGGCCCCGCTTATGTATTCGCATTTATTGAAGCGATGCAATCTGCTGGAGAAAAACTAGGCTTAGATACCCAAACTGCCCGTCAACTAGCCTACGCTACCCTTGAAGGCGCCACTCAACTTGCCCACAACTCAGATGAGCATGCCGGTATTTTGCGCGAGAGAGTGACCTCTAAAGGCGGCACCACTGCAGCAGCGCTCGATGTAATGAAACATCATGGATGGCACGAGATTTTGGAAAAGGCGATTGATGCCGCTAGCCAACGTGGCAAAGCTATGGGTGATGAGCTTGGGAAAAGCTAATTAGAAATAGCACGCTAGCGGATATAAAGTCCAAGCACAATTCCTAAGAACAAAAATCCACCCAGCCAGTTGTTATGGCGAAATGCTAAAAAGCATTCCTCGCGCCCTCTGGTAGAAACCAACTTTAAGTGATATACGGCGCAAGCCAGCGCAGCAAACCACCCAAGTAAAAAATAATTACTCAGGCCTGCCAAGCGAACAACCCAAATCTGACTTAGAAATAACACTCCATAGCTAAAAGCAATCGCAAATACGTCGTAGCGACCAAAAGTAATAGCTGAGGTTCGCAAGCCAAGTCTCAAGTCATCCTCACGATCAACCATGGCATATGCAGTGTCATAAGCAATTGCCCAGAAAATATTTCCCAAAAATAACACCCAAGCTTCTAATGGAATGGAATTTAAAACGGCGGCATAAGCCATTGGAATTCCAAAACCAAAAGCAATGCCCAGTACTGCCTGAGGAATTGCAAAAAATCGTTTGGTAAAGGGATAAATGCCGGCAACCAACAGAGCAAGTACTGACAACTGCTTAGTAAAGAAATTGAGTGGCTGGATTAATAGAAATGCAATGAATGCCAAGAAGGTAGCGACCGCCACCGCCTCTCTGCCAGAAATTTTTCCGCTAGTAACAGGACGCTCTTTTGTTCTTTGCACATGACGATCAAAGTCACGATCCGCGTAGTCATTGATAGCACAACCTGTACTACGCATTAAAAAAGTTCCCGCAGCAAAAATGAACAGAATTTTGAGATCAGGTAATCCAGCACTCGCTAACCATAAAGCCCATAGTGTGGGCCAAAGGAGCAATAAAGTCCCAATCGGCTTATCTAAGCGAATGAGATAAGAATAAGAAACTAAGCGCTGATGCAAAGACATGGGGCAATTATGCCTTGAGAAACTCTCTTCGAGATCCAAGCCAACGCTCTAAGTGGCGCTCTACTATGTCGGCATGATTCACCAATAAACGTTCTGCGGCCTGCTGCGCAAGCTCGATAAGCCAAGCGTCTCGCTGCAAATCCACAAAACGAAGCATGGCATCACCCGATTGTTTGGCCCCCAACAACTCACCTGGACCTCGTAATGACAAATCTCTCTCGGCAATCACAAAGCCATCTGAGGTTTCTCTTAAAGTCTGCAGCCGCTCTTTAGCAGCCAAAGATAATGGTTCTGCATACATCAAGATACAAACGGAATCAGCAGAGCCTCGCCCTACCCGACCCCTTAACTGATGAATCTGGGCGTAACCAAAACGCTCAGCATGCTCGATCACCATCAACGCGGCATTGGGCACATCTACACCAACTTCAATTACTGTAGTAGCGACTAAGAGTTGTATTTCATTGTCCTTGAAAGCCGCCATGACTGCAGCCTTTTCATCCGCCTTCAGGCGACCATGAACGAGACCCACCTTAAATTCTGGCAATGCCTGAGTGAGCTGCTCAAAACTCTCAACGGCAGTTTGCAATTGCAAAGCTTCAGATTCTTCAATCAATGGACAGACCCAGTAGGCTTGCAGCCCTTTTGATAGCCAACTTTTCAACCCTGCAATCACCTCATCACGGCGACTGGCTTTGACCACCTTGGTAGCAATCGGTTTACGACCAGGCGGTAGCTCATCTATGATTGATACATCCAGATCAGCGTAATAGGTCATTGCCAGCGTGCGCGGAATTGGAGTGGCTGACATCATGAGTTGGTGGCAGTAGAACAATTCTGAACCTAGACGCTGCTGAATTTCTAAGCGCTGGCGAACTCCGAAGCGATGTTGCTCATCAATCACTGCTAAACCTAATTTAGAGAAGCTCACGCTTTCCTGGATCAGTGCATGCGTTCCGATAATGAGTTGCGCCTGACCACTTTCAATCATCTCTTGTACCAAGCGCTTGTCCTTAGCCTTCAAACTTCCAGACAGCCAAGCTAGGCGAACCCCTAAAGGCTCAAACCATTCTTTCATCTTGAGATAGTGCTGCTCAGCCAAAATCTCAGTCGGAGCCATTACTGCCGCTTGATATCCATAATCCATGACACGCGCTACCGCTAAGGCTGCAACAACAGTTTTGCCACTACCCACATCGCCTTGCAGCAGGCGATTCATAGGAAATGATTTTGATAAGTCGCTACCAATTTCAGACCAGACGCGCGCTTGAGCAACAGTCAGCTGAAAGGGCAATGATTTCAATAAGCCAGCCTCCAGGCTGCTGTCTTCATTGATTGGTTTTGCAAAACTAGGAGCATGCCGTTCACGGCGAATCGCATGTGCTCGTTTCAAAGAGATTTGCTGCGCAAGTAATTCCTCAAACTGAACTCTGCGCCATGCTGGATGTGTACGCTCAAGCAAGGCTGAAGTGTCCGCATCGGCCGGGGGTTGGTGCAAATAAGTAATGGCAGCCTTTAGGTTAGGCCAATCATTGCTCGGCAATAACTCGGACATCAGTTTTTTGGGCAAAAACTCCAGCAAAGCGTCATGCAAGCTGGGGTCTTTTAGCGCAGAAGCAACCGCCTTTCGAATGACTGCCTGCGATATACCAGCGCTGGCCGGATAGACTGGGGTCAAACTTACTGGTAGCGAAGCATCTGGTGCAACCGCTTTTACAGTTGGGTGAACCATCTCGGGGCCCTGAAACCCCTCTCTGATTTCTCCACGAACCCGTAGATGGGCTCCAACTGCCATTTGTTTTTGTTGACTGGGATAAAAATTGAGAAACCGTAACTGCAATGTTTCAGAATTATCCTCAATCGTGACCAGCATCTGTCTTCGAGGCCGAAATAGGACTTGATTGCGGATGACCACACCCTGTGTCTGAACTGAGCTAAATCGGCCTTGAATTAAGGCCTCATCAATTGTCATTAGTTCGGTTTCATCCTCATATCGGGATGGAAGGTGCAATGCAAGGGCCATTGGGTTGTTTAAACCCAATTTTTGCAGTGTGTTTGGTGCTTGCTTAGTAGTCATCGTTAAAATCTAATATCTGATGGTAACGCTATGCAACTCTCTGACTTCAATTACAAACTCCCACCCGAACTAATTGCCCAACATCCCTTGGCCAATAGGACTGATAGCCGACTCTTAGAGGTTCAAGCTAATGAGGGAAGTTACGCCCATCTGATAGACCGCCAGTTTAAGGACATCCTTAACCTAATTAGACCGGGGGACTTGTTAGTCTTCAATGACACTAAGGTTATTCCAGCAAGATTGCACGGAAAAAAGGAGACTGGAGGCAATGTAGAGCTATTAATAGAACGCATTAGCAGCGAAAATCAAGCTTGGGTACAAATTAGAGCCTCCAAAGTTCCCAAGACTGGATCGATTGTGCAGATTCACAATCAAGCCGGTGAGACCTTTCCTGTTGAAATGATTGGCTATGACGGGCGCTTTTATGAAGTTCGCTTTCCAGAAAATGTATTTGCTTTGTTAGAGCGATTTGGTGAACTACCCCTCCCGCCTTATATTGAACACCAACCCGATGGTGAAGATGCTCAGCGCTATCAAACGGTAGTTGCCAAAAATCCCGGTGCTGTCGCTGCACCTACCGCCGGGCTTCATTTTGATCAAGAAATTCTGCAACAAATAAAAGAACTTGGCGTGATACAAGCTAGCGTTACTTTGCATGTTGGAGCGGGGACATTTACACCGGTTCGCGAAGAAGATCTATCTAAACATAAGATGCATTACGAGTGGTACTCCATTCCACCTGAAACGTTAGAGGCCATTAGCAAAACTAAAGCTCAAGGGGGCAGGGTGATTGCAGTAGGAACTACCAGTTTGCGCGCCCTAGAAAGCCAGGCTATTAGCAAGCAATCGAGTGGTGAGACTAACTTATTCATCACTCCAGGATTTCAATTTAAAACAGTCGATTGTTTATTAACCAATTTTCATTTACCTAAATCAACTTTATTAATGTTAGTCAGCGCATTTGCAGGAATGGACAATATACGTACAGCTTATCAACATGCCATTGAACAGAAATATCGCTTCTTCAGTTATGGAGATGCGATGTTTTTATGTCGACTCGAGAACACAACATCATGACCAAACCAGTTCACTTCAATATTTTGGCCCGCGACTCGCAAAGTCCGGCTCGCCTTGGTCAGCTTGATCTACCTCATGGCAGCGTACAAACTCCAATCTTCATGCCTGTGGGTACTTATGGCACCGTGAAAGCAATGACCCCTCGTGATTTGAATGAAGCAAAAGCCCAAATTATTTTGGGTAATACATTTCATCTATGGTTGCGCCCGGGTTTGGATGTCATCAAGAAACATGGTGGATTGCATCGTTTCATGGGATGGGATAAACCCATACTCACCGACTCTGGTGGCTTTCAAGTGTTTAGCTTGGGGGCGCTGAGAAAAATCTCTGAAGAAGGCGTTACCTTTGCTTCGCCAATCAACGGCGATAAATTGTTTATGTCACCAGAAGTTTCCATGGAGATTCAAGCGGTATTAAATAGCGATATCGCAATGCAATTTGATGAGTGCACCCCCTATGAAATTAAAGGTCAGCCGACTTCAGAAAAAACTGCGCGGGCGTCACTGGAGATGTCTTTACGTTGGGGGGATCGGTCTCTAAAACGTTTTCGTGAGCTTAATACTGGAAATGGACTTTTTGGAATTGTGCAGGGCGGTATGTTTGAAAATCTTCGCGAATTCTCACTCGATGCCGTTAGTCAACAAGGTTTTGACGGGATAGCCATTGGAGGCCTATCCGTTGGAGAACCAAAACCCGAGTTTGAGCGGATTTTGAATTTCACAGCGCCCAAACTACCAGAACAGATGCCTCACTACCTTATGGGGGTTGGCACCCCAGAAGACCTTATTTTGGGAGTCAGTTTAGGTATTGATATGTTCGACTGCGTCATGCCAACTCGAAATGCTCGGAACGGCTGGCTATTTACCCGCTTTGGTGACTTGAAATTACGCAATTCGGGCTATAGGGACGATGATCGACCGCTAGACCCCACTTGCAGCTGTTATACCTGCCAAAACTTCACTAGATCCTATTTAAATCATCTTCAGAAGGCTAATGAGATATTGGGGTCTCAACTCAATACGATTCATAACCTCTCATACTATCTACAACTCATGTCCGAGGTCAGGGAAGCGCTCAGCAAAGACCGTTTTAGCGCCTATAGAGAGGAATTTGTCCGCAATCGCCAGCGTGGCGTAGAGCCCGGACAGGATTAATAGCCCTAGAGGGTGATAAACCTCCTCAAATCATCTCCAAACCCCCATACAGTTTAGAATTGCGGGTCTATGGCTTTCTATTTGGAGCCTAAAACAGAAGCAGTTTCCAATTGGTAATTAACGGAGGTTTTATATGTGGATTAGTAACGCTTTTGCCCAGGCTCCAGCCGCGGGTGCAGATGCTGGTGGCTTAATGAGCTTCCTCCCCCTAATTTTGATGTTTGCAGTCCTGTACTTCATCATGATTCGCCCACAAATGAAGCGTCAAAAAGAAACCAAAGCGATGCTTGAGGCTTTGGCAGTTGGCGACGAAGTAGTGACAGTTGGCGGAATCATGGGCAAAGTAAGCGCCTTGAAGGATCAAGTAGTTACTGTTGAGATTGCCACAGGCACTGAAGTGCAATTGCAAAAAGGTGCCATTACTACCGTATTGCCTAAAGGCACTTTGAAGTCTGCTTAATGCGCTTGTTTAAAAGTATCCCAATATGAACCGCTACCCTCTCTGGAAGTATTTAGTTATCGCCATTGCTTTACTCATCGGTGGACTTTATTCATTGCCGAATTTCTATGGAGAGGCACCAGCGGTTCAAGTCTCGTCCGCCAAGCTAACTGTAAAGGTTGATTTGGCGACACAGTCTAGAGTCGAAAAAATTCTTACGGATGCCGATATCAACAATACCGGGGTCTTTTTTGAGAGCACTGGCAATGTTGGCTCTATCAAGATTCGTTTTAACAATACCGATATTCAATTACGCGCACGCGATCTTTTGCAACAGAAGTTAAATGTTGATCAAAATGATTCAAACTACACTGTTGCACTCAATCTGCTTTCCAATACCCCGGGCTGGCTCAATGCTATCAATGCATTGCCAATGCCGCTCGGTCTGGATCTTCGAGGCGGCGTCTACTTCCTACTGCAGGTAGATATGAAAGGCGCTGTACAAAAAAAGGTTACGGCCCTTGCAACCGATATTCGTGGTCAGTTACGCAATAAAAATATTCGCCATCAAGGAATTGATCGCTTAACTGATTCAATCTCTATCAACTTTGGTAGCGCAGATGAAGCCAGCATTGCAAAAACTGAACTCACTAACCTGCAACCAGACTTACAGTGGCAAGTAAAGACCTCTGGTGGATCGGTGAAATTAGTTGGCGAGTTCCAGCCCAAGTCTTTAAAAGAAATTCAGGACAATGCGGTTAAGCAAAACATCATTACTCTAAACAAACGAGTAAATGAATTGGCTGTCAAAGAACCCGTCATCCAACAACAAGGTGCTGAGCGCATTGTTGTGCAGTTACCAGGGGTACAAGATACCGCAAGAGCCAAAGATATTATTGGCCGTACAGCCACACTGGAATCTCGCTTAGCGGATCCTTTGGTTTCCACTATCAGCATTGGAGAGACACCCCCTCCAGGCATGGATACCTTCCGCTTTGGTGAAAACCGCTTGGGTGTGTTTAAAAAATCCGTTATCTTCAGTGGCGATCGCATTACAGATGCCAGCGCAGGCTTCGATCAAAACCAACGCCCTGCTGTCAATATTTCACTTGATGCTGCTGGTGGTCGCGTGATGCAAGAAGTAACGCGTGAAAATATTGGCAAGCCAATGGGCATGATTCTGTTTGAAAAAGGCAAAGGCGAAGTTCTTACTATCGCTACTATTCAAGGCGAATTTGGCTCCAAGTTTCAAATTACCGGTCAGCCAACAACCGAGAGCGCAAATGACTTGGCGCTCCTTCTTCGCGCAGGCTCATTAGCTGCTCCAATGGAAATTATTGAAGAGCGCACCATTGGACCAAGCTTGGGTGCTGAAAATATTGAAAAGGGCTTTAAATCTCTACTAATCGGATTTGCAGCAATCTCAGCATTCATGGTGACCTACTACTTATTATTCGGCACATTCTCCGTGGTAGCTCTTGCGGTGAACTTGTTGTTGCTGATTTCTGTTCTCTCAATGCTGCAAGCCACCCTTACCCTGCCAGGTATTGCTGCGATGGCATTGGCACTCGGTATGGCAATTGACTCAAACGTGTTGATTAACGAGCGCATTCGCGAAGAGCTGCGCAACGGCGCATCTCCACAGGCTGCCATTGCAGTTGGATTTGATAAAGCTTGGGCAACCATTTTGGACTCTAACGTCACAACACTCATTGCTGGTCTTGCACTTCTAGCCTTTGGGTCTGGCCCAATCAAGGGCTTTGCAGTTGTCCACTGTTTAGGTATTTTGACATCGATGTTCTCAGCTGTCTTCTTCTCTCGCGGCCTTGTCAATCTTTGGTATGGCAGAAACAAAAAGGTTCAAAAACTTGCGATTGGCCAAGTTTGGCGTCCACAGGAGAAATAAGTCATGGAATTTTTTAGAATCAAAAAAGACATTCCCTTTATGCGCCATGCATTGGTGCTCAATGCGATTTCTTTAATTACTTTTTTAGCAGCAGTCTTTTTCTTATGGCATAACGGCCTGCACCTCTCTATTGAATTTACTGGCGGAACAGTAATGGAGGTTTCTTACCCTCAAACCGCACCGCTTGATTCCATCCGCTCCAAAGTTGAAAAACTTGGTTATGCAGATACCCAAATTCAAAATTTTGGCAGCTCACGTGATGTGATGATTCGCCTACCTTTGCAAAAAGATGCTGAAGGCAAACTGATCTCGTCTGCGGATCAAAGTACCGCAGTCATGCAGGCGCTTGATCCTTCTACCACCGGGGTCAAACTTCAGAGAGTGGAGTTTGTAGGGCCACAAGTTGGGCAAGAATTAGCGATCGATGGTTTGAAAGCCTTGGTTTTTGTAATTATTGGCATTGTGATTTACCTCTCTTTCCGCTTTGAGTGGAAGTTTGCGCTTGCCGGCATCATTGCTAACTTACATGACGTGGTGATTATTCTGGGCTTCTTCGCCTTCTTTCATTGGGAATTCTCCCTCTCGGTATTAGCAGCAGTACTGGCAGTATTGGGTTACTCCGTAAACGAATCTGTGGTGATCTTTGACCGTATTCGCGAAAACTTCCGCAAGTACTGCAAGATGAACACCCGTGAGATCATTGATAACGCAATCACCAGCACCATTAGTCGTACCGTCATTACCCACGGCAGCACAGAAATGATGGTTCTGGCCATGCTGATCTTTGGCGGACCAACCCTCTTCTACTTTGCTTTGGCGCTAACGATTGGCATTTTGTTTGGTATTTACTCTTCAGTATTCGTTGCTGCAGCACTCGCAATGTGGCTAGGCGTTACTCGTGAAGATTTGATTAAGGGTGATAAAAAACCAGACGACAATGCCCGCAATGATGACCCTAATTACGGAGCACGGGTTTAAGCTAGATTAGCTTAAAGAATAAAGTTGTTGATCAAGGGCAGCTAAGATTTTTTTAGTTGCGCCTTGGTGCTCAATCGAGTACGCCTTCGCAGCCTCACTCATCTTACTTAGCTCAGAGCTATTCAGTAGTAGATCTTTTAAGGACTCTGTCAAAGCAAGCGTTTCTCCAAACAATAAATCACCTGATATGCGCCCAGCAACGCCAATGGCAACTGCATCTAGCGCAGCCTGCTGAAAGTTGTAGGTATGCTCCCCAAGTAATACAGGACAACCTGCCGCACAAGCCTCAATTAAATTTTGCCCACCAAAAGGTAGCAAACTGCCGCCCATTACTACCAGATTGGAGGCGCTGTAATACATCGGCATCTCGCCCATAGAGTCACCCAAAATAACATCTAATTGCTCACAATCCGTTGGGGTTCCTTGCCACTCACTACGGCAACGAAACTTCAATCCAGCGGATTGAATTTGCTCTGCCACTTCAGTAAATCGCTCCGGATGACGTGGCACCAAGCAAAGCAGAGGTTGCACCTTAAAGACATTACTCAGTAATAATTCTTTCCAAGCACTCAGAATAATTGCCTCTTCTCCATCTCGAGTACTTGCAGCGCACACCATTAATCGATTTATTGCATGCAATTCTGCCTGCCAATCTTTTCCTTGCTGAACTAACTTGGCATCGAGCGGCACATCAAATTTGAGATTTCCAGTGATCGAAACGTTTTTTACACCGAGACTGCAATAACGTCCCGCATCAAATTCTGTTTGCGCCAGAATTCCTGCAAAAGCTTGGAACAGGGCTCGCCCTGCTTTACCAAATTGATTTACACGATGCGCACTCCTCTCAGAGAGGCGGGCATTCACCAAAAATAGAGGCAAGCCAATTTCAGCACACCGAAATACTACTGTTGGCCATGCCTCAGTCTCCATGAAAAGCCCAAACTTTGGTTTAAAGCTTCGTAAAAAATGCTCAACACACCAGCATAAGTCGTAGGGTAGATACACCTGA
Source organism: Polynucleobacter necessarius (assembly GCF_900096765.1). Taxonomy (NCBI): domain Bacteria; kingdom Pseudomonadati; phylum Pseudomonadota; class Betaproteobacteria; order Burkholderiales; family Burkholderiaceae; genus Polynucleobacter; species Polynucleobacter necessarius. The sequence goes on from NZ_LT615228.1 coordinate 1,239,916, forward strand.
CGAATTTTTCCTGAGGCAATTGCAGGGCCAAACAATTGTTGACCCGTGCGCCGACCATTGAGAGTCATATGAGTTAACAAAATACTCTCGCCACGAGCAAGATAAGCTTCAATTAATGGCTGAGCGGCGCGAGTCTCACCGACCGATACTGCATGGATCCAAATGGAGCCTTTTGTATTAGGTCTCTCATACCCAAAACCAAGACGTTCGGGGATATGATGCAGGTAAGCAAAAGAATGACGTGAACGCCATGCCAAGCGAACAAATGCTAATGGCAATAACAGATGCCAAAGCAACTGATAAACCGCAAACCAGAATCGAGGGCGTACCCCGTATTCTGTATTCGAAGTGACGCTCACTTTTTGAGACGTTCGGTCAATTCAACCGCCTTGCCTAGGTATGATGAAGGAGTCATCTCGAGTAAACGCGCTTTTGCATCCTCAGGAATCTTCAAGCCCCGAATAAAGCTTTGAAGATCAGCTTGATTAATTCCTTTGCCTCGAGTGAGCTCTTTAAGTTGCTCATAGGGATTCTCGATGCCATAACGACGCATTACGGTTTGCACTGGCTCGGCCAACACTTCCCAGCATGCATCTAAATCAGCAGCAATTGCAGTCAAATTGACTTCCAACTTTCCTAGACCGCGTAAAGCACTATCGTATGCCAACACACTATGACCAAAAGCGGGGCCCAAATTACGCAACACAGTAGAGTCAGTTAAGTCACGCTGCCAGCGAGAAATAGGCAATTTTTCAGCTAAGTGACGCAGCAATGCATTGGCAACACCCAGGTTTCCTTCGGAGTTTTCAAAATCAATTGGATTAACTTTGTGTGGCATCGTAGATGAACCAATTTCACCAGCTTTAGTGCGTTGCTTAAAGTAGCCAACAGAAATATAAGCCCAGAAATCACGGTCCATATCGAGAAGAATGGTGTTAGCACGAGCAATCGCATCAAACAACTGAGCCATTCCATCATGAGGTTCAATCTGAATGGTGTATGGGTTGAAAGTGAGGCCTAGACGTTTTTCAACAACATCCTTAGAAAAGCTTTCCCAATCGAAATCAGGATAAGCAGACAAGTGGGCATTGTAATTACCAACTGCACCATTCATTTTGCCAAGTAATGGCACAACTGCGATTGCATCAATGGCGCGCTCTAAACGCTTAGCGATATTGGCAATCTCCTTGCCCAAAGTGCTTGGCGAAGCTGGCTGACCATGTGTACGAGAAAGCAAAGGCACTTTCGCATGCTCAATAGCGAGGTCTGTTAAGACAGACAGAATTTTTCTGAGTTGAGGGAGTAATACTTGGTCTCGCGCGCCACGCAACATTAAGCCGTGAGAAGTATTATTAATATCCTCGGAAGTACAGGCAAAGTGAATAAATTCACTCGCCTTTAATAAATCGGAACGACCAGCTACTTTTTCTTTTAAAAAGTACTCAACTGCTTTTACATCATGATTAGTGACGGCTTCAATATCCTTAATGCGCTGCGCATCGGCGTCAGAGAAATTTTCTGGGAGTGAGAGCAAAAATGCCTCATCTGCCGCACTGATATTTGGTACATCTGGCAACCCAGCTGCAGCCAAAGCCAACAACCAGTGAATTTCCACAAAAACACGCTGGCGCATAAAAGCAGCCTCTGAAAGCCAAGGACGCAAAGCATTTAATTTGCCTGCATAGCGGCCGTCCAAGGGGGAAAGAGCATTAAGGGTTGATAGCGGCTGACTCACGGTTATTGCCTTTGCACTGAATATGTCAATAAAACCAGATTTTAATGCGTTCTGACCTTGTGCAACCCCCATTTAGGATGGCTATACTGTGCCCTATGAAACTAATCGGATCCCTTACCAGCCCTAAAGTACGCATCGTTTTCCTTGAGAAAAAAGTTGAAGTCGAGCTTCAATTGGAAAATGTCTGGGCTGCAGACACCAAAATTGCCAACTCCAACCCCTTAGGGAAGGTTCCCTGCTTGATTCCTGATGATGGCGGAGCCATCTATGACTCTCGAGTCATCGCCGAATATGCAGATGCCCTGAGCCCTGTCAGCAAGCTTATTCCTACAGATAATCGCGAGAGAGCGAATGTAAAAACTTGGGAAGCATTAGCTGATGGCGTGATGGACGCCGGAATCTTGGCGCGGCTAGAGCGAACCTGGAGACCTGCCGAGCAACAGAGCACCCCTTGGGTAGATCGTCAAATGGGCAAAATTGACGCCGCCCTTCGCCAAATGTCAGAGCAGCTTGGCGAAAACCCATGGTGTCATGGCAATCAAATCACTTTGGCAGATATTGCTGTCGGTTGCGCCGTTGGGTATTTGCTATTTCGTTTTCCAGAAATTCAGTGGCAATCTGAATATTCGAACTTGGATCGTTTGTATCAAAAACTTTTGCAGCGCTCCTCTTTTGTCGACACCGAACCACCAGCAGCTTAATTGAACCATTGCTAGAGCTAACAAGTCATTTAAAAGCCAATCGAAAGATTGGCTTTTTTATTTTCAGAGCAGTCTGCTTGCTTGAGAATATTAAGCATAAATAATTCCACCGCCTAAACAGACGTCACCGTCATACAGAACCGCAGACTGTCCTGGTGTAACAGCCCACTGCGACTCTGAAAAATTCAAATTAAAACTTAAGCTTTCGTTAACACTCAAAACACATGCAGAATCTGCTTGGCGATAACGCGTCTTTGCAGAGTAATTGCCAGATGTCGGAGCTGCGCCAGCAATCCAACTAGCGTCAATTGCCTCAAGCTCCTGGGCCAATAGCCATGGATGCTCGTGGCCTTGGGCTACATACAGGGTATTGTTTGGCACGTCTTTACGCGCAACATACCAAGCGTCACCATTCCCATCTTGGCTACCGCCAAGACCAATGCCTTTGCGCTGTCCCAGGGTAAAAAATGCCAAGCCCATATGCTCGCCTACCACCTTTCCTTCGGGTGTTTTAATTGGGCCAGGAGTTCTTGACAAATAACGGTTTAAAAATTCTCTAAACGGTCGCTCGCCAATAAAGCAAATACCAGTGCTATCTTTTTTGCGCGCATTGTGTAGACCAATTTTTTCTGCAATCCTTCGCACTTCAGTCTTTGGAATTTCTCCCAAAGGGAATAAAACATTTGCTAATTGCTGCTGGGTTAGGCGATGCAAAAAATAACTTTGATCTTTGGTGGTATCCAATGCTTTTAGCAACTGTACTGCACCACCCTCATGACGTACTCTGGCATAGTGCCCAGTTGCAATAGCATCTGCACCCAGACTCATCGCGTGATCTAAAAATGCTTTGAACTTAATCTCAGCATTGCAAAGAACATCAGGATTTGGAGTTCGTCCAGCTGCATATTCACGTAAAAACTCAGCAAATACACGCTCACGATATTCGGCCGCAAAATTGACCGCCTCTACATCAATACCGATCATATCGGCCACAGAAACGACATCTAACCAATCTTGCCGGGCGGAACAGTACTCATCGTTGTCGTCATCCTCCCAATTTTTCATAAAAAGGCCAATAACTTTATAGCCTTGCTCCTTGAGCATCCAGGCTGCAACTGACGAATCTACCCCTCCAGACATGCCAATAACGACTTTTCTGGGGTTTGTAGGTGGGATTGCCGAAGAATTGAGGTGGATCATTAAAAAATGCGAGAATTCGAGATAAGCTGATAGGCCATATTGTAGAAGTCTTAGCCTGATTTCACAGGATTTTAGGCAAAAACTATACATATAGAAGTTGGGGTAATTAAGTGAAGTGGGCAGCTTTTAGTCCATTTAACTAAAATAGATTCTTTACAAATTTTGCTTTTGGAGACATGCCATGCGCATAGGAGTGCCACTGGAAACCAGGCCTGGGGAAACTCGAGTTGCAGCCACACCAGAAACCGTTAAAAAATTGATTGGCCAAGGCCATACCGTTGTTATCCAAAAGGGTGCCGGTGTTCAGGCTAGCCAACCAGACTCTGCATATGAAGCTGTCGGTGCCGCGATTGGTAGCGCTGCAGACGCATTTGGCGCAGAGATTGTTCTCAAGGTGCGCTCTCCTGAGGCATCCGAACTCAAGCAAATTCAATCAGGAAGCGTGCTTTTGGGAATGCTAGATCCATTTGATAATGACAACATTGCCGCCATGGCAGCGCGAGGTGTCACTGCATTTGCATTGGAAGCCGCTCCTCGTACTACCCGTGCCCAAAGCATGGACGTTCTCTCATCACAAGCCAACATTGCTGGCTATAAAGCAGTGATGGTTGCAGCAAATGAATACCAGCGCTTTATGCCAATGCTGATGACTGCCGCCGGTACCGTTAAAGCAGCACGCGTTTTAATTTTGGGCGCTGGTGTTGCAGGCCTACAAGCAATTGCAACAGCGAAGCGTCTTGGTGCCGTTATCGAGGCATCAGATGTTCGTCCCGCAGCCAAAGAACAAATTGAATCTTTAGGCGCTAAGTTTGTGGATGTGCCATATGAAACCGATGAAGAGCGTGAAATTGCGCAAGGAGTTGGTGGTTATGCCCGCCCAATGCCAGAAGCTTGGATGAAACGCCAAGCAGCACTGGTCGCAGAGCGCGCCCAACAAGCTGACATCGTTATAACCACCGCGCTCATTCCGGGTCGTAAACCACCAGTGCTCTTGCACAGTGACACAGTCGCCAATATGAAACCAGGCTCCGTCGTAATTGACTTAGCTGCTGGTAAGGGTGATAACGGATCGGGCAATTGTCCTTTGACTCAAGCGGACAAAATTGTTGATGTAAACGGCGTCAAAATTGTTGGTTACACAAACTTAGCCAGTATGGTGGCTGCTGATGCATCTGCTTTGTATGCACGCAACTTACTCGACTTCATGAAATTGATCGTCGATAAAGAGGCAAAGTTAGTTATACCTAGCGACGATGACATCGTTACCGCCTGTTTAATGTGTCGTGATGGCCAAGCCATTCGCAAAAACTAATACAAAATAATCTAAGGAAACATCATGGATCTCGCTGCCTTTCAAAGCATCCTTACCGTCCAAAATATCACCGTGTTTGTATTGGCTATTTTTGTTGGCTATCACGTTGTTTGGAACGTTACCCCTGCATTACACACTCCTTTAATGGCGGTAACTAACGCCATCTCTGGAATCATCATTGTTGGTGCATTACTTCAAACCGAGGTTATTGGTGGCGATGAAATTACCCTGACCAGCATCATTGGTGCTGTTGCGGTATTTTTGGCGTCGATCAATATTTTTGGTGGCTTCATGGTTACTCGTCGCATGTTGGAGATGTTCAAAAAAAAAGCTCCTAAAGCCGATGCGGCTGCCACTAAATAATTAGCACAAGACCTCGATAGAGACTACAAGAGACCAAAACAATGTCAAACATAACTGCTATTTCTTACCTTATTTCATCGGTGTTATTCATCCTCGCCTTGCGCGGCTTGTCATCACCAACTACCTCACGCCAAGGCAACACCTTTGGCATGATCGGCATGTTGTTAGCCGTGATTACCACCTTCTTTATCCCTGACTTTAAGCCAGCTGTTTCATTGATTGCTGCTGCAGTAGTTGGTGGCGCCATCATCGGTACATTAGCTGCTAAACGCGTTCAAATGACTAAGATGCCAGAGCTTGTAGCTTTGATGCACTCTTTTGTTGGCTTGTCAGCTGTATTGATTGCTGTTGCAGCAGTATTTAACACCTCCCATGAACATACTGGAGCCCAAAAGATTGAGCTCTTTATCGGAGCGTTCATTGGCGCAATTACCTTTACCGCTTCCGTAATCGCTTTTGGCAAGCTCTCTGGCAAAGTGAGTGGCAAACCAGTCAGCTTTGCTGGCCAGCATTTACTCAATCTCATTCTGGCAATCTCAATGATTGGCGCCGGCATTGCTTACTACATGGTTGATAGCCATGTAGCTTTCTTAGCAATGTGTGCGGTTGCATTGGTGTTAGGTGTCACATTGATTATTCCAATCGGTGGTGCTGATATGCCAGTAGTTGTTTCCATGCTCAATAGTTACTCTGGTTGGGCTGCAGCAGGCATTGGCTTTACATTGAATAACCCGGTACTGATTATTGCTGGAGCTTGCGTTGGCTCTTCAGGCGCCATTCTTTCTTACATTATGTGTAAGGCAATGAATCGCTCGATTCTGGCTGTACTGCTCGGCGGCTTTGGTGCAGAGGCCGCAGCCGGCGGCGGCGATGATAGTGGCCCTAAAAACTACAAAACTGGCTCTCCAGAAGATGCAGCATTTCTGACGGAAAACGCAGACACTGTCATCATTGTTCCTGGCTATGGTCTTGCGGTTGCACGTGCTCAACACGCGCTGAAAGAACTCACCGAGAAGTTGACTCATCACGGCGTAACTGTGAAATATGCAATTCACCCAGTTGCAGGTCGTATGCCAGGTCACATGAATGTTCTTTTGGCAGAAGCGGAAGTTCCATATGATCAAGTCTTTGAAATGGAAGACATCAACAGCGACTTTGGTCAAGCTGATGTGGTTTTAGTTCTGGGCGCAAACGACGTTGTGAACCCTGCTGCCCGCACTCCTGGTAGTCCAATTTTTGGCATGCCGATTTTGGAAGCGTTCAAAGCAAAAACCATTATCGTCAATAAACGCTCAATGGCAGCTGGTTATGCCGGCCTAGACAACGAACTTTTCTACATGGATAAAACCATGATGGTCTTCGGTGATGCGAAGAAGGTCGTGGAAGAGATGGTCAAAGCAGTGGAATAAATTATTGTTGAGTTATTAAAAAAGGCTGCCAATGGCAGCCTTTTTATTTTTTACCGAGGAACTAAATCAATCTAAGTCGACTGAGTCTTCATATAATTGGCGCGCATAGGACGTAATACAAAGAAGGCTAGTAATGCAGCAGTAGCATCAAGTGCAATCATGATCCCGAACACTGGAATCCAGCTATCTGCTACGCCGTGAATATAAGCTGCAATCGAGCCGCCAATAATCGAGCCTACACCTTGTGCCATATAGAGGAAGCCATAGTTTGTGGTCGCATGTTTTTGACCAAAGGTATCCGTAAGAGTTGAGGGAAATAAGGAGAAAATTTCGCCCCAGCCAAAAAACACAATACCTGATAACAAGACAAACATCACTGGATCTGAGCGAGTCATCACCCAGAAAAACATTGCAACGGCTTCTAAACCAAATACGATCGTCATGGTGTACTCACGGCCTAACTTATCAGAAACCCAACCAAAGAATGGGCGAGTCAAACCATTAGTGACGCGATCGATTGTTAAAGCCAATGGAAGTGCGGCCATACCAAAAACTGTTGCGGCAGTAATGCCAAAGTCTTTGGCAAAGGCCCCCATTTGTGAAATCACCATCAAACCAGAGGTTGACATCATCGACATCATCAAAAACATGAGCCAGAAAACTGGGGTCTTGAGCATTGTTTTTGGAGGCACTCCAGTTGCAGCAGCCTCAATTTGGCCCGCTGTTTGTACTCGATCAGCATGTGGCACACGAATGCCCTGAGCAGCAAGCAAACCAACCGCGCCAATAATGTATCCAAAGACTTTCAAAGTGCCTTGAAGACCAGATTCAGCCAGACTCGCTGCGATTGGGAAGGTGGTAAGTAGAGCGCCAATACCGTAACCAGCAGCAACCATACCAACTGCAAAGCCGCGATTATTTGGGAACCAGCGAACCATCAAACCAACTACACCAATATAAACAATACCGGTACCTAAGCCACCCAATACGCCGTAGGTGATGTAAAGATTGGATACCGTAGTGAGATTGGCTGATAGAACCCAACTCAACCCCGTCAATATGGTGCCAATAGAGAGCAGTAAGCGTGGGCCAAACTTATCTACTAAATATCCCTGGAATGGGGAGAAGAAAGTTTGCAACACAATCAAAATTGAAAAGGTAACTTGTAACTCTGTTAATGTGACGCCCAACTGACCCATGATAGGCTTGGTAAATAAAGCCCAAACGTATTGCGGGCTTGATATTGACATCATGCATATAACGCCAAGGGCTAGCTGCACCCACTTGGACTTTAGAGGGTTTTTACTCTCACTCATTGCTCATCTCCTAATTATTGAAACCAATTTAAGTTTGGTTTTTTTATTTTTATGGATTGACTACGGGTTTTCAGTGACAATTGCTCTAGCTTGGTGCACCATGCTTCTTTTTGAATCATATGCATCTTTCATAAAAAGTGCGTAAAAAAAACGCCTGGTCTTTTGAACCAGGCGCTGTTACTTCTAAAGCTAGGTAGCTGTGGAATGGGCTTATTACATCATTCCGCCCATACCACCCATACCACCCATATCAGGCATACCGCCACCAGCAGATTCATCTTTTGGTGCATCAGAAATTGCGCAATCGGTAGTTAATAACAGTCCAGCAACAGATGCCGCATTAACCAATGCTGTCTTAGTAACCTTAGTTGGATCAATAACACCCTGAGCGACCAAATCACCATATTCACCAGTAGCAGCGTTGTAGCCATTATTGCCCTTACTTTCCTGTACGGCATTCACAACCACACCAGCGTCTTCGCCGGCGTTGCTAACAATAGTACGCAAAGGCTCTTGCATAGCACGCAATACGATGCTGATACCAGCGTCTTGATCAGCGTTATCGCCTTTCAAGCCCTTGATACCCTGCATTGCGCGAATCAATGCTACGCCACCGCCAGGAACAATGCCTTCTTCCACAGCAGCGCGAGTAGCGTGCAATGCGTCATCAACGCGTGCTTTCTTTTCTTTCATCTCAACTTCAGTTGCAGCACCAACACGAATCACTGCAACGCCGCCAGCCAACTTAGCTACACGCTCTTGCAATTTTTCTTTGTCGTAATCGCTTGTTGCTTCGTCAATCTGAACACGGATATTTTTCACGCGAGCTTCGATTGCCTTAGCATCACCAGCACCGTCAATGATGATGGTATTTTCTTTACCTACTTCGATACGCTTAGCTTGACCCAAGTGCTCAAGAGTAGTTTTCTCAAGTGTGAGGCCGATCTCTTCAGCAATCACGGTACCGCCGGTCAAAATAGCGATATCTTCCAACATTGCCTTACGACGATCACCAAAACCTGGGGCTTTAACAGCGCAAGTCTTGATAATGCCGCGGATATTATTCACAACCAATGTTGCCAAGGCTTCACCTTCAACATCTTCAGCAATAATCAGCAATGGACGACCAGCTTTCGCAACTTGCTCAAGTACTGGGAGTAAATCACGAATATTGGCAATCTTCTTGTCAAACAGGAGCACAAACGGGTTATCCAAAACAGCAACTTGCTTTTCAGGCTGATTGATGAAGTACGGAGACAGGTAGCCACGATCAAACTGCATACCTTCCACAACCTCAAGCTCATCTTCCAAAGACTTGCCATCTTCAACAGTGATAACGCCCTCTTTACCTACTTTTTCCATCGCTTCAGCAATGCGCTGACCAATACTATGATCGCTGTTAGCAGAAATAGAGCCTACCTGAGCAATCTCTTTAGTAGTTGTGCATGGCTTGCTGATCTTTGCAAGTTCACCGATCGCAGCAGTCACTGCCTTATCGATACCACGCTTGAGGTCCATCGGATTGTGACCTGCAACAACGTACTTCTTACCTTCGCGAACAATAGACTGAGCCAATACAGTAGCGGTAGTAGTACCGTCACCAGCGATATCAGCAGTTTTGGAAGCAACTTCCTTAACCATCTGAGCACCCATGTTTTGAAGCTTGTCCTTAAGTTCGATCTCTTTTGCTACAGATACACCATCTTTAGTAACAGTTGGTCCACCAAATGAACGCTCTATAACAACGTTACGGCCCTTTGGTCCCAGTGTTGTCTTAACTGCGTTAGCAAGAATGTTTACGCCTTCGACCATCTTGGTGCGGGCGTTATCTCCAAATACAACGTCTTTTGCTGCCATGATTAGATTCCTCTCTTAAATACCGAAATTACTTCTGAACAACAGCCATGATGTCGTCTTCACGCATCACGATGAGCTCTTCGTTATCCACTTTTACTGTTTGGCCTGCATATTTGCCAAATAACACGCGATCGCCTATTTTGACGTCAGGTGCATTTAATTTGCCGCTGTCATCGCGCTTGCCAGGGCCCACCGCCAAAACTTCGCCTTGATCTGGCTTTTCGGCAGCAGCATCAGGAATGATGATTCCGGAAGCAGTTTTTGATTCTTGATCCAAACGCTTGATGATTACGCGATCATGTAAAGGACGCAAATTCATCTCTTCTCCTATGTTAGTAAGTGTTAACTAATTAATAAATTCAAATAAATACTTTGTAATCTCTCACATGAAAACTAAACCGAAACTACAACAAAAAAGGCGTTTTAGCACTCGCATGATGAGAGTGCTGATTATATAGGTCTGGTTTATGGGATTTCAAGAGCAGATCACCATAAATTCTTTAAGGAATTAACCCCTGGCTATACTAAATACAGGTTAGTAGGTCATTTCCTACAAATAAATCAGCCTTAAGCCCTTACCGCTCCAATCTGACCTGCCTAGACTGAACAGTCAACGATTGGAGATTGCTGATGAGCCCGAAATCCCGGCTGTACACGCTAGTAAAAGCATGGAAGAACAAACCCTCCCAAGAAGTACGAGACGCCTGTGGCGCCCCTTGGCTTGGCTTAAGCAGCCGAGATCTAGAGGAGCATCAATCCTGGCCTAAGCGACAGGCAATTAGTCATGAACCCATATTCAACTGCAGAGGGACAAAACTGACTGGTTCTTTGTTTAAACCATTGTTAAAATGCACAGACATGCAACTATTACGTATTACGCTTATTTACGGAGGGATTGGATTCTATCTCTTTCTATCTCTTACTGGTATCGTAGCGGCCGTCTCATATCTACGATATTGCCCATCCCCACACATATCCTGGCATCAAAAGAGTATGTCGATGCTCTGAGCGATTTAGTTTTGAACTCGCGCCTGCCGGTTGGCTTGGTGATATTGGGCATCCAAGCCCTACCTTCGCCCGAAATTGAAGACCCTTGCCTAGAAGGTTTGTTACGAATGCGCAGGCTAGGCGCAATGTTGCATTTGATTAATTTTTCTGGAAGCCCAGAACAAATGCGGTGGGTAGAAGAAATGCACATAGAGGGCGTACATTTAGATATGACTCATTTGCGAGAGCAAAAAATCTCGCATGATTTACTCGCAAGAATAAGGTGTTCTCCATACTCACCCACAAAAATCTATGCCAGCAATATAGGTCTAGTCAAAGATTTGGAAAATGCATTGGATTGGCAAATTGATCATTGCTATGGAGGCCTGATGATGCCCCCGCTAAGCCGCCATCAAATTCTACAAATCAATGATAGCCGCATTGCTAAAGCAATTTTTTCGCTGCACCCTCATCAACACCCAAACGGAAACGGAGACAATTAATGAGAAAACGCGTGATGTTGGTAGACGACCATCCAGCCATGCTGATGGCGCTCAAAAGTATGTTGCAAGATCAACTGTTATTTGAAATTGCAGGGCAAGCCCAAAATGGTGAGGAGTGTCTGAGGTCTATTAAGGAAGTGAATCCCAATATGGTGATTCTAGATCTAGATATGCCTAAAACTGATGGATTTGATGTCATCAGGAGAATTGGCTTAATGTATCCAGATATTCGTATGCTGGTACTTTCAAGTTTAGATGAAGCGGTATATGGCAGCAGGGTTCGCTCTCTAGGGGCTCATGGATTCGTTAATAAAACTGCTGGGGCCGATGTCATTCTCGCTGCTTGCGTCGCAATTTCTCAGGGATATAACTTCTTTACCCATGGAAAAAATGGCAATAGTTCACTAACCGATAGCGACAAACTTGCCCTCATTTCCGACCGCGAGCTACAAGTCATGAAATATCTCGGCAAGGGAAACACCAATCAGCAGATATCCGACATGCCCCATATCAGCAACAAGACCGTTGCAACCTACAAGACTCGCGTATTTGACAAATTGGGGATCAATAACATCGCTGACCTCATTTTGTTTTGCCGCATGAATAACATCATCGAGAGCTAAAAACTAATATGCATCGATTCATACTTAAAGGCGTCCTTCTGATAGGTTTAATCACCCATGGATTGACACATGCAAAGACCTTTAAGCCAGAGACGCAACAATGGATCGATGCACATCCTGTAGTGAGATTTATCATCCATGAAAAGTACGCCCCCTATCTTTTAGGCATTAAGGGAGAAGAAAGTCCGGCGGTATTTAAAGACCTCTTGCAAAAAATAACAAAATACACTGAGCAAGAATTCCAAGCGAAGTGGCGCAAAAATGATCAGGAAGGCTTTCATCAATTAGCTAATGGTCAAGTTGACTTCATCATCGATCCACCTTCATTAGAAAACGACTATCTACAGTTTGGCTCCAAGTCAGAGGCCATTTTCTGGGGCCATGATGCAGTGATCACCAAGCATTCTCAAAATGCAGGAGCAATTGCGCCAGAGAATGTCGCCTTCTTTGAAAGAGGTTTTGAAAATCCACCCTATGCTGATGATACCCACAACAGTATTTCTGAAGATCTCCACCAGCTGTTTGCAAATCTTTTAAAACATGATGTGCAGGCAATAGTCCTTCCAATGCGTTTAGCTCAACTCAGCCTCCAAACATTTAATAATCCATCCATCAAGATTGATGGACTTTATGGCCGAGAACCATTTGCCTATCGTTGGTTGATTTCTCATCAAGATGCACCACTACATGATGTAGTGGAAAGCTTCCTAAAGAATTTAGATCCTATTGAATCGCGTCAGCTATTTGCACCCGAACTTAATACTATGCAAGCAGGCAATCGACATTGGAAGACTCTGCCATTGCTCATCAGTATTGGCACGCTCTTTAGTGGATCTTTTCTATTTTGGTGGATGCGCAAAAAACAGCTGACGCAAGAAAAAATTTCAAAACAACTTCTTTGCTCAAAAGAAATTGCTGAAAAAGCAAATGCTGCGAAGTCTGAATTTTTAGCGACGATGAGCCATGAAATTCGTACTCCGATGAATGTAATCTTAGGCGTACAAGAGCTACTATTAAGCAGCCAACAACTCCCGCCACACCAAAAGTCACTCCTTAAAAGCGCACATGCATCAGCAGAATCTCTGTTGGGAATTTTGAATCAAGTGCTTGACCTCTCAAAAATTGAGGCTGGCAAGCTCACCTTAAATCTGGAACCTTGCAGCTTAAATGCCTTGATTGATGATATTGATTCATCGTTTTCCGCAGTCGCCAAAAAACAAGGATTGGTATTACATACTTCGAAAGATGTACGAATCGCAGAAGTGCTCATGATTGATGCATTACGGCTGAGACAAATCTTGCAAAACCTCATTAGTAATGCAATTAAGTTTACTGAATGTGGAGAGATCTACTTCTCAATTAGTATTCTGGCTGATGATCATGCGGGTCAACTCATCGAGTTTCGTGTAATAGATACTGGCATTGGGATGGGCAAAGATGAGATTGCATTGGCATTGCAGGCATTTGAGCAAATCCCCGGCAGAGGAGATCAGCAAAATGGCACTGGCCTGGGATTAACCATTACCAATCATCTAGTGAAGTCTATGAATAGCCAGCTTTATTTTGAAAGCGCCCCCGGATTTGGAAGCAATATCCATTTTTGCGTCGCCTTTCCACGTACCAGCATTGCAGCATCTAGGAACGCCTACACACAAGATGAGATCAACCCGCTTAAAAAATTAAGCTCTGATAAATCCATTGCAGAAAAAAGATCACTACAGGCCCTTATAGTCGAGGATCACCCAGCAAGTCGACAGATTATTTCACTTCAACTCCAAGCACTTGGGATTGGAGTCTCTGTATGTGAGAACGCTAATACAGCCCTAAAAATGATTGAAGATAAAAACTATGATTTATTACTAACAGATCAATCAATACCTGGCATGCAAGGATCAGAATTAGCCCAGAAAATTCGCTCTCTTGGGTTCGGCGATCTCATTATTATTGGTGTTACCGCCGATATCTATGCCCTGGAATCTCGTCATCAGTTTTTAGAAGCCGGCATGAATAGTGTTCTCATTAAGCCATTAAGTCTTATGACTTTAGAAAACGAATTGGCGCGCTATTTTTTAACTATTGGCACTGAAGACAGCGACAATTCGCCACTCGGTGAATATTCTTTTGACGCATTTTCTAATGTGCTAAGAGACAACCCCGATCACATCCTGATTATTCTTCAAGAAATTAAGCGTGTGCACGACGATGCCTTGAAGATATTGTCATCAGAAACAATTGAGGAGGATGTTTTAGCAAGCTTGATTCATAAAGTAAAAGGTGGAGCACAACTTTTAAGCGCTAGCAATTTCATTCGGGCCTGTGAAAGCCTGGAGCAGGAAAAATCCCCACAGAAAAGAATCAGAAGCTTTAAAAAGCTCCTGGAAGATCAAAACCAAATCATCGAGCAATATCACAGCCAATATTCCACACCTAAACCCCTGGAAAATAAGCGATAAGAATCTCATAGGTTTATCCTATTGAGGATGAATTACTATTTGCGATCAAAATTAGCTTTCTTAACCATTTTTTGGCTAGGCTTAAGCTTTTGGTCCCTATTAGTAATTGCTGCTGATTCTATCTATCAAAAAATTCCGCCAGCTATCAGCAACAGCTTAGAGCGCAACCAAATTCCCCAAGATGCCATCAGTATTTCAGTGACCGAAATTGAGTCCGGGAAACTCAGAAAGCATACCGCCAAGAATATTCTCGCCTGGAGAGCTAGCGAGCCGATGAATCCCGCCTCCACAATGAAAGTTTTAACAACATTGGCCAGCTTAGATATTCTTGGTCCACAATACCGCTGGCGCACGAACGTTTATACCGATGGTGTGATCCGCCAAGGAACCCTCAAGGGCAATCTTTATCTACAAGGCTCTGGCGACCCCAAACTCATACCAGAAGAGTTTGCCAAGCTCATGAAGAGCTTGCAAGCCCTAGGCATTCAGAAAATTGATGGTAATTTATTTTTTGACCGCAGTGCCTATGCGCCAAGTGTTATGGAACATAACACCATCGATGGCGAATCTTTGCGCGCGTACAATGTTCCACCAGATCCACTGCTTTATGCTTTCAGAACACTCTCTTTTATCAAAAACTGCTGATTTCATTGATATTAGCTACACCCCAGCACTATCCCAACTTCAGGTAGTAAATCAAATGCAGTTGGTGAATCGATCGTGCGATAACTGGAAAAGTAATATTCGGTTCAGCTTAGAACCAGAAGGTGTAACCAATACCGACCAAGCGGTGTAACCAATACCGACCAAGCGCTAACCGCTCAATTTGCCGGAACATTCTCAAATGCCTGCAAAGGAGTCAACTTCAATGTGGTTGCCATAGATGCTAACACTTTCCTAACGCAAGGCTTTGCGGCTGCTTGGGAATTAGCTGGCGGCTCATGGGCACAGGCCCCAGTTGGCAAGAACGCAACGGTACCTTTAGCATCAAGACTACTATTGCAGTTTGAAGGAATTAATCTAGGAGATGGTGTTTTAGACATCAACAAATATTCTAATAACATCATGGCACGCCAACTACTTCTAACACTTGCATTAGAGAAAATGGGCAAACCAGCAACTACTGCCAACGGTGAATTAGTAATTCAGAGCTGGCTCAAACAACATGGCTTGAACTTCCCAGGATTGGTCATTGAAAATGGCTCGGGACTCTCACGCAATGAGGCAATTTCTACGGATCAAATGAATCAACTATTACTAACAGCTCGCAATTTACCGTCTGCTGAAATTTTCTATAACAGCTTGCCGATTGCTGGTGTTGATGGAACGATGCGTAATCGCCTAATGACGCAATTTCGTAAGTTTTTGCATTTAAAAAATAAACCCGAAGCACGAATTAAAACGGGATCGCTAGCAGAAGTACGTGCGATCTCTGGTTATGTCGTCAGCAAATCCGGAAAAATGTATGCCGTTAGCTCATTTATCAACCACCCCAATGCCTGGAGAGGCTTGGAGGCGCATGATCAATTACTTGAATGGCTGCTTGAAGATGGGCCAGAACCGAAACAGGCTCGCTGAAGACGATCTCGAACACCATCCCACTCCTCGCCAGCAGGTGGCTCAGGAAACAAAATTAAATCCCATCCTTGCTGATCTAAATCTCGTAAAGTACGGTACAGCTTACTAGCAAAACTAGTGCTATCACTTGAGACAACGAACTCTGCAGTACTCACTGATGGGCGGCCATCGTATCCTAAAGATGACTCAGCATCCCATACGGCTACTGCCACTCGAGACTTGGTATCTGGAAACTCAGTCAGGGCATCCAATACTCTTCCAGGCGCATAAAGTCGCAATGGTGTGGTCGGGGCGTAGTGCGCTTTGAGACTGCCAGATACTCTTGGCAAAACGTCACCCTTCTGAAAATCTTCCCCAGCTTGGAATACCTTAACACCTGTTTTATCGAAAATCTCTTTCGGTGTAATAGCACCAGGGCGCAATAAAACTGCTCTATCACCAGAAGATAAATCAACAATGGTTGACTCAATGCCTACCTCACAGTCGCCACCATCTAAAACCATCAGATCCAAAATGCCTTCAAATTCATGGCGCACATCAGCTGCACTAGTGGGGGACACTTTTCCAAATCGATTGGCTGATGGGGCAACTACTCCGCCCTTGAATTTGCGAAGTAATTCTTGGGCTAATGGATGGGCAGGTGCACGAATAGCAACAGTATCTTGTCCGCCCGTTAATTCTGGTAATACACTCTTATCCTTTTTAAACACCAAGGTCAGAGGTCCAGGCCAGAACGCATTCATTAACTGGAGAGCCTCTTCAGATAGATCCCTCACCCAAGGGGCCACAACAGGAACCCAATCTACTTGCAGCTGATCAAATCGATCTGGTGCCGCAAGATGAACTATCAAAGGATGAGTAGCGGGTCGGCCCTTGGTAGTAAATATTTTTTTGATTGCATCAACGTTCCTAGCGTCAGCCCCTAGACCATAGACTGTCTCTGTTGGGAAAGCTACCAAACCCCCATCACGTAATGTTTGGACTGCTTCATGAATCACCTCAGTGGATTGCGATGGCTTACTATCGCTGGGCATTGCTAGGGCTCGATCCCTAATTCAGTGGCAACTGCTGCACAAGTTTGACGCGCTTCATTCAGTGCTTCGCCCAAGCAATTGATATGCCCCATTTTTCTACCGATACGCGGCGCTGATTTTCCGTAAAGATGCAGTTTTGCATCGGGATGAGCCAAGACTTTATTCCATGCAGGCTCTCTAGCATGATCATCACTACCCTCAAACCATAAGTCGCCCAATAAATTGAGCATTGATACTGGCGCTAGTTGACGCGTGTCACCTAATGGCAGCCTTGCCATGGCTCTAACTTGCTGCTCAAATTGACTGCTCACACAAGCATCCATGGTGTAATGACCAGAATTATGTGGACGTGGTGCGATTTCATTTGCAATGATGTCACCACTCTTTAAAACAAAGAATTCCACGCAGAGAACGCCTACGTAATCAATTTTCCGAATCAAAGCTTTCGCTGCATCAGTAATTTTTTTCTCTTGCGCCGGCTTTAAAGAGGGCGCAGGCACAGTTGAGGTATGCAAAATTCCATCGCGATGAATATTTTGCGACACTGGATAGGCAACAACAGCATCGTCATAACCTCTCACGACAAGTGCCGAAACCTCAAAGTCCAGTTCCATACGTTTTTCTAGAACACAAGGGACTTTACCTAACTCAGCCCAAGCTGCTTGCAACTGAGTAGCAGCTAAAACTGTCATTTGACCTTTGCCGTCATAGCCCATGCGTGCAGTTTTTAAAATGCCTGGAAATAAATCGCTAGGGGTATGAGCAATATCAGCTTCATGCTCAATTACAAAATTGGGAGCTGGGCCAATATTAGTTTCAGACTTCCATGTGGCTAAGAAATTTTTCTCTGCAATTCGATTTTGCGCTAGCGATACACAACTGCTACGAGGTGCCACAAATACACCCAAAGATTCCAACTCATCCAAGGCTTGCGCTGGAACGTTTTCAAACTCGGTACTAACAGAAGCGCATAAAGATGCCATTTCTTTTAGTGCGGAAGAGTTTGTGTAATCAGACCGAATAAATTTCTCTGCAATCGAACCAGCAGGGCTATTCGCATCCGGATCTAAAACACAAACCTTATACCCCATTGCCTGAGCCGCTTGAGTAAACATTCTTCCCAACTGACCACCACCTAGAATTCCTAAATACGAACCCGGCAAAAGGGGTTCCATGCGATCTGCCATCGAATTAATATCCCGGCAAATTCATTGAGCGCGCAGCATCAGACTGCTTTACGCGAAACTCTTCCAGACGCTTTGCTAGCTCGGCGTCATGCAATGCCAATCCAGCAATGACATGCAGCGCTGCATTAGCCGCGCCTGCTTCGCCGATGGCAAAAGTTGCCACCGGAATGCCCTTAGGCATTTGTACGATTGAGTAGAGAGAATCCTCGCCGCGCAAATACTTGCTAGCAACCGGAACACCATAAACTGGAACGATTGTTTTGGATGCCAACATGCCGGGCAAATGTGCAGCACCGCCAGCGCCAGCAATAATCGCTTGCAAATCATTAGCAACAGCATTTTCTGCGTACTGGAACATATCATCTGGCATACGATGCGCTGAAAGCACTTTGGCTTCATGGGGAATATCAAATTGCTCGAGCATCTGGGCGGCGTGTTGCATAGTGTCCCAATCAGAATTGGAACCCATCACTATTCCGACTACTGGCTTCTTACTCATTTACCTCTCCAAATGCCCTAACTGTCTTGTGAGACTCTATTATCCCTGAGATACCCTAGTTAGGCGACTTCGTCAGACGACTTAAGGCTTCGCGATACTTTTCTGCCGTCTTTTCAATAACATCTGACGGCAATTGGGGCGCAGGAGCCGTCTTTGGCCACAATTTGCCATTTACTTGAGCCGTTTCCAACCAATCCCTGACAAATTGCTTATCGTAAGAAGGTGGGTTTGAGCCTACATAGTAGGTTTCGGCTGGCCAAAAACGCGATGAATCCGCGGTCAGGATTTCGTCCATCAAGACCAGCTGACCGACGTCATCTAAACCAAATTCAAACTTGGTATCCGCAATAATGATTCCGCGAGTAGCTGCGTATTCAGAAGCTTCTTTGTACAAACGAATACTGACTTCACGAATTTGATTAGCTAGTTTTTCGCCAATTAATTCAATGACTTTTTCAAAAGAAATATTTTCATCGTGCTCGCCGACATCCGCTTTTGCTGCAGGAGTAAAAATTGGCTCAGGTAATTTTTGAGCATTTTCCAATCCCGTAGGCAAAGTAATACCGCAAACCTTACCTGTCTCTTTGTAGTCTTTCCAACCACTGCCAGCTAGATAACCGCGCACAACTGCTTCTACCAAAATGGGTTTCAGGCGTTTTGTTACCACTGCACGACCAACGACCTGACTGACCTCGTCTGGAGTTACCACAGTCGCTGGATCAATACCCGTCAAATGATTGGGGATGACGCTTGATAATTTTTCAAACCAAAAATTAGCCATCTGATTAAGGACAACCCCTTTTTCAGGAATTGGTTCACCCATGACAACATCGAAAGCAGAAAGTCTATCGGTTGTAATCATCAAAAGTTTGTCATCACCAAGCGCATATACATCACGCACCTTGCCCTTAGACAGTAGGGGTAATGACTTAATAGAGGTTGAGTACAAAGCAGGCATATTAAGTTTACTTAACGATCTGGGCTAACTTGCCACTCTTATAAAGCTCTGCCATGATCTCCAAAGGAATAGGCTTAATCTTGGAGGCTTGACCAGCAGATCCAAAAGCAATAAAGCGTGCCAAACATACTTTTTTAGCGGCTTCACGTGCAGGTTTTAAATAATCACGAGGATCAAACTTCCTCGGATTTTCAATAAAGTAGCGACGAATCGCACCAGTCATCGCCAAACGAATATCAGTATCAATGTTAATTTTACGAACGCCATTCTTAATGCCCTCCTGAATCTCTTCCACTGGGACACCATAGGTTTCTTTCATATCACCGCCAAACTCACGAATTTCAGCAAGCAACTCTTGCGGAACACTTGAAGATCCGTGCATCACCAAATGGGTATTGGGAATACGTGCATGAATTTCTTTAATGCGATCAATTGCCAAAATATCGCCTGTTGGCTTTTTACTGAACTTGTATGCGCCATGGCTAGTACCAATCGCGATTGCTAATGCATCACACTGTGTTGCCTTTACAAAATCTGCCGCTTGCTCTACATCAGTGAGCAATTGCTCACGCGTCATCTTGCCGTCAGCGCCATGACCATCTTCCTTATCACCCTGCATCGTCTCCAAAGAACCGAGCACGCCAAGCTCAGCCTCAACAGTCACCCCAATAGAGTGGGAAAACTTTACAACTTCTCTAGATACATCTACGTTGTAGTCATAGCTAGCTACAGTCTTACCATCAGCCTCAAGAGAACCGTCCATCATGACGCTGGTAAAACCACTCTTAATTGCCGCCATACAGACAGCTGGACTTTGACCGTGATCTTGGTGCATCACTACTGGAATGTGAGGGTAGGCCTCAACTGCAGCAGAAATTAGGTGACGCAAAAATGCTTCGCCGGCATATTTTCGAGCACCAGCGGAGGCTTGCATGATGACTGGGGAGTCAGCCTCATTTGCTGCCTCCATAATTGCAGTCACCTGTTCTAGGTTATTGACATTAAATGCAGGTAGGCCATAGCCATTTTCTGCAGCATGATCCAAGAGTTGTCGTAAGGATACTAAAGCCATGATGATCTCTTAATGAATGGAAAGTTAAAAGTTATAAATAATGAGCAAATCACTTCACGTGAATGATCTTAAGGGTATTGGTTCCCCCAGGCTCACCCATTGGCTCGCCCGAAGTTAACACTACCGTATTGCCTGTTTTGACGGCCCCCAACTTCTTCAGACAGGCCTCTACTTCCT
Source organism: Polynucleobacter necessarius (assembly GCF_900096765.1). Classification (NCBI taxonomy): domain Bacteria; kingdom Pseudomonadati; phylum Pseudomonadota; class Betaproteobacteria; order Burkholderiales; family Burkholderiaceae; genus Polynucleobacter; species Polynucleobacter necessarius. The sequence continues at coordinate 1,260,880 of NZ_LT615228.1, forward strand.
GCAAAGCAGTGTCACGATCTTTGGTGTAGTCCAAGCCAATCGGCGTCACATTTCGATAGGTGCTCAGTGCACGTTGGGTGGCAATCTTTGATGTCAAAGCAAAAATAGGGACGTGAATGTTGTGGCGACTCATCCAAATTGCGGTTGACCCTGAATCTGTCAGCGCCGCAATTGCATCTGCATTTAAGTGATGCGCCGTAAATAAAGCTCCTAAAGCAATAGTTTGATCAATTCTCGTAAATGTTTGATCCAAGAAATCGGTGTCTAGTTGGACGCGGTTAGATTTCTCTGCCTCAACACAGATTTCAGCCATTGCTTTTATAGTTTGAACGGGATACATGCCCGCAGCAGACTCTGCTGAGAGCATTACCGCGTCGGTACCATCGAGCACAGCATTGGCAACATCACTCACCTCGGCACGCGTTGGCACTGGAGCATTAATCATTGACTCCATCATTTGAGTGGCGGTAATCGTAAATTTATCTGCTTCGCGCGCCCAGGCAATCATGCGCTTTTGCAATGCTGGCACAGCAGCATTGCCAACTTCAATTGCTAGGTCGCCACGAGCAACCATAATGCCATCGCTCTCAACAATGATACTCTTAAGAGCCTCTGGCTCAATCGCTTCTGCACGCTCTACTTTAGCAATGGTTCTAACTTTTCCAACACCATATTTGGCGCTAGCAGCATCTGCTAGTTTGCGAGCATATGCCATATCAGCGCCATCTTTTGGAAAGCTGATTGCTAAAAAATCCACGCCCATAGCAATTGCTGCATCCAAATCAGCAATGTCTTTTTCAGTTAACGCTGGCGCTGTTAAACCACCGCCCGCTCTATTAATACCTTTGTTATTTGATAACGGACCGCCTTGCTCTACTAGCGTGTAGATTTCTCCACCCAGAACACTCTCTACACGCAACACGACAAGGCCGTCGTTTAATAAGAGGCGATCACCAGGCTTCACATCATTTGGCAGCTCTTTGTAATCTAAGCCTACACGGGTTTGATCACCAAGCTCACAAGCAATATCCAAAATAAATTTCTCCCCTTCTTTGAGGAGAATTTTGCTGTCAGAGAATTTACCAATACGAATTTTTGGGCCCTGCAAGTCAGCCATGATGCCCACTTCTTTACCCACTTCCGCTGAGATGCTGCGAACCAAATCATGGCGCGACTTATGGTCAGCTACTGTGCCATGTGAAAAATTCATACGCACCACATCAACGCCTGCACGAATCATGTCGCGCAACACTTCCGGCCTCTCGGAAGCAGGCCCTAAGGTTGCAATGATTTTGGTTGCTCTAAGCATATTTAGTCTTTCGCTCTTTCGGCAAGCACCGCAAAGGCTGGCAAAGTTTTGCCTTCTAGGAATTCCAAGAAAGCGCCGCCGCCAGTTGAGATGTAATCTACTTGATTTTCAATACCGTACTTTGCAATAGCCGCCAAAGTATCGCCACCACCTGCAATCGAAAATGCTGGTGAGTGTGCAATTGCGGCTGCAAGCATTTTGGTGCCTCCACCAAACTGATCAATCTCAAATACACCTAAGGGACCATTCCAAACAATTGTGCCTGCATGGGCGAGCATGATGGACAGACGAGCTGCAGTCTTAGGCCCAATATCAAGAATCATGTCATCTTCAGCCACTTGATCGGCAGACACTCTATTTGCACGCGCCAGTGGAGAGAGCTCATTGGCAACTACAACGTCTTCAGGAATCGGAACATGAGCTCCACGCTTCTCCATGATCTCCATAATTTCTTTAGCTTCATTAACCAAATCGGGCTCTGCTAGAGACTTACCGATAGGCAATCCTTTGGCCAGCATGAAGGTATTGGCTATACCGCCACCAACAATCAGCTCATCAACCTTCTCCGAAAGAGCCTTCAAAATAGTGAGCTTAGATGAAACTTTTGAACCCGCAACAATTGCAACCAGTGGGCGTTTTGGGCTTGCCAATGCGCGGCTTAGGGCATCTAACTCAGCCGCCATAAGAGGACCTGCACATGCAATCGGTGCAAATTTAGCAATGCCATTTGTGGTTGCTTCAGCACGGTGCGCAGTACCAAAAGCATCATTTACATAAACATCGCAAAGCGCAGCAATCTTTTTTGCAAGCTCATCGTTATTCTTTTTCTCGCCAACATTCAAACGGCAATTTTCCAGAAGAACTACTTCGCCTGGATTCACTTCAAAGCCACCATCTACCCAATCGCTAATCAGAGGAACTTTGCGATTAAGCAATGTAGCAATACGGTCGGCGACGGGCGCCAAACTATCCTCTGGCTTAAATTCACCCTCGGTAGGACGACCCAAGTGTGATGTCACCATCACTGCCGCGCCTGCATCCAAACACATTTGCACCGCAGGCATCGACGCCCTAATGCGAGTGTCTTCAGTAATATTTCCAGCCTCATCCTGGGGGACATTGAGGTCGGCACGGATAAACACCCGCTTACCCTTCAATTGCCCAGATTGGGCTAATTCGCTTAAACGTTTAACTTTAAATAAGGATTCCGGCATGAGATTGGCTAATTTTGGTGGTTTATGAGCAATGCTCCATTCTAAATCGTCCGGTCGCCTAACCCCTAAGGATCAGTGCAACTTCCTTTAAGCCTGCTCTACAATGGAGGCTTGGACGCAACCCGAGTCAAAAGAAAAGGCCCAAAGGGTCTTGTGGTCTGGCGCCCCGATAAATCCGCTATTACACATAGCCTATAGACACAAAAAGGTAGAAAAAATGTCGATGTCCGACCGAATGTCGATGTCCGACCGCGATGGCTTTATTTGGTCCGATGGGAAACTTATTCCTTGGCGCGAGGCCAATATTCATGTTCTAACCCATAGCCTGCATTACGGAATGGGTGTTTTTGAGGGTATCCGAGCTTATAAGACACCACAGGGAACCGCAATTTTTCGCCTTCCAGAGCATGTAAAGCGTCTTTTTAACGGCACGAAAATCTTCCAAATGAGTATGCCTCACAGCCCAGAAGACATCACCAAGGGCATTATTGATGTAGTGAACAGCAATCAGCTGGAATCCTGCTACATCCGCCCAATTATCTTTATTGGCTCCCAAAAACTCGGTATCTCTCCAAAGGGCAATAGCATCCACACTGCAATTGCAGCATGGGAATGGGGCGCTTATTTAGGCGAAGATGGTCTTAATAAGGGTATTCGCGTTAAAACATCCTCTTTTACCCGCCATTTTGTTAACTCATCCCTAGTGAGAGCCAAAGCATCGGGCTACTACATCAATTCTATTTTGGCCAATCAAGAAGTAACCGCCAATGGATATGATGAAGCTCTCTTGCTTGATACTGAAGGATACGTTTCTGAGGGATCTGGAGAGAATATTTTCATGGTGAGTGACGGCATCGTTTACACGCCCGATCTGGCATCTTGCTTGGACGGCATTACTCGTGATTCCATCATTGAAATTGTGAAAGATCTTGGCCTTGAGTTGCGTGAAAAACGGATTACTCGCGATGAAATCTATTCAGCTGATGAAGCCTTTTTTACCGGTACCGCCGCTGAGGTAACTCCAATTCGCGAACTAGATGATCGTACGATTGGTGATGGTAAGCGCGGTCCCATCACCGAAAGAATTCAAAAAACTTATTTTGATGCGGTATACGGCAGAAGCGATAAGTACAAATCATGGCTCACATACGTTAAATAATATTTAGCAACGGGAATCAAAATATGACTCAAGCTCAAGCGGTAATGGTGAATGGCAAGGATTTGCCTTTGCACTGCCCAACTAATAACACTCCTGCATGGAATTCGCATCCAAGAGTATTTTTAGATATCACTAAAACCAGGGAAGCTAAGTGTCCATACTGCGGCACTGAGTACAAACTCATTCCTGGCACAGAGCCACACGGACACTAAGCCTTATCAGCACTTCCTCGCGGGGTGCTGAGTCGGGATACATTACATGCAGAGTATTCTGATTATTGCCCCTAACTGGATTGGGGATGCAGTGATGAGCCAGCCATTACTGGCTCAACTTAAAAACCAATATCCGAATTCCAACATTGATGTTCTTGCCACCACTTGGGTTGCACCAATCTATCGAGCATACTCAGAGGTACATGAAGTCATTGAGGCCAAACTGGAGCATAAAAAACTACAATGGACTTTACGCAAACAGCTAGCCCAAAAGATTCAAAGCAAAAATTACCAAGTCTGCTTTGTATTACCCAATAGTCTTAAGTCTGCACTAATCCCCTGGCTGGCTAATATTCCCTTTCGGATTGGCTATCACGGGGAATTCCGCTATGGCCTGATTAATTTAGCTCTAGAAAATCCCAGCAAAATTAATCGCCCTCCAATGGTTGAACACTATCTTGCGCTGAGCCAAGTTTTGTCTGATGAGTTAAAAATCCTTAGTGATTTAACTGCACCCAAACTGAACGTATCGCCCCCAGCAAACGAATCAGTTCGCGAGAAATTAGATCATGCAGGTATCGATGCTAAATCCCTTCTCGTCTTATGTCCTGGCGCCGAATATGGTCCAACAAAACGCTGGCCTGCAGAGAAATTTGCCCAATTGGCACAAGCTCTCGTCGACGAGAATTCAAAAATGCACATTATTCTTCTTGGCAGCCAGAGTGATCATGCTATTGCCCAAGAGATTTCTCAGCGGGCAAAGCGTCCATCTGATATCCATAACTGGTGTGGCCAGACAACTCTAGATGAGGCAATTGCGCTTATAGGCAGTGCCAAAGGGGTAGTAAGTAATGACTCTGGCTTAATGCATGTAGCAGCCGCTCTTCAAACTCCACAAGTAGCTATTTTTGGGTCAAGCGACCCAGCACATACTCCGCCCCTGTCCTCCAAAGCCAAAGTCATTTGGCTCAATCTTCCTTGCAGCCCGTGCCATAAAAAGGAATGTCCTCTTGGCCATTTGAAGTGCTTAAATAATATTCTTCCGCAACAAGTATTTGCCACACTCAATGCGGCAATAAATTCCTCTGAAAAGTTAACATGACCAAACTTGCGAGACTCTTTCACAATGCCGATGATGTTGTTGACGCCTGGCGCGACGCCCTACGTCACCGAGATATGCAGGGTGCTTTAGATATTTGGCTAGATGATGACTCTATCACCTGCGTCCTTCCAGAGGGCCACCGCCTCACTGGACATGCAGAAATTCGCAAAGGCCTTGAAAGGCTGCTTGCCAAACAACCGCTATTTTTAGAGCCTATTGCATGCATCAGCCACTCAGTATTAGGTGCTGCGGTATACGATACCACCGAAGCAGTTCACTTTCGACCAGATCAAATCGAATCTGAATTTTTTCTCAACATTACCTTAGTCCTTCTTCAAGACAGTCAGGGCTGGAGAATCGCGCATCTCCACGCCAGTCACTCCACTGAGGAAAATTTTGATACCCCATCAACACCTCACGGCCTGCATTAATTGAATGGACGAACAAGTCTTAGGTCCTTAATCAAATGGCCTAATGTGCCAGATTGTTTTGGCTGGCTTAGTTTAGACAGACGCGGTCAATGGCGAATGCGCGATGAATTTGCCCAAAAAAACCACCTGTCTGGCCAAGTCATTTCTCATACGATGCTAAATGACTATATTGCTCGTAACTACCTTAGCGACCAATTGGGGCGATTCTTTTTTCAAAATGGTCCTCAGAAAGTATTTGTTAGTCTTGACTCTACCCCTTGGGTAGCCAGAATTATTCCCGACGGAAAGGGCTTCAAACTCATCACTCAGCGTCAAACACAAATGCAACCCTCAAAAGCCTTAAGTGATGAACGTGGCAATATTTATATTGTTGGATATCTAAATCAAACGATCCTTCAAGATTCCGAAAGCCCTACATTCGTAAAAAAAGAGCTTCAAAGTATTGCACTATTACATGACCACGATTTAGATCGTTTTTCTGAGATGGCCAAATTAGAAGAACAGGCTTGTAGCTATGGTGGCTCCTGGGAATGGCAAGGAGAAAAATTACCCTTAGACCCAATCCATTCTGAAGAATTGGCTAAACAGTTCAAGTTTGTAAAGCAACCAGAACCAAATACACTCTAGCTAGGCAATTTATTTTTATCTTTTAGCTCATCCTGATATTGTCTTTGCATCTGGCGAAGTCGAGCATCGATAGTCGAACCTTGATAATAATCAGAACCTGCTGCTGCACGTGCAATTTTCATTTGCTCCAGGGCTGATGGCCATGACCCCTCCAGAGCATATTTTTCGCCTAAAGCAAAATGACGCATAGGAATATTATTTGCCTGATCGTATGCAGATGAGAGCAAACCCCACCAAATCACCTCATTTGGCTGAACTTTAGTGCGCGCCTTTAACCAAGTGATAGCATCATTAGTTTTTCCGAGTTTCAACTCTGCTTTAATCATTGATACAGCTGCCGCATAAGATTGTGGATAGGTCTTGAGTGCAGACTGAGCAATTTGCAAAGCCTCTTCGTTTTTACCTTTTGCAAGCGCTAACTCAGAAACCATCGTATCTAATGACAAACTTTGTAACTGCCCAGAGGAATTTGCCAAATTGTATTTCTGAGCCAGGGCACGAGCTTGCTGCAAATTTGCTTCTGCTGCATCAATCTTGCCTTGCCGTTGTGCAATCAGAGCCAAACCATAAAAACCCTCCATTTGCTTTCCAATAGCAGATTGCTTGCTTAAGCTATCAAATACATTCTTTAGGTCATATAGGCCGCTAGAGCTGCCTGCTTGCTCCATGCGAGCACGGGCCTTAATAAAATAGAACTCTGATGAAGTAGATACATGATGGGGTGAAATATTGCGCACCCTATCTTGCATATCAGCAATTCGATCGGTTGTTAGTGGGTGGGTGCGAACATAGGTTGGAACCCCTTTATCCATGATTCCCGTGATTTTTTGTAGACGCTGAAAAAAATCAGGCGCACCACTTACGTCATAACCACTTGCATTCAAGATTTGGAAACCAACTCGGTCGGCCTCGCTCTCAGCAGATCTCGAGTAAGAGAGCTGATTATTTACAGCCATTGCTTGACCGCCCTGCATAAGACCTGCCGCCGCTTGAGGGTTGCGAGACATTGCCAAAGCGCCGAGCGCGAACCCAGCAAGAGATAGCATCATATTGGTAGTTTGCTGATCCATTTGACGCGCCAAATGTCGCTGCAAAACGTGTCCTGTTTCATGCCCCATTACTGAGGCCACTTCTGAATCCGTTTCTGCATCAACAATCAATCCAGTATGAAATCCAATAAAACCCCCGGGCAATGCAAACGCATTAATGCTGCTATCTTTCACGGCAAAAACTTCATAGTTATAAGCACCACTACCTTGTTCGTTCGCACCACCTAGTTGTAATTTCTTTGCAGCCTGCAATAAACGTCGCTCCATTTGATTAAGGTAGTCATACAGCGGCAAATCATTCGAATAGTCAGCATCAGGCCTGATTTGGCGCATAATCATCTCACCATACTTACGCTCGTCTATTCGACTTAAAGAGTCGCCGCCAGGGTCACCCATATCAGGCAAAACAATATTGGGCTGCGTTTGAAATGAATTACGGTTTGGCGCGTTAGCAGGACGAGCATCCGGCGATTGCATTGCCCGGCCAATATTTTGCAGAGCCGCTGAATTACCATCAACCGACACATCCCCAGCAGCCGGTGCAGCGTAGGCAGGACTATAGCCAGACATTCCTAGCGCCAAGACCAAATGAAACGTCAAAATACGCTGAAAAACAGATGTTTTATTGGCTGACTTTATATCTTGCATGCCTATATGGTAAAACTTATCCCATGAATAAACTAACTCATTTTGACAATAGTGGCCAAGCCCACATGGTAAATGTTGGCGATAAAGCATCCACCCATCGAGTTGCAGTGGCAACCGGCAAAATTACAATGCTTCCTGAAACTTTCAAAATGGTTGAGGCTGGAAGCCATAAAAAAGGGGATGTTCTTGGAATAGCGCGAATTGCTGGCATACAGGCTTCCAAAAAAACATCAGATCTTATTCCTCTGTGCCACCCATTGGCCCTCACTCATGTGAGCCTCAACTTTGAGCTAGACCAAAAAAATAATGCCATCAGTTGCCAGGTAAAAGCTGAAACCACAGGTCCCACAGGGGTGGAAATGGAAGCTCTAACCGCAGTTCAAGTGGCTCTCCTCACCATTTATGACATGTGCAAAGCAGTAGACCGCGGCATGGTGATAGGTGATATCAAACTGCTTGAGAAGAGTGGCGGAAAATCAGGGGAGTGGAAATCTCAATAAATGTTACTCACTATATTCAAAAGCCACCCGAGGGTGGCTATTTTGCACTTCAATTCAACCGAAACCTTTATTTACTAATTCTGCACTCCGATGGCAATAGCTGCAGTAACAAATTTGTCTGAGTTGATCTACAAGACCATCCACCAGCCCAGGTAGCACCCTCTGGTTTTGATAAATCAATGGGTCTTGGTGAATTTGCATCCGGCTCATTTGTAGGAACTAAATGCAAAGTATTTTTACCTTCTGGAGCTACGCTGAGTTGATAATCAATTGCGATCGCTCCCGATGGCGTGATCTCTATTAGCTTGACACTCCTTGTAGGGGTAAATGTAAATGAACCCTGAGTTGCATCATCCATCGGGACAGTGCCACGGCTAGCAAATGCCTCTGTAACAGCCAGCTTTGCACTAGACGACAAATTCATCCCTTCTACTATTCGACTGCGGGCTATGTAATCCTGGTATTGCGGAACAGCAACTGCCACCAAAATCCCGATGATTGCCACTACTACCATTACCTCAATCAAAGTAAAGCCATCCTCCCTAAAATTCTCTTGCTGTTTAGCTGACACCAAAGGGCTCATGTTTTGCATACTCAATTCCTTCAAAATTAAATACCACATCATCCTGTCTATGCCTGGCTTTCTCAAGTCAGTCAGCAATAAAAAAGCCGGCTTTTTCTGATCTTCGCGTGTGAATTAGACCTCTTTAGCAGCATTCTTTTTCTTGAGGTAGGTTCCCAACAAAATCACAATAGAAACACCGATTCCTTCAAAAATCATATGAGCATCTGACATTGCCTCTTGGATAGAGTCCTTAATAGCAGGGTCTTCGACCAACATTCCACCAGCTAAAAGACCTAAAAGTCCAGCACCCAAGGTAATGATGATAGGAAAGCGATCCATCACTTTTAATAACATGGTGCTACCAAAAATGATCAATGGAATTGAAAGGCCAAGACCAATAATAAGCAAAATTAAACGCGTTTCTTCTGGGCCTTTTTGAGCAGCAGCAGCTACAGCAATCACATTATCTAGACTCATTACCAAATCAGCGACCAAAATAGTACGGATAGCAGCCCAAATATTAGAGTGCCCATCCATCTCCTCTTCTTCATCACTATCAGCTAGTAACTGCACACCGATATACACCAAGAGAATGGCGCCAACAATTTTCAAGTACGGCAAAGACAATAACTGCACCGCAGTAACCGTCAAAATCACTCGCAAAATAATAGCGGCAGCGCTTCCCCAAAATATTGCTTTCTTTTGTTGTTCGGCAGGCAAGTTACGAGAAGCTAGAGCAATTACAACTGCGTTATCGCCAGAGAGCAAAATATTGGCAATAATGATTGATAAAAGAGGAGCGGCCCAAAACGCAGCGTCAGAAAATGCTGAAAAATCCATAAGATGTCTCCTACTTTTTTATTATCTTAGTAATCAATAAAAAGGCGCCACATGAGTAGCGCCTTTTTAGATTGAATTACAGCATAGCTTTTAATAAAGCAGCCATTTCGGATGGGTTCTTGGTTACTTTGAAGCCGCACTCTTCCATCACGGCAAGTTTGGCATCAGCAGTATCTGCACCACCAGAAATCAATGCACCTGCGTGACCCATACGTTTGCCAGGAGGCACAGTAACGCCGGCGATAAAACCGACTACCGGCTTTTTCATGTTCTCTTTGCACCAGCGAGCTGCTTCAGCCTCATCTGGTCCACCAATCTCACCGATCATAATGACGGCATCGGTTTCAGGATCTTCATTGAACATCCGCATGACATCGATATGCTTTAGACCATTAATTGGGTCACCACCGATACCAACCGCTGTAGATTGACCCAAACCAATAGCGGTCAGTTGACCAACTGCTTCATAGGTCAGCGTACCAGAACGGCTTACAACACCAATTCGGCCTTTCTTATAAATGTGGCCAGGCATGATGCCGATCTTGATTTCGTCTGGGGTAATGATTCCGGGGCAATTAGGACCAAGCAATAGAGTTTTCTTGCCACCCTTAGCTTCTTTTGCCTTCATCTTATTGCGCACTTCAAGCATGTCGCGCACTGGAATACCTTCAGTAATACAGATTACGAAATCCAGATCAGCCTCAACTGCCTCCCAAATGGCAGCTGCTGCACCCGGAGGCGGAACATAGATTACTGAAGTTGTGGCACCAGTTTGCTGAGCGGCTTCTTTCACTGTCGCATAAATTGGAATATTAAAAATGGATTCGCCAGCTTTTTTAGGGTTCACGCCAGCAACAAAACAGTTTTTACCGTTTGCGTATTCCTGACATTTTTCTGTATGGAACTGACCGGTCTTACCAGTAATACCTTGTGTAATGACTTTGGTGCTTTTATTAATCAAAATAGACATGTTGAAATTCCTGAATTATTTGTTTTTGGCAACAGCAGCAACTACTTTGGTAGCAGCTTCAGCCATTGAATCGGCACTAATAATTAGCAAACCTGAGTCAGCAAGAATTTTCTTGCCCAACTCTTCGTTGGTGCCCTTCATACGCACCACCAAAGGTACGGTGAGATTTACTGCTTTACATGCAGTAACAACACCATCAGCAATCACATCACAACGCATAATACCGCCGAAGATGTTGACCAAAATTGCCTCAACACTCTTGTTCTTCAACATGATCTTGAATGCTTCAGTAACCTTTTCTGCAGTAGCGCCACCACCAACGTCTAAGAAGTTAGCAGGCTCGCCACCAAACAACTTAATGGTATCCATCGTTGCCATTGCTAAACCTGCGCCATTCACCAAACAACCGATATTTCCGTCCAAAGAGATATAAGCAAGGTCAAATTTAGAAGCTTCAATTTCTGCAGCGTCTTCTTCATCGATATCGCGGTATGCAACGATCTCTGGATGACGGAATAATGCATTTGGATCAAAGTTAAACTTAGCGTCTAAAGCCTTGATCTTGCCATTGCCTTCAAGAATTAATGGGTTAATTTCAACCAATGAAGCATCTGTATCCCAATAGGTTTTATACAGATTCTTAAACACATCGCGAGCCATCGGAATAGAGGCTTCTGGAACACCAATTCCTTTTGCCACGATGTCACAGTCTGCATCAGTCAATCCAACTAATGGATCTACAAATACTTTGATAATTTTCTCTGGGTGAGATTCAGCAACTTCCTCAATATCCATGCCGCCTTCAGATGAGGCCATGATGACATTTTTCTGTGTCGCACGATCGGTAACGATACTAAAGTAATACTCTTTTTTGATATCTGCGCCATCTTCAATCAAGAGGCGATTCACCTTTTGACCTTCTGGCCCTGTTTGGTGGGTCATGAGCTGCATACCCAAGATTTCAGAAGCGTATTTCTTCACTTCATCCATGCTCTTAGCCAACTTCACGCCACCGCCTTTACCGCGTCCACCAGCATGAATCTGGGCTTTGACAACCCATACTGGACCACCAAGCTTTTCAGCAGCTTTCACCGCCTCATCAACACTAAACGCAGGAATGCCATTAGGAACAGGCACATTAAATTGGCGAAGAAGTTCTTTGCCTTGGTACTCATGAATTTTCATAATTACTCCGAAACGGTATCTTTTTTAGCAAGCGATGAGGATTAGTAAAACCGATGTCGCCACAATCTCATACTTACTCTCGATATAGCTAAATTAGCTAATTTTGAATAAATGCGAATGACTTGACCGACTCCCTAAGTCTATCATGCTGCAATGCCGCAAAACGTGTTTCCAGATCCGTAATTGCCCTAATCGGGGGTCTGGCCGCCGATGATTCTGGTCACCACATCCGAACTAAATCCTTTTGATGCCAAGAATCGATATTGTCTTGCACGTTCTTTTTGGTCCTCTGCTTTTTGCCCATATTTTCTGAGCCAAAGCTCGTATGCGCGCTGAAACTCAGTTTCTCTCAAGGCCCCAATCAAGCTAGCTGATTGCTTTGTATCAATGCCCGCCCTCTCTAATTCATCTTGAATTCTTCGGCTACCATAGCGCTCGCCACGTCTACGAACTAGGGCCTCTGCAAAACGCTCATTTGATAGCCACCCCCTGGCTTCAAAATCATCTAAAACCATCTCAATTTGAAGCACCTTAGATTCTGGGCCCTGTTCTTCTTCCTCGCCTCTTAGTTTGGCCCTGCGTGTTTCGGATTCTAGTAACTTTGCCGCCAGATTCTTGCGACTATATTCTCGAAGGGACAAAAGACGCAAAGCCCGAGCTTTGAGACTCGGGCTTTGTTTGGGGTTTTTTACTGCCTAATTCTGACATCGAACTATTCGACTTCCTCTTCCTCACTCAGCACATCTGTCACAACAGCGGAGCCAACCTTAACACCAAGTTTTTCACGAATCTTCGCTTCTATATCTTTGGCGATCTCAGGATTCTCCTTCAGGAAATCGCGCACATTGTCTTTGCCTTGACCAATACGATCACCGTTATAGCTATACCAGGAACCAGACTTTTCCACGATATCGGCTTCAACGCCCATATCAATGATTTCGCCTTCTCTAGAAATGCCAGCGCCATACATAATGTCAAAAATAGCCTCACGGAACGGAGGGGAAACCTTGTTTTTAACCACTTTTACGCGTGTTTCATTTCCAACAACCTCGTCACCCTTTTTAATGCTGCCGATGCGGCGAATATCTAAACGCATAGAAGCATAGAACTTGAGTGCATTGCCGCCAGTAGTAGTTTCTGGGGAACCAAACATCACACCAATCTTCATACGAATCTGGTTAATAAAGATCACGGTAGTGTTGGTACGCTTAATTGCGCCAGTTAACTTACGCAAAGCTTGGCTCATCAAACGAGCCTGCAAGCCCGGCAATGAATCGCCCATATCGCCTTCAATCTCAGCTTTCGGAACCAAAGCTGCTACTGAGTCAATCACGATCAAGTCGATTGAACCAGAACGCACCAAGGCATCTGCAATTTCTAAAGCTTGCTCACCGGTATCCGGTTGAGAGATTAATAAATTATTAACATCAACACCCAAACGAGATGCGTACTGAACATCTAAAGCATGTTCAGCATCAATAAAGGCGCAAGTGCCGCCAAGCTTTTGCATTTCCGCAATAGCGTGCAAAGTTAATGTAGTTTTACCGGATGATTCTGGGCCATAGATTTCAATTACGCGACCACGCGCAAGACCACCAACCCCCAAAGCAATATCTAGACCGAGTGAACCGCTTGATACCACTTGAATATCTTGACTAATCTCGGCATCACCCAATCGCATGATTGAGCCTTTGCCAAATTGCTTCTCAATTTGAGCTAACGCTGCCGTTAACGCCTTTTGCTTGTCTCCACTCATCCCCTCAAATTCTGAGGATGCTGACTTTTTTTTATCATCTAAGGCCATTTTTTATTCCCTTTTCGCTTTAGCTTTATATCGAGCTTTTTCCTGAAGTTTTACTTGCTGCCTGACAACTTAATATCTACTGTATATAAAAACAGTATTGATTGCAAGTAACTTTCAATGGAATTTACCGATTTTTTACTCAGCCTTCCTCGACTATAGGCACCCACCTAAGGTAAAAAGACAAAACCATCAAAGATGGCTATTTTGGTGCCAAAAAACCCTCTAAATCGCTCTTTACCTGTTGGAGCACGGGAACCCACCCCCCTAATCTTTGTTGTTGAAAAATTTTGAGCGATGGATACCAGGGGCTGTCATTCCTATTTAATAGCCAACGCCAATCAGCATTAAATGGCAAAAGTGGCCAAGTTGGCCTATTGAGAGATGCCGATAGACGCGCAACGCTGGTGTCAACACTAATCACCAAATCCATTAATCCACATAGAGCCGCAGTGTCAGAAAAATCATCTAATCTATTAACTCTCCAAAGTACCTTATTCGGCCAAACCGAGTTAAAACTTCTCGATCAAGTTCTCTAAGTTCATTTTGTAAGCAAATATAGTCAGGTCCAGAGGGTAAAAAAGGAAGCATCTGAGACAAAAAAATACTCTTATCGTAACCACTCTTGTATTTGCCACTAGTGCTCCAAACAAGACCGATTCTAGGCTGTGATCTCTGGTCCAACTTCATACGCCATTTTTGCTCCTTATCAACAGCAGGTGATAAATTTTTTTGGCACCCCAGGAATATTATTTAGATCAGTGTTCAGCGCCAATGGCAAGGACATCAACGGGCATTGGTAATCACACTCAGGAATTGGATCCCCCCTTGCAATCACCTTGCTCACACCCTCTAAATTTTGGAGAAGGCTCACCAAAGATGGTTGCACCTCCAAAATTACTTTAGCCCCTAATTGAGAAACTAGCCGAGTAAATCGACAGAACTGAATGGTGTCACCAAACCCCTGCTCAGCATGCAGAAGGATTGTTTTACCCTGAAGAGATTCGGCACCAAGCCACAGTTTTTGCTTTAAATTTCTGAGCCCAGCGGTTTTACTGATTTCGGAATTCTTCCAGCGCCACTCATACCCACGCCATCCCGCATGAAAATTTCCCACCTGCAGCTGACACAAAGATAAGTTCCAACTCGCCTCAGGATAACTGCCCTGGATGGCAATCGCATTCTCGTAACTAGTAATAGCCTCCTCTAAACGTTGAAGCTCTTGTAGGGCTACTCCACGATCGTGATGTGCCTTTGCAAATTCTTGATTAATAGCAACCGCTTTATCGTATCTAGCGATGGCCTCTTCATATTGTTGCAGCCCTTGCTGAGCGCTACCCAGGTTGTAATAACAAGGGGCCTGATTATCTTGGATTTGAAGCGCTTTTGTTATCAAGTTAATCGAATGTATAAATTGTTTTTTCTCTAGAAAGATGACGCCTAAAAGCTGCAAGGCATTAAAGTGACTTGCTTGTAATTTCAATATCGACTCATAAATTACTTGAGCTTCCTCAAGCCTTCCCTGTTGATGCAAAGAAAAGCCCTGCTGAAACAAATGATCAATTTGATTTTCTTGCAACTGTGATTTTACTTAATTTGGAAATAGTTATGATGGGGTTAGTGAGCTCAAGTTACACATGACTCAACTGAATTTTTTTAATGTGATTGTGGGATTGAGATGAAGACCGGCCATCCCAATAGAACAATAATGGTATAACAGCTGCCCACACTACCCCGACCATAACGAATCCAATAGTTTGACCCTTAGAACCCCAACTCCCGGCTCCCATTCGAATACCTGCCTCATATGAAAGCGGGCCACAAATAGCGCCTAAAGCCACTCCTAATAAGGTCTTGCCACGTAGCCAAGATAATGAACCGTTAATAGTAGTTGCCACCAAAAGCCACAGCGTCCACATCCAAATGGGAGACAGGTAGCTGGAAGGCCAAGAGTCCTGAAAATTTAAATACCCCAAATTCATAAGCATTGTGTCAGCTAAGATTCCATAAAGTAGCGCCCTAACGAGTAGATGACACGACTTTTTAGGCTCATTGAGTTGCCATATATGAAATGCGATATAGGCCAATGTCACAGAGACTGCCCAGAAGACCTGCTTATTGGCTGCACCCAACACACAGGCAAACCAGCCCGCCTGAAAAAAGACAAAGTTCCAAAATTTAGCCATCAGAAGGATTCTATAGAGCCCAAATATAAGGCTATTGCCGATCGGCAATAGCCTTATATTTGGTGGCGAATCAGGGATTTGAACCCCGGACCTGCGGATTATGATTCCGTCGCTCTAACCAGCTGAGCTAATTCGCCGAACTCGCTATTATAAGTGATAGGAGTGGTGCTGTGCAAACTCTGTCAAATAGCTCTTTCCGTGCAGTTCTACGGTGCTAAATCCTGTTTAAGGGTGTTTAACCCTGTTCGGCTTTTCCTGCTTACGCAGAAACTGCTTTTTTTAGAGTTTGTTGTGCTTTGGTAATTTTTTAACGCTTTCTTTCAGCATCTAACGCTGTTCCAGCACGCTCTTTCTGCTTTTTTAATGCTTCTATGTGTGCCTGGCTGGGGTTAAGCGGCTTAATCGGTTGAATTTCACCAATCCTCATATAGTATTTAGCGAAGAATATTTAGAAAGAATTTATGACAGTTGGTGTTGATTTATTACTAAAAGCTGGTTCTGTAGTCTTAACTACGGTGTTAGCCATTTTTATCAAAAAAATATTGGAAGATAAGCCTAAGCTAATAACTTACCTAATCCACGCTTCAGCAATTCCTTTAAATTCCCAATCACCATCACCTCAACAAGCATCACAAGTCAACACTCACACTTTCGTTGTTAAAAATACGGGTAGAGTCTCAGCAAAGAATGTTCGAATTGGACACAACTATCTTCCAAATAGCTTTCAAGTATTTCCACAGATTAACTACCAAATTCTTAACAATCCCAATGGCTCAGCCGAGCTTCTGATTCCAGTACTTGTAGCTGGAGAGGAAATAGCAATCTCCTACCTTTACTTTCCACCTACGGTATATACGGACATTAATTCATATACCAAGTCAGATGAGGGATTTGCAAAAATGGTTACAACCATACCAGTTCCACAGCCGACTAGACTAGCAAAGATAATCGTGTTGGGTTTAATGCTTGTTGGTGCATCTTCAATTGTCTATTGGACTGCAAGCTATTTCTTTGCACCTTATCTTAGTGAGTTAATTTCATAGCCAGTGAATTTCTGTTGGCATATGCGGCACATTTGCTGAGCCGATGATTGACTTAAACAATGCATATGCCTGTGCTTGATTTTGTGCAAACACGACGGCTTCTGTCCATAGTCCGCTTGCCTTAGCTGTTGCCTTATATCTCTTCATACAAGTATTTATTGGTGTCGTTTTAAACGACACCTAATGCTTAAATCAATACCTTCAAAATCACATCACGCTTTTGCTCAAGTGTGTAACCAACAGTTCCATAAGTATTGAACTCACTACCCCCACTGCTATGCCCAGTAATACTTTCAGCTAGGCGTGTGGGTATGTCGTTTCTTGCTTTCATCCTGTCAATGATTGCGTGCCTAAACATATGACTCTTAAAGTCAAACTCTTTGAGTGTTTTTTTAATGATTTGAGAACAGCTTGTATTGCCATTGTCCCTTGCATAGTGCGGTACAAACCACTCACTGTTTTTTCTTCTCGCAATCTTATAAAGCTCCTTAGCAGCATCTAGTGAAACGCCGCAAAGTGGTACAGCACGAATACTGGATTTTGTTTTTTTTCTATCACTTAACGCATTTCGTCTTATCCACAAATGCGGAATATCGTGTTCCAGCACACAATCTTCCAATCTCGCAAACAAGGGTTCTGATAAACGAAATCCTGTATTGAGTTGAATAAGTGCCACTAACTTATGCGGTGTTGAGTTTCTTAGTAAGCACTCTTTGACTTGTTGGATTAGTTGAGTGGTAATGATTGGCATTGGACGCTTGTTCTCGCCCTCACCCCTAATCTTCAATGCTCTAAACGGACTTAGCCTGTCTAAATCTAAATGCTTAAATGCCATATTGAGCATAGCGTTTAGTGTGTTGTTATGTTTGCGAACGCTGGTTGGACTTAAACCTCGTGCAAGTTGATAGTCTCTATATTCAGTTATGTGCCAGTGCTTTAACTCATCTAAAGTTAAATCACCAAAAAAATCTCTAAAACTACGAAAGTGATAGTTAGCGTGTTTAACAAATGTGGGGCGATGCGAAGAAGTTGCTTCATTCATATAGATTTGAAAGGCATCTGTAATCGTTGGCAATTTGCCATTCTTTTGCTTTGCCAGATGCTCGCTAATTACTTTGGCAAGAAACTCTTCTTCAAAGTTTATACCATTAACTTTGTTGATTAAGCGTTCAATTTTGTCAAAAACGATTGGGTGGGGTTTTATTACGACAGCTCGCATAGTTTTCCTTATTTAAGTAAAGTTGGATTGCTCGGCAACGGGTGTCGTTTAAAACGACACCCTTACCTACCTACTTACGAAAACCTGCCTTCAAAGCACTGCTAGCTAATTCAATTTGATTATCTAGTTCTCCCGCTTCTACCGCTTGCCTAATTGTGGAGAGTGCTTTTACCAACTCGTCAGCACTTGAAACTTCCACGCTGTGCTTGCCTTTAGCCAGCTCAATGATTTTTGTTCCGTACTTAACAGACACACAAACCTTACCAGCCTCATTCTTAAACCACCACTCTCTCAACCTTTTATTCACTTCCACGCTTTTGCGTAGTCCCGTTTCTACGTCCTTAACTGTACGAAATTTCTTTACCGTAAAGCTAGTACCGTCAATGTGACTTTTAGCAAGCTGAATTTGCTCCCAAAGTTTGTTTGATAGCTTATTGCGTCGAAATACAACTTGTGGAATATGTGCTGGCTTTTTTGCTGTTGATAATTTCAATCCATCTAATGTGCTCATTTTGTTCTCTCCTATAAGTTAATGGGCACACTTAATTTATTACCAGAATTTCGGTTTGGACAACCTATATTTGCCACCATAAACCAAATAATTCACTTAAAAATAAATGGTTTTATTTGGTAACGCATAAATAAACGTATGCAAATTACAGCAAATACTATTAGAGACTTTTTGGATAAACAGCAAAAGCACATAACGCACTATGTTGTAACGCATACCTATTTCCATACGTATCACAAAGAGGATTGGGAAATTGAGCGTATGCGAGTATCTGCAATTAAAGATATGCGACACGCACGTAATTGTTTTAACAAAGAGCTTTACGGCAATGGAGCAAAAAGAAAGCCACTTACATATCAACCACTATTAATACCTACATTAGAAGGCACTAAAAACACAAGCAATCCAAAATTAACAATTCACTACAACATTTATTTAGGCAACATACCCACAGCATTAACTACGGACGACATAAAGACGTTATGGACATACTGTTGGGTAGAAAAAGCACATCAAAAAGACAACACATACATTACAGAACCGTTAGCTAACACTCAATCACACTTATTACTTTACGGCACTAAAGAAATGCAATTTGGAAACTTAAGTTGTTGGGACTTTGAAAACACTCAAATCCCGTATAACGCACTAAACATTGACTGAAGTTGTGTTTAGGTAGTTAAACACTAAGCATTGGATGCAATGCTTAGTTATAGTTATATGACTATTGGTTGAAATAATGAAAGTCTAACTTAAGCAATGCATCAATAGAATACTGATAGACTGTAAATAATGATAAGGAAAATATGAATAAAGAAGAGTTAAGCGTAGTCCTACACAAGCTATCTTTATTAGCTATCAGTGAAATTACAAATAGAACAGTAGATGATGCGGAGTTTGATGAAGGTTTGCTAAGTTATGGCAGATGTAGAGTAATAACTGAACCATTACAGTTCATCTCTGTAAAGCCGCCTATGAGTGATGATGAAGGATATAGAGTTATTTTTCAGCTATCACCTAACTATCTGACACAGCACTACACCTTATGTATTAAAGGTGTGCTACCTGAACTAAAGTGGAAAGTAACATTAGGACAGAAAAGTTTAGGTGTAGTTGAGTCGTTAGCAAACAGTCAATTTGATTTTGATTTTGTATCTGCTGAAATTGAAGCAATAGATACTGAAGAGTTTTTAGAAACTATTAGAAACTTAAGTTAAAAAATTCTTTCTGAATAATTTTTTACTTGCGACTAATTCCTTGCACAGCAATTTGACCATTAATATCTCTTACTTCGTTCAATATTTGTTGCAGTTGTTGATTCTGACCATCTCTATCTAAATTACCTTTATAGTCCGTAATTGCAGATTGATTGTTATCAGTTGAATATTTGATCTTCGCCTGCACCTCTCTTTCAACAGCGATCCAGTCAATTTCGTTATTAGGCAAATCTCTTAAAATACCTTGCTCCTGTAATTTACTGATGAGTCGCCTTTCTTCATACCTATCAAAAAATAGTTTTCCTAAAATTACTAAAATTAGTACTGCTGGAATCGCATAAACGAATTTTCTTTTTATGCTCATATTCATATTGTTTCCCATCTTTAATCCAAGTTAACTGGTGATGCGTATATGTAGTCAAACACTTTCACTCCATCAGCCCTAATTGCGGTAGCCAGCTCCTGTTCAGTTCGCCCTGCCATACATCCCCATTGACCTTGCCACATATATTGATTGACACCTTTACCAGCATCTTCACTAAAAAAGATACATCTAATTGCGCCAATATGAATACCACTTATCTCATCGCCTACTTCAATCGTTTTTAGAGAATTCAATTCTGTAACTTTTGTTGACTGTGTAACTAAAAGTTCTTGTGTTTTACCAATGTACTTTACAGTGGTATAGGGGCTTAACGTAATAGACTTAACCCATTTATCCTGCTGCTCTGGCAATTTAATTTTTTTTTGAAGTTGATTTTCCACAACTAATTAGAGTAAGCAATACCAAAAACATTGCGAATACTTTTATTCCGTTCATTCAATTAGCCTTTTTATAAATTGGTATCAATGCTTATAAGAATATTAACCGCAATACCGGAATATTAGACATTCAAAACCACGCTACAAGCACTCAAAACATTACAGCTAATAGCAATACAGCAGAGAGGTGCTTAAACAGCGTATAGACGCTATACGCAAGTCTGCCCAATTCTGTGGGAGATAGACGACAAATTCCATAAATAAAACAATGTAATGAAATGCACAAAAGATTACATTTCACGATTACATTTCACCCGAAAAAATACACATCTCATTGATTTATGGAAGGATTTTCATTTGATGCACAACTTGCACTACGAGGTAGGAAAAAATAAACAAAGAAAACATACTTTAGACATAGCAAAACTTTGGTTAGGTAAAAAAAAGGAGAAAACTATGTCTAAGCAAGCGAAAACACTAAATCAAGCTGAATTACGCAGAGTGCTTGATTACATCGCAACCCGAAAGCACGCACTAAGAAATAGAGCAATGCTTTTGATTACCCATTTAGCGGGGTTAAGGTGCGGAGAAGTATCTGCTCTTCGCTATAAGGATGTAGTGGATGCTGAAGGCAAAGTAAGGCATGAAATTCGGTTGACTGGGGAACAAACAAAGGGTGGTACGGCAAGAACTGTATTTATTAGCGAACGACTACGCAAAGAGTTGAAGCAGTACGTTACGTTCTTTCGACTATGCAAACTAGAGGATTCAAACGTAAAGTTTTTCTATAGTCAAAAACGGGATAGTGACGGCTTCACTGCAAACACCTGTGCCCAGTACTTTCACTACCTATACAAGAAAGCTGGCATTGATGGTGCAAGCAGTCACAGCGGCAGACGCTCATTTGCCACCGCAATCGCTTCGAAGGGTGTCGGCATAAAGGTTCTACAGAAGCTATTGGGGCACAAAAATATTCAAACTACCAGTGTTTATATCTACGCAAGTGACGATATGCTCCGCAAAGCTGTAGAGCTCGCATAAAAAAGCCCGCTATAAGCGGGCTTAATCTACTGCTGTTGTTTAAAACGACTGTCTACGCGGCTAGTTTTAGTGGCATTCCATTTTTCCTGTAATGACGCACTACCAACTGTCTTGCCGCAAGCATAATTTCACGTGCACTTCCATTGCACATTTCAATAATTCTCAATGCGTCAGTATCTGTCACGTGCGTTACCCCATAGTCACAAAGCACTTGCTTAAACTTATCCAACCAAGCTGTAGCGGGAGCCGCATTAAATTCAATGCGTATGCACCTATCTTGCACCCCACGCTCTACTGCACTTAGCTTATTAGTTGTAAGAATGAACACATTTTGAAAGCTAGCAATATTCATTGCCGCTTTTAGCGAATCCATTGCCTCTATTCGCAAGTTATCTACCTCGTCTAATACATAGTAGTTATAGCGATTACAGTAAGGTATAAGTATTGCCTTGTGCTTAATACTTTCAATAATTTTTGCACCGTTATCACCACCTTGTGAAATATTCACGTAAGTAGCAAAGTTTGCCTGCTCATTGCCAAATGAAAACTCGAACAAATCGGGTAATAGCTTTGCTAATGCTGACTTCCCTGTGCCATTTACCCCATAAAGCAATATGCCATTCTTACCGCTCGCAGGGAAACCCAATGCTCCACTTACACAGTCTTTAATTACCTCCCTTGCATCTTGTGAATGAAACACAATGTCGTTAATCGTACGTGGTGTATAGCGTTCGTCAAAATCTTTAAACATAAATCTCTCCTTTTTAGACAAAAAAAAAGGGCACAGCGTAATAGCTGTGCCCGAAATGATTACTACTTAAGCGGCGTCTTTAATAGACTGAGATAGTTGTGCGTCATTACTAGCTTTAGTACGCTCTTCTGCTTTCGACTTAATACTGTCTTTGTTAGCAGAGTAATACGCTGATAACGCTGTATTAATAGCCGTTTCGCTATACGTAACTGCATTTGCTACTAACTCACCGCTTGCCTGCTGTGTAGCAACAATAACTACCTGCTGCCCAACTTTTCCGCTATCAAGCTGTTTAGCTAACGCTTCCCCGCTTACTTTTGCCAATGACTGCTCTACGACAGTATTTTTAGCAAGCTCAGCTTTAGCTTTAGTACTTAACGCATTACCTTTAGCTAAGCGTATTTCTTGCACCCCACCCCTGCTTTCAATAAAACCAGCAATTTGTGCTTCAGTCTTATTTTCAGCAAGTGCCGCACGTAAAACAATGCTGTAAGTGCTTGTACGACGTCTATCAGCACCAAACACACACTTAACAATTTTTGTCAGCGTATGTGAAGACTTAGCAAACACATAACCTTTTAAGTTAATGTACGTTAGTAAATCTTCACGCATTTGTTTTGCTTTTTCATTGTCTTCCGACATTGAAATATACGTACCGTAGCAACGTGCTAACAACTTATACAACTGCTCATTACTTGTACGAGCTACTGTGTTTTCTCACGCTTCTCTATCAAGCACTAACTGCTCAATGAAGGAAAACTTATAACTATTACTTTTGTTGCTACTGTCGTTTAAAACGACAGTAGTGTTATCAGCAGTAGTTTTAACAGGGTTATTTAACATTTTTTCGAACATTGCAAACTCACTTTCTTATTAAGATAAAAATAAGATGTGTTAATAAAATATCAACCTCATCCATAACGTCTATTTTACTTTTTATCGTTTTTTTGAGATACTACAAAGCAATTAAATGCAATTTGCTTGTTAATAAAATGACTACAACACCCGTTCATTTCCTTGCTCCTTATCCGCTATTTGGCAAAAAGCAAAAACCACTCTCCATTGCCTACCAACAACGAAGTCCGTTTTACTGGTGGTGGGAATATTTACGACGCAATAGCGACTACTTAAAGTGTTGCGAAACGAATGGTGCCGGCAAGCTAGCAAAACTTTATAAAGAATTTGGAGACGTACGAAACGACGACTTTAAGAAATGGTGAAGTGAAGGCAATAGAGGTGCTTATTTGTTTGGTGAAAAACGTAGTGCTCTGATTCCAAAAGAACTCAATAGCAAATCGGAATGGGAAGAAGATTGGGATTATCAAAACGTAATGGTTGTGGCATTACCACTAACAATGGGCAAAAGGGAATTGCAAAGTAGATTCGCCAAACTACTTAACAAAAGACACACAGCTAAAAGAGGCAGAACTGCTAAAAAATTAGGTAAGAGTACCGCTAGATTTCCACTCAACCGCAACTACACAATTGAAAGTCTACAAAAGGCATTGGATGTCTATGACTGTTACACGAGGCTAGTTCAGTTGAATGGCAAAGCTAAGTTGTGGGAAGTAGGGGTTGAGTTGAGACTTGTTAGAACCGCTATGCCAACTACAGGTGATATAAAGCAAGATATAGCTATTAAACGAAATGTAATGGCGGCTACCGTCAAACGCTATCTCAAGCAAGCTGAAACCATCATTGCCAATACTTCGCTAGGTATCTTCCCCAGCTAACCAATGGCTGGTTAGCAGTCTGTTTATGTTAGTTTTGATGTAAAAGAAACACTTAAACTTTGAATGGAAATTGTTATGGCAAGAGCACCTTTTAATGGCAAGCAAATGGTTGAAGCGGCAGAAGCTGGAGAGCTAACACCCACCCAAGTTCGACAAGCACTGAAAAGAGCAACTGAACTTGGTTTACATAGCTAGAAAGCTAACGGAATACTTAGTACAAGCTAATGAATTTGCTGATGATGGTGCTCCTAAAGAACTTAGAGAGCGTGTAGCTAAAGGAATTAGCTTGCCTAAAGGTTTGGGCTACCACCCAAACCGCACCGAGCAAAAGCTAAGAAGACGAGGGGTTGTAATTACTCTTAACGATATTGCAGTAAATATGGAAATTAGCGACAACTTTAGAAGAATGATGTCTGCTGGTTACATAGACTACACAACAGAAGCTATTGTTAGAGATTTTCCAAAGTTCTTTAGCGAAGATGCAGTAAATGCTTCTTTAGAAAAATTAAAGAAATATAAAAAAGATTGATTGAGAGCAGGTGTCGTTTAAAACGACACCTAAACTTCCTTTTATAGACAAACACTCAAATAAAGTGCTAATTTTCCTGCAACCCAGCAATGGGCTGATTAATTGCATTAGATTTTTGAAGGGTCTCAACTTTGTCACCTTTCCACATTGGAAATGTTAAGGCTTCTTGTGGCTTCCCACCGCTAGCAATAAACAGAACACACAGCAATAATTCTCAACACGAAAAACAAAAAGACATAATTGAAATTTAAACTAATGAACCTTTATTGAATACCTTTAGAGTCTATTTGCTGAGCTTCTAAGAAGAGGTTTTTACTAATGACGCTATACAACTTGTCATAAGGCTCTGCACTTTCTACATCTGATTTATTTGCCCCTTTGCCTCTTTGAGAAAAATCATTATGGACTAATGATATTCGCACTAAAACACTTTTCTTTTCTTTTAATAGCCTTAGACTTACTTGCGCCATATCAGTACAGGGCATTGAATAGCTACTTGAGGCAAACACATTTCCGTTTGTTACTGTAGAACAATTTTGAGTAGTTTTACTAAATGTACCTTTGGTTTGATCATACATAGATCCATCCCACTTTAAGTCCATAAATGCATCTTGAATCACATCTGATACTTTTTGTTAAATCGGTTGTCTTAAATTCTCTTGACTGTATCTGCCTGAGCTCGGAAGCAGACATTTTTGGAATTACCGCATCATCGCTTTGCACCGTCTGTTCGACAGTCTGTTTTTTGGGTGGCGCTACCAGCCACCCCCATTATCCCTTGCAAAAGAGAGCCAATTATTTCAGCTTGGGCGTAAACGTAAACATTAGTTACAGCAAAGCAAAAGAAGAGCGTCGCAAATATTTTATACATATTAAATATCCTTTTAAAAACTTGATGAATGCGTCGCAAATTCACGCACATGCTTTTTATCGTTAAATTTAATGACAAGTGTCAAAGTTCTTGATGATCTAACAACTACAGCCTGACTGGAGTTTGCAACCGCCTCTGTTTCTTGAGATATTTTGTCGTATACCCAAGTTTCTCTTCCACCACTATCAGTGGTAATTATGTTGGGTGAACCAAGTTTAGAAATAATTTCATCTCCACTAGCGCCTTTTTTTTAACTGTTGCTTGAACTGCCCCAAGCGTTAGTTTATTAGCTTCAGCACTGCGTGAATAGATATTTGGTTGAGGTACATAAGCCTGCTGTACATTCTGATAAGGGGCACAGCCGCAGAGGGTAATAGGTACGAGAAAAAAAAGTAAAGTTTGATTTTTGGTGAATTTATTCATAATTTTGAAAAGATTCTGATATCTATAATCTATTTTGACTCATAATAACCCAAATAAAGAGTGACTGGAAACCACATTAACCCCAATCACAACAAACATTTTGGCAGTCGTTTTAAATGACTACATATACATATAAACCCTAAGCCAACTTCTCAGCCGCCATCATTGCCGTTAGCTTGCTGTAGTGCCGTTCTATCATTACTACGCTAGTTCCCATTTGCTTCGCTAATGTGTGTATGTCTATACCTTTTGTTAATGCTTGCGTAGCGTAGGTATGTCGCAAGCTGTATAGCGTTCTGTTTTGCCCCGCACTATTTTTTAATAAACCGCTCTTTTTCATTAAGTGCCGAAAGATGTTCTCCAATAAATATGGCATTTGTCCATCGGGCATCACAAACACCTTTCTGTCCAGTTTTGCTTGTATGAGCTCATCCAAACTCACATATGGGAGCTGTTGCCACTTGTATAACCCCGTCAAAACGTCTAAAACGTCGTTTTTAGCAATTAGATACCTTGCTCCCGTCTTCCCACTCACCCATATGCGTAAAAAGCGTTTAGAACCGCTGTAATGCCACTGTAAGTGCTTCCAACGCAGTGGCATAGACTCTGTGCTGTGCCGTATACCCGTATTAGCTAAAAACTTCACATAGGCACTACACAGAATGCGGGGCTCTCCGCTATGCCTATGATGAACATCCTTGTGCCAAATCGGCATATACGCATACAGCTGTTCCAACTCTTCTTGCGTGAATGCGGGACGGGGTTCGCTTTTTGCTCCACGTATGTTTAGTGTCGGCACTAACTTATTTCGCACATACCCATATTGTTTTGCTAACTCCACTACCCTGTTGTATGCCAGTGCGTGATGCTTCTTTGTAATTGCTTTTGGTTCTTTGCCCATCTCCGCAATTCGCCACGCTTCAAAATCTGCGACAAGTTCATTTGTGATTTCTTCAACGGGATATTTGCCGAAGAATGGAATGAGATATTTTTCCCAAATAAACAAATAGTCTTTGTATGTGCGTGCCCCACGCTGACTTGTTGCTACTCCAAGCAATAATTTAATTTCTTCATTTGCTAATTGCTTAAATGTTTTTGTTCGTAGTGCTATGTTGTTTTCAATTTTGATTTTGACAACTTCAAACAACATCATTGCCTGCTTCTTTGCCTCCATTAAATCGTCTGTGCCTGTGCTAGCACTATGCCAGTCACCATTGCTTAGCTTAAAGCGGCATTGCCACTGTGCCGACTGCGGACGCTTATAGGCATTGAGTTTGCCGTCTAGTAGCTTGATTTGCTTGGGTTGTGGGGTTGGGGCACTTGCGAAGAATTGTTGAAGTAGCGACATACGCACTAGTGTGCTGTCGTCTTGTATTTTCTGCGACGATTAGTTTTTTATCGTAGTCAAAATCTCACACGATATTCTGCCAACGCAGACGTTTGCGTGTTAGTATTTTTTCAATGCCAGTGTTTGTGGTGCGGTGCGAACAGGAGATTTTGCGTATGCTTAACGAAACGTTTTACAACTGAACTGTTTCATAACTCAATTTCTTCGTTATGATTCCGTCGCTCTAACCAGCTGACTCTAACCAGCTGAGCTAATAGCTGAGCTAATTCGCCGAAAAACATAGCATTTTAACTTATTTGCTTAAAGTCTTCAATTTATTGGTCTCTTCGAGCATTTCCCCCAAGGACCAGTAAAGAATCGGCTCATTTGTATGGAAGCGGTGGGGAAAGCAATAAGATCCCCTCAGAACACGGAGAGTCTAACCTATCCTCACTTAACGGAGATCATAAATTTTTCACAAAACTTTAGTAGCATTTACGTCCTCAAATAGCGTAATTAAAAGGCACAAGGAGACATGCGCCATGTTTAAAAAAACAAAGAAAAAAGATTTAGGTAAGTCGATTCAAGATTTTGAATCAATATTAGGAGAAACGATTAGAGTTGACGGAAACTTGGTCATTGCAAAAAGCATACGCATTGATGGCTGCTTAAATGGCAATACTCTGCAAAAAGAAGGTTCGGAAGCAACAATTGCTATTGCACCAAGCGCTCAAATCGTTGGGGATATTCGAGCTCAACACATTATTGTGGCAGGATCAGTTAAAGGCAATATATTTTCATCTGGGAAAATAGAGTTGCTCGCTCAAGCAAAAATTGAGGGTGACATCACCTATGACAACATAGGCATTGAGGTTGGCGCTAATGTTACAGGCAAGTTGTTACAAATTTCCTCGTTAAAAGTAGCTAATGAGACTGGGCTACTTTTGTCTCAAGTAAAACAAAAGATTGCAAATTAAGCCATGCAAATAATTTGGGTGTCCAGCCCTGTTGGACACATCCGCAAGATCAATTTGTCCTACCGACATCTCTTGATTGGCTCTTGCTTGCTTGTCTTCGCATTAATACTCGCGGGGGCAGGCTTGCAGTACTTCGGATTTCGTATGGCGATTGAATACGATCCTCAATTAGCCAAGCAACTCGGTAACTTACATTCGCCCGTTGAGATAGAAAATCTAAATGCGGTTTATCAATTAAAGTTATTAGAATTGAACGAACGCATCGTTGAAAATAATCAAAAGCTACGTCAACTTGAGGTTCTTTCCCAAAAACTCGAACAACTTGCAACTCCATCCGCACTCAAAGGCCTTGGTCCAAAACAAAATTCAATAGGTGGAAAATTTATCCCCTTGAATTTAGTTGATGCAGAGAGCAATCCACGCCCGCTAAAACTGTTTTCGAACATATCAACCTTGATGCATTTACAAGATGAGCGTACCAATGCTTTGATTGCCCAAAACTCTAATTTCCTTGAATGGCTTGAATCCAAGCCCACTGGTATCCCAATTCAAAATTCATCCAGTATTTCCAGTGACTATGGCCCTCGAATTGATCCCTTTAATCAAAGAGAAAGCTTTCATTCGGGCCTAGATTTTCAATCACCCAATGGCACGCCTATTACAGTGACAGCGAATGGGCGCGTACTGAAGGCTAATTGGGATTCAAATTATGGAAAGCTATTAATCATCGACCATGGTGATGGCTACCTTTCTCGGTATGCCCACGCTCAGGATATTTATGTTCATGAAGGCGACATTGTCAAACGTAACCAGGTTGTAGCAACTGTAGGCACCAGCGGAAGATCAACCGGACCGCACTTACATTATGAGATAGTAAAAAATGGAGAGGTCATCAATCCCAAAGAGATGTTAATAGGCCTAAGCAATCGCTAGATTCCAATTGTTAGCATTTGAGATCGCAAACTTTTATTGGGATCAAAACAACTTCGGCACTACCATTTTTAATATGAGAGGACTGATGCATTCAGCTATAAATTGAGGGATTTTTCCAGCACCTCACACGCCTTCGTTGGTCTCTATAGAATTTTTGGCTCGCAAAAATCGAGGTATAAAGTGATCAACTACTTTTCGTCCCAATCTCTCATTTTTTAATGTCATTGGCGCAGGCTCTAAATTCCTAATAATGCCAGCTAAATTTGGTCTTATGATCTGATTTTGCGAATCACTTACACCAAGATTACCGACCTCACAATGCGAAATCTTGGTAGGCATTTTGAGAGCGCAATATTTCTCATAGACAAAGTTTCCGAATTCGCAAAAGTTCATAGCAATACCCTCATTTTGCGAATCACTTACACCAAGATTACCGACCTCACAATGCGAAATCTTGGTAGGCATTTTGAGAGCGCAATATTTCTCATAGACAAAGTTTCCGAATTCGCAAAAGTTCATAGCAATACCCTCATCCTCTGCTTCACAGAGAAAATGATTGCAGTAATACTGGTCGATATCTCTTATTTTTTGCACTGGTGGACTGACTAAACAATTGCTATTAGCAGATACAAAAGGGAATATCCCCGTAATATCTTGACCAGGATCAATTCTGCTTGGCGCCATCACTATGATCTGGTTTCTTTTACGGACAAGCGCAAGGTTTCTTTGCAGATACTCCAAAACAAAAATTTCGGAACTTGCCATTTCTACTCGACTCGTCGAACTTGGGACGACGATCATATCGAACTCCAGCAAAAACTGAGGAGGCAAGTTGTAGGACCAGGTTAAATCCGCAATCACTATTTCGGCAATTTTCGAGCAATCTCTCAATGTCGCTTTAGCCTCAAGCAAAACCAAGCCAGGATTATTTTGGCTTTGTATATTTGCACAATGAACCATCACCCCAATATTTGATGCTTTACTTAACCAATTTGATGAGGAACGCTGTCTATCGAAATCGATAAAGGCTGTTTCAATATCATTCTTTAACTTAAAGAATGCTGCTAGATTGGCAGAAATCGTGCTTTTTCCAACACCACCTTTTTGATTGGTCACTAATTTTAAATGGCGTCATGAAAAAGCGTCGCCTCTATTCATAGTTGATTGATGTTCTGCAATAAACGAGAAAAGATAGTGATTAATTGTTGCAATTTGATGTATTTACTTAAATTGCCATATGAAAATGGCATGGTTGCTGAATAAAAACCAGGTACTATTCTCCGGGTTATTATTGCAGTGCAATAGGATGGTGAATAGATGGGGGGATCAGTCTCGTCAACGATTGAGATCACACATGGGATAGTGGATTAATTGCAGCCAAATGACTCTGCAAACTTCGTTTGCGCTGCTCTTTGCGCCATCAACTCAAATCTGCCGCGAATACTATTTCTTACAAAATACTCAATTACCATTGACGGGATGATCGAGTGCGGCTCAACAATAGCTTCATATTTAAACAGCGTCTTATCTTTTACCTCACCAAGTCGCCAATTTCCGCGGTACTGCTTATTATCGCCATTGATCTGTTCAAAAGTCACTAATTTATTTGGGGTCTCCGTATATTCCACCAATGATTTCATTTCAACAGGAAAAAAAGTATCTGCTCTCTGATAACTCTCTGGACTCGAACTTTATTACGAATTCTTGATACTACTTTTGACTCAACGATTCCCGGAATATTCTTGGCGCCCTCATAATCAGTAATGAAAGCATAGGCAGCACAAATATCGATAGGCGCCTGATAGCTTGCCAAAATCTTAAAATGACCATCCTCGGAAATCACGCTAACTTGCACATCATATGGATTTGCATTTTCCTGAGCATAACTAAGCGTTGCTCCAAAAGATAAGAGTAGATAAATAATCCATTTCATGGATACATTCTAAAATTTATATGAAATTATTGCTTTGATAGACATTTTCTAGTTAGCAAAATTATGGGGTAGCCTTTATGTTTATGAGAAGAAGGCCGGCATTAGAACCTATCATGAATAATCTCGCATGAATTAAAGAAAAAATCATACTGACTCAATTTAGGGGGTCTTCAAATTTATCCAAAGATGATATTTCAACCAATGATCTCATGTTGCGCTGCCTTTTATGTCCTACACTTACTAGAGACCCCCCAATCACGAAAATGATTAATTCAATCTTTGTCCCAAAATTTAAAGCGAAAGCATGAAGACACTTAGCAAAATACTGACGCTCTTATCTTTTATCGGGTTCACCCTAGCCTTCAATACTCGTGCAGCCCAAATTTTTATCACTAATTACCCTTCTGAGGCCAATGCCAAGGTATTTGTGACTAAATATCGATCAGAGGCCAATTGTATTGTTTATGAAACTCAATACGCCAGCGATAACGAGCCGGGTGTTTGGTTTTATACAAAATATAAGAGCGATGCTCGCGCAGTCATTAGCTATACCCAATACAAATCTGAAGCCGACCTCATTGTCTACTACACCCAATACAAGAGCGAAGCACGCTGTCGCTACTAATATTGCCCAAACCGAAGCCCCAATCTATGAGACTACTTTCCATCAACGCAGGCAAAGTGATGCCCTTATTTGGCAATCATCATCCAGATTACAAGTCGGTTGCATCAGCAATTCATAAAAAATGGATTAGCAATCTACAGAATCCTGTGCCGATTGAAATTCATTCACTAGGTATTAAAGAAGATGAGCAAGCAGACTTGAGTGTTCACGGCGGAATGGAAAAGGCGATTTATGTATATCCAGTTGAACACTATGCCTTTTGGAATGAACTCCTCACTCGCGAAACCAAAAAACCAACCGCTCTTGAATTTGGCGCCATGGGAGAAAACTTCACTATTGAAGGCTTGCTTGAAACAGAGGTCTATGTTGGAGACAGAATTTTTATTGGTGATCTTGAATTTTCGGTAGTCAAACTACGTGAACCTTGTTTTAAATTCAACGCTGCAGTTGGCTACAAGGGTGCCAGTAAGGCCATGCTGCAATCGGGTTATAGCGGTTGGTATTTGCGCGTACTTAAGACCGGTAAATTAACTGCAGGGGCTGCGATGACTCTGGTACCAGGCCCTCGGGATATCTCCATCGCCCAACAAAATAAACAATTACTGGGCAGTCGCAACCAAAAAGATTTATGGGAATAAAAAACCCGATCATTTCTGATCGGGTTTGCAATTGTTAACACTAATTAGATGCATTAGTCACGTGCATAAATATCCACATCTTTAGTCTCACGTACGAACAATGTACCAATTACCAATGTCATTGCTGCAATGATGATCGGATACCAGAGGCCGTAATAAATATTGCCGTTTTGCGCAACCAAAGCAAAGGAAATTGTTGGTAGTAAACCACCGAACCAACCATTACCAATGTGATATGGCAAAGACATAGAAGTGTAGCGAATACGTGTTGGGAACATCTCAACCAACATAGCAGCAATTGGGCCATAAACCATGGTTACCAATATTACTAGGTATACCAGCAAGAGCAATACAGCTACATAGTTAATCTGCGCTGGATCTGCTTTAGCTGGGTAGCCTTCTTTGTTCAAAGCTTCACGAATCGCTTTCTTAAACTCGGCATCTTTTGCTTCAGCAGGATCAATACCCTTAGAAGTGTAGCCAGGAATCTCGATATCACCGATCTTCACAACTGCGGTAGAGCCAGGAGCTCCAGGGATAGTGCTGTAACTAGCAGAGTTTGAAGCCATCACTTGTTTTGCAATATCGCAAGAACTAGTGAATTTAGCAGTACCTGTTGGATTGAACTGGAATGTACATTCTGTTGGATCAACAGTAATGGTTGCAGGTGCAGTTGCCATTGCCTTTTCTAACGCTGGGTTAGCAAAGTGAGTCAAGGCATTGAAAACGGAAACAGGAGTGTTAGGGATATAAGTAATTACAGCCAATAACAAACCGCCCATAATGATGACCTTACGGCCAATCTTATCTGACAAGCTACCAAATACTACAAAGAATGGTGTACCGATAACCAAAGAAGCGGCAATCAATAAGTTTGCGGTCTTTGGGTCTACCTTTAATACTTGAGTCAAGTAGAACAAAGCGTAGAACTGACCTGTGTACCATACTACCGCTTGACCCGCTACCAGACCAAACAATGCCAAGATCACAATTTTCAAGCTTTTCCATTGGCCGAATGACTCGCCCAAAGGTGACTTCGATAATTTACCTTCTTCTTTCATCTTCTTGAAAGCTGGTGACTCATTCATGGATAAACGAATCCATACTGAGATCGCCAATAATGCGATAGATACAATGAAAGGAACACGCCAACCCCAAACATCAAAGTCTGGGCCTGTGAATTCACGTGTAAACAAAATCACGAGCAGGGACAAAAACAAACCGAGAGTAGCTGTTGTTTGAATCCAAGCAGTATACGCACCGCGACGGCCATGAGGAGCATGCTCAGCAACATAGGTTGCAGCTCCACCGTACTCACCACCCAACGCCAAACCTTGGAGCATACGCAAAGCAATCAAGATCAAAGGGGCTGCAACACCAATCGTGGCATAGTTCGGCAAAATACCGACGATGAAGGTTGCGCCGCCCATCAACAAGATGGTGACCAAGAAGGTGTATTTACGACCAATCAAATCGCCGAGGCGACCAAAAACCAATGCACCAAATGGACGCACAATAAAACCAGCAGCAAAAGCAAGTAGAGCGAAAATGAAGGCAGAACCAGCATCTAGGCCAGAGAAGAATTGCTTAGCAATAATCGCTGCAAGTGAACCGTATAAATAAAAGTCGTACCACTCAAAAACCGTACCTAAAGAGGAGGCAAAAATAACTTTGCGCTCTTCAGCGGTCATTGGGGCTGCTTTTGAAGATGTAGACATCAGTAGCTCCTAACTATTTTTATTGATATAAAAAAACAACTGGTTGATTATGCTTTCAAAAAAATCAAAGAAATCTAATACGTAGGGTAATTCCTCATCATATTTGATGAGGAATTACCCGATTTATTGGCAATTGAATGTAAGAAAGCAACAAAAGTTCGCCTGAGGTCTAATAACAAAAACCACAATTTTTTTATAGGGACAATTTATATGCAACCAAAATGGGGAATCAGAGGAATGGCGGTTGCGCCACATTCACTCGCATCCGAATCTGCACTAGCTATTAAGAGAAGGCGGTAATGCCATAGAGGCCATGATTGCAGCAGCTGCAACAATTGCCGTCGTGTACCCCCACATGAACTCGATTGGTGGTGACTCTTTCTGGGTCGTCCATGCACCCAGAAAAGCCATGGGCGGTATTGATGCGTGCGGATCAGCCGCAGGTCTTGCTACCAAACAATGGTATTCAGAGCATGGTATTACTAAAACAATCCCCTTCCGTGGCCCAGTTGCTGCCAATACCGTTGCCGGAACGATCTCCGGCTGGGGTGCAGCACTACAGCTTTCCAAACAAGGACTTGGCGGCAAGATTCCTTTATCTCGCTTGTTAGCAGATGCGATCCGTTACGCAGAAGCAGGCGTTCCAGTCACATTAAGCCAATCTAACCTCACTGCAAAAAAAACGTGAGGAGCTCAGCCCGATTCCTGGTTTTGCAAAAACATTTTTAGTGAATGGAGAGGCCCCTGCGGTTGGAAGTATTTTTAAGCAAGAACGTCTTGCAAAAACTTTGCGCCAAATTGCCAGCAGGGGAACTGATGATTTTTATCGTGGTGACCTGGCTAATTTACTGGGCAAAGAGCTTGCAGATATTGGCAGCCCCTTGCGACTTGCTGATCTTCAGCGTCATCGCGCCAAACTTATTGATCCGCTTGAACTCAAACATAGCATTGGTAATGTCTACAACATGATTCCACCGACTCAAGATGTAGTCTCATTAATGATCATCGGGATACTGGATCAACTAAACCTTAAGCGTTTCAAAGTAGATAGCACTGAATATGTTCATCACTGTGTCGAGGCAACCAAACAAGCATTTAAGATTCGAGATCAATATGTTACCGACCCCGCATACATGACTAAGAATGCACAATCATTCTTATCACCAGCATTCTTAAAGCAGTTGGCTAAAAATATTGATCCCAATAAGGCTTTACCTTGGGGGCAAGGCAAAGGTCCGGCCGACACTATCTGGATGGGTGTCATTGATGAAGATGGCAACTGCGTATCCTTCATCCAAAGTATTTATCATGAGTTTGGCGCCGGTATTGTGTTGCCAAAGTCTGGTGCGAACTGGCAGAACCGTGGCTGCAGCTTCTCCCTCGACCCGTCCACCCTCAACCATCTTGAGCCTTACCGCAAACCATTCCACACACTAAACCCAGCCATGGCCCTCTTCTAAGATGGCCGCTCAATGGTATATGGAACCATAGGTGGTGATGGTCAACCACAAACACAATGCGCAGTATTCACTCGTACCGCTACATATGGATTAGATCCTCAAGATGCAATTAGTCGTCCACGCTGGTTGCTTGGTCGAACTTGGGGCCAAACGAGTGACAGCTTGAAACTAGAAAGTCGCTTCAGCCCTTGGGTTGCCAAAGAGCTTCATGCCATGGGCCACGAAATCGAAATGCTAGATGCTTTTGATGAGACGGTTGGTCATGCGGGCTGCATTATTCGCGAACCTTCAGGAACCCTACGTGGTGACTGGGATCCTCGAAGCGACGGAGCGATTAGCGCGTTTTAGTAATAAACATTTTGGGTACGCGCAGATCCCAATGAATGGCGGCTGCGCGCAATCCAAATATTCCGAGCATGCAAATTACCGATCCCTCAATGGCATACTGAGGGATAAATTTCAAAATCAAAACATAGGCACAGCAACCTACCGTTACTGGAATTGCATACAGTTCGTGGGACATGATAAGCGTTTTTCTGCCAGCCAAAATATCGCGTATTAAGCCACCACCTATCGCAGTGATCACACCCAGAATCACTGGTGCAACTGGCAACCCAAAACCCATCCCCCATGCCTTATCAGCACCTTGAATCGCAAAGAGCGCCGCACCAAAGCCGTCGATATATAACATCCAGCGATAAATTTGTGGCTGCGTAAAAAAGGATTCCGCCACGAAGGTCAAAATACTAGCACCTAAAGCTAACCAAACATAGAGTTGGTTCTCAGACCAAAAAATCGGAGCCTCCAAAATAATGTCACGAATAGTGCCGCCGCCAAT
The DNA here is from genome assembly GCF_900096765.1 of Polynucleobacter necessarius. NCBI lineage: Bacteria > Pseudomonadati > Pseudomonadota > Betaproteobacteria > Burkholderiales > Burkholderiaceae > Polynucleobacter > Polynucleobacter necessarius. The sequence goes on from NZ_LT615228.1 coordinate 1,297,227, forward strand.
AGCAGTAATCAAACCAAGAACTATGACACCAAAAATATCTACGCCACAATCCGCTATTGCCAACACACCAGTCACCGCAAAGGCTATGGTCGCAATTACTCCAATCCAAAATTGAATCTGTTCCATATTGAGCAGTCTAAAACACTTTAATACCCTGAACCACTTTTTTCCAGCATCAATATACTGTTAACAATCATTGATTTGAAAGGGGTTACATGAATTTAACGGAACGACCAAAGCTCTATAGCTTCTGGCGCAGCTCTGCAGCATTTCGTGTTCGTATCGCCTTAAATTTGAAAGGAGTGGATTACGAGATCATCCCAATTCACCTCAGTAAAAATGGTGGAGATCAATTTAGTGAAGCCTATGTCAACAAAAATCCTAATCGTTTGGTACCGGTATTTGATGATGGGAAAACGTGCCTCCATCAATCGCTAGCGATTATTGAATATCTTGAAGAAACTCAAGCAAGCCCGGACTTATTACCCAAATCCCCTGCTGAACGAGCTTGGGTTCGTGCAATTGCAATGGATATTTGTAGCGATATCCATCCCATTAATAATCTGAGAGTTCTACGCTATCTCATCAAAGAATTAGAAGTAGAAGTGGGCAGCCAAGCTAAAGATGATTGGTATCAACATTGGATTACCTTGGGTCTGTCCAGTCTTGAAAAACAAATTGGTGTCCATCAAAAACTAGGACGCTTTAGCTTTGGTGATGAGCCCGGCTTAATTGAAGTTTGTTTAGTGCCCCAATTATTTAATGCGCTAGCTAGCAAGATGGATCTAAAACCCTATCCTACACTTGTACGTATACTTCGCGAGTGCATGAATCTTCCAGCATTTATCAATGCCTCTTGGGAAAATCAAATTGATGCGGAAGGATTAAACCCCGTTATTCCACCACAGGAATAATGACAGCGTTAGCAAAGAACCCATGGTCGTAATCAATACAACTCGAGAAATCACCCCGCCATCAGCCTTGTAATACTGAGCCAACATAAATGGCCCCGTACCTGTTGGTAGAGCGCTCAAAATGATGATCGCCTGTATCCACAATTTATGTAAACCTAAAATCCAATCCGCAATAATCCAAGCAATCATTGGCTGAATAATTAACTTAGCAAAACTAATGCCCCAAGCTTGTGCTGGTGAAGCTTTACTTTTTTGCATCAGAAATAGTCCGATCGATACCAATGCGCATGGAGTAGCGGCGGCTGCTAAAAACGAAATGACTTGAGAAACAGGGCCAAACAACTGGAGATTTGTTGAAGACCAGAAAAGACCCGCAACCGGCGCAATCAACAAAGGATTGCTGCAAAGTGACCTCACAACACTGAAAAAAATTTCGTGCGATTTTTTGTGAGACAGAATACCTACTTCAATCAATACGGTAGCCAAAGCAAACATCACAAACACAATAAAGGTAGAAATGATTGCTGGTGCCAAGCCATCTTGACCTAAAGCTAAGACACGCAATGGAATGCCCATATAGCCTGTATTTGAATAGGAAGCACTTAAGCCATGAAAACTAGCAAGCGCCAAGTCTTTGTTACGCCACCAGCCAATACTGAAAACTAAAACAAATACGATGAGGCAACTCAAAAAGAAAGCTGCAATAAAGCCTGGTTTCCATAACGTTTGCCAGCCGCTATTGGCTGCAAAATTAAAAAGTTGGGCAGGTAGCGCCAACCAAACAACAAAACGATTAATTTCTACCGATGCACTCTCGCCTAATTTGCCTGCGCGCCCACAAACATACCCAATCAGTATGAGAGCAAATACCGGCAGAACTACATTAAATACGTAGAGCAAGTGAAATTATTTTGGATAAATTAGTTAGGCGATTTTTTTGAGCGTCTTGATATAGCGTTGCGCATTTTTAACATAGCGACCCGCTATCTCGCCAATGCCTGCTATCTGCTGTGAACTTAGCACCTTTACTGCCTTCGCTGGTGAGCCAATAATCATTGACCCATCTGGAAATTCTTTACCTTCAGTAACTAGTGCGCCTGCACCAACTAGGCAATGCTTGCCAATTTTGGCGCCATTCAATATCACCGCGCCAATACCAATCAAGCTACCATCTCCAATCTGACAACCATGAAGCATTACCTGATGGCCAACAGTGACATTCTTACCAATGACGAGGGGATAACCTGGATCAGTATGCAAAACAGAAGCGTCTTGCACATTGCTTCCTTGACCTATTTGAATGAGATCGTTATCGCCGCGAATGACAACCTTGGGCCACACGTTTGCGTCCTGATGTAACTCAACTTTGCCAATTACTTCTGCGCTCTCGGCAACCCAAACGCCCTGTGCAATCTGAGGGGTGATTCCGTCTAGTTCAAATATAGCCATGACTCATTATAGGTAGGTATGGGCAGGAGTCAGGCTATATGAAATGAAGTCTTTACCAATTAGGTTCACGATCAGGGCTAGAAGAAATACGATGCACGCTCAAATCAGCACCTTCATACTCCTCTTCCTGGGACATGCGTATACCTAAAACTGCTTTCAGGGTGCCATAGACAGCAAAGCCACCTACAAGAGCAATACCCACCCCTAAGGCACTACCGATTAGTTGACCAGTAAACGTGACCCCACCAATTCCGCCGAATACTTTGCTACCAAAAATTCCGGCAGCTAAACCACCCCAGAGTCCACACAAACCATGCAACGGCCAAACACCAAGAACATCATCAATCTTCCAGCGATTTTGTACCATGGTAAACATATAGACAAACAATCCACCAGCAACCAGACCTATAAATAAGGCGCCAATGGGATGCATTAAGTCTGAGCCTGCACATACCGCCACCAAGCCTGCAAGCGGGCCGTTGTAGACAAACCCTGGATCATTGCGACCAATAATCCAGGCAGCCAAAGTGCCGCCCACCATCGCCATCAATGAGTTCAGGGCAACTAGACCACTAATTTTGTCAATTGTCTGAGCGCTCATCACATTAAAACCAAACCAACCTACTGCCAAAATCCAGGCGCCCAAAGCTAAGAAGGGAATGCTTGAAGGTGGGTGTGCGGATATTTGACCTTCTTTGGTATAGCGACCTTGGCGAGCTCCCAGCAATATAACTGCCGGTAATGCAATCCAGCCACCAACGGCATGCACTACAACCGAACCTGCGAAATCATGGAACTCTTCTCCAGTCATACCCTTGATCCATGCCTGAATACCATAATGCTGATTCCAGGCAATGCCTTCGAAGAAGGGGTATACGAAACCAACCAAGACAAAAGTGGCGATTAACTGTGGATTAAACTTAGCGCGCTCTGCGATACCCCCAGAAATAATGGCAGGAATAGCAGCAGCAAAGGTTAGCAAGAAGAAAAACTTCACTAACTCATAGCCATTTTTCTGCGCTAACAATTCGGCTCCTGAAAAAAAGTTGACCCCATAGGCAATGCTGTAACCAATAAAGAAATAAGCGATGGTCGAAATTGAAAAGTCCACCAAGATCTTTACAAGGGCATTGACTTGATTTTTCTTACGAACAGTGCCGAGCTCCAAAAAGGCAAAGCCAGCATGCATTGCTAGGACCATAATGGCGCCAAGCAAAATAAAAAGTGCGTCACCACCAGATTTCAAGATTTCCATACCATTTTCCCCTTCTATTTTTTGCATCATTATGGGGAATAAATAAACTGCATTTGGTGCATTTTGCACTTAATTAGTGCAATAAATTATCCAGTATATGGTTTATGATGGATTTACACACACTCAAGGGAGAATCCATGCACACTCAAGGGAGAATCCATGAAAAAAGTCCTCGTAGTTTTAGCCGCTCTGACAACGTTTTCCGGCCTGACTATGGCACAACCAACTGCCACTATTAAGGTTCTGAGCACCCAAGAACTAGTTAACACCTGCAAGCTTCCTGCCAGCCCTGAATCTAGGAGTTTTTGTATTGGGTATACCACTGCAATCTACGACACCTATTTAGCAACTCGTCATCCACAACGTGCCAAGCCATTCATTTGCGTGAAACAACCAGCCCCATCACGCGATGAGGTGATTGCTGATTTTGTTAAGTTTGGACAGGAAGACCAACAAGTTGCTGAAAAACCAGCAGCTGGAGTTTTCTTGGGCTTCCTAGCGGCACCGCTTTCCTTGGGCTAGAAAATAATTCAAACAACTCAGTCAATTCAACATACATTTAAAGGACCCGTTGATATGAAAAAAATTATCGCGATTACAGCAGCCACTCTTGCAATTGCTGGTTGTTCAAATATGAGCAATACCGAACAGCGCACATTATCCGGAGCTTCAATTGGTGCCGTTGCAGGTGGTGTAGGTGCAGCTATTTTCCATGGCAACCCACTTTGGGGTGCCGTTGGTGGCGCAGCCGTTGGCGCTGCTTCTGGATACGTATATGACGCTTACAAAAAAACAGCAAGCATCTGAATACAACTCTGGCTACAACGCAGGCAAAGCCAACAAGCCAGCTAACGCTCCAAACTGATAGTAATAACCAGTTTTCGGCTTTCAAAACTACCCAGCTTGAATTAATTTACAAGCTGGGTTTTTATTTGAATCTCACCCATTAGCGCCTTGTGTATTGGGCACTTATTCGCAATCTCGATGAGACGATCCTTTTCTTGTGCAGTTAAATTGCCATAAAGCTCAATATCTCGTTGAAAAATTTCCACATCATTAAGTCGCTCAATATTCACAGTTACTACAGCATTTTCTAGATTCATTGCCTTACGTCCTGCATACATCTTTAGGGTCATACTCGTACAGGCCGCCAAAGCTGCGCCAAGGTATTCATGAGGGGTAGGACCAGTATCTGCTCCGCCATTAGAAACATAAGCATCGGCTAAAAAATGTAGATCGCCTACAGACAGTTTTTGCTGTAGAGCACCCTCTCCAAATTGCGATTGAACTTTTCTCATCCCATCTCCAAAACAATTTCAATTTCTTATTTACTTACTCAATTTTTCTAACGTAGGCAAATTCGCTTTTTTCCATGCGCTAAATCCACCCTCAAGATGACAGACATAGGGCACCCCCATGTTTTGCAAAGTTTGTACAGCCAGAGCTGAACGCCAAGCAGAAGCACAGTACAAAATTAAACGCTTACTCTCGCCAAATATTGACTTGAAATAGGGGCTTTCAGGGTCAACCCAAAACTCTAGCATCCCCCTTGGCGCATGAAAGGCATTCGGAATGAGACCTTCGCGCTCCAGCTCTCGCACATCACGAATATCTACAAAGACTACATTGGGGTCAGACAAAAAGTTTTGAGCCCTCTCCAGAGGGATGGTTTCAATTTCCGCCATAGCCCTATCAATTAACGCCTGGTACCCAATCTTCAATTTCATCAAAATCCCCTAAACTAACAATGCCTCAAATGACAACATGACCTGATACCATTTAGCTATGAACTTTAACTCTATTGAGCTTGGCGCGAGCATCATTTTTGCAACTGCAGTCTTGCATACATTTTGCACGGGCTACTTTGAATCGCTTGCTAAAAAATCCCCCAGACATGCTGGACTTTTACATCTTTTAGGCGAAGTCGAAATCGTCTTTGGATTTTGGGCAGCAATCCTCATTATCTTTATGTCTCTGAGCGATAGCCTAGACTTTGCAAAGTCTTTTTTAGAGAAACTCAACTTCACAGAACCCCTATTTGTATTTGCCATCATGATTGTTGCGGGTAGCAAGCCAATCTTGTACTTTGCAACTCAAATACTGCATGTTCTTGCTAAATGTTTGCAAATCATTTTGCAAACCCGTAGTACACCAACCCTGTACTTTCTAACCCTTGGGGTCACGCCTTTATTGGGTTCGCTAATAACCGAGCCGGCAGCGATGACCTTGGCGGCCTTTTTATTGCGTGACTTGGTATATCGTCACCCTTGCTCTAAGGCATTACTGTTCGGAACTCTTGGGGTGTTGTTTGTAAATATCTCGATTGGTGGCACTCTGACGAATTTTGCTGCGCCACCCGTACTCATGGTTGCCTCTACTTGGGATTGGAGTTCGGCGTATATGTTTGCCAACTTTGGTATCGAGTCTTGTATTGCCATCTTTATTAATGCCATTGGGGCAACCTTGTTATTCCAACGCCAACTTGTTGAGCCAAGCACATCAAGCCATGCAACAAAAATTCCACTGGCAGTCATTTCAATACATCTGCTCTTTTTGTTTGGGGTAGTGTTTTTTGCGCATGATCCAATTATTTTTATTTGGTTGCTATTATTTTTTATCGGCTATACAACGGCTTATCCCAAATATCAAAACCCTTTAATTCTAAAAGAAGCACTGTTGGTTGGTTTTTTCCTCGGCGGCTTGGTCGTATTAGGCGCCCTACAAGGATGGTGGCTGCAACCCATCTTGGAAATGATGAGTCCAACTGCTGTGTTTTACGGCAGCCTTGCGCTGACTGCGTTCACTGATAATGCCGCATTAACCTATTTGGGATCGCTAGTCACTGGTACATCACTCGAATTCAAATTAGCATTGGTTGGGGGCGCAGTAGCGGGAGGCGGCCTCACTGTTATTGCCAACGCACCAAATCCAGCGGGTATCGCGATCTTGCGCCAACATTTCCCAGGTGGGGCAGTTTCTGCAATGTATTTACTCATTGCAGCTTTACCACCTACCCTGGTTGCTATTGCAGCTTATCGCTTTCTATGAGCTGCCCAATTGCTTTCTGGAGGTAAAATCTGAGCTTCGCCCCCAGTTATAAACCTGAGAACGGCATATGAAAAAGCTCTACATCAAAACCTTTGGCTGTCAAATGAACGAGTATGACTCGGGGAAAATGGCAGATCTCCTCCATGCTGATGAAGGCATGGTCATGACTGATAAACCGGAAGATGCGGATCTTGTTTTGCTGAACACCTGTTCGATTCGCGAAAAAGCAGAAGACAAAGTATTTTCAGATCTTGGCCGCCTACGTGAACTCAAGAAAATAAAACCAGATCTACTCATTGGCGTCGGTGGTTGTGTAGCCAGTCAAGAAGGCCAACAAATTGTGAATCGCGCGCCTTATGTCGATGTCGTCTTTGGCCCTCAAACTTTGCATCGCTTGACGGATCTGCTTGCACAACGTCGTAAAACAGGGATTTCGCAAGTAGATATTTCTTTTCCAGAAATTGAAAAATTTGATCACCTGCCGGCTTCACGACAAACTCGTGGCTCAGCATACGTATCAATCATGGAAGGCTGTTCAAAATATTGCAGCTACTGCGTCGTTCCCTATACGCGAGGAGAAGAGGTATCCAGGCCGTTTGATGACGTTCTGACTGAAGTAGCTGGCCTGGCTAGTAAAGGCGTAAAAGAAATAGTTTTGCTTGGCCAAAACGTTAACGCTTATTTGGGCAAAATGGGCAGTACTGAAGAGCTGGCTGACTTCGCACTCCTCATTGAATATATCGCCGATATTCCTGGTGTAGAGCGTATTCGCTTCACTACCAGTCACCCCAAAGAATTCACACAACGGCTGATTGATGTTTACGCTAAGGTTCCCAAACTGGTTAGCCATCTTCACCTGCCAGTTCAACACGGCTCCGATTCTGTGTTATCAGCAATGAAGCGTGGCTACACTGCATTGGAATACAAAAGCATCATTCGCAAAATGCGCGTGGTTCGTCCAGACCTCACCTTATCGAGTGATTTTATTGTGGGCTTTCCTGGCGAGACTGATGCCGATTTTGAGAAGCTGTTGAAGATGGTTCGTGAGCTGCAATTTGATAATAGTTTTTGCTTTATCTTTAGTCCACGCCCCGGTACACCTGCAGACAATCTTCAGGATGACACTCCGTATGAAGTGAAGTTAAAGCGCCTGCAAACTCTACTAGCTTTAGTCGAGGGGCAGGCTTCAGAAATTAGTCGACAAATGTTGGGCAAAACAGAAAAGGTTTTGGTCGAGGGCCTAGCGAAGGACGGGATTAATTTACAAGGTAGATCCGAAAATAATCGCGTCATTCACTTCACAGCACCATCAGAGGTAATCGAATCTTTGATAGGGAATATGGTTGATATTCGCATCACTGAAGCACTCAACTACACCCTCAGAGGAGAAATAGTGGTAAGTCATGTCCACTGATACCAAACTTACAATTCAGCTTCAATATGCCAGCCCTAGTATTGAGAGCTCAATCCTAGCGACTGCTTCTACCGCTTTAATCAAGAAATGGGTTAAGTCTTGCACTCAAAGTGCGGGGACAATAACCTTGCGTTTCGTGAACGCTGCCGAAGGAAAAAAACTCAACGGTGCTTTTCGCAATAAGGACTATGCCACCAATGTTCTAACCTTCCCTTATAAGCATTCTCAGAATTTAATTGAGGCGGATATTATTTTTTGCCTGCCAGTCATTCAAAAAGAGGCGAAAGAACAAGGAAAGCAACTTAAAGCTCACCTAGCTCATTTGATTGTGCATGGCTGCCTTCATGCCCAGGGCTACGATCATGAGAACAGTAAAGATGCCCTCAAGATGGAATCACTCGAAACAACACTCCTGCAAAAATTGGGCTTTTCTGATCCCTATTTAGCCCAGTAATTTCTAGCCTGACATATTTTTTACGCTATTCTTGCGCTATGCCTGACCCCAATAAATCGCTACTAGACCGTTTAACGGATTTCTTATCGCCACAGCCAACCAGCCCAAGCGAACGCCGTCTAGAACTTATAGAAACACTGCGCGAAGCACAGACTGAGGGATTGATTGATGCAGATGCACTCTCCATGATTGAGGGTGTCTTTCAAGTTGGTCAATTATGCGCACGAGATATATTGGTTCCACGTGCTCAAATTGACTGGATCGATATCTCTCTGCCACTCTCAGAAATAGTGAAGACGGTTATAGAGGCTGCTCACTCTCGCTTTCCTGTTTTTGAAGGAACTCGTGACAACGTGATTGGCATCCTGTTGGCAAAAGATTTATTGCGTCACTCAACTGAAAAAGATTTTCAGGTACGTGACTGGTTACGCCCAGCAGTCTTTATTCCAGAATCTAAACGTCTAAGTGTCTTGTTGCGTGACTTTAAAGATAATCGCAATCATTTGGCCGTAGTCGTGGATGAATACAGCGGTGTTGCAGGCATCATCACCATTGAAGATGTTCTAGAGCAAATCGTTGGCGATATTGAAGATGAGCACGATATTGACGAAGAGGCGGATAACATCATCTCCTTGGATAATGGCGATATCCGCGTTAAGGGAATCACCGAATTAGACCAATTCAACGCAAGGCTTGGAACTCATTTTGCAGTCGAGGACATTGAGACAGTTGCAGGCTTAGTCATTCAACATCTTGGCCGTGTTCCAAAAATGGGCGAGCTTATTCAGATCGATGGAATTGAATTTGAAGTGCAGCGTGCAGACCCCCGGCAAATTCATATTTTGCTTGCGCGCCAGATACCCAAAAGTAGCGACTAAGGCTGCACTTGGTCAATTTGCATTTCTTTAAAAGTAGTCGTCCGCTTATGTTGGTTGCCCTCTTGCTATTAGGGGCAGCCTTAGCTGGCGCCGCAGAATTACCTTATGGTGGCTGGATCCAAATTCCCATCTTAGCTCTAGTATGGTGGTGCCTAGATACCTCAAAAGCAATATCTTTCAAAAACTCTTTTTTGTTGGGTTGGATTTTTGGACTTGGTTATTTCATTATCGGCCTTTGGTGGCTCTATATCAGCCTGCACGACATCGGGGGAATGAATAGCGCGCTATCGTGTGTTGCTGTTTTTCTTTTATCTTCTTACGTTGCTCTTTATTTTTCAGCTGCCAGCTTATCGATTCGTCTTTTCAGAAGCTCGGCCTTTTCTGGAGTGCTGCTTGCCTCAAGTTGGGTAGTTTTTGAATACCTACGTGGTGAAATTTTTACCGGCTTCCCCTGGATGGGTTTTGCAGAGTCACAAGTAAATGGTCCCTTTGCGGCAATTGCCCCTTATCTAGGCGGTCTTGGTTGTACTTTCTTTGCTGTACTCGCTGCTTGGCTACTGTTTTGCATAAAAAAAGAATCGGCAAAAAATGCGGTGGGTCTTTTGTTTGTCTTGGCAATTCCTCTGCTAGCTGGTCAATCGAGCTTTACCAAACCCACCGGGGAGCCACTATCAGTCCAACTCATTCAGGGTAATTTTGCCCAAAGCCTCATCCTTAGACCGGAAGGGATTGTTCAGCAAATTGACTTCTATAACAGAGCTATTACAAGCTCAAATGCTGAACTCACAATCGCCCCTGAAACTGCTTTTCCTTGGCCAGAATCTAGCTTACCTCCAGATCTATTTTTAGGTTTGCAAAAGTTTACGGATACAGGCAACGGAAATCTTCTTTTTGGAACAATTGGCAGAGATCCTTATGGAGAAAATGGTCGTGAGTTTTCTAATCGAGCCCTAGGAATTTCGCCAAAGACTCAGCGTTATGAATACGATAAAAACCATTTAGTACCCTTTGGCGAATTTATTCCCCCAGGATTTCATTGGTTTGTAAGCACCTTTAGTGTGCCGTTGAGTGATTTTGCAAGGGGTGGAAATAATCAAGCCAACTTCACCATCATTAGAAGAGACCAAGCCCCACTCTATGCTGCCATCACAATCTGCTATGAGGATGTTTTTGGTGGAGAACTTGCAAGTCGTATCAGACGCAATCAAGAACCTACCAACCTGCTCATTAACATCACGAACTTGGCCTGGTTTGGCCAATCACAAGCACCAGCCCAACAATTACGACTCTCTCAGCTGCGCTCACTTGAAACCGGCCTACCAGCATTGCGCGCTACAAATACCGGCATTACCTCCGTACTAGGGCATGACGGTAAGGTGCTAGCAGTCCTACCAGGCTTTACCCAGGCCATCTTAAGCACACAGGTGCAGGCATATACCGGGAAGACGCCTTATGTAAGCTGGGGCAATTTACCCATTTTGAGCCTTTCCTGTCTACTTCTGATTTGGGGTTTAATTCGGCAAAGGCGTTTTTAGTCATTTTTGACTCTGCAGTACCCTAGCCATGTAAAATCAATGGCTTAGCCAGGTTAATCATGCTTACTTTTCAGCAAATCATTCTCAAACTCCAAGATTATTGGGACCTACAAGGTTGTGCCCTATTGCAACCCATTGACCTCGAAGTGGGGGCAGGTACATCCCATACCGCTACTTTCTTGCGCGCTATTGGTCCAGAACCTTGGAAAGCCGCCTACGTTCAACCTTCACGCAGACCAAAAGATGGTCGTTATGGCGAGAATCCGAATCGCTTGCAGCACTACTATCAATATCAGGTAGTTCTTAAGCCAGCCCCTGAAAATATTCTCGAACTGTACCTAGGCTCACTTGCTGCACTTGGTCTTGATCTCAAAGAAAACGATATTCGCTTTGTAGAGGATGACTGGGAAAACCCAACCCTCGGAGCCTGGGGCTTAGGTTGGGAAGTTTGGCTCAATGGCATGGAAGTTACTCAATTTACTTATTTCCAACAAGTGGGTGGATTAGATTGCAAGCCTGTTTTAGGAGAAATCACCTACGGCATTGAGCGTCTCGCAATGTATATTCAGAACTGCTCAAATGTCTACGACTTAGTTTGGGCTGAGGGTATTTCTTATGGTGACGTTTATCACCAAAATGAGGTTGAGCAATCTTGCTACAACTTTGAACATTCAAATACAGATTTATTATTTGCTAACTTTACAAACTTTGAAAGTGAAGCAAAACGCTTAATGGAAGTGCCGCTGGCCCTACCAGCCTATGAGATGGTTCTCAAAGCTGCACATACCTTTAATTTATTGGATGCTCGAGGCGCCATTTCTGTTACTGAACGCGCTGCATACATCGGCCGTATTCGGAATCTATCTCGCGCAGTTGCTCAAGCCTATTTTGAATCCAGAGAAAAGCTGGGATTCCCAATGTGCCAACGCCACACTAAAGCGTAAGTCATTATGAGTAAAGTTAATTCAAACACCCAATCAGCTAATTTACTGATTGAAGTATTTACCGAAGAGCTCCCACCCAAATCATTACGTCGCCTGGGTGAAGCTTTTAGTGAGGGAATTTTTAATCATCTTAAATCTGCCAATCTCACCACGGACGCATCGGTAGTTACAAGCTTTGCTACACCTCGTCGTTTAGCTGTTCAGATCAGTAATGTAATCAATCAAGCACAAGACTATCCAGTACGAGAAAAATTACTTCCAACTAGCATTGCTTATGATGCCCATGGCAAAGTCACAGCACCACTACTGAAGAAATTGGCTGCTTTAGGACATGAGGGAATCGACCTTTCTACTCTCGATAAAGCTGGCGAAGGCAAAAATGAAGCGCTCTATTTGAATATTGTCGCCAAGGGCGCCTTATTAGAGCAAACCGCTCAAACAGCTCTGGAGCAAACTCTGAGCAAGCTTCCCATTGCTAAAATGATGCACTATCAAGTGCTACAAAATAATGGTGAATTAGCCGATGTTCAATTTGCACGTCCAGCACACCGAATCATCGCACTTCATGGCGATAAGGTTCTAAATATTCACAGCCTTGGCATTTGGGCCAGCAATCAAACTGAAGGACACCGCTTCTTAGCACCAGGTGCCATCACGATTAGCAGTGCTGATCAGTATGAAAATGATCTGCAAAATAAGGCCAAAATTATCCCTAGCTTTAGCAAGCGTCGCGCCCAAATCGAATCCGAGCTTTTGAAAGCGGCGGGTGAGGATACTGTTTTGATGCCCGATAGTTTATTGGATGAAGTGACTGCATTAGTTGAATGGCCCACTATTTACGAGTGTCACTTTGATCAAGAGTTTTTAGAAGTTCCCCAGGAATGCTTAATTCTGACGATGCAAACTAATCAAAAATATTTTGCATTAACAGATCAGCAAGGAAAACTACGCAATCGTTTTTTGATTGTTTCAAATATTGAAACTACTAAACCTCATGCCATTATTTCTGGCAATGAACGTGTTGTTCGTCCGCGTCTTTCTGATGCTCGCTTTTTCTTTCAGCAAGACCAAAAGCGTCCACTTGCCTCACGCCTCAGCGATCTTGGAAAAGTGGTGTATCACAATCAATTAGGCAATCAACTCGATCGCACAAAACGGGTTCAAGGAATTGCTATAGGCATCGCTCAACAACTTCAGGCTGATGAAAAACTGGCAAGCCGTGCTGCTGAATTAGCAAAAATCGATTTACTCACCGATATGGTTGGTGAATTCCCGGAACTGCAAGGCATTATGGGTCGTTACTATGCCACTCATGATGGCGAGAACCCAGAAGTCGCTGCCGCCTGTAGTGAACATTACATGCCTAGATTTGCTGGTGATACCTTACCAATCACCCAAACTGGCACAATTCTTGCAATCGCGGACAAGCTAGAGACACTAGTTGGGATCTGGGGTGTCGGTCTTGCGCCGACAGGGGATAAGGATCCTTATGCATTGCGTCGTCATGCACTAGGAATCTGCCGCCTTCTCCTGGAAAAAAATCTTCAATTAAGTCTGCCTGAATTAATTGAACTTGCTCGTGCCCAATTTACTCAAAAGGATGTTCAAGAGAAAGCTGTTGCTGCAGAGATCTATGCTTTCATTATTGATCGCTTACGCGCCTATTTGAAAGATCAATCTGTTGCTGGCAAACCATTTACCAGCGCAGAAATTGACGCAGTGCTCAGTCAATCACCCGCACAAATCAATGATTTAATTGGGCGCCTTGCAGCTCTGCGTGAATTTAACGCGCTCCCGCAAGCGGCTCAACTGGCTGCTGCTAACAAACGTATCAGCAACATCCTCAAAAAAACTACGACAGCAATACCGGGTACATGCTCCGATCAGTTACTGCAGATTCCAGCTGAGATTTCTGTATATCAAGCCCTACAAAGCATAAGCCCTAAATTGAATATGGCTTATGAAAAGCGTCAATTTGTTGAGCTTCTAAAAGCATTAGTAGAGCTAAGCACTCCAATTGACCAATTTTTTGCTGATGTCATGGTGATGGATCCCAATCCAGAGTTACGCGACAATCGCTTAGCCCTCTTGCAACAACTTCACCAGAAAATGAATCTCATTGCCGATCTCGGCAAGCTAGCATGAGCAATAGCTCCACTAAATTAGTCATCCTAGATCGTGATGGTGTGATCAATGAAGATCGCGATGATTACGTTAAGTCTGCCGATGAGTGGGTGCCACTACCAGGAAGCCTCGAAGCTATAGCCTTGCTCAATCAAGCAGGTTATCAAATTGCAATTGCTACCAATCAATCCGGTCTAGCAAGAGGATATTTCACCATCAGCGAACTACATGCCATGCATAGCAAGATGGAGAAATTACTTCAGCCTCTAGGTGGCAATATCGACAGCATCTTCTTTTGCCCTCACTCTGATGCTCATGCTTGCGATTGCCGCAAACCAGCACCTGGCTTAATGAAAGAGATTGCGCTGAGGTACAAAAAAACGGATAGCACACAGCCTTTGCTAGGCGTTCCGATTGTTGGCGACTCCTTGCGCGATCTACAAGCTGGCGCGGTATTAGGTGCTTCACCACATTTGGTGCTTACTGGCAAAGGGCAAAAAACCCTCGATCAAGGCGGCCTTCCTGAGGGAACTCAAATACATGCGGATCTCATGGCATTTGCTACTACACTGCTAGATAATCACCACTAAGGTAGCAATGATCTTCATCCGCTCGACTATTTTTGCCGTATTTTTATTAGTCTTTACCCCCATCTGGTCGGTACTATGCATGCTAGCGTTTCCGTTTTTAAACGCAGAGAATCGCTATCGCTTTATTGGACTCTGGAACAAAGTAGTCATTTGGCTGCTGTGGCATTTATGTGGCATTCATTATGAAATTCGCGGTATGGAAAACATACGCGCTGTATTAAATGAGTCTGTCGTGATTTTGAGTAAGCATCAATCCGCTTATGAAACGATTGCCTACATTGCACTGCTACCCAAACAACTCTGTTTTGTCTTTAAACGTGAATTACTCTGGATTCCATTTTTTGGCTGGGCTCTGGCCTTGCTAAAAATGATTCATATTAATCGAGCCAATAAACAGACGGCAGCGTTATCGGTAGCATTACAAGGGCGCAAACGCCTTAGTGAAGGTAAATGGATCATGCTTTTTCCTGAGGGAACTAGAACTCCAACTGGATCAACCAAACCTTATCGTAAAGGTGGAGCTCGCTTAGCAAGCGCCACAGGTGCATTGGTTATCCCAATTGCACATAACGCAGGTAGGTTCTGGCCTAAAAATAGTTTTCTGAAATTCCCTGGTACGGTGATTTTTTCAATTGGGCCAGCTATTGGCTCCATAGGTAAATCTGGAGAAGAACTTCAGCAAGAAGTTGAGGGATGGATTGAATCTGAAATGCGCGTAATAGACCCAAGCGCCTATTAATAAATCACCGCCATACTGAAGGCAAAACTTATACAGCTAGAACTTTAGCCCACTCAATATATCGATCAACAGAAATATCCTGAGCTCTTGCTTTAAGCTCTTGCTCGCTTAATTCGGGTCTATCCGAAAACAGTTGCAAATTTGTACGCAATATTTTTCTTCTTTGTGAAAATGCGGCAGCCACTAACTTCTCGAGCGCAATCCACTCAGCATAGGATAGGTTAAATTCTTTTTTGGGAATCATACGAACCACCGCAGAATTGACCTTAGGGGCTGGATCAAAAGCCTCGGGTGGAACCTCTAAAACTAATTCCATATCATAACGAGCCTGAAGCATTACTGATAATCTACTGAAATCAGAGCTACCTGCCTTCGCGACCATTCTCTCGACAACCTCAGCCTGCAACATAAATACTTGCTCATCTACAAAAGGGGCGGCAGATACCAAATGAAATAACAAGGGGGAGGAAATGTTGTATGGCAAGTTACCAACCACCTTACAAAGACCAGCTCTACCAGAACGGTTTTGTGCCCATTGCTCAAAATCAAACTTAAGGGCATCTCCTTCGATGATAGTCAAGCCTGGAAGATTTTCATGTTCCCAATATGCCACCAAATCACGATCAATCTCCAGCAAATCTAACTGGTCAAGACTACTCAATAACGGTTTAGTTAAGGCCCCTAGCCCCGGGCCAATCTCAATCACATGCATCTTCGGATTGGGGTTAATCAAACTTACAATGGAGTAAATAATCCCCTGATCTTGCAAAAAATTTTGCCCAAATCGTTTGCGTGCACGATGCATGTTTAGCGTGTTTTTCTCTGGTTAAGAGCCAACTGATGAGCCAAGCGTAGTGCTTCTAACATGCTTCCGGAGTCTGCCAAGCCTTTACCAGCGATATCTAAAGCGGTTCCATGATCCACAGAAGTGCGAATAATAGGCAACCCAAGAGTCACATTTACGCCGCCACCAAATGTAACAAACTTAAATGGCGCTAAGCCTTGATCGTGATACATCGCAATATAAGCATCTACCTCACTCAAAGAGGAGGCATTAAACATAGTATCTCCTGGGTAAGGACCAGAAACATGAATACCCAAATTTTTTGCAGCCTCAATCGCAGGGGAAATGAATTCATTTTCTTCAACCCCCAAATAACCAGATTCACCTGCATGAGGATTCAAACCAGCAACTCTGATTCTGGGTTTGGAAATATCAAATTTTTCTTGTAAGTCACGATGCACTATTACAATGGTATCGAGCACAAACCGACGACTGAGGCCAGATGAAACCATCTGTAATGGCAGGTGGGTAGTTGTAAGAGCAACTCTTAACGGGCTAGTCTGATGAAGACCTAAAAATCCTTCAGACAAAGTAGCGCATAGCATCATGACGACATGAGAAACCTTACAACGCTGCGCCAAATACTCTGTATGACCTGTAAACGGAATCTCAGCTAAATTAATAATGCTCTTTTGTACTGGCGCAGTCACCATGGCGTCGAAGCGTCCGTGAAGACATCCATCAATAGCCTCATTTAATGTGTTCAATACATATTGCGCATTCTGGACATTTAAAATTCCAGGTTCTACAGAAGTAACCAATGGAACATCTTGGATTTTCAAGCGCTCAGAAGCATTATTTTGTTGCTGAAGGGGGGGAGACAATAGATTTGCATCACCAAGCAAGGTAATTCGTGCTTCAGCTTGCTCAGCTAGGAAAGTAGCTGCAGCAGCTACCGCTATCTCAGGCCCAATACCAGCAGGTTCGCCAGTAGTAATAACTAGATTAACGGGGGCTACTTGTTGCTGCATCGTCTACGTTCAAGATTTTCACAGTAGCAGTGTCTCTTAATTCCCGAATCCAATCCTGATAAGCTTGCTCAAATTTTCTTTCGCGAATTGCCGCTCGCGCAAACTCACGCTGCTTTTCAACCGTGAGCTGCGCTTCTCGACGCTCTAGAACTTGAATCAAATGCCAACCAAATTCAGACTTTACTGGATTGCTTACCTCGCCTATTTGAAGACGATTCATCGCCATCTCAAACTCAGGCACCAAATCTCCTGGACCCATCCAGCCTAAATTACCGCCATTCGAAGCTGAACCATCCTCTGAATATTTTTTTGCAAGCTCACCAAAATCTGCTGTTTTTGCCCTTACCTGATCACGATATCCTTGCAATCGCCTTTCAGCATCTTGATCACTGAGTCCTGGTCGATTTTTTAGCAGGATGTGTCGAGACAGTGTTTGGGTAATCATAATATTTTGCGGTGTGGCTGATGAGGCTTCTGTGGGCGCAGAAGCTTGCTGCGCATTAGCAGCTTGAACCATCGCACGACGATCCATTACTTTAAGCACATGAAAGCCAGCAGGACTTTTCACAACTGCGTTAGCAACTTGACCGCTACCGGTATTACGGACTGCCTCAAAAAACAATTGTGGCAGTCTATCGGCTGGTCGATAGCCTAGATCCTGAAATTTAATTCTTGGATTATCTTTAGCTGCCATTGCGCCAAGCTGCATGAAATCAGTATCACCCTTCGCATCACGCAACAAAGCTTCGGCTTTCTTTTTTGCCTCGGCTTGAGAACCAGCGCCAGCATTTGGCTCGACAGGAATAAAAATTTGTGCGACATCGATCTCTTCCGGCTGACCCTTAGCAGCAGACGCAGAACGCGCTGCGGCTCCGCTACCGATTGCACGATTTCTTTCAGAAATGAAATTATCAATCTCTGCATCAGAAATTTTGATCTTACCTTCAACCTCTCGCTCACGATATCGACTCACAGTAATATCTTCTCGCAGCATTTCGCGATATCGATTAAACGTAATTCCCGAGGCAGTCACTTTTGCCTTAAATTCGGCTACTGATAACTTATTTTTTGTAGCGATATCACTAATAATTTTGTCCAACTCCTTATTAGTAATCTTAATTCCCTCTTGCTCAGCATTTTGGAGCTGAATTTTTTCAATAATGAGTCGATCAAGAATTACTTTACGAAGATTTTCTTGATCAGGTAGTTTTGTTCCGTGCTTTTGAAGAGTGGCAATTCGATCATCAATTTCTTTGCGGGTTACATAACCCGTATTCACCACTGCTGCTACGCCATCAATGTTACGAATCTTGCTATCGAATGCCGGACTAGATTTAGTTGCATATTGAGCATTCGATTGGCTTGCGAGCAAAATAAACCCAAGAAAAATAATGGGGGAAATAAGGAGTTTCAAGTGATTGCTACTGAGCGTCATTGGTAATTCTCATAGATGGATAGCGGAATAGGCTTGGAGGTAGGCATCATATATCCAGGAACATTTAACTTCATGATATCAACTGGTTTGCTACCTGCGCTAGCAAACCCCCTAAATTCGATCTGGAAGAGCACTTGAGTGGTTGTAATTAAGGAGGTATTAACAGCCTGAGAGTAGGCGCCGCGGAAAGTCCAGCAATCTCGTGTCCACTCTAAACCAACCATCGTATTGAGAGTCTTGATAGTCAAAGCATCATAGCCCCAACGACCCAAAAGTGAAACCTCACGCGTAACAGGCCATTGCCCAGAAATATTATATTGATCAGTAGTTGTGGCACCCGGTACATAGGACTGATTATTCTGCGCGGATACCTGTACCGGTGGCGTCCATACATTGCGATAACCAAAATTTAAACTTCTGCCAACTGTTGGTCGCCAACTAGCACCAACAGTGGTTTGTACAAAACGATTTAATTGCGAGTTGTATTGACCAAATATATCTGCACTAAAGTTTCCAAGTAGACGAACTGACCCTGAGCCCAGCGTATCTGAATAGGTCGACGGGTTGGTAATAGTCCCATTTAGGCCAACCTTCTGCCCAGTAAATTGCTGCTTCTGCGCCAAGGTTATATTTGCACGTTCGGCACCACTGCTTGCTTCAATCATGCGACTCGTTAAGCCCATAGTTGCCGCATTAGCATCTGAAACACGGTCATTACCAATAAATGTATTTGCCGTAAAAATCTGCGAAATACCAAAGCCCGCGTCGGCAGTATCAAATACTGGCGTATTGCTCTGGTTTTGGTATGGGGTAAATGCATAAAAGACCCTGGGCTCCATAGTGAGCAACATATCCCGCCCATAGAAGCCTTTTAACTCAGCAGCATCCCTCTCAAATGCCAAACCAGAGTCCAGCGTGAATGTTGGAATAGTGAAGCCCTGAGCATTTGGCACACTACCAGGAACAGACGGAGTTGCATTGTAGTTATTGGATTGGAAACTAATTTTTGGCGTAATGTAATAGCCTGGGGTTACATTGGGTAATGCTAAGGCCCCTTTAACAACGGTTCGATCTGCCTGCGTATATGCACCAGGAGCCGGAGCATTGAAATTGCTACCTAGAGCATAGGCGAATCGAGTGTAATCAGTTAAAAAAGTGGTTTGCGGTCCAGATGGCAGCGCCAAATATTTACTGCTTTTATCAGTGACCATTGGTGTGACCATTGGTGTCAACTGACTGTTGTAGGCAGCAGTAATGTTCGGCATGATGTTGTACGGCGCTTGCACTAAATTATTCGGATCTGGCTGAAGCGTTTGGAAAGTTGCAGCCTTTGCACCAACGACCCAATTGCTCAAGCTACCAGTCAACTGCTTGGAGGTTCCTACTTCTTGACGAAACTTACTAGTAACTCCGCCAGCAATACTTTGAGAAAAATCGGTAGGGTACAAACTATCTGATACACGTGCCATATTGGCATAGCCACTCCAAGACCCTGGAAGTGGTGCACCACCAGGTCCTATACCACCACTAAATACTTGTCGTTGCTGCCAATCGTACTTCCAGCGATTAGTGCCAGTTTGTCTGTCGTATGGCAAATACTCGCCAGTTGCTACCCCAGAATATTTGCTATCTAAATATCGATAAGTTGTTCCGATCATCAAACCGCGATGCGTCATTTCCCTAGGAACCAAAAGCAGATCACGATTTGGTGCGATATTTACATAATAGGGCTGAGTGATATCTAACCCATTATTTGAGTTATATCCAACCGTTGGGGCTAAAAGACCGGAGCGGCGCTGCCCGCCTGTTGGGGCAGTAAAATATGGAACATAAGCAATAGGTACATCGAAGAAATGCATCACGCCATGTGTACCAGTCATTTCTTTTTGCTCGTTGTCAATCTCCATACTGGCTACTGTGAAATACCAATCCATATTTTCAGGTGTACAAGTAGAGTAGGTCGCCTTATCAAAAACAAACACATCTGAGTTTTCAATCGTTAATTTCTTCGCTTTTCCATTTCCGCGACTATCACGAAGCTCGTACGTTGGAGCGTCCATCGAACCTTCGCGAGCATCGACTTTAAATTGACCCCTTGGTCCTTTAAAGGTTGTATTGCCTTTTGACAGTTCCGCATTACCAATAAGATCAGCAATATCAGTATCGGGATCGTAAGTAATCTCATCAGCTTTTAGTGCTGCGCCATTACGGCGGATTTGTGCGCGCCCCTTCAGGTGCATATCGCGCTCAGCCACCCCATCAATCTCATCACTAGAAGTAAAGGTAAGGGCTTGACCATCACTAATGGGTTTGCCAACACGCAATTGATCATCCAGCTTTAATACTGTTACATTTCCCCGATCGGGCAACAGGACCGCATTAGCTGAGGCTTGTGATACTGGAGGCAAAGGAGCAGGAGCCTGAGCACTTGCCGGAAGTGCCAATTGAAGCAATACAAGCCCCGCCACTACTCGCAGGGTTACTAGCCAAAAAAGAGGGGCGCAAAGGCCGGCGCGACGGCGATAATGACTCATGGATCCAGACCCGCCTTATTATACGAATCGACCATGACTGACTCTCGCTTAAACACCCTCCGCAACTGGCTAAAAACCCTGCAGCCTAGCTGGCAATTAGATCTTGATACCTTGGCGCCTGCCTCGGCCGATGCCAGTTTTCGGCGGTATTTCCGAATTGAGTCCAAAAACCCTGATTTTGGCACTTTGATCATTATGGATGCTCCGCCGCAACATGAGCCCTTAAATGCCTTCATTCAGGTGGATTTATTACTTTCAGAAGCGGGTATTAATGTCCCTAAAATTTTGGAGCAAAGCATTGCAGAAGGTTTTCTTTTGCTTAATGACTTAGGCAATAAAACCTATCTTGCGCAACTGAATGATGAAACTGCAAATCGTTTATACCAAGATGCCACAAATACGCTAATTAAAATGCAATTGGCTAGCAAGCCAAATGTGCTACCAAACTATGATGCCGCACTGTTACAACGTGAGTTAGATTTATTTCCTCAATGGTACTTAAGCAAGCATTTGCAAATTGAACTAAGCGGTACTCAGCAAGAGCAACTCAAGAATGCATTTGAGCTCATCATTGCAAATAATCTTGCGCAGGCTAAAGTTTATGTTCACCGCGACTATCACTCTCGCAATTTAATGGTGACCGATATCAACAATCCTGGTGTCTTGGATTTTCAAGATGCCGTCTATGGCTCTATTACCTACGATGCATCTTCGCTCTGGCGCGATGCATACATCGCGTGGCCCGAGGAAAAAGTAATTGACTGGACTATCAAATTCTGGGAGCAAGGACGTAAAGCTGGACTCCCTATGCCAGATGACTTTGGTCAGTTTTACCGTGACTTTGAATGGATGGGACTACAACGTCATTTAAAAGTACTTGGTATTTTTGCCAGACTATTTCATCGGGATGAGAAAGATGGTTACCTTAAAGATATCCCATTGGTTTTGGAATATGCGATTGCAACAGCAAATCGTTACATTGAATTAAAGCCGTTGGCACGTATTCTGGAAGCAACGCGTTCAAATATTCAATCAAAGTAATGATGGACAAGTACAACTCTATTCCTTGTTTTTTGCTTGCTGCTGGCAGAGGAGAAAGGATGCGTCCTTTAACAGATCACCTCCCCAAACCTTTGCTCACTATTCAAAATAAGTCCCTACTTGCCTGGCATTTGGAAGCACTCTCTAGTGCCGGCATTCAAAATGTCGTAATCAATCATGCGTGGCTGGGCGAGAAGATTGAACAAGCACTCGGCTCTGGCGATCAGTTTGGACTCAATATCCAATACTCTCCTGAAGTGACTGCCTTAGAGACTGCAGGTGGAATTGCTAAGGCCCTTCCCATTCTTAAAGCAAAAGACTACTTTTTGGTTATTAATGGCGATGTGTTTAGTCCTGAGCTTCCCCTCCAAAGGCTTCTAGAACAAGTTTTGCAGTTACGACAAGATGTCGGTCCAATTTTGGCGCACCTCTTGCTGGTTCCCAATCCCGCTCAACACCCCAATGGTGACTTCTACCTCCAGGGTTCTCAAGTAAGTGATACACCACTAGCCGGCTCAGAAAAGCTGACTTTCTCTGGAATTGGTATCTACCACAAGGATCTCTTTAGAAATTTAGTCATTGATACATCTGCAAAGCTTGCTCCCTTGCTTAGTGAGGCTATGGCGCAAAATAAAGTGACCGGTGAAAAATATCTAGGTCCGTGGCACGATGTAGGTACGCCACAACGCCTAGAAGAACTCAATGCAGCATATGAATAAAAACAATATTTATCAACTTCGTAGAGAGCAACTCGCAAAGCAGATTTTTGCCAAAACCGGTGGCGGCATTGCCATCATTGCCACTGCACCAGAATTGGCTCGTAATCGTGATAATGATTTTCCGTATCGTCATGACAGCGACTTCTTTTATTTAACTGGGTTTGAAGAGCCTGGCGCTACCTTGGTAATGCAAATTCAAGGCGAACAAAAAAATTACACACTCCAATCGCATTTATTTTGTAGGCCCAAAGATCTAGAGCGAGAAATTTGGGATGGCTTCAGACTTGGGCCTGAAGCAGCTCCGAAGGCTTTGGGGATCGAATTTGCTCACAGCACTCAAGAGCTTGATCAAAAATTAAGTGACTTACTTGCTGATCAAGAGGCGATTTATATTCGACTTGCTGAAAGTGCAGAAGCTGATAGACGCTTACGACACTGGATGAAAGAAGTGCGAGCTCAAGCTCGCTCGGGAGTTAATCCACCCTCTGAGTTTCATGATATTGAAACTTTGATTCATGAAATGCGTCTTTTTAAAGATGCACATGAAATTGATATCATGCGTCGCGCTGCAGAAATTTCTGCACGTGCTCATGTGCGCGCGATGCAAGCCTGCAAACCGGGAATGCGCGAGTATCAACTTGAAGCCGAACTTCTTCATGAGTTTCGTAACAGCGGCGCGCAAAGTGTTGCCTATAACAGCATTGTTGCCGGGGGTGCTAACTCATGCATCTTGCACTATCGTGCAGGTTCAACGGAGTTACGTAGCGGAGAGCTCTGCTTAATTGATGCTGGCTGTGAATTAGATGGCTACGCATCCGACATCACCAGAACCTTTCCGGTTAACGGAAAATTTTCCGGGCCTCAGCGCGCGCTCTATGACATCACCCTAGCAGCACAAGAAGCCGCCATCTCCATGAGTAAGCCCGGTAATACTTTCATGCAGCCGCATGAAGCCGCTTTAAAAGTGCTCACCCAGGGCTTATTAGATGAAAAGTTGCTCAAACTATCAGAGCTAGGCTCACTTGAAAATGCACTTGAGAGTGGCGCTTATCGCCGCTTTTACATGCATCGCACTTCGCACTGGTTAGGTATGGATGTTCATGATGTAAGCTCCTATCGCGAACCAATTGATTCGCTCGCTTCTGAGAAACCATGGCGCATTCTCAAAAGCGGTATGGTGATCACTATTGAGCCTGGTTTGTATATCAGGCCAGCTTACGATATCGATGAAGCATTTTGGAATATCGGCATTCGCATTGAAGATGATGCGGTTATCAATGATTCGGGATGCGAGTTGATTTCTCGCGGTGTTCCTGTGAAGGCTGATGAAATCGAAGCCTTAATGAAAAACGCTTAAGAGTATCGAACGATATATGAGCGGATCTAGTTGCGATATTGTGATTCATGGTGGTGGGCCAGTTGGCTTATCTTGCGCTGCATGGATTTTGCAAAAATTTCCAGATGCCAAGCTCACTTTGCTCGATCGCAATCCAGTTAATGATGCCGACTTAGCAAATACTGACGGCAGAGGCATTGCACTCTCCCATGGCAGCAAACTTCTTCTCGACACCATCGATGCCTGGCCAAGCGATTGCGCTGATATTCATCGAGTACATGTCTCACAAGCGGGACGCTTTGGTCGCGCCCTCATGACGCGAGAAGAGCTGGCACAAGACGCACTAGGTCATATTATTCGCTATCGCGATATTCACATCACATTACGCAAAGCTCTTAGAACCATTCAAAAAAGTAGTCCTCATTTTTCTTGGCAACATATTGGCAAGGATGAGCAAATTCACATTGACGCAAGATGCGTAGTTCATGCTGAAGGCGGTCTCTTTAAAACTCAAGATTGGGTAGAGTCTGGTCGCGACTATGGTCAATCTGCATTAGTAGGCTTGGTTGAGGTTAAAAATGCTGTGCCTCATCAAGCGTGGGAACGCTTTACAAGCGAAGGTCCATTAGCTGTATTGCCTAGTCATTATGGCAATAATATTTTGAATCTCGTTTGGTGTGGGTCTCCTGAGTCTTCACAAAAACGCCTAGATCTAAGTGATGCAGATTTTCTCATTGCCCTGCAAAAAGAATTTGGTGCACGAATTGGCCGCTTCCTCAAAATTCAAGATCGTCGTTTATACGAACTTGGCCTGAACTACCGCAAGCACATTACCCAACATCATGAAGTGTGGATTGGCAATGCTGCGCAAACTTTGCATCCAGTAGCCGGGCAAGGACTCAATCTTGGTCTCAGGGACGCTTTCTTATTAGCCGAAAGACTCGCCGGCGTTTTTTCTGGTCCTCAAGACGAACAATCTTCAGCTCACATTCAAAACGCATTGGAAGCTTATGCACAAAGCCGCCAGGCAGACCGTAAGGCAACCATTGGTTTAACGGACTTTATGGCCAGAGTATTTACCTCAAATCTAGTGCCTGTAGTGGCAGCCCGTGGGCTGGCTTTATCAGCTCTCCAATGGCTTCCGCCGGTAAAGAAAGCCTTAGCCCGCCAGATGATGTTTGGCAGACGCTAAGGGGCTTAAATTAGCCCCAAAGATCAATATTCCAGAATTGCTCGAAACCTAGCAACCTGCCTAAAAAATAGGCAGATTTGGGCTCGACTGTGCTAAAGTGTCATGCTTTACGCAAGACTCCTTCAATATACATCCCCGTAAATGAAGATCGGCCCACATCTCCCTCGCAAATAGACTATTTGTAGCCCCTATGGCGGGGGTAACTGATCGTCCATTTCGGCAGCTTTGCAAGCAACTGGGCGCAGGATATGCAGTCTCTGAAATGGTGACATCCAATGCCTTGCTCTGGAAAAGCGAAAAAACACAGCGTCGCGCAAATCACATCGGTGAATTCAAACCCATTGCGGTACAAATTGCTGGCGCAGATCCAGCCATGATGGCTGCTGCTGCCAAAGTCAATGTTGACCATGGAGCCCAAATTATTGATATCAATATGGGCTGCCCAGCAAAAAAAGTATGTAACGTTGCAGCTGGATCCACACTCTTGCGTAATGAAACTCTTGTGCAAAATATTTTAGAGGCTGTTGTCAATGCGGTTGGCATTGGACCAGATGCGGTCCCTGTCACATTAAAAATTCGTACTGGCTGGGATTGTGAACATAAAAATGCGATCGAAGTTGCAAGAATTGCTGAACAGTCTGGCATCTCCGTGCTGACCGTTCACGGCCGCACCAGAGCCGATCTATATCATGGGGAAGCAGAATACGAAACTATCACTGCAGTCAAAAATAGTGTGCGCATACCGGTAGTGGCCAATGGAGATATCAATAGTCCTGAAAAAGCGGAGTTTGTTTTAAAACAAACCGGTGCTGATGCCATCATGATTGGTCGCGCCGCACAAGGTCGTCCATGGATATTCCGCGAAATTCATCACTTCCTAGAAACTGGTAACGAGCTACCCACCCCAGAAATCAATGAAATCCAGAGCATTATGAATGCCCATCTACTGGATCACTATGAGTTCTACGGCGAGCATATTGGTCTTCGTAAAGCCCGTAAGCATATCGGCTGGTACTGCAAAGGTTTACGTGATTCTCATGCCTTTCGTCAGCGCATGAATACTGCCGATGACTGCAAAACCCAATTGCAAATGGTGAATGATTATTTTGATGAGATGAAATCTCACTCTGATCGTTTAGTTTTTTTAGAAGCAGCGTAATTTTAGTTTTTTGTATTGATATCAATTTATGACCAATAAACATCCCATCACCGAATGTATTGAAACGCAACTACAAGCGTACCTGACGGATTTAAAGGGCACTCCACCAAGCAATATTTATCAAATGGTATTAGCTGTCGTTGAGAAACCGATGCTTGAGCTTGTCATGCGTCACGCCAAGCAAAACCAGTCACTAGCAGCACAGTATTTAGGCATTAATCGCAATACTTTGCATAAGAAATTAGTGGAGCATCAATTGCTCAGGTAAGCAGTGAATTTATTAACCTTCGAAACTACTCTTCATTCAATCCTTTAAAAACTATGATCCGCACAGCCCTTCTCTCCGTTTCCGATAAAAATGGCATCGTCCCTTTTGCTAAATCACTTCATGAGCAAGGTATTCAATTGATTTCTACCGGGGGTACTGCAAAACTATTGGCCGAGAATCATTTACCAGTTGTTGAAGTGTCTTTATTAACAAAATTTCCAGAAATGCTTGATGGGCGTGTAAAGACTTTGCATCCGATGGTTCACGGTGGCTTACTCGCCCGCAGAGATCTTCCTGAGCATATGGCCGCCCTCAAAGAACACGGTATCGATACGATTGATATGCTGGTGATTAATCTTTATCCGTTTAATGAAACGGTTGCCAAAGAAAATTGTTCGTTTGAGGATGCAGTTGAGAATATTGATATCGGCGGCCCTGCCATGTTGCGTGCTGCAGCCAAGAATCATCAAGATGTCACTGTACTGATCTCGCCAGAAGATTACGCACCGATATTGGCAGAAATGAAAGCCAATAACAATACGGTATCTTACAAAACCAATCTAGCCTTAGCAAAAAAGGTATTTGCACACACCGCCCAGTACGATGGTGCAATCGCCAACTATCTCTCAGCTTTGGGTGATGACTTAGATCACAAGGCACGCTCAGCATACCCAGAGACATTGCATTTGGCTTTTGAGAAAGTACAAGAGATGCGCTATGGTGAAAATCCACATCAATCAGCGGCCTTCTATAAAGATATCAATCCTGTAGAGGGCGCTCTAGCCAACTATAGGCAATTGCAAGGAAAAGAGCTCTCCTATAACAACATTGCTGACGCAGACTCTGCTTGGGAATGCGTCAAGAGCTTTACTGGAAACGTCGGTGGGGCTGCTGCGTGCGTCATCATTAAGCATGCCAACCCCTGTGGCGTAGCAGTTGGTGCTTCCGCTCTAGAGGCCTACCAAAAGGCTTTCAAAACTGACCCTAGTTCTGCTTTTGGCGGCATCATTGCTTTGAATGTGCCATGTGATGGCGCTGCGGCCGAAGCCATCTCAAAACAATTTGTAGAAGTATTAATTGCTCCTGGCTTTAGCGATGAAGCCAAGGCAATTTTTGCAGCCAAGCAAAATGTTCGTCTTCTAGAAATCCCCCTAGGTGGCGCATTTAATACTTTTGACTTCAAACGAGTTGGTGGCGGCTTACTGGTGCAATCACCTGACGCTAAGAATGTTTTACAAAACGAGATGCGCGTTGTCAGCCAAAGACAGCCAACCCCTAGCGAAATGAATGACATGATGTTTGCTTGGCGCGTAGCGAAGTTTGTCAAATCCAACGCAATTGTCTATTGCGCCAACGGCATGACTCTCGGCATTGGCGCCGGTCAAATGAGCCGCGTAGACTCTGCACGGATGGCCAGCATTAAAGCAGAAAATGCAGGCTTAAGCCTCAAGGGATCAGCTGTAGCCAGCGATGCCTTTTTCCCATTCCGCGACGGTTTGGATGTCGTAGTGAATGGTGGTGCAAGCTGCGCGATCCAACCTGGCGGCAGCATGCGTGATGATGAAATCATTGCAGCGGCGAATGAGCATGGCATTGCCATGATCTTCACTGGCACTCGTCACTTTCGTCACTAAGCAAATTTAGTACTCATGCGCTGGATTGGAATCGACCCGGGCTTACGGACTACTGGTTTTGGGGTCATTGATGTCGATGGCCAAAAACTCACTTACGTAGCTTCCGGAACGATTGAGAGCGGTGATCCAGTCAAGGGGCTCCCAGAGCGTCTAGGGGCTCTTTATGCTGGCGTAAAAGAGGTTTTAGATACCTATCATCCTCAGTCAGCCGCCATCGAGGAAGTGTTCTTGAACGTCAACCCTCGTTCCACATTAATGCTGGGACAAGCTAGGGGTGCTGTGATTGCAGCCCTCGTTTCTGAAAATCTTCCTGTCGCTGAATACAGTGCTCTGCGAGTAAAACAAGCGATTGTGGGTACAGGTCGTGCTGCTAAACCTCAAGTTCAAGAGATGGTGAAGCGCTTACTACGCTTAAGTCGCGCACCAGGCGCCGATGCTTCGGATGCCTTGGGGGTTGCAATTTGCGCCGCTCACCATGCGCAAATACCTAAAGCCATTAGTGCTGCACTGATTCCAAAAAAACGTAGCAAGTAAAAATATACATCACAGGTTAAGATCTTTATATGATTGGTCGCATTCAAGGTACTCTCGTTTCAGTTCACCCTCCTAGACTCTTGGTGGATTGCCAAGGCATTGGTTACGAGGTAGATGTGCCAATGAGCACCTTGTATCAATTGCCACAAGCAGGTCAAAAAATTACTTTGCTAACGCACTTTCAGGTGCGTGAAGACGCTCAACAGCTCTTTGGTTTTGCCACAGAGACTGAACGTGAAGCATTTAGGGCACTTATTAAAATTAGTGGTGTTGGCTCTCGCACAGCACTAGCCATTCTATCTGGAATGAGCGTCAATGAACTGGCTCAAGCAATTGCTCTACAAGAAGCAGGGCGCTTGACTCAAGTTCCTGGCATCGGCAAAAAGACTGCCGAACGTTTATGTCTTGAACTCAAAGGCAAGCTTGCGCCAGATCTTGGCATCACACCAGGCGGCAGCTCTCAAGCACTTGAAGCTAGCAGCGAAGTATTACAGGCCCTCTTAGCTCTGGGATATTCCGAAAAAGAAGCCATCCTTGCTCTCAAGCAAATTCCGCCTGATACCTCTGTTTCTGATGGCATCCGTATGGGACTGAAATATCTTTCAAAGCCATAAAACCACTACACTTGCAGTATGGCAATTCACACTGACGACCTAAGCTCTATCCCCGAAGATTTACCGGAAGGAAACGATCGCATTGTGAGCGGGACGGTAGGCAATGCTGAAGCAGTATTTGAAAGAGCATTGCGCCCCAAACAGCTTGATGAGTATGTCGGACAGACCAAGGCACGCGCCCAATTAGAGATTTTCATTAGCGCTACGAGAGCAAGACAAGAAGCCCTAGACCATGTACTACTATTTGGCCCTCCTGGTCTTGGTAAAACTACTCTCGCCCACATCATTGCGAGAGAGCTAGGCGTTAACTTACGTCAAACCAGCGGCCCCGTCTTAGATAGGCCTGGCGATCTTGCAGCTCTGTTAACCAATCTAGAGGAAAACGATGTGCTCTTTATCGATGAGATACATCGTCTTTCACCAGTGGTTGAAGAAATTCTCTACCCAGCACTAGAGGATTACAGTCTTGACATCATGATCGGTGAGGGCCCGGCTGCTCGCAGCGTCAAAATTGATCTCAAACCATTCACTTTAATTGGTGCCACCACTCGTGCCGGTATGCTCACCAACCCATTGCGTGATCGTTTCGGTATTGTGGCAAGACTGGAGTTCTACACCACTGAAGAACTCACCAAAATTATTGAACGCTCCGCCAATTTACTGAAGGCAGATATTGATCCAGATGGATCAGTAGAAATCGCTAAGCGTGCTCGTGGCACACCTCGTATTGCCAATCGCTTATTACGTCGCGTGCGGGATTATGCCGAGGTGAAAGGTACTGGCACCATCACTAAAGCAATGGCTGATGCCGCCTTGAAGATGCTGGATGTTGATCCGAGCGGCTTTGATGTCATGGATAGAAAACTACTAGAAGCGATCTTGCACAAGTTTGATGGAGGTCCAGTAGGCATCGATAACTTAGCGGCTGCCATTGGCGAAGAGCGCGATACGATTGAGGATGTTTTGGAGCCTTACCTGATTCAACAGGGCTACCTACAAAGAACTTCGCGCGGCCGTGTAGCTACTCGCCAAGCCTATGAGCACTTTGGCTTAACACCACCAAGTGGCAGTGCTAGCCTAGATCTTTAAGACCATCTGTTAACTGAGGGTGACTTTTACAAACTTACGTTTGCCAACCTGCACTACGTAAGTTCCTACTTCAATCTTAAGCTGCTTATCAGACACATTGACGCCGTCAATCTTGACACCATTTTGCTCAATATTGCGCATCGCTTCCGAAGTTGATGGAGCCAGCCCAGCAGCCTTCAATAAGCTTGCAACTCCCATCGGGGCACCCGAGAGATTGACCTGTGGAATATCATCAGGTACTCCACCCTTAGCGCGATGGTTAAAGTCTTCTAATGCTTTTTCTGCGGCAGCCTGAGAATGAAAGCGTGCCACGATTTCTTGGGCAAGCAACACTTTGCAGTCTTTTGGATTTCGTCCAGCGGCAACTTCTTGCTTCATCAAATCAATTTCTGACATCGGTCTAAACGACAACAGCGTGAAGTAATCCCACATTAAATCATCAGAGATACTCAAGAGCTTGCCAAACATATCACCCGCAGGCTCACTAATACCAATGTAGTTACCCTTAGATTTACTCATCTTCTCAACGCCATCTAAGCCCACTAAAAGCGGCATTGTCAGGATGCATTGAGGCTCTTGGCCATACTCGCGCTGAAGCTCGCGACCTACTAAGAGATTAAATTTTTGATCTGTACCACCCAACTCTAGATCACTCTTGAGCGCAACCGAGTCATATCCCTGCATGAGTGGGTATAAAAATTCATGAATCGAGATAGGAACACCATTGCGATAGCGCTTCGTAAAGTCATCACGCTCTAGCATGCGGGCGACGGTATGTTTTGCAGCAAGCTGAATCATACTGCGCGCACCCAATGGATCACACCACTCACTGTTATAGCGTACTTCTGTTTTAGCAGGATCGAGCACCATGCTGGCTTGTCGATAATACGTTTCTGCATTGACAGCGATTTCATCTGCGGTCAATGGAGGACGTGTCGCATTGCGGCCTGATGGATCACCAATCATGCTGGTGAAATCACCAATCAAGAAAATAACGGTATGCCCAAAATCTTGTAACTGACGCAATTTATTTAAAACTACGGTATGACCCAAATGAATATCGGGCGCAGTAGGATCTAGACCCAATTTAATTCGCAATGGAGTCTTAGTTGCTTGACTACGAGCGAGCTTTTGCACCCAGTCGGCCTCAACCAATAGCTCATCGCAACCGCGTTTAGTAACTTCGAGCGCTGCAAAGACTTCAGGAGTCAAAGGATATTTTGGATCTGGTTTGGCCGTCATGCTGATTCGGGTTGCTGATTCAGTTAAATTAGTAGTTAAATTGCTAAAGCATAATTGTCGCATCCCTGAGAGCCAAACCTAGATCTGCATGAACAAACCTTTTTCCTTCTATATCGGCCTGATGTCTGGTACCAGCCTAGATGGAATAGATGCTGTTCTTGCCAAGATTGGGCCCAATGGGGAAACCAGTGCCCAAGCCTCCATCAGCATGCCTTTTCAGCCTACACTTCGAAAAGCCCTATTTGATCTCCAGAGCCCAGGGCCAGATGAACTACACAGGGAAAAGCAGGCTGCCAATACTCTGGCTTTAGCCTATGCACAAGCCGTTGAACAATTACTGAAAAAGTCAAACCTGGAGCCTTCAGACATCTGCGCCATCGGCGCCCATGGACAGACCATCCGACATCAGCCGCATTTAGGCGATATGGCCTACACCCACCAAACCCTCAATCCAGCCTTATTAGCTGAAAAAACGGGTATTGATGTCATTGCTGATTTTAGAAGTCGTGACCTTGCTGCCGGAGGTCATGGTGCTCCACTAGTCCCCGCTTTTCATGCACAGCAATTTGCATCTTCAAAAAATATTGCAATCCTCAATATTGGAGGCATTGCCAATTTGACGCTTCTTTCAAGTGAAGGCTCTGTTAGAGGCTTTGATTGCGGACCAGGCAATATGTTGATGGATGCCTGGATACAGGAACAACAAGGAAATCCATTTGATACAAATGGCGCTTGGGCACTTCAAGGAAAAGTAAATGAAGCATTGCTCAAGTCAATGTTGTCAGATCCATTTTTCGCAAAGACACCCCCTAAAAGCACCGGTCGAGATGACTTTCATCTGCAATGGTTACAAGAAAAACTAGGAAATGAAAATCTTCAAGCAGAAGATATTCAAGCAACCCTACTACATCTCACCGCTCATAGCACCTTAGATGCCTTGTCGCGCTATGCACCGCAGACCGAAGAGTTGCTTGTCTGCGGCGGTGGAGCACGAAATGGTGCATTGATGAATTTACTCAAAGTAAAAGCACTACAGTTTTTCAAACACGCATTAAAAATCTCTTCCACTGATTCTGCTGGTATCGATCCTCAACTAGTTGAAGGTCTTGCCTTTGCATGGCTTGCGTGGGCCCATCAAGAAAAACGGCCAGCAAACTTGCCAGCCGTTACAGGAGCGAAGGGGCCTAGAGTTCTAGGTGCTCGCTACCCAGCTTAGTTTCTTAAAACTTTAAGCCGAGAAAGAAGATCCGCAACCACAAGTTGTTGTGGCATTTGGGTTCTTAATCACAAATTGAGATCCATTAATATCTTCTTTGTAATCAATTTCAGCACCAACTAAATATTGGAAGCTCATGGAGTCAACCAATAAAGTAACACCGTTCTTTTCAAAGAGAGTGTCATCTTCATTCACAGCATCATCAAATGTGAAGCCATACTGGAATCCTGAGCAACCACCACCTTGCACGAATACGCGCAACTTCAACTCTGGATTGCCTTCTTCAGCAATCAAGTCAGCCACTTTTGCAGCAGCAGCGTCAGTGAACACCAAAGGGGTTGGTGGCTCAGCCAAATCTTGTGCAGTTTGCGTAGCTAATTCAGTCATGATTTACTCCCAATTCAAAGGCAATATCTTATTTTAGGCTTTTAATGCCGAATTTGCTTAAGGGTACTGTTGCCATACCCCCACAGACATTAAGGCGATACAGCAATCTGCGTTAAGCCCGTTGTTTCTGGCAGGCCAAACATCAAGTTCATACACTGAACGCCTTGCCCAGATGCACCCTTCACCAAATTGTCCTCAACCACTAAAATCACTAAAGTATCGCCACCACCTGGACGATGGATTGCAATCCGGATGCCATTGCTGCCCCGCACCGAGCGAGTTTCTGGATGACTTCCAGCTGGCATCACATCAACAAAGGGTTCGTCTTGATAAAAATTCTCATACAGCTTTTGGTAATCCACGTCTTTGCCAGCTTCAGTCAGGCGCACATACAAAGTGGAATGAATACCCCTTACCATTGGTGTTAAGTGTGGCACAAACGTCAGACCAATTTGGTCATGCCCTGCTATCGCTTTTAAGCCTTGAACGATCTCTGGCAAATGGCGATGTCCCTTTACACCATAGGCCTTGAAGTTATCGCTAGCCTCAGAAAGCAAAGTGCCAATTTCAGCCTTGCGACCAGCTCCGGAAGTACCAGACTTCGAATCAGAAATAATGTGATTGCCATCAATCAATTGCTTGCCACCAGTTGATTTAGGAGCAAGTAATGGCGCAAGACCAAGCTGCACTGAGGTTGGATAACAGCCAGCCAGACCTACTACACGGGCCTTCTTAATTGCTTCACGATTAATTTCTGCCAAACCATAAACCGCTTCAGCCAAAATTTCGGGACAGCTATGCTCCATGCCATACCACTTGGCGAACTCTTTGACATCCTTTAAACGAAAGTCTGCAGCTAAATCCAAAATCTTCACATTATTAGCAAGCAATTCCTTTGCTTGCGCCATAGCAACACCATGTGGAGTTGCAAAGAAAACAACATCACACTCATTTAATTTAGCTTCGTCGGGGGTCGTAAATTTCAAATCAACACGACCACGCAAAGATGGGAACATCTCAGCTACTGGCATACCAGCTTCAGTACGGGAAGTAATAGCAACGATTTTGACTTCAGGGTGTTGTGCTAACAAACGCAATAGTTCAACCCCGGTATAACCTGTGCCGCCAACAATACCCACCTTAATCATGCCATTCTCCAAAATGCTTAATAATCAATTATCTTCTAAAGCGTAATACTTGATTCTTACAGATTTCTTAATTGTAGAAACAAAAAGGGCCGCTTTCGCGACCCTTTCGATAAAACTTGAGCGACTGAAAGAATTAGCGCTTGCTGAACTGTTTACGACGACGCGCGCCGTGCAGACCAACTTTTTTACGCTCAACTTCACGAGCATCGCGAGTTACCAAACCTGCTTTAGACAGAGTTGACTTCAAAGCGTTGTCGTAGTCGATCAATGCACGAGTAACACCGTGACGCACTGCACCAGCTTGACCAGTTTCACCGCCGCCAGAAACGTTTACTTTGATATCAAAGGTCGTTAAATGGGCCGTGAGAGCCAAAGGCTGACGCGCAATCATGCAGGATGTTTCACGAGCAAAATAGGCATCAATAGGCTTACCGTTAACGATAATTTCACCTTTGCCAGACTTAATAAAGACGCGCGCAACAGAACTCTTGCGACGGCCTGTACCGTAATTCCAATTTCCGTAATTAATAGCCATTTGGTTTCCTTAAATCTCTAACGCTTTAGGCTGTTGAGCCGCATGCGGATGATTAGCGTCGCCATAGACTTTTAATTTCTTGATCATGGCATAGCCGAGTGGGCCTTTTGGCAACATACCCTTCACAGCCTTCTCCAAAGCGCGACCAGGAAAACGGTCTTGCATCTTGTCGAAGTTAGTCGAGCTAATACCACCTGGGTATCCGCTGTGACGGTAGTAAATCTTGTTCAAGCCTTTTGTGCCTGTGACACGTAGCTTAGATGAATTGATCACGACGATGAAGTCGCCAGTGTCAACGTGTGGTGTGAATTCAGGCTTGTGCTTGCCGCGTAGACGGTGTGCCACTTCACTGGCGACACGACCGAGGACTTTGTCCGTAGCGTCAATCACGAACCATTCACGCTTTACCTCATGGGATTTTGCGGAAAAAGTTTTCATGATTTCTCAAATTGTTATAGTCAAAAATACTCCAACCAAACTACGTCCACCTTGGCCCTGCTTATGTTTGCAAGCTCGCAGATTCTGCAATCTAACTGGTACAACAAACTACCGCTGACTGGTTCGGTAATTCCTGACTGGTTCGGTAATTCAGTAAAGCCTTAAATTATAACCCAAAAAAAACCCAGGAACGAGTCCTGGGTTGGAATCCACCTATGTTTGGGTGGAGGAGACACTTGGAGGAAAGTCGCAGTGTATAAGACTCAGTGTATAAGATATAAGTATAATAAGACTGACTACCAATGGGGTTATTCTACACAAGTAGATTGGTGCAAAGCAAGATTCTTGACGAAAATCAAGATTTTCATGTTGCTATGCAACAACTAATGCATCTGTAAAAATTGATAAACTATTGATAATATTGATTTATTTAGTAAGTAAGTGGTCACTAATATGGAATGTCGAGTATCTTGGTTGGGTAATAGCGGAATGGCATTTTCCGCAGAAACTGGCAGCGGACACCTCGTCAATATGGATGGCGCCCCTGAAGCAGGAGGCAGAAACCTTGCCCCAAGACCCATGGAGCTGCTTTTAGCTGGCGCCGGGGGTTGCTCTGCCTATGATGTGGTTTTAATCCTACAAAGGGCTCGTCAGGCCGTTAGCGCCTGCGATGTGACCCTTCAAGCTGAACGCGCCACCGAAGATCCCAAAGTCTTCACGAAAATCAACTTGCACTTTTCCGTCAAAGGGAAAGACCTCGATCAGGCCAAAGTAGACCGTGCAGTGAAGTTGTCACATGAAAAATATTGTTCAGCCACAACTATGTTGGCCAAAACTGCAGAGCTCACTTATAGCGTTGAAGTCATATCAGAGTAGTGCAGAGTCAATCGATAAGCCGGATTCTGTCGCCTAGACTTTCATCTAGGGGCAATCATTCCTCTAGGCCGTCAGTTACCTGATGGCTCAAGCTCCCTACCCGCAGACTCAGCGGGACGCCTCATTGTCTGCATACTTGGGATTGCTCCAGGTGGAGGTTACCGCGTTTCACCGTAACTTAATACGCTCGTCTCTGTGGCCCTATTCCTCACGTCACCGTGGATGGCCGTTAGCCATCACCCTACCCTATGGAGTCCGGACTTTCCTCCCCTTCAATCAAGAAGCGGCGATTGCCTAATTGACTCTGCGCCTGCAGTCTAACGCAGTCGGAGAAAATTGGCTGATAAAAGCACTGAGCGTGATTAAACGAGTGACCAAGCAACTGTTTCGCCCGCACGCAGCGGAACAATCGTTGCATCACCCAAAGGCAACTCTACAGGTATGGCTTGTGCTTGTTTTGCCAACGTAATTTTTTTGCTATTGCGCGGCAGCCCATAAAAATCGGGGCCAAAGAAACTGGCAAAACCTTCTAACTTATCTAGCTTGCCAACACTCTCAAATGCTTCCGCATATAAACCCAGTGCATTAAATGCGCTATAGCATCCTGCGCAACCGCAAGCAGCTTCTTTAGCGCCTTTTGCGTGAGGAGCACTATCAGTTCCCAAGAAGAAACGGGCGTTACCACTAGTTGCCGCTTCTAGCAAGGCAATTCGATGCTCTTCTCGCTTGAGCACTGGAAGACAGTAATTATGAGGACGAATGCCGCCAGCAAAAATCGCATTGCGATTCATCAAGAGATGTTGCGGAGTAATCGTTGCAGCAATGCTATTTTTTTTGCTTATAGCAGCATCACGCACATAGTGAGCCGCCTGCTTGGTTGTAATATGTTCGAACACAATCTTGAGTTCAGGAAAGTCTTTGCGCAATGGCTCAAGAACAGTATCAATAAATACCGCTTCACGATCAAAAATATCAATATCAGCGCTTGTTACTTCTCCATGCACTAATAAAGGTATCCCAAGCACTTGCATTGCCTCAAGAGCTTGATAGCAGTGCTTAATGTCGCTTACTCCAGCGTCACTATTAGTTGTAGCGCCAGCAGGGTACAACTTAAATCCAGCAATGCCTTCAGCCTTAGCTTTGCGTACTTCCTCTGCAGAAGTATTGTCCGTGAGATACAAAATCATTAGTGGCAAAAAATTAGTGATACCTAAAGCTTTTAAATTCGCATCTATCCGAGATTGATATGCCTTCGCCAAAGCAACCGTAGTAACTGGTGGCTTTAAATTTGGCATGATGATCGCCCGGGCAAACTGACGAGCTGTATCGGCCAACACATCCTTCACCACCTCGCCATCACGAATGTGCAAGTGCCAATCGTCAGGCTGTATA
Organism: Polynucleobacter necessarius; assembly: GCF_900096765.1. Classification (NCBI taxonomy): domain Bacteria; kingdom Pseudomonadati; phylum Pseudomonadota; class Betaproteobacteria; order Burkholderiales; family Burkholderiaceae; genus Polynucleobacter; species Polynucleobacter necessarius. The sequence continues at coordinate 1,335,175 of NZ_LT615228.1, forward strand.
AGTTGAATATGAGTGGGGCTATTAGTCATAATTATTTTTCTAGCAAGATGATGCGGAAATCATTCACATTCGTAAGTGTAGGGCCAGTTTCCACTAAGGCATCTAATTCTGCAAAGAAACCGTAGCAATCGTGGCCAGCTAAGAATGTTTCTGGCACTACAACCATAGCTTCACTTGCTTTACGAATATCGGCATCAAACCATGCTCCCGCATTCTTTTCACTACCATCAATGCCATCGGTGTCTGCCGCTAAAGCGGCAATATTTGGCAAATCGGAAGTGGCGGAGAATAGAGAAAGCAAATATTCGCTACAGCGACCACCGCGACCCTTCGCGCCCGCAGGAATAGTGACAGTGCACTCGCCCCCAGAGATGATTGCCTGAGGCTGACTAGCTTTTCTTAAATGATGACGAACTAATTGAGCCTGCTCCACTCCTACTTCTTGGGCTTCGCCAGTGATGGTGTCGCCCAATATGATTGGCTCATAACCTTGGCTATGAACATATTGCGCAGCAGCCTCAAGGCTTTTATAAGCAGTTGCAATGACATGATTAGCAACTTGTGCATTGATTAAATCAATATCTTTTAATGTCTCCGGTCTTTCACCTGCTAAACCTTGCTTGAGGTGAGCAAGAACAGAAGTAGGAATAGAACCTACTCCCAAGCGATATTTTTCTAAAATATTGAGCGCGTCTAAATAGGTGGAGTAGTCAGCAGCACATGGTCCACTAGCAATATCAGCTGGATCATCGCCAGTTACATCAGAAATCAATAAAGCCTCTACTCGTGCACCCCGCTCAATTGCCACGCGAGCCAAATTACCGCCAAGAATGGCAGATAGATGCTTACGGACCACATTCATCTCTTCAATTGGGGCGCCACTTCGTAAAAGGGCTTGAGTGGTAGCGCGCATATCATCTATGGAAATGCCTTCAACCGGCAACGTCAAAAGACTTGAGCCGCCACCAGAAACTAATGCAATCAACACATCGCCTGGTGCGAGCTGTTTCGCTAAAGCTAATATATCTCGCGCCCCATCCATGCCCGCTTGATCAGGGACCGGGTGTCCAGCCTCAATGATCTTAATTTGAGAAGTTGGGGAACCATGACCGTAGCGCGTTAAAACAATTCCCTCGTAGTGAATTTTGGGCCAATGTTTCATAGCAAAATTCTCAAATGCGCTGGCCATTGAAGCGCTAGCCTTACCTGCACCGACTACCAAACATTTACCACGCGGCTCCTGACCAGCAGGAAAGATCTTCGCTAAATATTGAGGAACAATCATTTGTGGGTCAGCCACTGCCACCGCAGCTGCAAAAGCATTTTTTAAAATTTCTTTGGTGAGTGTTTTTTGCAACATCGCACTATTCTAATTAAGTGCAGTTCGTTCCTGCATATACCACATTTCAGCATATTTTCCCTGGGCAGCAAGCAACTCCAGATGCGTGCCCCGCTCTACAATCTGACCATGCTCCATCACTAAAATTTGATCGGCATGAATGATGGTTGAGAGTCTGTGGGCAATGATCAGAGTCGTGCGATTTTTTGCTAAGTTCAGTAGCTCTTCCTGAAATGCTCTTTCAGTTTTTGAATCTAACGCTGAGGTTACCTCATCAAAAATTAACATGGCTGGTTTTTTGAGCAAGGTTCTGGCAATGGCAACCCGTTGCTTCTCGCCACCAGATAATTTTAAGCCACGCTCTCCTACCTGAGTGCTATAGCCATCAGGCAAGCGTTTGATAAAGCCATCAATTTGAGCTGCTCTAGCAGCCTCTTGCACCTCTTCAATCGAAGCCGAAGGATCACCATAAGCAATGTTGTAGCCGATTGTGTCATTAAATAAAACGGTATCTTGCGGAACAATACCAATTGATTTGCGTAAGCTAGCTTGGGTGACATCTTGAATATTTTGGCCATCAATCAAAATTTTTTCAGACTGAACATCGTAAAAACGAAAGAGCAGTCTTGCGAGTGTACTTTTACCAGCACCGCTTTGACCGACGACTGCCGTAATGGTGCCTGCTGGGATGTTAAAGCTGACATCGCGCAAAATCTCACGCTTTACATCGTAATGAAACGAAACATGCTCAAAACGGACATCAGGTCCGTGGCCATGATGATGAATTTGCAAAGGGTGGGCATTGGGTGAATCAGCAATCTCTTTATCTGTATCCAACAAGGAGAACATCCGATCCATATCAGTGAGAGATTGCTTAATCTCCCTATAAATCACCCCCTAAGAAGTTGAGCGGAATGTAGAGTTGAATCATGAGGGTATTTACCAAAACTAGATCACCCAAAGTCATCGTGCCATTCACCACACCGAGGGTAGCGCGCCAAAGAATCAACATTAAACCAATGGCAATAATGATTTGCTGACCCAGGTTTAGAAAAGCCAAGGTCTTTTGGGATTTCACTGCTGCAGATTGATAGCGCAATAAGTTTTCATCATAACGACGAGCCTCAAAGGCTTCGTTACCAAAATATTTCACTGTTTCAAAATTCAACAGAGAATCAATGGCTTTTTGATTCGCCTTGGAATCCATATCATTCATAGTCCGACGGTAGTGCGTGCGCCACTCGGTCACCACAATCGTAAAGACGATATACAGCACCAGCGCGACTAAAGTGATGGCTGCAAACCAAATATCATAGGAATAGGCAAAGTAGCCAAGCACTAAGCAAAACTCAATCAGCGTTGGCAGAATGCTATAGAGCGAATATGAAATGAGAGATTGAATTCCCCTAGTACCGCGTTCAATATCCCGACTCACGCCACCGGTCTGCCGGGCTAAGTGAAAACTCAGCGCCAAAGAATGTAAGTGCTCAAATACTTGCAGGGCAACTTTGCGTACCGCATTTTGGGTCACCCTCGTAAAGAGGGCCTCACGCAATTCAGCGAATAGGGATGCTGAAATTCTTAATAAACCATAAGCAACAATAATGCCCACTGGAACGACCAATAAAGCCTGAGGAGAGTTCGCCTTGACATCCAAAGAGTCAATCAAGTCTTTCATCAGAATTGGAATACCTAAATTAGCAAACTTAGCTGCTATCAAGCAGCTCAGCGCTAGCAAAACTCTAATGCGATATTCAAACAGGTAAGGCAAGAGATCGCGAATGACACGCCAATCACCTCTTTTCGGTGTTTTGAATCTGTGCTGCTACGAATGTGCCCCGATGAATGTCTCATCGTTCTATCTTATTCGCTTCTAGTTTCGTTCGCAGAAAACAATTTCAGAATTGCCTCGCCATTACTGCGTGAGAAACATTTCTGTACCGCTTGATGGTAAGACAACCATTGATAAGCCACATGCTCCCTAGGGGCTAATTGAACGGATGTTGCATCAGGTACCTCTAGAGCAAACCAGTGTTCAGTATTTTTGGTGACGCCAGGGGCATATCGAAAACGCCACTCTGGGTAAATTTCATACTCAATGTGATGATGTAAGTTGCGCAGTGCGCCAGATGGTAATTGCTCAACCGTAATGCCCGTTTCCTCAAATACCTCACGTTTAGCTGCAAAGGCTAGGTCTTCATTCGGGGTATCCAAACTGCCAGTAACAGACTGCCAAAACCCAGCGCGATCAGCACGCTCTATCAATAAAACATCCCTATTCGATTTATAGATAACAACTAAAACCGAAATAGGGATTTTCAAGATAGTTACTGCTTAGATTGTTTTATGCGGCAGGTGCAGCTTGGCGCAAGCGAATATGCAACTCACGTAACTGACGCTCATCCACCGGGCTAGGAGCTTGAGTAAGCAAGCACTGTGCACGCTGTGTTTTAGGAAAAGCAATCACATCGCGAATCGATTCAGCACCAGTCATCATGGTCACAATGCGATCGAGACCAAATGCAATACCGCCGTGCGGAGGCGCGCCATATTGAAGCACATCTAACAAGAAGCCAAATTTTGCTTGAGCTTCTTCAGCGCCAATCTTGACCGCACGGAATACTTGGCTTTGAACAGCTTCTTGGTGAATACGCACAGAACCGCCACCGATTTCACTACCGTTCAGAACCATGTCGTAAGCCTTCGCCAAGCACTTACCGGGATCAGACTCCAAGTACTTCATGTGCTCATCTTTAGGGCTGGTAAATGGATGGTGGCAGGCAACCCAACGCGCCTCACCTTCGTCATAGTCAAACATGGGGAAATCCACAACCCACAACGGCTTCCAGCCTTCAGTGAAGAGACCGTGCTCCTTGCCCCAGGCAGAGTGACCAATACGTAAACGTAGATTACCAATTGCATCATTCACCACTTTTTCTTTATCTGCGCCGAAGAAAATAATGTCACCATCTTTTGCACCGGTCCGTTTCAAAATGCCTTCGATAGCAGCATCATGCAAATTCTTCACAATCGGTGATTGAAGTCCATTACGACCTTCAGAGACAGAGTTCACCTTGATCCAAGCCAAACCTTTTGCACCATAGATGCTGACAAACTGCGTATAATCATCGATCTCACTACGACTAATTTCAGCGCCGCCGGGCACGCACAGACCTACTACACGACCGCCTGCCTGATTAGCGGCGCCTGAGAAGACCTTGAAATCAACATCTTTCATCAAATCGGTTAATTCGGTGAATTCAAAATTCACGCGCAAGTCTGGCTTATCCGAACCAAAGCGTGCCATACCTTCTGAGTAGGGCATAGTTGGAAATGGATTAGGCAACTCAACATTCATCGTTTTCTTGAAAATATGACGAATCATGTTTTCAAAAAGGTTGCGAATTTCCATCTCATCTAAGAATGCAGTTTCACAGTCAATCTGGGTAAATTCAGGTTGACGGTCTGCACGCAAATCTTCATCGCGGAAACATTTAGTAATCTGATAGTAGCGATCAAATCCAGCCACCATCAATAACTGTTTAAACAACTGAGGAGATTGCGGCAAAGCAAAGAATTGACCATCATGCACACGAGATGGAACTAAGTAATCGCGCGCACCTTCTGGTGTGCTCTTAGTCAGCATCGGGGTTTCAATATCAATAAAGCCAGCATCATCTAAGTAGCGGCGGCACTCCATTGCTACGTTGTAGCGCAGGCGTAAATTCTTTTGCATTTGCGGACGACGCAAATCTAATACGCGATGCGTTAAACGTGTTGTCTCAGATAAATTCTCATCATCGAGTTGGAATGGTGGTGTAACAGAGGCATTCAGAATCACTAAGTTATGGCAAAGAATTTCTACCTTGCCGCTAACTAAATCAGTGTTTTCAGTGCCGGCAGGACGTGCACGCACCAAACCTTTAATCTGAATGCAGAACTCATTACGCACTTGCTCAGCAAGAGCAAACATCTCTGGACGATCGGGATCGCAAACCACCTGAACAAAGCCTTCACGGTCACGCAAGTCAATAAAGATCACGCCCCCATGGTCACGACGACGATTAACCCATCCCGAGAGGGTGACTTCTTGACCAATCAGCGCATCGGTTACTTGGCCGCAATTATGGCTACGCATTGACATAACAATTTCCTATAAATCAAAAATGGTGTGGCGGCTCGAGAGAGGTCGAGCCACTAGAATTATTCGGTGGAACAGAGCCCATAGAGACAATATGCTTTAAAGCCTCTTCAACACTCATATCTAATTCGATCGTTTGTGCACGAGGCACAATCATGAAAAATCCCGATGTGGGATTAGGTGTAGTAGGCAAAAAGACATTGACATAGCCTTCGCCCAATTTTGAAGTGACTTCTTTTGCAGGGGTTCCGGTCTGAAACGCGATTGCCCAAGAATCTGCGTGTGGATAACGAATTAATAAGGCCTTACTGAAGGCCTGACCACTACCCGAAAACAATGTAGATGAAACCTGCTGCACACTAGAATAAATTGAACGCACAACAGGAATGCGATTCACAAACTTATCCCACGCTTTTAACCACCATTGACCAGCAAAATTGATTGCCAATAATCCAGTTACCAAAATCACGGCAACTACAATCAAAATACCAACACCTGGTAATTCGCGGAAATGTTGAAGATCTGCAGCAAACTGCTGAGGGAAAATTGCGATGATGGCATGCATCACCGAACCAAAAACACCGTCGAGCAAGCCCAAGCCCCAAGTGATCACCCAAATAGTGACCGCCATGGGAGCCCATACGAGGATGCCAGCGATAAAGTATTTTTTCATGTGTTTGCCTAGCCAGCTATTTTAGCTGTACAGGAAGCAATCGGCGAGACATTAATAAATATGTAGGCCGATGATCAAAATTCCGACCAAAAACCCGCTGATGAAGAGTAAGGAGCCCACTAATAGATGGCTAGTACGCTTTTCTTGCTGCAAAAGGGCCTTCAACACCTCCAATTCGCCACTTTGGTCTTTTATTTGATGACGTCCCTGAGCTAAGCTATCAGCAAATAAGCGGGGCAAGGTGGGCAAAATCTTGGCCCAGGTAGGCGCCTCTTCCTTTAGGCCATCGAGCAATCCGCGCCAGCCAAGCTGCTGACTGACCCACTTTTCCAGAATCGGTTTAGCAGTCCTCCAGAGATCTAGGTCTGGGTCTAACTGACGGGCCAAACCTTCAACATTTAATAAAGTTTTCTGCAACAGTGTCAGTTGAGGCTGGATCTCCACTTTGAAGCGACGAGATGTCTGGAATAAGCGCATCAACACAATGCCTAGAGAAATCTCTTTCAAAGGGCGATCAAAGTAAGGCTCGCACACCGAGCGAACTGCCCCCTCTAGTTCTTCTACGCGCGTATTGGCCGGCACCCAGCCAGACTCGATATGTAGCTCTGCAACCCGGCGGTAATCGCGATTAAAAAATGCCAAGAAATTCAGGGCTAGATAATTTTTATCGGACTCGCTTAAGGCGCCAACAATTCCAAAGTCCAAAGAAATGAACCGGCTAAAAGTTTCTGGCTCTAAGCTAATCATGATATTTCCGGGATGCATATCAGCATGGAAAAATCCGTACTCAAAAACTTGAGTGAAAAATATCTCTACGCCGTCAGCCGCCAACTTTTTAAAATCAACGCCAGCAGCGCGTAGTTCGGCAGTACGTCCAATGGAAATGCCACGCATTCTCTCCATGACAATGACATTGGTATGGCAAAGATCCCAATACATTTCTGGAATCATGAGCTTTTTAGAATCCACAAAGTATCGACGTAATTGACTAGCGTTAGCTGCCTCGCGCATAAGATCTAACTCATCGTGCAAATAGGTATCGAATTCAGCTACGTTCTCACGCGGCTTCAAACGTCGACCATCTTCAGAGCTCTTCTCAATGACCTTGGCCAGGTCATACATTAAAGCCAGATCACCCTCAACCACTGGCAGGATGCCAGGACGCAAAACTTTAATAGCAACTTCACGACCCTGCCACTCAGGATGTTTATCTGTTCCACGCAAAACACCAAAATGCACTTGAGCTACAGAGGCACTCGCAACTGGTGTTGCGTCAAAGCTAATGAATACCTCTTCAATAGATTGACCCAAATCTACTTCGATTAAGCGGCGAGACTCTTCATTAGAGAATGGCGGAACTTGGTCTTGTAATTTGGCCAGCTCATTAGCAATATCTTCAGGCAATAAATCTCGGCGAGTAGACAACACTTGCCCAAACTTCACAAAAATTGGGCCTAGCGCCTCTAGCGTGAGACGAATGCGCTCACCTCTTGAAAGCTTTGTACCAGGAGAGGTCCAGCAAACGACTGTCAGGAAACTACGACCAATACCTGGCCTGAGCACATCGCGTAACAAAGGCAACAAGCCATAACGCCAAGCAGTAAAGAAAATAAAACTAAGACGAGCAATTCGACGCACGATTATTTAGCCTTTTGCTCTAGGAGTTGAATGCGTTTTTCCAGGCGGTCTACAGAGTCGCGCAAGTCATTTAATTCGGATTTACGAAGCACAAAGTCTCGCTTATTTAGTAGCACTTTCTTTTCTTCGCTAACATATTCCACTACATTGTCCAGTAAATCCCCGACGGCTGATCTACTGGCAGCAAGAAACTTTTTCCCTTGACGTACAGCAAAGTTTGCAGGAGCATCCCCCATCACACGAGCAAGATCTTCTTCATATTCCCAGCGCACTTGACTGGCCAATCGTCCAATCAATTGTGCCAAATCTGCATCTCCAGTAATTTTGACGGCCTTGAATGCCTGCTCACGCAAATTTCCAGTACTAGCAGTTAATTTACCAAGGGCATCCGTAGTAATCTCCAAAGCTAAAGAGGGGGATTCGAGCTCTTGGATGGCAGTCAAAAATCCGTCGGTATCAATTTGAAAATACAAGCGCCCCAAAGGCATTTGGATTAATACCGTCTTATGGGCATGCTGAGCCAATTGCTCCCTTGCCCAGGGCTCAGCCGCAAGGACGTGATTAATAGCGCGACAAGCGGCGCCAGCAGCAAATGTATGAGTAGAAAAAGATAGTGTGTTCATGAGTGTAAAAAACCCGCACTAGTGCGGGTTTTCCAACGGAAAGTACCTAAAGCTTAAACCAACTGGGTGATACCCGCCAAGACCCAGCCTCCAGGGCCCTCAACTGGCTTGCTCAGATTCCATATTTCAGAGAAATCACTCGCCGGCGCACCTGCTTGCTCGCGAATAATACCGCTAAACTGAACACTACAGAAATAATGGCCCAGATTCATTTCAATACCCAACAGCCTAGCATTAATGGTAATCACGTCAGTTTGATTGGCACTGTCAGTTCTTCCTGCCAAATCTTGTGAAATAGTGGCAAACATCTCTGGAGTAGTGAACTCGCGCAGGGAATTTAAATCACCTAAATCCCAGGCGTTTTGCAAGGTGACAAAGTATTGCTTTGCATTCTCTAAAAAAGTATGCTCATCAAAACCTGGCGGCAAAGTCGATTCAAACTTTTCCGGCTCGGAACTAACGCCGCCAAATGCATTTGCTGCCGGCGTAAAACCAGGCTCCTGTCTTGGTTGATCTAACCTAGCGCGCTGCAGGGCTGTAGAACTCAAGGCATTCGAATTTTGACCAAGCCCTGAAAAAGCAGGAAGTAGTTTGCGAATAATGAATATGATGGCAAAACCAGCCAACACGGCAATTAACAAACCAGTAATCAGCGATGAAGCTGCTTCACCTAAGCCAAAGTGCGACAAAAGATAGCCGATACCCAAACCAGCGGCTAAGCCACCCAAGATACCACCCATGCCACCAAAGCGACTAGGAGCTGGCGCTTGCGGAGCCGAAGGCGTTGGGGTAGCTGATTGAGCTTGGTTATTTTGCACAGGCTTTTGTACAGGGGCAGCCTGTTTCTGAATTGGAGCACTTGGTGCGCGCCCAAAACTTCTACCACCACCTAAACGTCCCGCCTCAACATGACTAATTGATGTGAAAACTAAAATCATGCTTAAGAAAACTGATTTGAAAAAATGTTTTTTCATTTTTTACCCCTTTCTTTGATAGCCACCTTATTTCTCTAGTCTTTAAGAGTTTAAAAACTATACAACTGTCAGTATTTAATACCAATATGCAGGGCTACGATACCCCCTGTCATCCTATGGGTTTCAACCTCATCAAAGCCCACACCTAACATCATGTCTTTCAAAGTCTCAGCATCCGGATGCATGCGAATAGACTCTGCCAGGTATCTATAACTCTCAGAGTCTTGTGCAATCTTTTCACCCAGCCAAGGCAAGACCTTAAATGAGTAAGCATCATATGCAGGCTGCAAAAAGGTATCTGGCTTAGAAAACTCCAATACCAGTACTCTTCCGCCCGCCTTAATGACTCGACACATTTCACCGAGAGCAACTTCTTTGTGCGTCATATTGCGCAAACCAAAAGCAACAGTAACTACGTCGAAATGGTTGTTAGGAAACGGGATTTTCTCTGCATCAAACTGAACGCAAGGCAAAGCTAAGCCTCGATCGAGCAATCGATCACGCCCAACACCCAACATGGAAGCATTGATATCGCTTAACCAAACCTGGGCCTCGGGATTGCAACCCCAGTCAGCAGCCTTGGCAAAGGCAGCCGCTAAATCTCCAGTGCCACCTGCGATGTCTAAGATCTTTTGACCAGGGCGAACGTTGGCTCGCGCAATCGTAATTTTTTTCCAAACACGATGCAGACCAAATGACATTAAATCATTCATCACATCGTACTTACTAGCTACCGAATGAAAAACCTGGGCAACTTTGCCAGCCTTTTCAGCCTCATCAACACTTTGATATCCGAAGTGAGTTTTACTCATTAATGACTTCCACAAGAATGGCCATGCGAATGTCCTGCTTGCGCCATTGGCGCATCTCGATCAAGACCTGCAGCAGCTAATTTATCTAAATACTCTTTCCAAACTTGCTCTTGGTTCTCACATAGAAAGCGCAAGTAATCCCATGAATATAGTCCTGAGTCATGCCCGTCAGAAAAGCTAGGCTTCAAAGCGTAATGGCCAACAGGCTCAAGATTAGCGATTAACACATCGCGTTTTCCGGTTTGCAAAGTCTCTTGTCCAAGGCCGTGGCTTTGCACTTCCGCTGAAGGCGAAACCACTCTGAGCAACTCAAAAGACAAACGGTAAATTTGGCCATCTTCATAGGCAAGCTCTAATACTTTGGATTGCTGATGAACCACGATATTGATTGGAATCATTAAACCAAGACCCTTTCGATGCCGCCTTGATTTGCTTTAGCAACGTAATCTTGCATCCAGTTATCGCCCAGCAATTTTTGGGCCATTTCAACAACAATGTAATCCGCAGTGGTATCGCTATCAGCATCAAAACGAGTGAGGCCCTGCAAGCAAGATGGGCAGCTAGTAAGCACTTTTACATCGCCAGTGAAATCACCCTTGCGCAAATCATTTGCACCCTTTTCCATTTCGATTTGTTTTCTGAAACGTACTTGGGTGGAAATATCGGGGCGTGTCACAGCCAAAGTGCCGGACTCTCCACAGCAGCGATCATTTTTTGCAATCGCCTTACCACCTTCCACCTGAATGAGCTCGTTTACAGTCTTGAGGGGATCTTGCAACTTCATTGGCGAGTGGCATGGATCGTGATACATATATTTCACACCAGTTACACCTGAGAGCTTGACACCCTTCTCAGCCAAGAACTCATGAATATCAATGATTCGGCAACCTGGGAAAATTTGCTCAAACTGATAGCCGGCCAACTGGTCATAACAAGTGCCGCAAGAAACCACAACCGTCTTGATATCTAAATAGTTCAAGGTATTAGCAACTCGGTGGAATAACACCCGATTGTCGGTAATCATCTTCTCGGCTTTATCAAAGTCGCCATTACCGCGTTGTGGGTAGCCACAGCAAAGATAGCCAGGGGGCAAGACAGTTTGAACGCCGACATTCCAAAGCATTGCCTGAGTCGCCAAACCTACCTGAGAGAACAGTCGCTCAGAGCCACAACCTGGGAAATAAAACACGGCTTCAGTATCGGCAGAAGTTGTCTTTGGATCACGAATAATAGGTACATAGTTCGCATCTTCAATATCAAGAAGTGCACGCGCTGTTTTCTTGGGCAAGTTTCCAGGCATCTTCTTATTCACAAAGAAAATCACCTGCTCTTTGATGCTTGGTTTACCTACAGTTGCAGGAGGGTGGGCAGTTTGCTGTTTTGCAAACTTACGCAAGACATCATTACCTAGGCGCTGCAACTTGTAGCCCCAGCCAATCATGGTCTTGCGAGCTAAATGAATTGACTCTGGGCTAGTGGCGTTCAAGAAGAACATCGATGCTGCAGTTCCTGGATTGAAACGCTGTTGACCCATCTTGCGCAAGAGATTGCGCATATTCATGGTGACATCACCAAAGTCAATCTTGACCGGGCAAGGGGTTAAACACTTGTGACAGACAGTGCAGTGCGCAGCCACATCATCAAACATTTCCCAGTGGCGAATGGATACGCCACGACGAGTTTGCTCTTCATATAAGAAGGCTTCAATGAGCAATGAAGTTGCTAAAATCTTATCGCGTGGGCTATACAGCAAATTAGCACGTGGTACATGGGTAGAGCAAACTGGCTTGCACTTACCGCAACGCAAGCAATCTTTGACGCTATCAGCGATAGCACCAATATCACTTTGCTGCATAATGATTGATTCGTGACCCATCAATCCAAAGCTAGGGGTATAAGCCATGCTCAGATCAGCATGTGGCATCAATTTGCCTTTGTTAAAGCGCCCTTCTGGATCAACGCGATTTTTGTAGCTGCGGAAATCTTTTAATTCAGCCTCAGTTAAATACTCTAGCTTAGTGATACCAATACCATGCTCACCAGAGATCACACCGTCTAATGAACGCGCCAACTTCATAATGCGATCTACAGCACGATGCGCGTCTTGCAACATCTCATAGTCATCAGAGTTCACTGGAATATTGGTGTGCACATTACCGTCACCAGCATGCATGTGCAAGGCAACGAATACACGCTTGCGCAAAATATTCTTATGAATGGCCTCTAACTCGGCAAGGATTGGTTCAAATGCCAAACCACCAAAAATAATACGTAGCTCAGAACGAACTTCATCTTTCCAAGAGGCGCGCAAACTATAGTTTTGTAACTGCGGGAAATAAGTATCCATCTGGGTGAGCCAATCAGCCCAGCGAGTACGCACCTTAGCGATTAACTCCAAAGCCTGTTGAACACGGTCACCCAAGATCTCAGCAGTTGGAATCTCATAATCATCTTCACTCTTACCCAATGGCAGAGCATTTTTCTTTAAAAAGACCTCTAAGCCATCCAAAACTTGTAACTTATTTTTAAGAGATAACTCAATATTGATGCGATCAATACCATCGGTGTACTCACCCATCCGTGGCAATGGAATCACAACGTCTTCGTTAATCTTGAAAGCATTAGTGTGACGCGCAATGGCTGCCGTACGCGCACGGTCTAACCAGAACTTTTTACGCGCCTCAGCACTCACTGCTACGAAGCCTTCGCCAACGCGTAGGTTAGCCATCCGAACTACTTCGCTGGTAGCGGCAGCAACAGCTTCCTCATCATCACCAGCAATATCGCCAATCAAGACCATCTTTGGCAGGCTATTGCGCTTTGATTTAGTGGAATACCCAACTGCTCTTAAGTAACGATCATCTAAATGCTCAAGGCCAGCCAAAATAGGACCACCCTGCTTGCTTAATCCATCTAGATGAGCCTTGATTTCGACAATACTTGGAATGGCTTCGCGCGCTTGACCAAAAAACTCTAGGCAAACCGTGCGCATGTACCTAGGCATGCGATGCAATACCCAAGTTGCGCTAGTAATCAAACCATCGCAACCCTCTTTTTGTACGCCGGGCAAGCCGGATAAAAATTTATCTGTAACGTCTTTACCCAAGCCTTCTTTGCGGAAACGCTTACCTTCAACTTCCAATAATTCTGTCTTGAGAATACGTTGACCAGGCTCGCTAAGACCATCAGACCAAGTGAGTTGAAAACGCACTTTCTCAACATCATGAATCTTGCCAAGGTTGTGCTCAAGACGCTCGATATCTAACCAGTTACCTTCAGGGTCAACCATGCGCCAGCTAGCTAAATTATCTAAAGCAGTTCCCCAAAGAACTGCTTTTTTGCCGCCAGCATTCATGGCGATATTTCCGCCAATGCAGCTTGCATCAGCAGAAGTAGGATCAACAGCAAATACGAGGCCAGCATGCTCAGCAGCATCCGAGACACGACGCGTTACAACGCCAGCACCAGTGAAGATAGTAGAAACTTCACGGTCTAAACCAGGTAATTTCTTTGACTTGACGCTGCCGATATCTTGCAACTTCTCAGTGTTAATCACTGCAGACATGGCATAGAGAGGAATGGCACCGCCGGTATAGCCGGTGCCGCCTCCACGCGGAATAATGGTCAGACCTAATTCCACGCAAGCTTTTACCAAACCAGGAATTTCAGATTCATAGTCAGGCTTTAAAACGACTAATGGAAACTCAACTCGCCAGTCAGTTGCATCAGTCACATGCGCTGCACGCGATACACCATCAAAACAAATATTGTCACTAGCGGTATGACGGCCTAACTCTTTGCGGGCACGCTTGCGAATTTGCTCAACCTCTTTAAAACCATCTTCAAAATTTTCAATCGCGCGGTAGGCAGCGCTTAATAAAATTTCTACTTGGTCTGCAGAGTCACCGTTGTTGCGCTTTTTCACTTCACCTAAGCGATGCCAAAGGGCATCAATCAACTGCTTACGGCGACTAGGGTTATCTAGCAAGTCATCTTGCAAAAATGGGTTACGTTGAACGACCCAGATATCGCCCAGAATTTCGAATAGCATGCGGGCGGAACGGCCAGTCCGGCGCACACTGCGGAGATCATTCAGAACGCGCCATGACTCCTCGCCCAACAGGCGAATGACAATTTCTCGGTCAGAAAAGGAGGTGTAGTTGTAGGGAATTTCACGAAGACGGGGAGATCCCGCCTCAGCATCCAACAACTGGTTCAAAGCTAATGGTGCGTTCATAGCGACATATTTGATAAATAAGCATTTTAAATGAGCGAACCTGATAGTGGCAGGAAACCAAGAAAGTTGCTGTCCGTAGACATAAACCCTTGCAAATCTAAGGGCTTAGGAGCCATCCGTGGTACGCTCATTGGATGGCAACGAACTATTTAAAGAAAATTTTATCGGCTCGCGTCTATGACGTAGCCAGAGAAACCGAACTTCAGCTGGCTCCCGAGCTGACCAAGCGTTTGGGCAACAAGGTATTGCTCAAAAGGGAAGATAACCAGCCCGTTTTCTCCTTCAAATTACGAGGCGCCTATAACAAAATGGCTCATTTACCCCCAGAGGCCTTAAAACGCGGGGTTATTGCGGCTTCGGCAGGCAATCATGCCCAGGGTGTTGCCCTGTCGGCCGCCAAAATGAAGTGCAAGGCGGTCATTGTAATGCCGACCACCACTCCCAGCGTCAAAATAGATGCCGTTAAGGTCAGAGGTGGCTCTTGGGTAGAAATCATCCTCCACGGCGAGTCCTACAGCGACGCCTTCAAGCATTCTGAGGTCCTAGAGAAGAAACGGGGTTTGACCTTTATTCACCCCTTCGATGATCCAGATGTCATAGCTGGACAAGGAACCATCGCGCAAGAAATTTTTGCTCAATACCAAGAACCCATCGATGCAGTATTTGTAGCAATCGGTGGTGGTGGACTCATCGCTGGAATTGGTGAGTATGTCAAAGCAGTTAGCCCAAAAACTAAGGTGATTGGCGTTCAAGCATCTGACTCGGATGCTATGAAAAGATCGCTCAAAGCAAATAAACGCATTGAGATGAAAGACGTTGGTCTCTTTTCTGATGGGACAGCAGTTAAGTTAGTCGGCAAAGAAACCTTCCGCATCTGTAAAAAAGTAGTTGATGAAATCATCACGGTTGATACCGATGAAATCTGCGCAGCAATTAATGACGTATTTACCGATACCCGTAGCATCCTTGAGCCTGCTGGTGCCTTAGCCATCGCGGGCATGAAGAAATATGTTGAGCAGAAAAAAGTAAAAAAAAGAAAACATTAGTAGCAGTTGCTTGCGGTGCCAACATGAACTTTAGCCGTCTGCGGTTTGTGGCAGAACGTGCCGATGTTGGTGAATTCCGCGAAGCCGTATTTGCGGTCACCATTCCGGAAGAGCGTGGATCATTTAAACGATTCTGTGAACTACTAGGTAAGCGCAACGTTACTGAATTTAACTATCGTATTGGCGATCAAAAAGAGGCGCATATTTTTGTGGGCATCAGCACACAAAAAGCAGGTGATAGCGAAGCTATTGCAAAACATTTTCGTAAGGCCAAGTTTGCCACTATCGATCTGACTCATGATGAGCTAGCTAAGTCTCACTTGCGTCATATGGTTGGCGGGCACTCCACTCTTGCAAAGGATGAATTACTCTATCGCTTTGAGTTCCCCGAGCGCCCTGGTGCACTGATGAAATTCTTAACTAGCATGGCGCCCAATTGGAATATTAGCCTGTTTCATTACCGTAACCATGGGGCTGACTATGGCCGCATTTTGGTTGGTATTCAGGTTCCCAAAAATGAGCAGAAAAAACTGCAAACCTTCTTGGCAACCCTCGGTTACCCACACTGGGATGAGAGCAATAACCCAGCATATCGCCTCTTCCTGAAATAAGGGCTAATTTAGAAGATGTCTTACACCCTCACCGGAAAACTAGTTGTTGCGATCTCTTCGCGCGCCTTGTTTGATTTTGAAGAAGAGAATCGCATCTTCGAGTCGACCGATGACAGTGCGTATATGAAATTACAACTCGAACGCCTGGGAATAGCGGCACAAACCGGTGTTGCATTTCCTTTGGTGAAGAAACTCTTAGCGTTTAATGAAGAGGGTGAGCAACGTGTTGAGGTTGTCATTCTTTCGCGCAATGATCCCGTGAGCGGCCTGCGGGTTTTTCGCTCTGCAGAGCACCATGGTCTTCATCTTGAGCGCGGTGTATTTACCCGTGGTCGCCCTCCCTATCATTACCTCCGCTCCTTACATGCCAATCTCTTTTTGTCTGCCAATGAAGATGATGTCAGAGCAACGATCGATGCAGGATTTCCGGCGGCGCGGGTGTACCCAGAATCCAGTAAGACCGCTGAATCACACCCCAACGAAATTCGTATCGCCTTTGACGGAGACGCAGTACTCTTTTCCGATGAGGCCGAACAAGTCTTTCAGAAAAAAGGTCTTGAGGCATTTGTAGATCATGAGAGCAAGAAGGTTGATATTCCTTTGCCACCCGGTCCATTTAAACCCTTGCTAGAGGCGCTTCATCGCCTACAACGATCGACTAGCGAAAACGGTATGCGCATTCGTACCGCTTTAGTGACTGCGCGTTCAGCACCCGCACATGAACGCGCTATTCGAACACTCATGGCATGGGGTATTGATGTTGATGAGGCCATGTTCTTAGGCGGACTATCTAAGAGCGAATTCCTAAGAGAGTTTGAGCCAGACTTTTTCTTTGACGATCAAACTGGTCATTGCCAATCAGCAGCTTCAGTAGCTCCTACAGGTCATGTCGTTTCAGGCGTATCCAATAAACCTAAGAAGTAAACAGAAGAAGCAAGTATTCATGGCAACCATCCCACTTGGACAATCCACGCAATATCCCGATCATTACGATCCGAGCTTGCTCTTTCCCATTCTTCGGGCCCAAAACCGCACCAAGATTGGCTTAAAAGAGGGGCAAGCTCTTCCATTTGTGGGTGTTGATATTTGGAATGCATTTGAGCTGAGCTGGCTCAATAAAAAAGGTAAGCCTCAAATTGCATTAGCTGAATTTCAAATTCCAGCTGACTCCCCAAACATGATTGAGTCCAAGTCATTTAAGCTCTATCTCAATAGTCTCAATAATGCACACTTTGAAGATGAAGCAGAAGTTTGCGAAAAATTGATTGCGGATTTGTCTGCAGTTGCTGGTAGCAAAATCACCATTCGTATCAATCCGCCAGAGCTCCTAGCAAAAAAGGCATGGAGGAGATGGGTGGCATCTTGCTGGATCGATTGGATATTGAGGTTGATCCAAGCCTACCGGCTGATCCAGCTCTGCTGACTGCAAATGAATCCTTTGGCCCTATTGAGCAGTGTCTTGTGTCTCACCTACTTAAATCAAATTGTCCTGTCACAGGTCAACCTGATTGGGCGAGTGTGCAAATTCGTTATCAGGGTCGCCCCATTTTGGAGGAAGGTCTTTTGCGCTACCTCATTGGCTTTAGACAGTTAGGCGAGTTTCACGAACATTGTGTAGAAACCATCTTTACTGATATCAAGCGTCAATGCAAACCTGACAAACTATCAGTCTATGCTCGCTACACTAGACGTGGCGGATTGGATATCAATCCCTTTAGAACCGATCACAACGCGCCTTGGCCTGAAAATATTCGGCATGCACGCCAATAGCTGAATGATGACAAATAAAACCCCTTATAAGGAAATCCTAGAAGGGGTTTCTTACTACTGCACTGCTAATACAGTACTGAAGTTTTAATTCTTAAAACGGAATATCGTCATCCATTGCACCGAGTGATGCAGCATTAGATGATGCAGGGGCAGACTGCTCAGCCGGCTTTGAGCGCGCATAGCTTTCGACACCATCACCGCTTCCGCCTACTGGCTTACCACCAAGCATTTGCATTGTTTCTGCAACGATTTCTGTGGAGTACTTCTCTTGACCACTTGCATCAGTCCATTTGCGAGTACGCAAACGACCCTCTACGTACACTTGTGAACCTTTCTTAAGATACTGGCCAGCGATTTCTGCAAGCTTGCCAAAGAATGCAACACGATGCCATTCGGTTGTTTCTTTCATTTCACCAGTTTGCTTGTCTTTGTAGCGATCAGATGTTGCTACTGAGATATTAGTCACCGCGTCACCACTTGGCATATAACGCGTTTCTGGATCACGTCCTACGTTACCTACGATGATGACTTTATTTACCGAAGCCATGTTGTCTCCCGAAGAAAAATACTGCTGTTATTACTACTAAAAATGAACTGTTCGCTTTTATCAAATTAATCAAGCTGCGGTTTTGTCTTTGCTGGTAATTCACGCATCGACCAAGCAATTGTAAGCCAGCAAAATACGAGTACTGCACCCATCACAAAGACTGATAAATCACCATGGCTATCCATCAAATAACCCCCAATGGCTGCGCCAGTGAATAAGCCAATGGATTGGGTTGTGTTGTAAACACCTAAAGCAGTGCCTTTGGATTCTTTTGCAAAACGCGACACTAAAGAGGGTTGCAAAGCTTCAAGCAAATTGAAGCCCACGAAATAAACTAACAAAGCAATTGCAATTAAGCTTACCGAAGAAGTATTAGTAAACAATATTTCAGCAAGCAATAACAACCCAATTGCCAATAACAAAATAGTGCGTAATTGCTGTTTCTTTTCACCAAAAATTAGGATGGGCGCCATCAAGAAAAAAGAGAGCAACACGACTGGAAGATAAATTTCCCAATGGGATGACAATGGCAAACCTGCTTGGACTAGCAAACGGGGTACCACTAAAAACATCGCCACTTGGGTTGCATGTAATACAAATACGCCGATATTTAAGCGAACTAACTCGGGACGGAAAAACACCTCCTTCAAAGAAGCTTGCTGCACTTTGACTTCTGGCTGATGGCTTGGCAAAACATAGTAGGTCACCAACATGGCCATCACCCCAAAAACAGCCAAGACCACAAAAATTCCACTAAGACTGATCAATCGGTAGATTGGAGCAGCAATGACCAAAGAGAGGGCAAATGAGAGCGCAATGCTGCCCCCAACTAAAGCCATGGCACGGGTACGAACCTGTTCACGGGTGAGATCAGCCACCCACGCAGAAATAGCAGCTGATACTGCTCCGGCCCCCATCACGCCTCGGCCAATAGCAATCCAGAGCAAGTCGTCCTTAGCGGCGCAAATTAAAGCACCAGCCACAAATAGAGACAGGCCCCATAAAACCACGGGTTTACGACCAATTCGGTCGGATAAACGCCCTAAAGGGATGTAAAAACAGGCTTGAACAATATTGAAGATTCCCAGGGTCAGGCCGACCCAAAGTGAATGCTCACCACCCGGCAAGCCTCGCGCATGAATACTAAAGACGGGCAAAAGCAAAAACAGGCCTAGCATACGGAGGCCAAAAATGCCTGCTAAGGCCAGAGTGGAGCGAAGTTCAGAAGGATTCATGGGAAAGAGCTATATTAACAAGTTACGCAAAATAATCATGAATAACGAAATCAAAATCCGCGGTGCCCGCACCCACAACCTCAAAAACATCAATCTAGACATCCCTAGAGAGAAATTGGTCGTTCTCACTGGATTATCTGGCTCCGGCAAAAGCTCCCTGGCTTTTGACACTCTCTATGCCGAGGGTCAACGTCGCTATGTCGAATCTCTTTCTGCCTATGCCCGTCAATTTTTACAGCTCATGGAAAAACCCGATGTGGACATTATCGAAGGTCTTTCGCCTGCAATCTCGATTGAGCAAAAAGCTACTAGCCATAATCCACGCTCTACCGTTGGTACCGTAACGGAAATTCATGATTACCTGCGCTTATTGTTTGCCCGTGCAGGCACACCACATTGCCCTGATCACGATCTTCCGCTTGAGGCACAGAGTGTTTCACAAATGGTCGATACCGTACTGTCAATGCCAGAAGAGACCAAACTCATGATTCTTGCTCCGGTGGTCAGTGAGCGCAAAGGGGAGTTTGTGGATCTGTTTCAAGACCTCCAGGCCCAAGGCTTTGTGCGCTTTCGCGTCCGCTCTGGTGGCGGTACAGCGAATGCTGCTAAAGCTCAGATTTTCGAAGTAGATCAATTACCAACACTCAAGAAAAACGATAAGCACTCTATTGAAGTGGTGGTCGACCGCATAAAGGTGCGTCCGGATATTCAACAACGCCTTGCCGAATCCTTTGAAACTGCTCTTCGACTTGCCGATGGCAAAGCGATGATTGTGGATATGGATACTGGCAAAGAAATGATTTTCTCAAGCAAGTTTGCTTGTCCAGTGTGCTCCTACTCTCTACAAGAACTTGAACCACGTCTTTTTTCTTTTAACAACCCGATGGGCGCCTGCCCTTCTTGTGATGGCCTTGGTCATCAATCATTTTTTGATCCAAAGCGGATCGTGGCTCATCCCGATCTATCACTGGCCTCTGGCGCTATTAAAGGCTGGGATAGACGTAATCAGTTCTACTTTAAGTTACTACAAACTCTAGCCAAGCATGGCGGCTTTGATGTTGAAAAACCATTTGAGTCACTCAGCAAAAAACAACAAGATCTTGTATTGCTCGGCTCTGGAGACGTCACAATTCCGTTTGAGTACATTAACGAGCGCGGCAAAAATAGTATTCGCGAACATGCTTTTGAAGGCATTGTTACGAACTTTGAAAGACGCTATCGCGAGACCGACTCTGTCACTGTGCGTGAAGAATTAGCGCGCTATCAAAATGTGCAGACCTGTCCAGAATGTAATGGCAGTCGCTTGCGTAAGGAAGCGCGTTTTGTCAAAGTGGGTGAAAAAAAACAATCTCGCGCCATTTATGAAATCAGCGCATTGCCACTTAAAGAAGCAAAAGAATACTTTGAAGCGCTCGAACTCAAAGGCGCCAAAAAAGAAATTGCAGACAAGATCGTCAAAGAAATTAGCGCTCGTTTGCGCTTTTTAAATGACGTAGGACTAGACTATCTCTCTCTTGAGCACAGTGCAGATACCTTATCCGGAGGTGAAGCACAGCGTATTCGTCTGGCCTCCCAGATTGGCTCGGGTCTTACTGGTGTGATGTACGTACTCGATGAACCCTCTATTGGATTACATCAACGGGATAACGATCGTTTGATCGGCACCCTCAAACATTTACGCGATTTAGGCAACAGCGTTTTAGTCGTTGAGCATGATGAAGACATAATTCGCGCCTCAGATTGGGTCATTGATATTGGTCCAGGCGCTGGTGTCCATGGTGGCGAAATTGTTGCTGAAGGCGCACCTGAAGAAGTAGAAGCAAATCCAAATTCACTCACTGGCGCCTATCTTGCTGGACGTGAAGCAATTGCCGTGCCAGAAAAACGCGTACCTGTAAACAATCGCTTCCTAGAAATTATCGGGGCACGTGGCAATAATTTGCAATCAGTACATGCCAAGATTCCGGTTGGTCTTCTCACTTGCGTGACTGGAGTCTCCGGCTCAGGCAAATCAACCCTCATTAATGACACCTTGCATCATGCGGTTGCGCAGCATCTGTATGGCTCCAATGCAGAACCTGCTGCACACGATGCAATTAAAGGCCTTGAGCATTTCGATAAAGTCATTAGCGTTGATCAATCGCCCATTGGTAGAACACCCCGCTCAAACCCAGCGACTTATACCGGCCTCTTTACGCCAATTCGTGAACTCTTTGCTGGTGTTCCAGCAGCGCGCGAACGAGGCTATGAAGCTGGTCGCTTCTCCTTCAATGTTAAAGGTGGTCGTTGCGATTCTTGTGAAGGCGATGGCGTTCTCAAAGTAGAAATGCACTTCCTTCCAGATGTCTATGTTCCGTGTGACGTTTGTCATGGCAAGCGCTACAACCGCGAAACTTTAGATATTCGCTACAAGGGTAAAAATATTCATGAAGTTCTCTCAATGACGATTGAGCAAGCGCATGAATTTTTTGACGCTGTTCCAGTCGTAAAACGCAAACTCAAAACTCTCCTTGACGTGGGCCTGGGTTATGTAAAACTGGGTCAAAGCGCTACGACCTTATCGGGCGGTGAAGCACAACGCGTCAAACTTTCATTAGAGCTTTCAAAGCGAGATACCGGAAGAACACTCTACATCCTTGACGAGCCAACCACTGGGTTGCACTTCCATGACATTCAGTTATTGCTATCAGTGATTCAGACCCTCAAGAAACAAGGCAATACGATCGTGATCATCGAGCACAATCTGGATGTGATTAAGACTGCTGATTGGATTATTGATTTGGGTCCTAAAGGTGGTGCGGGAGGCGGTCAAATCATTGCTACAGGCACACCTGAGGAAGTAGCAAAAAACGAAGCAAGTTTCACAGGCTATTACTTAGCGCCTTTACTTAAGCGCAAACCTGCCTCTACAAAAAAAGGAGCTGGCGATCGGTACGGCTAACTCCTAAGATTGAGTTCAGAGTAATTTAGCTTCAGCCAAATCGGTTGCCTCTGAATTACCTGAGATTACCAGAATATCGTTCGCCTCAAGCCTCAATTCGGGCGCTAAGCTTAATTTAATGTAATCTGCGTTACGCCCTTTACGACGAACTGCCTGAATACTCACACCCTCAACTTCATCACTGAGTTCGCCCAATGTTTTACCGACTGCCCGGGAAT
The DNA here is from genome assembly GCF_900096765.1 of Polynucleobacter necessarius. Classification (NCBI taxonomy): domain Bacteria; kingdom Pseudomonadati; phylum Pseudomonadota; class Betaproteobacteria; order Burkholderiales; family Burkholderiaceae; genus Polynucleobacter; species Polynucleobacter necessarius. The sequence goes on from NZ_LT615228.1 coordinate 1,357,980, forward strand.
TTGGCAATAGCGTGATGGAATGCAAACGCCAAGACTCTTTGGAGCTAAAGTCATCGTCACTAGCGCCCCTGAAATATCCCCGTAATAGGCTATAACGCTCCTCACGCGCAGTAGTAATGCGCCTCACAACCTTGCGCATGGGCACTCCCATGATCAGCAGAACATGTGATGCAATCATCAAACTGCCTTCAATGAGCTCGGGCACAACCTCAGTAGCACCAGCTGCTTGCAGTTTGGCAATATCTGCATCATCTCTTGTACGAACCAATACCGTCATACCAGGACGTAAATGCTCAACTTGATGTAACACGCGCAAACTAGCTGCGGTATCCGCATAAGTAATCACCACAGTTTTGGCTCTTGCGAGTCCAGCGGCAACTAAATAATTTTCACGACTTGCATCTCCGTACACTACGTTATCCCCTGCTGCTGCAGCCTCCTTAACTCGATCTGGGTCTAGATCTAAGGCAATGTAGGGAATCTTTTCTTGATCAAGCATGTGTGCCAGGCTTTGACCAGAGCGGCCAAATCCGCAAATAATCACGTGATTCTCGTTGCGCACACTTTTTGCAGCAACACGAGTTAAGGCAAGGGATTGCAGTAACCACTCATTGCTGGAGAATCGCATCGCGATGCGATCGCTATACTCAACCAAGAATGGTGCACAAAACATCGAGAGTAGCATTGCTGCAAGCACTGCTTGACTCAAAGTGGGATCTATCAAGTCAAGTCCGTCAATTTGAGTGAGCAATACAAAGCCAAATTCACCAGCTTGCGCTAGGCATAATCCGGTCCGAATCGAAATACCGGTGCTCGAACCAAAAGCTCTCGATAGCAAAGCAATGAGGCTGAACTTAAATACCAGAGGACCAATTAAAAGCGCCATGACCAGCATCCACTGCTCTCGGATGACCGCGAAGTCCAACAACATGCCGATAGTAATAAAGAACAGACCCAGCAAAACATCACGAAAAGGTTTGACGTCCTCTTCAACTTGGTGGCGGTACGGCGTTTCTGATATCAACATGCCTGCTAAAAAAGCACCTAGCGCCAAAGACAAACCAAAGTGCTCTGTGAGTCCTGCCATCCCTAAAACAATGAGCAAGAGATTCAACATAAACAACTCTTGCGAACGTAACTTTGCTACCAACCTAAACCATCGACTCATCAGAGTCTGGCCAATGAAGAAAATCAGACTCAAAGCAACCGTAATTTTGATTGAGGCGCTCGTCAAAGCAAAGAAGAGATCTTTGGGATTCTTTCCGAGAGAGGGCAATAAAATCAACAAAAATACCACCGCTAAATCTTGAAAGAGCAAAATTCCTACAACATTGCGGCCGTGTTCTGTTTCTAGCTCAGAGCGATCTGAAATGAGTTTGGTCACAATAGCCGTGGAGGACATTGCTAATGCGCCACCTAATGCAATTGCGGCCTGCCAAGAAATGGGATAAATCCAGCTCATTAGCAAACTGGCGGGAACAGCAAGGAGCATTGTCAATAGAACTTGACTGCCGCCAAGACCAAATACGATGACACGCATGGAACGTAATTTATGGAGATTAAATTCCAGCCCAATCGAAAACATCAAAAAGACCACCCCAAATTCGGCCAAATACTTCACTGTGGCCGAATCACTCGCCAATCCTAGGGCATTGGGGCCGATTAACACCCCAATAGCCAAATAGCCCAAAATAGGGGGTAATCCAAAATAGCGGAAAATAACCACTCCAGCCACACCCGAGGCTAGGAGAATGAGGGTTAATTGAAGGACTGACGGCATATACTTACTCGATGATAGCTAAGACTCGTGAACGTACCCTAAAGCTTGCACGCGACACCCTCACCATTGAGGCTGCCGCACTGCAAACTATGCGCGATCGCCTTGAAGGTAGCAATGCGGATAACCTAGTACAGGCAGTTCAACTACTAGAAGGCTGCAAAGGTAGAATTGTGGTCTCTGGTATCGGCAAATCAGGCCATATTGCCCGCAAGATTGCAGCTACTTTTGCCTCTACTGGCTCGCCAGCATTTTTTGTTCACCCCGCAGAAGCCAGCCATGGTGACTTGGGCATGGTGACTAGAGAAGATGTATTTGTGGCCCTCTCTAACTCGGGAGAGACTGAAGAACTCCTCACTATCGTTCCGATTGTAAAGCGTACAGGCGCAAAACTGATCGCACTTACTGGCGCACCAAGCTCTTCTCTCGCCAAATTAGCAGATGCGCATTTAGATACCAGCGTTGAAAAGGAGGCTTGTCCTTTGAATCTTGCCCCTACCACCAGCACTACCGCAATGCTCGCTATGGGCGACGCATTAGCAGTGGCTTTATTAGATGCAAGAGGCTTTCAGGCAGAAGACTTTATTCGCTCGCACCCAGGCGGGCGATTGGGACGCAAGCAGCTAGCTCATGTCAGTGAAGTGATGCGTAGCTTTGAAGACACTCCAAAGATTTCAGTTGATGCCTCCTTACAAGATGCTCTTTTAGAAATGACATCGAAGCGCATGGGCATGGTAGTCATACTAGATCAGCAACAAAAAGTATTTAGCATCTTGACTGATGGAGATTTACGCCGTCTCTTAGAAAAGACAACCAACCTTGATGGTGTTAGCCTGCAAAATGCAACCACCGCCAATCCTCGGACTATTCCTGCAGACCTGATTGCAGAAGAAGCCATTGAAATGATGGAAAAACATCGTATTAATCATCTCGTAGTGACCGATCAAGAAAGTCGCTTATTAGGTGCGTTGAATCTACATGACCTCTTTGCAGCGAAAGTGATCTAAGACGGTCGATCTCGAGCAAGCTCCTTATGCCTAGCGCCTTTAATACCCACACGACAAATCCCTCATCTTCACACCCTCAAGCTTGGGAGCGCGCGAGTCAAATCAAACTTCTCGTACTCGATGTTGATGGCGTTCTGACCAATGGTCAAGTATGGATTGACGCTGATGGCAAAGAATCTCTCAAGGCATTTGATATTCAAGATGGTTTAGGCATCAAACTCCTAGAGCAATGCGGTATTTCCACTGCCATCATCACCGGCAGAAACTCCAAAATGGTATTAGCTCGCTGCGAAGAGCTCGGAATCAAACAGGTTCACATGGGAGTCGGAAATAAAGCCATTGCTTTAGATGAGGTTCTTAAATCACTCAAACTCAAATCAGCTAATTGCGCCGTCATGGGTGACGATTGGCCAGACTTAGCTATAATGAAAAACGCAGGGTTGCGAATTGCGCCGGCACAAGCTCACCAAGCAGTTCAAGACTTTGCACATTATGTCACCTCCCGCACTGGCGGCAACAGCGCTGTACGAGAGGTTTGCGATCTTATATTAATGGCGCAAAATCGCTACGAGGAATTGCTGAATAAGGCTCAACTTTAAGCAATGCAATTGAATTCTCAAAAAATCAAGATTGGCATTGGACGTGGGCTATTGCGTTTGATGCCATTAATTTTGATGGGCTCATTAACTCTGGCAACCTTTTGGCTGGTTCAAAAAAATATGCCACCAGAAAAACCTGCCCTCGAACGGATTCGCCTCCATGAACCAGATTACACTATCCGTAATGGCGCACTCTCAGCCCTCAACGAGCTAGGCAACACTAAGTATCGTGTGCTTGGTGACAAGGTTACCCACTACGATGATGACGCTTCAATTGATATCATCACGCCCCGAATGCGTCTCTTTCAACCGAACAAAGCGCCCGTCACAGTGAAATCGGATACGGGTCATCTTGATGGCGATCTGACCATCTTGGACTTATTTGATAACGCCTCTATTTTCCGGCCAGCACAAGAAGCCACCAACACTGAACCGGCCACTTTGAGAATGTTGGCAAGGTCTACCTATTTCAAGGTACTAATTAATGATGACATTATCGAAACCAATAAGCCAGTCACTTTGGAACAAGGAATGTCCACGATGAATTCCACAGAGGGTGGCTCTTTTGATAACGTTCAACAAAGCATGACTTTAAAGGGTCAAGTTAAAGGCCGAATTGAACGAGCGCCAAAAGGCAATCCGTAAAATAGAGTCATGCACAGTCATTTTTTTCGCCTACTCTCATTGTCCTGCTTTGCATCTGCTATTGCCGCTGTAAATTTAGTGCATGCTGAAAAAGCCGATAGGGATAAGCCCGTGATTCTGGAGGCGGAAAAAGTATCTGTAAATGATGTGAAACAAATTTACGATCTCAACGGACAAGTTCTACTCATCAAGGGCAGCATAATTGTGACTGGAGAGGAAGGACACATCACAGTAGATCCAGAGGGATATGAATTTATAGATGTCAAAGGAACCCCCGATACCGTTGCTAGCTTTAGGCAGCGGCGTGAAGGCCTTGCAGATGAGTACATGCATGGTAAAGGCAGTAAAGTGACCTACGATGCAAAGACTGAGCTCCTTACCCTGATTGGTGATGCGAGCTTAAAGCGCTCACTCAATATGCAAATGCTCGATCAATTGCATGGCTGGAAAATTGAATATGACGACATAATGCAGTACTATCGTGTAATACCACCGGCAGATGCAAAGCCAGAGGATCTTCCTTTAGCTAGAGCCGTCCTCTCACCAAGACGAAAAGCTACACTAGAGAAATGACAACGGACTTAGCTCAAGATCATCATGCTGCAACCCTGAGTGCGCATCACCTTCAAAAACGTTACGGCTCTAGAACGGTAGTTCGTGACGTATCCGTTGAAGTGCAATGCGGCGAAGTTGTTGGCTTACTTGGACCAAATGGGGCAGGCAAAACTACCTCGTTCTATATGATTGTTGGGTTAGTACCGCTAGATGGTGGTCAGATTGTTTTAGATGGCACCGATATTACCCATCTACCTATTCATGAACGTGCGCGCATGGGCTTGTCCTACCTTCCTCAAGAAGCCTCTGTTTTCAGAAATCTCAATGTTGCTGAAAATATTCAGGCAGTTCTTGAACTTCAAGTGCAAGGCGGGCGCCCGCTATCTAAAAGCGAAATAGCCAGCCGACTAGATGAGCTCTTGGGTGAGTTACAAATCAGCCATCTTCGCAACAACCCAGCACTCTCGCTATCGGGCGGGGAACGTCGACGCGTTGAAATTGCTAGAGCCTTAGCGACACAGCCTAAATTTATCTTGCTAGATGAGCCCTTTGCTGGCGTTGATCCTATCGCTGTCGAGGAGATTCAGAGGATCGTGCGTTTTTTAAGAGACCGTCAGATTGGCGTACTCATTACCGACCATAACGTTCGGGAAACTTTAGGCATTTGCGACCACGCTTACATTATCAGCGAGGGAAGTGTGTTAGCAGAAGGCAAGCCCGATCAAATCATTCAAAATGACGCGGTTCGCAGAGTCTACCTAGGCGAAAACTTCCGGATGTAAATCACGGAACCCGGCTCAAATCTATAAAAAATTGCGTTTCCCTCTTGGTTTTCGGCAAATTCGCTGATACGCTGGAGTCTCATGTTGCATTTTCAAAAAAACGACTCAAAAAAAATTACAGGGGCTTGCTGCGCACCCCTAGCATGACTTTGCGCACGCATCTTTACATCCATAAGGGAGTTGCTGATGAATTTAAAAATCAATAGCCGTCATGTCGAAGTTACGCCTGCTATGCGTACCCACCTAGAAGCCGGACTAGCTAAAATTCGCAAGCACTTTGACCATGTAATTGATGCCTCCGCTTTTTTAGTGGTTGATAACGCCAAAGAGAAGGATCTACGTCAAAGCGCTGAGATCACCATTCACCTCAAAGGCAAAGAATTATTTGCACAGGCCCATAACGCCGATCTTTACCATGCGATGGATGCAGTGGTTGATAAATTGGAACGCCAAGTTGTCAAGCACAAAGAAAAGGTCCAGGATCATCACCACGAAAAGCATTTTGAGTAATCCAAGCCACCAGAGCACCTATAATCTTTTGCAATGAATGCTCTGACTAATCTCTTCAACCCGGACTGCATTGCATTAGATAACCCTGCTAAAAGTAGGGCTGATGCATTTGCGGCCGCTGGTCAGTTATTTGCGAAACAAACCGGCATTGATTCTGGCGCAGTTGTTGAATTCCTTAATGCGCGAGAAGAATTGGGATCAACCGCACTTGGGGCTGGCGTTGCTATTCCGCATGGTCGCGTCAAAGGCCTAAAACAACCTGCGGCAGCTTTAATACGGCTTAGCAGTCCTATCGAATTTGCCGCCCCTGATGGCGAGCTCGTTTCCATCTTGATTTTTTTATTAGTTCCGGAAAAAGCGACCCAACAGCACCTAGAAATACTATCTTCAATAGCGCAGTTCTTGTCCGATGCCCAAGCTCGAGAAATGCTAGCCACTGCTGATAACCCAAACCAAGTTTGCGAGCAACTGCAAAATTGGGGTACCCCAAAATGACTCAACCTCTGCTACTCGACGGAGTTACCGCACAGCAGATTTTTGATGACAATGTCTCAGATTTAAAACTCTCTTGGATTGGCGGCCTTGAAGGAGCGGACCGCACTTTTCCACCTGAGGCAGTCAAAGCAGCAGCAGCGAGCTCTGATTTAGTGGGGCACTTAAACCTCATCCACCCAAGTCGTATCCAAATTTTTGGTGAGCAAGAGGTTGACTACCACGCTGCCCTCGAACCAAAACAAAAACAAGAACAAATTGCCAGCTTAATTTCTAAGACGCCGCCCTGCGTCATTGTGGCTGACGGTAAAACGGTTGACCCCGACCTTCAACTCTTTTGTCAGCGCTCTTCCACACCACTCTTCACCACTCAAATTTCTGCCGCGGAAGTCATTGATCACCTGCGCACCTACCTCACCAAAATTGGCGCCCCTCAAATCACCATGCACGGAGTATTCATGGATATCTTGGGTTTAGGCGTATTGCTCACCGGTGAATCAGGGCTTGGCAAAAGTGAGTTGGGTCTTGAGCTCATTTCTCGCGGGCATGGTTTGGTGGCCGATGATGCCGTAGATTTTTCCCGCCTTGGGCCCGATTACATCGAGGGCCGCTGTCCAGTCATCTTGCGCAATCTTTTGGAGGTCCGTGGACTGGGTTTATTAGATATTCGCACTATTTTTGGTGAAACCGCCGTACGACGTAAGCTCAAGCTAAGGCTCATTGTGCAACTAGTGCGTAGAACTGATGGTGAATTTGAAAGATTACCGCTTGAAGCTCAGCACATTGATGTCCTAGGCATCCCTATTCGCACCGTCAAAATTCAAGTGGCAGCCGGGCGCAATTTAGCGGTTCTCGTTGAAGCCGCAGTACGTAATACGATTTTGCAATTACGCGGCATCGATACCCTAAAAGAATTTATTGAACGTCAGCGCATTCAGATGAATGCTGAATCAGACTCCGCAAAATCTCAGGGGCGCTTGCTTTAAGCCATGCAAATCAATCTGATTGCCGGAATCTCAGGCTCAGGTAAATCAGTAGCCCTGAGGGCATTTGAGGATGCAGGTTATGATTGCGTAGATAATCTCCCAGTCTCGCTACTCGAAAGCCTCATTAGCACCCTAGTCAAAGAAAACAGCGAACGGGTTGCAGTTGCTATTGATGCACGTCGTGGTAAATCCATTACTGAACTTCCCTCCATTCTTGAGAGCCTGAGAAAAGATCATCAAGTCAGAATTGTTTTTCTCAATGCAGACACGAACACACTTGTTCAACGTTTTTCAGAAACCCGCAGACGCCACCCCTTATCGACCAATCTATCTCAAAGTCAATCCACCACCTTGATAGAGGCGATCGATCGTGAACGGAGTCTACTAGAGCCTCTACGAGCCCAAGCGCATAGTATTGATACCAGTAATTTGCCCGCACATGCCTTAAGATCCTGGATTCAAGATCTTTTGAAAGATAAACCTCTTGGTCTTACTGTCGTCTTTGAATCATTCGGTTTTAAAAAAGGCGTTCCAAGCGAAGCAGATCTTGTATTTGATGTGCGTTGCTTACCAAACCCACACTATGACAAAGTTCTCAGACCCTTAACCGGTAACGACAAGCCGGTAAAAGAATTTTTAGAAAAAATTCCTGAAGTGGTCAGTATGGAAAGTGACATCATTCAATTTATTGATAAATGGTTACCTCACTATATTGCAGATGGACGCAGTTATTTAACCGTTGCAATCGGTTGCACAGGCGGCCAGCATCGCTCTGTGTATTTAGTCTATCGCATCAGTGAGCACTTCCGCGCCCAAAAAGATCTGATTAATCTACAGCTTAATTTCTTGAATCGTCATCGCGAGCTTGACTCAATCCCTGCAACAAAACCTTAATGGGTTGTGGTAGCCCATAGCGCCCTATCTGACTCAACGGCACCCATTCCAAATTAGGGTTGGAAAACTCTTTTTTCTCTAGCGCCTCTAGCATCCATATTTGCATCCACAAGCGGCGGTGAGTGAAAACATGCTTAATTTGGGTGCCTTGAACTGCTGATTTACAAATCTTCCGGCAAGTGGCAACTAACTCTGCAGGCAAAGCGGAGCTCAGCAAATCCTTCAAACCAAGAACTTTTACTTCCCCAGAAAGCCTAGGACTCCAAGCAGATTCCGGCAAAGACCAAAGACCTCCCCATATGGCTTTGTCAGGTCGCTTTTGTAACAAGATTGCATTACCTGCACGTATCAGTAGCATATTGCAATCAAACTCAGGTGACTTCGTTTTCACCTGCTTTTGCGGGAACATCAGCACCTGGTCGCTCAAATTTGCCTGGCACTCTTTTGCAAATGGGCATGCCTTATCACCGCTGATACACACTGGTTTTCGAGAAGTACACCAGGTGGCACCAAAATCCATTAAGGCTTGTGTGTAGATCGACATTTCTTGTGGATTCTCAGGCAACAAGTCAGTAGCCAAACTCCATAGACGATTATTGACCGCCTTATCTTGAATAGCGCCCTCCACGGCGAAAAGACGAGCGAGAATACGCTTTACGTTCGCGTCCAAAATCGGTGCTCGTTCATGAAAAGCAAAAGCAGCTATTGCCCCTGCAGTCGATCGCCCAATGCCTTTCAGTTTTTCCAGTAATAAAGGATCGCTAGGAAACTTCCCTGCAAACTCATTCATGATCTGTTGTGCACAAGCATGCAAATTTCTGGCGCGTGAGTAATAACCTAAGCCGGCCCATTCCGCCAATACTTCATCGATATCAGCTGCAGCTAATTTTTTAACTGTGGGGAAACGTTTCATGAAACGTGGGTAACGCTCTAAAACTGTAGCCACTTGCGTTTGTTGCAGCATGATCTCGGATACCCAAACAGCATAGGGATCTCGGTTGGCTTGCCATGGAAGGCCTGAGCGGCCGCTTCGCGCATGCCAATTGATTAATTTCTTAGCAAACGTACCGATTATCGTTTTTGACATACAGGACAAAAATAGGTGGAGCGCTGGCCCTGCACAATCTGTTTAATAGGCGTCTTGCAAGCTTTACAAGGCAAATCTTTGCGGTCATACACTTTGGTTTGCATCATGAAATGGCCTGGGTCTCCATCGCTATTCACGAAATCCTTAAGGCTACTACCACCAGCATCAATTGCTTTTTTCAAAACTAATCTCACTGCACTGGCCAACCGAGCACATTGAGGGCGAGTCAACTTACCGGCAGGCTTTGTGGGATGAATGCCCGCCTCAAACAAACTCTCAGAGCAATATATATTGCCAACACCAACAACCGCTTGACCGGCCAATAAAAATTGCTTCACAGCAACACTTCTTTTTCGAGACGACTGGAATAACACCTCTGCGCCCTTTTCTCCAGAAAATTCTGGTGAAAAGGGCTCGACTCCCAGCTTGAGTAAAAGCGCATTTTTTTCAACCGGCCCCTTGGTTTTGGGATGCCATAAAACCGCACCAAATTTACGGGGGTCATGTAAACGCAAGCTCAATTTGCCAAACTCGAAAGCCACTCGATCATGTGCCTTTAAAGGTTCAGAGTATGGCAAAACTCGCAAAGTACCGGTCATACCGAGGTGTATGAGGAGATACCCTTCGCCCATCTCAATCAAGAGATATTTACCGCGTCTATGGATCGAGATTACTTCTTGGCCAGACAAAATCTTTGGGAGATTTTTGGGGACAGGCCAACGCAAACGCCCATCAAGTACTTTGACGGCGCTAATACTGCGTCCCTGGAGGTGGGGGGCAATCCCCAGCCTAGTGACCTCTACTTCTGGAAGTTCTGGCATAAATCAATTGTAGATTCGCGCATTAGAATGTGCTCATGAGCAAATTCATATTGAAATCCCTTCTCAAGGGCATCTTTCTAATCTGCCTAACTGGTGGAATGGTCATTTCAAGCCAGGCCAACACATCTGCTGATGAGACCCAAACTGGTCAGGCGGTGTTTGAAGTGCTAGCCTCTGAAATTGCTCTGCAACGGGGCGAGGCTGGTCTGGCCTACAGCACCTATATGGAAATGGCCCGCCAATACAAAGATCCCAGACTAGCCCAAAGAGCAATGGAAATTGGGATCGCAGGCGGATCTCCAAATCTTGCCCTTCAAGCAGCTCAGACTTGGGATGCCTTGTCACCGCCAAACCAAACCAAACCACAGGAAGTCTTAATCACTCTTCTTGCCTTGAGTAATCGTTGGTCCGATATTGTCAAACCCAGTATTGCGTTGTTAGCACAACAATCACCTACACAACAAGAAAATACACTCTTGCAATTGCAAGCTTTACTTGGCAAAGCTAAAGATGAATCCGAAGCCTTACGCGCTTTCTATTCAATAGCTTCTACAGTAAAACTGAGCCCTAAAGAACCTGGCCTTTTATACACGTATGCGATGTCAGCAGAAAAAGTAGGGCGCATCGATGTGATGGAAAAAACATTACGAGAAATTTTGCGTAAAAATCCAAACGATGCAAATTCACTCAACGCCCTGGGATACTCTTTAGCTGATCGCAATGTTAAGTTATCTGAAGCTTTAACATTAGTCAGTAAAGCCCATCAGCTCTCTCCACAAGATGGTTTTATCTTAGATAGTCTTGGTTGGGTCAATTTTCGTCTGGGTAAAAATGCACTTGCTCTAGAGCAGTTGCAGCAGGCCTACCAGATGAAACCTGAAGCAGACATTGCTGCGCATACTGGGGAAGTATTGTGGGTAATGAATCGACGAGCAGAAGCTGAAGAGATGTGGCGTCAAGGGCAAAAATTAGACGCTAACAATGCCACCCTTAAAGACACACTAAAACGCCTAAAACCAGACTGGTCTAACTCCGATCAGGCTGCAAAGGGCGTTTGGGATGGGCGCTTTGCTGTTAAGGTTACCGGCCTTACCGAGTCTCAAAATCAAGGTGAATCTGGCGGATTTACCCTGACGCAAGATGAACTCAAAGATATTTTAGAGATCCGTAATCCTGTAGGTGGCTCGCTTGCAAAAATCACGATTACTCCGGGTGAAGCAACGCTAGAACGCGATGGACAAATTGTCACCGCTATTGATACCGATACCTTAATTCAAAATACACTCGGACTTCCATTACCAGCAAGGGGGTTATCCAACTGGCTCAGAGGTGAAATACGCCCTGGGAGCGAAGCAAGCGTAGAAAGAAATAATAGGGGACAAGTAAGCAAGATCAGTCAAGATGGTTGGAATATGGTCTACACCTGGGGCAACAATAATCGACTTGAAAAGCTCATCATGACTCGTAGCTCTAATGTTGGGTCAATTGATATCCGGCTAGTATTTGACAATCCAAATGAGTGATGCGCTTCAAAACTCAGTAACGCTTCGTGCTCCTGCGAAGCTCAATTTATTTCTGCACATTATTGGTAGACGCCCTGACAGCTACCATCTATTACAGTCCGTCTTCCAACTGATTGATTGGTGCGATAACGTCACCTTAAAACGTATTTCTGAAAATGAAATTCGTCGCATTCATCCTATTGACGGTGTACCACCCGAACAAGATTTAGTGGTTCGAGCGGCAAAGTTGTTAAAAGAATTTTCTGGTGTGAGCTACGGGGTTGAGATTGAGCTTCAAAAAAATATCCCAATGGGCGCAGGATTGGGTGGTGGATCTTCAGATGCGGCGAGCACTTTAATTGGCCTCAATTTGCTATGGAATCTCAATCTCCCCACCGAAACACTTTGCAAGCTCGGATTACAACTAGGGGCAGATGTGCCATTTTTCATTTTTGGCAAAAACGCTTTTGTTGAGGGAATTGGGGAGAAAATCCAGGAAATCGCCCTGGAAACACGGGACTTTTTAGTGATTTTTCCCAACCAAAGCATCTCGACCGTTAGCATTTTTCAAGACCCTGAATTGACCAGGAATCATGCTCAGATTACAATCGAAGGCTTTCTTGCATCGCCATGGTCGAATTTATCAAACGATTGTCAGGCGGTAGCGATGCGGATTTGTCCTGAAGTGAAGCAAGCTTTGGATTGGATTAACCAGGCGCTACCGGGCTCCCAGCCTCGTATGTCGGGCTCCGGAAGTTGCGTTTTTGCCATCTTGGATCCTAAGAATGACAACGCAAAACTGGAAAATCTTCTACAAAATCTTCCGGAAGGGTGGATAGGTCGAGTTGTTCGGAGGCTAAATAAAAATCCCGCTTACAATTTGGTTTCTTCAGATTGATCTATAGGGGAATCGCCAAGCTGGTTAAGGCACTGGATTTTGATTCCAGCATGCGAAGGTTCGAATCCTTCTTCCCCTGCCAAATACTGTAGAAACGACAAAGATAACCTTTTGAACCCACAAAACCCTTAAGCCTATGTCCTCCACAAACGCAGATTTATTGACTTTATTCACAGGCAACGCAAATCCGGTTTTGGCTGAGGCGGTGGCCAAAGAGCTCAATTTACCCATGGGCAAGGCCTTTGTGGGACGCTTCTCAGATGGCGAAATTCAAGTAGAAATTCAAGAGAACGTTCGCGGTAAAAATGTCGTAGTTATCCAATCAACCTGTGCGCCAACCAACGACAGTTTGATGGAATTAATGATCATGATTGATGCGCTTAAGCGAGCGTCCGCAAGCCGTATAACCGCGGTGATTCCTTACTTTGGGTATGCCCGCCAAGATCGTCGACCACGCTCTGCACGCGTTGCTATTTCGGCTCGCATTGTTGCAAATATGCTCCAGTCCGTTGCTGGCATTGAACGCGTGTTAACCATGGACCTTCATGCAGACCAAATTCAAGGCTTTTTCGACATTCCTGTAGATAACATTTACGCCTCACCAGTTTTATTGTCTGACCTTCAGGCTCAAAAGACCCGAAAAGACTTAATTATTGTTTCCCCAGACATTGGTGGTGTAGTTCGCGCCCGCGCGATGGCCAAACAATTGGGCACAGATTTAGCGATTATTGACAAACGCCGCCCCAAGGCCAATGTGTCTGAAGTAATGCACCTTATCGGAGAAGTAGAAGGTCGCCATTGCGTGATTATGGACGACATTATCGATACCGGCGGAACTCTTTGCAAGGCTGCTGAAGCACTTAAGGAGCGCGGTGCTAAGGGCGTTACGGCGTACTGTACTCATGCCGTTCTTTCCGGAGGGGCTGTAGCCCGTATTGCAGCATCTCAACTTGATGAATTGGTTGTTACGGACACCATTCCATTGACAGCAGAAGCTTCGAAAGTAAGCAAAATTCGGCAATTGACTGTTGCCCCCCTACTTGCTGAGACCTTGTCTCGCATTAGCAAGGGCGATTCAGTCATGTCCATGTTTGCTGAATGAGCCAAAAAACACTGTTTTAATCGGTTTTTTAGTATTTTTAGGCTCTTTGTAAGCAAAAACCTCCTTTCCCACGATATAATCGAAGGCTTTTCTGTTTGGTCGCGAACGGAAATTAACCTTTAAAGGGAATTTATTATGAAAGTTGTTGCTTTTGAAAGAAGCGTACAGGGAACGGGTGCGAGCCGCCGTCTGCGCAATTCCGGTAAGACTCCGGGTATCGTTTACGGTAGTAAAGATCCAGCCTTGGTCATCGAGTTAGACCATAACGCTCTATTCCATGCTCTGCGCAAGGAAGCGTTTCACTCATCCATTCTTGATTTGGAAATCGGTGGCAAGACACAAAAGGTGTTGTTGCGTGATTACCAGATGCATCCATTTAAGCCATTGGTTCTGCACATTGACTTCCAGCGCGTTTCTGCGACTGAGAAAGTTCATATGCGCGTTCCATTGCACTTCACTAACGCCGAAACTTCAGCTGCCGTGAAATTGCAAGGCGCAGTCGTAAGCCATATCCTCAATGACATCGAAGTTTCTTGCTTACCAGCAGACTTGCCAGAGTTCATTGAAGTAGACTTGAGCAAAATCGAAGTTGGTCATTCAGTACATGCTAAAGACCTGGCATTACCAACAGGCGTTGAATTGGTATTGCATGTTGAGCAAGAGAACCCAGTGATCGCCAATGCCCGCATTCCAGCTGTTAAAGCCGCTGAGACTGCAGCAGCTGCTGCTGATGCAAAGGACAAGGCTTAATTTAGCTAAGTTACTTGCACAATAAAGCCCGCATATGCGGGCTTTATTTTTGCCCTTTGTAGAAACGTTGGTATATCTTTAAACTCCCACCATGACTAAATTAATTGTTGGCCTAGGAAACCCTGGCAATGAGCATGAAGCTGATCGGCACAATGCTGGCTTCTGGTTTCTCGATGCCCTAGCAAAACAATTAAATACTCGATTTGAAACTGAAAAACGTTTTCATGGTCAAGTAGCAAAAGCAAAGTGGGAAGGCGAAGATCTTTTTTTACTCAAGCCAAGCACCTATATGAATCTCAGTGGTCAAGCAGTTGGTACTTTGTGTCGCTTTCATAAAATCACTCCTGAAGCTATCTTGGTAGTGCAAGATGAGCTTGACCTCAAGCCCGGTACAGCGCGCATCAAATTAGGTGGCGGCACGGGGGGTCACAATGGCCTCAAAGATATTCAAGCGCATTTGGGGACGCCGAACTATTGGCGGCTTCGCCTGGGCATTGGACACCCTAGAAATCTGGCCGGTGATGGTCGCCCAATGGATGTTGCAGATTATGTTTTACGTAGACCGCAACTAGCAGAGCAAAAACTCATCAATATCAGCATTGATAATGGCCTGAAAATTTTGCCGCATTTTTTAAAGGGTGATACTCAAACCGCCATGATGGAACTGCACTCCAAACCTTAAGCCGCTCAGTTAAACTGAATTGGCCTTTTTTGCAGCAGTTAAGAGCTTGAATTTCACCATGAGCTGCTCTTGAGTTTCTGCGTGCTCGGGATTAAAAGGAATGCAATCTACGGGACAGACTTGTCGACATTGAGGTGCATCGTAGTGACCGACACATTCAGTACATTTATTCGGATCGATTTCATAAATCTCTAGACCCATATAAATTGCATCATTGGGGCACTCTGGCTCGCATACATCACAGTTGATGCATTCGTCCGTAATCATTAAAGCCATTTTTTACTCAGTGGCCTTACTTAGCATTTTGATTGGCGATCTTCTTCACGAGCCATTTCTCAACCGACGGGAATACAAACTTGCTCACATCGCCGCCCATTGATGCGATTTCACGTACAAAAGTTCCAGAAATAAATTGGTACTGATCGGATGGCGTCAAAAATAGAGTTTCAACATCTGGCAACAGGTAACGATTCATCCCCGCCATTTGGAACTCATACTCAAAATCAGAAACTGCACGCAGACCACGGACGATTACACGCGCATTGTGATCACGCGCAAAATCTTTTAACAATCCATCAAAGCCAACGACCTTAACATTGGAGTAATGACCCAGTACTTCTTTAGCAATATCAATACGCTCATCTAAAGTAAAGGAGGGATGCTTACTTCGGCTAGAGGCCACACCAACAATCAGTTCACTAAAAATGCTTGAAGCACGACGCACCAAATCCTCGTGACCACGAGTAAATGGATCAAAAGTTCCTGGATATACAGCTACAGTCATAAGACTCCTAAGGCTTTATCAGCTACAGGCAAGAGTTTAGCCTCTTCCGCTGCGAAAAAGACAGGCTTTTACCTGCCCGGTCTCTAAGTATTTTCCACAATGCCAATCTGGTAACAGGGCCTCTATTTCCACAAGAGAGCGATTTGATGGAAATTCGACATATATTCCACCCCCTTTAGCATCATCACATACTCGAGATGCCTCTTTTACCGCTCGGTCGAGCAATCCCGATTCCAGAAATGGTGGATCAATAAAGACAAGGTTCGTTGAGTGATCCGCTTGGCGTTTTAAAAATTCAATGCTGTCTTGATGAGCCACCTCTACATGGCCAGCAACAGGTGCAGATTGCAAAAGACTTAAGTTATTTAGCAAATTAGCGAAAGCTTTTTTATCTCTTTCCAACAAAATATCCAAATCTGCGCCACGAGAAGCCGCTTCAAAACCGAGTGCACCAGTGCCCGCGAATAAATCGAGGCAGCGTAGACCAGTGAGATTCTGTCCTAGCCAGTTAAATAGCGTTTCTCGAATTCTGTCAGTGGTAGGGCGTAGACCAGGCAAATCCAATACCGTCAGCAAGCGACTTCTCCAGGTTCCGCCGATGATACGAACTTTTTTAGGCGGCTCGGCTTTAACTGGTTTCGTTGCTTTATTTATTTTGAGCTCCCAAGACCACAATTTTCATGCGATCCATCGCAAGATATTTTTGGAAAGCGTCTTTGACCTGATCCAAAGTCACGGCATCTACTTGCTTAGTCCAAGTTTCCATCGTATCGAGCGGCAAATCATTCCACACAATTGAAGAGACGTTATCTAATAATTTACGATTGTTATCTATTCTCAATGCATAGCCGTTAATCAAGTTCGCTTTTGCTGCAAGTAATTCAGAATCTGTAGGTCCATCAGCAATAAATTTTGCGATACTGTTATTCATCACCTCAAGAGCCAGCGCAGCCTGATCATTCTTAGTCTGTAGGCCTGCCTGAAAAATTCCAACATCTTTGCCTGGTGAGAAATAACTAAATACACTATAGGCTAAGCCGCGCTTCTCACGAACCTCAGCCATCAAGCGTGAAACAAATCCGCCGCCGCCAAGAACATAGTTACCCACCATCAGCGAAAAGTAATCAGGATTATTTCGAGCTACTGCTGTCATACCGGTTGCAATATGAGCTTGCTGAGAGTCAAAAGGAATTTGCACCTCACGCTGTGCTAGCGGCTCAATGGGTGAACGCTGCAAGCTTGGCAATACTGGAACGACCGAACCGGTTGATGGGATTTTTTTGAGTAATGTCTGAACTATCTCATTAGCACTAGCCACATCTACGTCACCGACAATACTCACAATCATGCGGTCACCGCGATAGAACTGTTTATGAAACTGGTTTAAGTCAGATACTTGAATAGCGCCAATGGATTTCACCGAAGGACTATCAGCAAGTGGATAGTTGCCATAAACCATTTTCTTAAAACGACGATCTAAAACATACTCTGGCTTCGTTTCTGCCTCAAGCAAACTTGTAATAGTTCTCTGTTTTTCGCGCGCAAGAACATTGGCATCGTAAGTAGGCTCACCGATCATCATTGCTGCTAGTTGTACCGCCCTATCTCGCAAATCTTTTCTACTTAGCGTTCTGATGCGCAAAATAGCGCGTTCACCACTTGCTGAAAGACTAATATTAGCGCCCAAGTCTGCAATTTCATCAGCAATTTGAGCCTCGTTTAACATGCCACGATCACCCCGAACGCCAAACATCATCAAGCCTACAGTCATATCAGCTAAACCGCTTTTTCCAGCGGGATCATAACGATCACCAGCATCAATACTCACCTCAATATCCACCATCGGCAGCGCTTTAGTTTGAACTAGATAGGCCTTTGCACCCTTATGGGGTTCTAATTTTTCAATGGGAAGAATCGCTTGCGCACTTGTAAAGAGGCCCAAGGTCAGCAAACAAATGACAACACTCCGTTGAAGCAATCTCATTGCTTGCCCTCCTTAGCAGTTACCTTTCTTGCCTGAGGATCTAAAACAGCAATTGTCAAACCTTCATCCGTCAGATACTTATTTGCCACTGCTTGGACTTGTTGCGGAGTAATGGTTTGCATTTTCTCGAGCATATAGTCGATATCCCTCCAAGAAAATCCTGCCATTTCGGTGCTACCGATTTCCATTGCTTGCCCAAAGATGGAATCACGCTTGTAGATTTGCTCAGAAAGAATTCGAACCTGGATTCGCTTTAACTCAGACTCTAAGATTCCTTTCTGCTTGAGCTCATCTAAGGCTTTGCGAATACTCGCCTGTGCTTGTGCAACCGTTTTTCCCTTGGCCATGCTTGCGCTAATTAAAAATAACTCAGGACCTCTCGAAACCATGTCGTAACTAACGCCAACCTCATTAACCACTTTTTCTTGCTTAACTAATACGCGGTTCAAGCGTGCATTGTCATAGCCATTCAAGACAGAGGCTAAGAGCTCTAAAGCGTAAGGCTCAGGATCATCAAGCTTGCCAGGCTCTAGGCGCGGTACTTTCCAGGCCATCGATAATTGCGCACTATCTGCTGGTGCCTTCACCTGAACTTGTTTTATACCCTTTTGCGGTGGTTCAATTTGGGGCTTACGAACTGGTAATTCTCGGGTAGTTACGGCGCCATAATATTTTTTTACGCTTGCTAAAACTTGCTTGGCATCAACATCACCGGCAATCACAACGGTTGCATTGTTGGGGGTATACCAGCTGCGATACCAATCCCTGGCATCGCTAGCTTTCATATTTTGCAAATCATTCATCCACCCAACAACTGGATGACGATAAGGGGAACTCATATAAGCAGTAGCCATTAGGGATTCATTTAACAGACTGCTGGGGTTATCTTCTGTACGAAGGCGACGCTCTTCCATTACCACCTGAATTTCTTTCAAGAACTCTGCATCATCAAAGTTCAAATTAGACATTCGGTCTGCTTCAAGCTTGATGACTTCATCTAACCTTGACTTTTCTACCTGCTGGAAATACGCGGTGTAATCACGCGATGTAAATGCATTCTCACGCCCACCGACAGCAGCAACTAAACGTGAGAACTCTCCAGCCTTCACCTTATCAGTACCCTTAAACATCATGTGCTCCAACACATGAGCCACGCCCGTCTTACCATTTACCTCATCCATTGAGCCCGCACGATACCAAACCATGTGCGCTACCGTAGGTGCGCGATGATCCTCGCGCACTATCAGCTTTAAGCCATTACTCAGAAAAAATTCATGGGTATTAGCCTGATCAGCGCCTGCAGCCCATAATGACTGAATCAGCACCCAAAAGAGAATAAAAATTCGAAGTAAATTGGAAGGCATCTGCTAAATCACCATATTCAGAGAATTAAATTGATAAGATGCAAGGATTAAATTGTATCGATTATGTTTGGCCTACGTAAAACCCTCGGATCCCTATTCAAATCTAGTAAGACAGATGAAGCTTGGTTTGATAGCTTAGAAGAATCGCTGATTCAAAGCGATGTGGGCTTACCCACAACTGAACAATTGATTACGAAGTTGCGTAAAGCAGCCAAATCAGAAAAAGCCTCAAGCCCCGAAGAATTACAAAATCTGCTGATTCAAGAAGTAGCCAGCCTACTTCAAACGCTTGAACCTACTCCAAACCCCTTGTTTACCAGCCTTAAAGAGGCTATACCAGAGGTTTGGCTTGTGGTTGGAGTCAATGGTGCTGGCAAAACGACCACGATTGGCAAGCTTTGTAGGCTTTTTCAGTCGCAGGGAAAGTCAGTATTACTGGCTGCAGGAGATACCTTTAGAGCAGCAGCACGTAATCAACTTCAAGAGTGGGGTGGGCGCAATCAAGTCGACGTTATTACCCAAGAAGGTGGGGATGCCGCAGCCGTTGCCCATGATGCTATTCATGCTGCCGTATCTCGCAAAAGCGATATTTTGATCATTGATACTGCCGGTAGACTTGCTACCCAAGATCATTTGATGGAAGAGCTCAAGAAAGTAAAACGCGTTATTGGCAAGGCATTACCCGGGGCTCCACACCATACCTTGCTGGTGCTAGATGGTAATACTGGCCAAAATGGTTTGAGCCAAGTCAAAGCCTTTCATACAGCACTAGGGCTTACTGGAATCATCGTCACCAAGCTGGATGGGACTGCCAAAGGCGGCGTGATCTGCGCCCTCGCTCACACCCTCAAAGATGGTCCAAAACCAGCAATTTTTGCCCTAGGCAAAGGCGAAGGAATTGAGGATTTAGTCCCATTCACATCAGGGCAATATTCTGCAGAATTATTTAATTAAATCAATGACTTATATATTTAATAAAGCATTAGCACTCTCTTGACAAGAGTGCTAAAATAGAAGCCTATTTACACCTCATACTGATAATAAAAAATGGTTCAAAAGAAATCTGACACACCGAATATGCAAAGGCTGCCCGTAGCGCAGGCTGCAACGGCGTCTGCATTTCCAATGCTGCCTGCCCTTGGGGTTGGCACACTCGATTCCTACATTGCGTACGTTAATCGCGTACCTATGCTCAGCGCTGCGGAAGAGTTACATCTTGCGCAGGAGTTTCGTCGCACCGAAAATGTGGATGCTGCAAAGACCTTGGTTCTCTCGCATCTGCGCTTAGCAGTTTCTATCGCACGCCAATATCTTGGCTATGGCATCCCTCATGCGGACTTAATTCAAGAAGGCAATATTGGGTTAATAAAAGCAGTCAAACGCTATGACCCTAGTAATGGCGCACGTTTAGTGTCCTATGCAATCCATTGGATTAAAGCGGAAATTCATGAGTACATTCTCAAGAATTGGCGCTTAGTCAAAACAGCGACCACTAAGGCGCAGCGCAAACTATTCTTTAACTTACGCAGCAACAAACCTAGCCTTAGCGCCCTCACCCCAGGTGAAGTAGATGCCTTGGCAAAAGCATTGGACGTAAAAGGCTCCGATGTAAAAGAGATGGAAATGCGCCTGGCAGGTGGAGATATTGCACTCGAGGGCGATGACAGTAACGATGATTCTGCTTATGCGCCAATTCAATGGCTTGCTGATAGCTCTCAAGAGCCTACAGAACGGATTGCCAGCGCAGAAGCTGACGCACTCCAGGGTCCTAAGCTAGATCAAGCTCTGGTGGCCTTAGATGAGCGTAGCCGCAATATTGTTCAGTCACGCTGGTTAGCAATGGATGCTGATGGCAACGGCACAAAAACATTGCATGATCTTGCTGATGAATATGGCATTTCTGCTGAACGTGTACGTCAAATTGAAACTGCAGCCCTCAAAAAAATGCGCAGCCTATTGCAAGTACACTAAACAAACCGATTTACTTTAGAAGCTCTTTCAAGTCATGTGCCAAGGTCTCCGGACCTTGCGCATGCTTGATATACAGGCGTAAACGACCCTCTGGGTCAAACGCATAACTGCCAGCAGTATGGTCTATCGTATAAGTTCCAGGCTTTGATCCAGGAACTTGTTTGTAATAAATCTTGAAGTCTTTTGTGACCTTTTCTAAGGCAGCCTCATCGGCGGGACGCAAACCCAAGAAACGCGAATCAAAAGAGGGCACATATTGCTTCAGGATTTGAGCAGTATCGCGCTGCGGATCTACCGTCACAAAAAGCACCTGCACCTTATCAGCCTGTGGCCCCATCAAACTCATTACTTGCTGCATTTCAGTCAGAGTAGTTGGGCAAATATCAGGGCACTGCGTATAACCAAAGAACATCACTACGACTTTACCTTTAAAGTCTGCAAGCGTTTTGACATGCCCATCGGGATCGAGCAAACTAAAGTCCTTGCCAAAGGAAGTGCTGCCAGTAATGTCGATGTTTTTAAACTCAGGTTTAGGACTGCATGCTGCTAGCAATACCAAAAAGACAGCAAGGCAGATACTACGCAAGAAAGTAATTTTCATTTCAGAGGAAATAATGATCTATCAGCAATGCTGCAAACAGTAAAGACAAATAGGTAATTGAAAAACGGAAAGTCTTCTTAGCCAAAGCATCGCTGTAAGAGATAAATAGGGCGATTACATAGGCTAAGA
This sequence comes from Polynucleobacter necessarius, assembly GCF_900096765.1. Lineage (NCBI taxonomy): Bacteria > Pseudomonadati > Pseudomonadota > Betaproteobacteria > Burkholderiales > Burkholderiaceae > Polynucleobacter > Polynucleobacter necessarius. The sequence continues at coordinate 1,379,902 of NZ_LT615228.1, forward strand.
ACATTAAACCCAAAATCACTGCAGACACCAAATACACCATACCGCTCATTCCATAAATGTAAGGCAATAAGGTAGCGGCAATCAAAATCAAGGTGTACAGCAAAATATTGAGTAAGGTAAAGCGTTCACCATGCGTTACTGGCAGCATCGGCAATCCTGATTGAACATAATCATCCCGACGATACAAGGCTAAGGCCCAAAAATGAGGTGGCGTCCAAACAAATATAATCAATACCAACAGCCATGCTTCGGCAGAGAGTGTGTTGGTCACTGCTGCCCAACCCAACCAAGGCAGGAGGCATTGCACCTGACAAACCACCGATCACAATATTCTGGGGAGTAGCAGGCTTTAATAGCCACGTATAGATCACTGCATAACCCACAAAAGTAGCTAGGGTGAGCCACATCGTTAAAGGATTACAAAAGTTCCAAAGAATAATCATCCCTAAAGAGCCAAGGATGATAGAGAAAATAATGATATGAAATGGAGTTACTTCACCCGTGGCAGATGGGCGCCACGCAGTGCGCTTCATCTTGGCATCTACTGCCTGCTCTATTAAACAGTTAACAGCAAACGCTGCTCCAGCTAACAACCAGATACCAACAATTCCACCAAACAAAACAGTGTAGGGAACCATTCCAGGTGTAGCCAAGAACATACCAATGACGGCACAGAAAACCGCAAGCTGTGTCACCCTGGGCTTTGTTAGCACCCAGTACTGGCGCCAACGCGGCATCGTCTCTGACGCAGTTGATTTGGGTGTATTCATAAAGGTTTTACTGTCTTTAAACGCATTGGAGACTTCCAGGAAGCCCAGTAACTCATTCTGACCAAACAGAATACTAATGCAGCTGAACCTGCAGTGTGCAATAAGGCTACTGCTAAAGGCCACTGAAAAACCACATTCGATATTCCTGTTACCACCTGAAGCGCTAGCAAACCTAATAATAGTTTTGCAAACTTTCCTAAGCTAGCTATTGCTGGAGTACTGACTTGCAGCGCTCTCCAAGCTAAGGCACCCAAAACAACAATCAAGACAATCGCAAACAATCGATGTGCCCAGTGAATCGTTTGCAATGCTACTGGAGAAATATACTCACCTTGAGCATTCAGACCTAATTGGCGCCAGAGGGTATAGCCTTCGGACCAATTTGTTTGAGGCCAAACCTCGCCCAAGCAGGTTGGAAAATCTGGGCAAGCTAGCACTGCGTAATTGGTGCTGACCCAGGCGCCTAAAAAGACTTGGGTAAACAAGACCAGGGCCGCAATCAATAACAAGGGCGCTGGCAAAGGCTTGATGCGAATGGTGCGTACTGTAGATGTTTTTTCTTGCCAAGATTGCTGAGCATAAGCAGTTAGACAAGCTAACAATCCTAGGGCCAACATCAAGTGGATCATCACGATAATGGGTTGCAGCTTTAAAGTCACGGTCCATGCTCCAAATGCACCTTGAAGAAAGACCAATAAAAACAAGGCAATACTCCCAAATAATGGCTCTCTTCCAAGAGACTTCACTTTGCTGGCTGCCAAAGACAACTGAACCACAATTAAGGCCCCTACTGTCATCGCTAAATAGCGATGAATCATTTCGATCCATGCCTTCATCACAGTTACTGGGCCTGATGGCAGAGTATTTTCAGCCTGCACAATTACATTGATCGCATGCAGAGGATTGGAGGCGCCATAACAACCAGGCCAATCAGGGCAACCCAGACCGGAATCAGTAAGGCGCGTAAATGCCCCAAACACAATTAAGTCAAAAGTCATAAAGACCAACACCCAATTGAGTTTCTGGAAAAAACTATAACCAGGTTTTTTCCAAAGGTACCCCAAAGGTAACCCCGCAAATACGATAGCAATGAGCCCCAGCTCTAAAATTAAACCAATGCTTGGCATTACAAATTCTCACCCTTGTGATTGAGGCGTAAGAGTTTTTCTAAATCCTTTTTGATGGAAGCAAATTCTTTAGGTGAATTCGTGACGGGGATATACATCATTTTTGCAGGACTAGGATCGATTAACTGGATTTGCTCTCCAGCCCCTTCTTTATTTAGCCACTCCAAAAACTCTGTGCGCTGCTTAGAATCGGTTGGCAAAGAGACCACCTTAAAGCCTGCAACCTTCTCGTCGTAAGCCTTAGCGACCTCTAGATCAACTGGCTTACCGTCCATATTCACCCATAAAAGTTGTACGCGGCTACTTTCTCTTCCCACTGCAACCTTAACTTGGCGCATTAAAAATAAAGCCTCAATACACTTTTCATCTTTAATTTGGCACTCAGCTGCTGGGCGTGCAATTAACAACGTCCACTTTCCTTGCAAGGGGACACCAAACCACGCGGGATTCGCAGATTGAACTGGATGTACCAAGGTACCAAAATTTGTTTTTCCGCCCTCAGGCTTAATCACGTAATAAGCAAAGTAAGAGGCGATCACAGGCGCAGCACAAGCGAGCAGCAACAACAGCATTTGTAAGCGACCACGACGAGTCTGTGCATTGATTGCTGAGGAATCCGTCTGCGATGCTGGAATTAATAATTCTTTATCACTCACCCTAAATCCTTATTTACTGAACTTTGTCGCCAATATTGGCGCAATCCGCTAATGAGCCAAAATAGGAAGCCCGCAAAGGCTAAGGCAAACCACTGGAATGCATAAGCATAATGGCGATCGACCCCGGTTGTCAGAGGCGCCCACTCTCGCAGTAGGCCATCAGAAATGCCAGACTCCTCTAAACGCAAAATAAATGGGTCTTGCTTCCAATGATGTAAGGCCGCCTCTCGTTCCAAATCAAAATTCTGGGCGATTCGGGGCTTATTGGGATCAACAACTACATCCTCAGACCCTAGGGCGTAAACCTTGCCAGGACTAGCAAATACCAAACCTTCAATATTGACTATGCCGACAGGAGTCTCTATCGGGGGCAAAGATTCGCGTTGCTCATTATTTCTGGGAACCCATCCCCGATTGATCCAGAGCACCTCGTCCCTGCCCTCAAGTCTAAAAGGCATCATCAAATAGAAACCCGCTTGAGCCGTATTACCCGCTCCACCTGCAGGAATGGGCCTTGGGCGGTTATCAAGCCAGATGGCAGCCTCAGGGATATAGTGGCCACGCGCAATCATACGACGCTCAGCAGCCTCTTCTAAAGTCCACGGCCCAGCGTTTGCACTCAAGATTGGCATTTGTTGGCGAGCTAATAAATTTGCCGCGAGAGCAATTTTGGTTTGAGCCCTCCCAAGCTGCCAAATACCGGCTGTGGAGCCGATCACAATTACTAGCAAGGCTGATACAGTAGCAACTATGCGCTTTGCTACTAGGGCGTCAAAAAGACTATTTATACGTTTCAAAATAAGGGTTTGAGATGAAGTGGATTATTCCGGTTGTACTGCTGATGATTGTTGCCAGTCTAGGGTCTGCTCTCTTCTACATGATGAGAGGTCGTGGCAACAGCTCTAAGATGGTTCATTCCTTAATGCTACGTATTGGTCTATCTTTAGTGTTGTTTTTGGGCATTCTTGCCGCACATTACTTTGGATTAATTGAAGCTAGCGGAATCAAGGTTGGATCAAACTAAAAAGCAGTTATTGACCTTGCAATACAAAACAAATCGGGGCTTGACGCCCCGATTTTTATCTTGCTTACATCCAGTAAACAGCGATGTACAAACCGAGCCAGACAACGTCAACAAAGTGCCAATACCAAGCGGCACCCTCAAAAGCGAAGTGATGCTCTGCAGTAAAGTCACCGCGAATCATACGGCGCAAAACAATCGCTAACATCGTACCACCCAAGAATACGTGGAAACCATGGAAGCCAGTCAACATGAAGAAAGTGGATCCGTAAATGCCAGATGTCAGCTTCAAGTTCAACTCATGGTAAACATGGTAGTACTCATACCCTTGGAAGCATAAGAACACAAAGCCCAATGCAACTGTGGCCGCCAGGCCAACAATCGCTTTTTTCATGTGATTTTCCACTAAAGCATGGTGAGCATAAGTAATGGTCACACCAGAGCTAAGCAGCAAGAAAGTGTTGAGTGTTGGAATTGGCCATGGACCCATAGTGGTAAATTTCTCAACCAAACCAGCGGGACCATCATTAGGCCAAAGCAATTTGCTCTCAACATCACCCATCCAAGGCATTGCAATATTACGCGCATAGAACAAGGCCGCAAAGAATGCACCGAAGAACATAATCTCAGAAAAGATGAACCATGCCATTGACCAGCGGTAGGAGATATCAACGTTTACGCCATTTTTGCCTGAATTAGACTCAGCAATCGTGTCACCAAACCAGTTGTAGAGCACAAAAAGAATCCAAGCCACACCTATCAAGGCAAGAGTTCCACCCCAGGATGTGTGGTTAACCCAACCAGTCATGCCATAACCAAAGGCAATTAAGCCAGCGGCAGCCATGGCTGGATGTCTAGATAGTCCAGGGACGAAATAGTAAGGGGTTGAATTGGATGACATCTTATTCTCTCTATTCAATCAAAAAATAATCAATGGGATACAACTGCTTTCACTACCAAGAGTAGGATTGCCATAAAAATCAAGGCACCAACAACACCCGCAATGATAATGTGCACAAAACTTAATGTTGCTATATCTTCCTGCAAACCTGACTTTTTACGCACCCCCAAAAAAAACCCCACAACACGGCTTTCATAGACTGCATAAAAGTACTTTTTTTCTTTTCCATCACACGCCCTTGGATTTAGGGGTGGTTGACCCAGCAGGCGGGACGCCAACACCTAACTCAAAAAAGGTATATGACAACGTGATTGTTTTTACATCCTCAGGCAAACCCGCATCAATGACAAAAACAACCGGCATCTTCTTTACCTCATGAGCAGATAAAGTTTGCTGCTGAAAACAAAAACACTCTAATTTAGTAAAAAACTCGGTAGCACTTTTTGGGGCATAACTAGGTATAGCCTGCGCTTCTACTGAGCGACCTAAATTATTAGTAACTTCATACACAATCTCAGTCATCTCACCAGGATGAACTTCTAAAAAATTCTTCACTGGCTTAAAGCTAAATGGTCCACGACTATTGGAGTCAAACTCAATCGTTACCTTACGAGAGTAATCAACCTGAGTATTACCAACCTTATTGGGACTAAAAGCCCTAATGCCGTAATCATTCTTACTGGTAACCACGTTAATACCCGTTACCTTACACAAAGCTTGAGCATGATTTGACGATTGGTGGAATGCATTGCTGTCATATTCAAATACTTAGCCGAGTAAGCTCCACTTCATCACAATGCCAATAAAAAATACAACAGCAATGCTCAGAAGAATCCATCCAAGGCGGCGGTTATTAGCCACCTGGATTTCTTTAGAGGGCGTATTAAATTCCTGCTTCACGCAACTGCTCTGCATCTGGAGGAGTCTCAAAAGTATAGTGTGGGGCTGGAGATGGAACAGTCCACTCTAAACCTTTAGCGCCATCCCATGGCTTGGCTGGAGCTTTTTCGCCACTACCGCGATAAGCAGGCAATGCTACGCAGAACAAGAAGTAAACCTGAGCCAAACCAAAACCGAGTGCTCCAATAGAAGCAATCATGTTGAAGTCAGCAAATTGGGTTGGATAGTCAGCATAGCGACGTGGCATGCCTGCAAGACCCAAGAAGTGCATTGGGAAGAAGGTGATGTTAAAGAAAATCATGGAAGCCCAGAAGTGGATCTTGCCGCGAGTTTCACTAGCCATACGACCAGTCCACTTTGGACACCAGTAATAAAAGCCAGCAAACATAGCAAACAGCGAGCCAGCCACCAACACATAGTGGAAGTGAGCTACAACGTAGTAAGTATCTTGAACGCCAATATCAATTGGAGCCATAGCCAAGATCAAGCCAGTGAAGCCACTCATCGTAAATACGAAGATGAAACCAACAGCCCACAACATTGGGGTTTCAAAGGTCATAGAACCTTTCCACATTGTTGCAACCCAGTTGAAAATTTTCACGCCAGTTGGAACAGCAATCAACATCGTTGCATACATGAAGAATAACTGACCAGTTACTGGCATACCAGTTGCAAACATGTGGTGAGCCCAAACGATAAATGACAAGATCGCGATTGACGATGTTGCATAAACCATAGAGCTGTAACCAAACAAAGTCTTTCTGGAGAAAGATGGAACGATTTCACTGATGATTCCGAATGCTGGAAGAATCATAATGTAAACCTCTGGATGACCAAAGAACCAGAAAATATGCTGGAACATGATTGGGTCGCCACCGCCAACAGCAGAGAAGAATGATGTGCCAAAGTGACGATCAGTCAACACCATAGTGATTGCACCTGCCAATACAGGCATCACAGCAATCAACAAGTAAGCGGTGATCAACCAAGTCCAACAGAACATTGGCATCTTCATCAATGTCATGCCAGGAGCACGCATATTCAAGATGGTCACGATGATATTGATCGAACCCATAATTGAAGAGGCGCCCAACAAGTGGAGGGCAAAAATACCCATATCTAAACCAGGACCCATTTGCGAAGTCAATGGAGCATAGATAGTCCAACCGCCTGATGGAGCACCGCCAGGAGCCAAGAAAGAGCTTAAGAGCAAGGTAGCAGCAACTGGAAGAATCCAGAAGCTGAAGTTATTCATACGAGCAAAGGCCATACCAGATGCGCCAATTTGCAAAGGAACCATCCAGTTCGCAAAACCAACGAATGCCGGCATGATCGCACCGAACACCATTACCAAACCATGCATAGTGGTGAGCTGGTTAAAGAATTCTGGGCGGAAGAATTGCAAGCCAGCCAGGCTGGAACAATTCCAAACGAATTCCCAAGGCCATAATGCCACCAGCCAACAAGCTGACAAACGAGAAGATCAAATACATCGTACCGATGTCTTTGTGGTTAGTTGCGAACAACCAACGACGCCAACCATGTGGCGTGTGATCATCATGCGCGTGATCGTGTGCGTGATCTTGGGTAGTAGAGACTGTGCTCATGAATTACTCCGGTTTCGTTTATCTATTATTCGTTAATAGGTTACTGGCCGCCACGTGCAGTAATAATTTCTTGGGTCTGAATGACTTCACCCGTCTTATTACCCCATGAGTTACGGGTGTAGGTAATCACTGCGGCAATATCGCCATCGGAAAGTACACCAGCCCATTTCGGCATTGCGTTTTTACCGTTCAGCAAAATATTGAATTGACCTGCTTTAGGACCATTCACTACTTTGCTGCCATCCAATGCTGGAAAAGCGCCTGCGCCTTTGCCGTTTGGTTGATGGCAAGCAGCACAGTTTGCTGCATACACTTTTGCACCACGCTCTTTTTGCTCTTCCAAGGTGTAAACCTTAGAAGGGTCATCAGAAGATGCAGACATCTCTTTTTTCTTCTGAGCAACCCAGGCGCTGTAATCGTCTTGTGACACTACTTTCACCACGATTGGCATAAAAGCATGTTCTGCACCGCACAACTCTGAACACTGACCACGGAATGTGCCGATAGTGTCAGCTTTAAACCAAGTATCACGAACAAATCCTGGGATCGCATCTTGCTTCACACCAAATGCCGGGATAGTCCAAGTGTGAATCACGTCATTGGCGGTAGTGATCAAGCGAATCTTTTTGCCAACGGGAACAACTAGTTCGTTATCCACTTCCATCAAATAGGTGTTTGATTTTGGTGCCAAGTTATTAATTGCTTCACGCGATGTAGTCAGAGTGGACAAGAAGCTAATGCCTTCGCCTTCACCCTTGATGTAGTCATAACCCCACTTCCACTGATAGCCAGTGGTCTTAATAGTAATGTCAGAGTTAGTTGTGTCTTTCATTGCAACAACAGTCTTAGTTGCTGGCAATGCCATGCCGATCACGATCAGCAATGGAATTACAGTCCAAATAATTTCAACCAAAGTGCTCTCATGGAATGAGGCTGACTTATGGCCCAGTGACTTGCGGTGTTTCAAAATGGAGTAGAACATCACTCCAAAAACACCGATAAAAATCAATGAACAGATACCGAGCATCATCCAATGCAACCAATGGATTTCTTGCATGATTTTGGTCGCGGGAGCGGCAAAATTCAACTGATTAACAGAGCTGGACCGCCAGGCATATTTTCGCTTGCGTGTGCAAAAGCGGTGCCAAAAGCTGCTACTAAATAGAGCGAAGCCCTAGTGACTTTTCCAAATAAATTCATCTTATTCTCTGTTCATTGTCGCGAGCAAAGCAGCTAAAAAGCCACAAAATGCCCAAAATGCGGTCTCAAGCCAATACATCCAGCGGTGATTATAGGGTTAATTAGGCGCAACAACAAACAGGGATAACCCACGCACATCCAATCTTAGTCTAGCTTAAAATGATAGTAAACGCTTACACTTAAGCAGAATCTGGCCTAGTCTTGCGTCCAATTTGATTTATATCAATATAAGCAACTTGGTCCTTAGCTTTTGCAAGGTGTTTTCCAATAGCCCAAGCATGGCCATACACCACTTCTAAAGTTAGTTTTTGAGGTAAATCTGCCATTTCAGATGTTTCTGAGGGGGTTGAATGCGCCAGCTTCAAACCATTGATATCGGCCATCAAAAGTGCTGGCTTCTCATATTCAATGGTCAAATATTCCATATCCATCACAGGGTCAGAAAAACGCTCCCCCACAAGCGCATCCCCCATATCGTGCATGTCCCAAGGGCTTAATAGAGTTTTTAAGCGAAGATTTTCAATCTCTAATGGGCGCAATTCTTTTCCGGTGTCTGGCCCAAGATAGCTAAAAGAGATTAAGCCACCCTCTTTTAAAACCCGCCAACATTCCTGTAAAAAATGTTTCGGGTCAGCAAGATCTTGTAACAAGAGATCGCTCAATATCAAATCAACAGAATTGTCAGGGAGATTAAATTTGCCAGTTTTAAGGTAAGCGCCAATATGAAAAACCTTCCCAGGAAAAATCAGCGCCCTCCAATGCGACTTAATCCTGGCAATCAATAGATCAAGACCCGACATTCCCCCTTCAATAATGCTGTGTATACGAGCGTTTGGGAAACGTCTTGTTAAGAGAGATCTATGCTTTCCAGAAAAATCTGGAATGAGCAGAATATCTTTTGCATCGAGTTTGACGATATCGAGTTTTTGCAACATGCGAACTGCAATTTCATCGTGTAACCATCTAATTGGCTGGGTCATTAGCTCAGTATACTCAGCGCCCCATGCAAATTCTAGAGAATATTGTTCAGGTTATTTGTGCAAAAATTTTGCCTACTCCCTGTATCGTTTGCAATCAGATTCAGTCAAACCCCCTCTGCCATAGATGCTTGTCAGCCCTCCATGATGAAAGCCTGATCCACTACGAATGCTGCAAGCAGTGTGCGCTACCTTTGACAGCAAAAGAAGTGCTCGTAAAACGCTGCATACAATGCACAAATCACTCTCCATATTTTGATAAAACTGTTTGCCTTCATCGCTACGATGGAATGCTACAAGAAGCATTACACCAACTGAAGTATCAAAAACGAATTGCCTTTGCATATGGACTTGCTAGAGCCTGGAACCATGTGATGTCGGTTTACCCGAGAGAGCAAGACGCGTTCTGTCTTTTACCAGTGCCTCTGAGTATTAAAAATTACATACACGCGGCTTTAATCAAAGCTGGGAATTGGCTCGCCGAATTGAATGTGCCAGATCAATTCAAAAACTGCCTTTTGCCCTCAAGCGACATCATCATCCAGAGCACCAAGCAGGAAATTCTGTCCTAGCCCGACAGAATGCAATTAGGGAGATGTTTTATATTGATAATGTTTACCGAAAATTGCTCAGAAATAAAACTGTTATTGTGTTTGACGACGTCATGACAAGTGGAGCCACCTTAAATGAAATTGCACGCGTACTAAAAAACAATGGCGTCGAACGCGTAATCAATTGGGTATTACTTAGAACAACAAGAGTCAGTTCAGTACTGAAAGAATGATGCATGTTTAATATTGTTTTATTTGAACCAGAAATCCCACCCAATACCGGAAACATCATTCGCTTGTGTGCCAACACCGGCACCAGTCTCCATCTCATTGAACCCCTGGGATTTCCGATGGAAGACGCTAAGCTAAGAAGGGCTGGCCTTGACTATCACGAATTTGCCAGCGTCAAAGTCCATGCGAATTGGGTGCAATTTCTTCAAAATGAAAAACCCCATCCCAGACATCTGTTTGCCTTGACTGCCAAAGGTGGTACTAGCTTTCATGCTGGGAAATATGAACCAAATGACTACTTTGTATTTGGTTCAGAAACTAAAGGTATCACCGATGAAGTGCGAAACTCAATTCCGCGTGAAAATCAAATGCGACTAGCAATGCAAAATAACAGTCGCAGCCTCAATCTTTCTAACACCGTTGCGATAGTAACTTATGAAGCCTGGCGCCAAAATGGATTGATCGGGGGCAAGTAAAGTCGATCTTGAATCTTGAAGATTCAAGATTCAATTTTAGGATCGCGGCCCATCAATTTTTTGAGCGCTTCTTTTGGCGTAAGCTTGCCAGAAAGCACTTCGCCCATCATGGTTGTGATCGGCATATCGACACCCAAACGCTTAGCCAAATCACTAACGGCAGCAGCACATAAAACGCCTTCGGCAACATGTCCAAGGCTTGCCAGGATCTCCGGCAAGGATTTACCTGCGGCTAATTCAAGGCCTACACGGCGGTTGCGTGACAGGTCGCCAGTAGCCGTCAAAATGAGATCACCTACTCCAGTTAAGCCCATGCAGGTTTCCGATTTGCCGCCTGCTGCTTTGACTAAGCGCATCATTTCAGCTAAGCCGCGCGTTAATACGGCCGCACGTGCATTCAAACCCAAACTTAAGCCATCGCCAATACCAGCTGCAATGGCAAGAACATTTTTGACTGCGCCACCCAACTCAACACCAATAAGATCATCGTTTGAGTAAATACGCATATTCCCATGATGAAATGCCGCCTGAACAATTTCACACAAAGTTGTTGAAGAACTTGCTATCGTTAAGGCGCACGGCATGCCTGCACCGACTTCGTGCGCAAAACTAGGGCCCGATAAAGCGCCATAAGTATGTTTTAAGCCACGTCCATGCAAGCGATGCTCACGTTCAACCACCTGATGAGGCAAAAGCGCGGTAGCTGGCTCCAAACCTTTGCATAGCCAAATAATATTAAGGGAATGCTCTGCAGCTTGAAGAACTCGGGCTATCGTTTCAGATAACCCAGACATGGGTGTTGCTATCACTAAAAGATCATCCGAAGATAGCCTTTTAACTGCGGCTGAAAAATCTGTTGCAAGATGTAAATTTTTTGGAAGAGTAATACCCGGCAGGTACTCCGCATTCTCACCAGTTTGAGTAATTGCTTGAATCTGCCCTAGGCTGCGAGACCATAAACAAACATCTTCCTCACGCAACTGACGTGCTGCTTGGGAGGCCATCGCAGTCCCCCAAGCGCCCGCACCCAATAATGTCACTTTCATATTCCGTGACCTCAGCGCTAGCGTTTAATTAGGAAGAATAATTTTGCTCTCATCTACATTACTGCCAGCTTTGGTTGCAGCAGCTTGTTGCGCCTGCATCATTCTGTGCTTGTACATTCCATGGAAGTTAATTTCATTTAAATGAATTGGCTGGAAGCCAGCACGCCCGATGATGTCGGCCATATTAGAGCGCAAATAGGGGTACAAAATAGTCGGGCAAGAAATACCTAACATCATATCTACTTGCTCTGGGGGAATGTTCGAAAATTCAAAGATACCAGCTTGGCCGGCCTCTACCAGAAAAAGTACCTTGCCCTCAACACGGGCCGTCATGGTTGAAATCAAGGCAACCTCAAAAATTCCCTCACTCAAGGGCTTGACGGCAGTATCAACTTCCACTTGCACTTGTGGCTCAGCAATAACTAGAAAAATTTCTGGGGCATTGGGTTGCTCCAAAGATAAATCTTTGAGATAAATACGCTGAATCCGAAATCCAGGTTCGTTGGGTTCATTCGCCATCTCTTGTGGTATGGAAGACTGTTCTGTCATTACAAACTCTCTTTATAGGAATCGCTATCAAACCAGCAATGGATCAAGCTTTCCAGCGCGATCCAAGGCAACTAAATCATCATACCCACCAACATGGTCTCACCAATATATATTTGCGGGACCGTGCGTCTACCAGTGCGAGTCATCATTGCTTCACGCTGAGCAGGATCGCGATCAATTAATATCTTTTCCAAATTGCTAACGCCCTTCTTGAGCAAGAGCTTTTCAGCCATCACACAGTATGGGCAGACTTGAGTACTGTACATCGTTACTTGAGGCATATTAATTACCCTATTTAACTAGTGGCAGAGCAGCGGCCTTCCAGGCCTGTACGCCGCCATCCAAAACACCAACCTCTGCAAACCCAAGCTTTTGAATCTCGCCCAGCGCCTTACGCGACTGCGCGCCGGTTTCGCATACCAAGACCAATGGGCGCTTGCGATCTAATTTAAGCGACTCGATCGTTGCAGTCAGACTGACCGCAGACGCCAACTTTGCGCCTGGCAAATGGCCTGCTTTGAACGCTTCTTCAGAGCGCAGATCTAATATGTGGGACTTGCGGCGGTTAATCCAAATCGTCGCCTCGGTCGGGGATAAGCCCTTTCCGCTAATAAGCGTAGATAATGTGGGTAGGAAAAGCGCTAGACCTGAAACTACTAGTAGGGCGATAAGCGCTAAATTATCAATTTGCGTGAGAAAGTTCATCACCGGATTATAGAATGGCTCTATGAAACAACTTGTCCTTATTCGTCACGGCGAATCCGCCTGGAACCTTGAAAACCGCTTCACTGGCTGGGCTGACGTCGACTTAACACCCAAAGGGACCAAACAAGCCCTGGCAGCAGGCGAAAATCTGCGAAAAGCAGGATACGAATTTGATGTCGCCTATACCTCTGTCCTGAGGCGCGCTATTCGCACTCTTTGGCATGTTCAAGACACCATGGATCTGATGTGGATCCCTGTAGTGCATAGCTGGCGCTTAAATGAGCGTCACTATGGCGCATTAACTGGCTTGAACAAAGCAGAAACTGCCGCTAAGTATGGTGATGAGCAAGTTCACATCTGGCGTCGCTCTTATGATGTTCGTCCGCCACTTTTAGAAATGGGCGATGAAAGAAATCCAAAAAACGACAGCCGCTATGCCAAATTAAATCCTGCTGATATTCCTCTTGGTGAATGCTTGAAGGATAATGTCGAACGCGTTCTACCGCTATGGAACGAATCTATCGCTCCAGCACTTAAGGCGAATAAACGTGTTTTGCTAGTAGCTCATGGAAACAGCATTCGCTCCCTCATTAAGTTCCTTGATCAAATGTCTGATGAAGCCATCATGGAAGTAAACGTACCCAATGGCGTCCCTTTGGTGTATGAGCTAGATGACAACCTCAAGCCAATTCAACATTTTTACTTGGATTAAGACAAAACAACATGCGTCAATTTCTTAAGAATTTTGCTCTCATCACAATTGGCTTAGTTGCAGGCGTTGCTGCCACGATTCAGTTTTCAGCCACAGCACAGCAAGGCTCACAACTTCCACTTGATGAGCTACGCACACTATCAAATGTTTTTGCGCAAATTAAACGCGAGTATGTAGAGCCTGTTGAAGACAAGCAACTTTTAACTGATGCTGTTAAGGGAATGGTGAGCGGTCTTGATCCTCACTCTACCTTCTTGGATAAAAGAGATTTTTCTGAAATGCAAGAGCAAACATCGGGGAAATTTGCCGGCCTTGGAATAGAAATTACCCCCGAGGATGGTGTTGTTAAGATTCTCAACCCCATTGAAGATAGTCCTGCTGCTCGAGCCGGTTTACAAGCTGAGGATTTAATTACACGCTTAGATGACAAGCCCGTACGTGGCATGTCGCTCGATAAAGCAGTACGTACAATGCGCGGTACTCCAGACACCAAAATTACATTAACCATCTTCCGCAAAAGCGAAGAACGCAGCTTTCCTGTAACGATTACTCGCGCAGAAATCAAAGTGCAATCTGTTAAAGCAAAAATTCTCGATAACGATATCGCTTGGGTTCGCATTACGAGCTTTCAAGAGCGCACTGTTCCAGATCTGGCCAAGAAGCTTACCGAACTCGCCAATCAAGATCCTAAGCTCAAAGGGGTTATTCTGGATTTAAGAAATAATGGAGGTGGCTTGTTGCAAGGTGCGGTTGGTGTTGCAGCAGCATTTCTTCCAACAGATGCGGTCATCGTGTCAACCAAAGGTCAGGCACCCGATTCAAAACAAGTGTTTAATGCTTCTCCGGCAATGTATCGCCTGAGCGAACCTGGAGACCCATTAGCTGGCGTTCCCGAGATCTACAAAAAACTCCCGATGGTTGTGCTGGTGAATGCCTATTCAGCCTCAGCCTCAGAAATTGTGGCCGGCACTCTACAAGATTACAAACGAGCAACCATCATTGGAAAAACCACTTTTGGCAAGGGATCTGTTCAGACAGTACGCCCCCTAACCAATGACTCAGCACTGAAAATTACTACTGCCTACTACTACACGCCAAGTGGAAAATCAATCCAGGCATTTGGCATCAAGCCCGACATTCCCGTGGATCAAAATAAAGATGGTGACCCCGATGATGTCTTGGTCACACGCGAAGTTGACAGTGAAAAACATTTGCGCAACAAGCAGTCTGCAGAAGATAAATTAATTAAGGATCGCGAACAACGTCGTCTAGAAGAGTTACAGCGTATTAAAGAAAAGAACGCTAAAAAAACTCCCGAGGAAAAAGAGAAGGATAAAAACAAGAAGCCTGTGGAACTTGGTAGCGCTGATGACTTTATGCTTTCTCAGGCAGTAGCCTTTATTAATGGTCAACCAGTAAAACGTTCATCATCCAAGCTTGAGTAATTTGCTGATATTGATATGTTGCCCAAATGAATGATGAGCAGTTACTTCGCTACTCACGACACCTCCTTCTTGAGGACATTGATGTTGAAGGCCAAGAGACACTTCTTAATTCACATGTCTTAGTCATTGGGGCTGGTGGCTTAGGTTCATCAGCCGCCCCATACCTTGCAGCTTCAGGCGTTGGCTATATTACCCTTGTAGATCATGATGATGTAGAGCTAACCAATCTTCAGCGTCAGATCATGCATACTCAAGCTCAAATTGGATCAAGCAAAGTTTCTTCAGGAAAACAGTTTTTGCAACGACTCAACCCCAGCATCAAAATTGAAACGATTAAAGCCAAGGCAACAGCTGTACTTTTAGATGAAATGCTGCCAGGAATAGATATCGTTCTTGACTGCACGGATAATTTCTCAACACGACATTTGATTAATGCTAGCTGCGTAAAACACCAAGTGCCTTTAGTTTCTGGAACAGCACTACGCTTTGATGGGCAAGTCTCGGTGTTTGATCCTCGCAACACAGAGTCGCCTTGCTATGCCTGTATTTTTTCTCCAAATGAAGAATTTGAGGAGGTTAGCTGTTCAACAATGGGCGTCTTTTCACCACTAGTTGGAATAATAGGGTCAATTCAAGCGGCACAGGCGTTGCAAGTTTTAATTGGGTTTGGAGATCCTTTAGTGGGCCGGATGTTACTCTGGAATGCACGAAAAACTCAAGTCGAGCAAATTCATATTAGCCGCAATCCAGATTGCCTAGTGTGTGGCAAAGCCAATCAAGCTTAAGAAAACAAGCGCTCTAGCGCTTTAGCTTGAGCCTGCGGCTCATATGCCTTGAGTACTCTTGGGAACCGTGCTTTTAGCAATCCAACGTTTGCTTGGAGAATCTCTCGCTTAACCAGCAGTAACTGACTGAAGTGCATCGAGAAATCCGTTAAGCCCATTGCGAGCAATAACTTGGTCAAAGCAGGGTCTCCAGCCATCTCACCACACACCGCAACTGGTACATTGGCACGCTTTGCTTGGTCAATAATGCTTGCAATTAAATACAGAACTGCAGGATGTAAAGGGTCATACAGATGAGCAACTGCATGATCTGCCCGATCAATAGCCAAGGTGTACTGAATTAAATCATTTGTACCGATCGATAAGAAATCGAATCGATTAATAAGTAAAGGTAGCACCAAAGCAGCCGCAGGAATTTCAATCATCGCACCCACTTGAATATTAGGATTGAAAGATAGCCCACGCTGCAGTAACTGCTGTTTGGCTTTCTCAATCAAACGAAATGTTTCATCTATTTCCTTGGCATGCGCCAACATAGGAATCATGATGCGGGCTTGACCATGCGCTGAAGCACGCAAAATAGCGCGCAACTGAGTCAGGAAAATTTCTGGCTCTGTCAGGGACCAACGAATAGCGCGCAAACCCAAAGGCGAAGTACCGGTTTGAGATACATCTGTGCCTCCTGCGCCCAATGCCTTATCGGCACCAACATCAATGGTGCGGATGTTCACAGGTAAGCCATGCATCAAATCGACGACACGACGATATTCTTGGTATTGTTGCTCTTCATCAGGCAATGCCTGCTGTCGATCCATGAATAAAAATTCAGATCGAAATAAGCCAACACCAACAGCGCCAAGCTTCACTGCTTGAATTGCGTCTTCAGGTAATTCAATATTGGCAAACAGTTCAATATCAACACGATCGAGTGTTTCTGTTTTTGCATGTTTTATCTGTTGAAGCTTGCGTGCCTCTTTTAAAGCTTGGGTCTGTAACTTCCGATACTCGGCTAGTAAATTTTCTTCGGGAGCAACCACCACCACACCTTGCTCGCCATCCAAAATTAACCAGTCGCCATGGCGAATCATTTCACTGGCATGACGAACGCCAACAACCGCTGGAATCTCCATGCTACGAGCCACAATAGCGGTATGCGATGTTTTACCACCTAGGTCTGTTACAAAACCAGTAAATGAATGCTCCTTAAAACGCAACATGTCATGCGGCGCAATATCGTGAGCAACAATGATCGAGTCGATTCCTACATCACCGGGTGATAACAAATCAGAGTCATTAAACGCATCTTTCTTTTGCGCATTTAGAGCTTTAATAACGCGCTCAGCTACCTGGCGAATATCGTTTGCACGCTCCTTAAGATAAGGATCCTCTATCTCAGCAAACTGCTCCAGCAGATCGTTTAACTCTGTAGTTAGAGCCCATGCTGCATTCATGCGCTGGGAGCGGATGAGTTTGATTGGCTTCTCAGCTAAAGCTGGGTCAGCCAAAATCATTCCGTGCACATCCAAGAATGCCGCCATCTCTTGGGGAGCATCTTTTGGCAAGCCTTGACGCAACTGGTCTAACTCTAAACGAACCTGATCAAAAGCATCTAATAATCTTTGAGCCTCAGCCTCTTCTTTGCCAGGCTCAATTAAATAGTGACTAACCTCTAGGGCTGCACGAGAAATCAGTACCGCCTTGCCAATGGCAATGCCTTTGGATACTGGAATTCCGTGAAGCGCAAAAGTCATGCTATTCGCCTTCTCCAAAACGATCATTAATTAATGCTGTAATGGCTTGCATAGCCTCGTCAGCCCTCTCGCCAACCGTCTCTAAGGTAACAGTGCTACCGATACCCGCAGCAAGCATCATCACACCCATAATGCTCTTGGCGTTGATTTGACGCCCATTGCGTGACAACAATATTTCACAAGGAAACTGGGCGGCAAGTTGAGATAACTTAGCCGATGCTCTGGCATGAAGACCTAACTTATTAATAATTTCAATTTCAGCGATTGGCATTGCGAACCTTGCTCCTATTTTTAAGCTTGATCTACTTTTGCACCTAAGCGCAGAATTCCATTTTGCCCGCCTGCGAGCGCTTTCTTTGCCAACTCTTCTAAGCCCTCACCCCGGTGAGAGATACAGCGCATCAACATGGGTAAATTGAGTCCAGCTAGAACAATGACGGGGGCATTTAATCCCGAAAGGGGGCCCAAGCTTTCCAGCTTGCTTGCCACATTGGCCGGTGTTGCGCCCATAACATCAGTGAGAATGAGCACACCATTACCAGTATTAACACCATAGGCAGCTTTCAAAACGCGATCGAAGCTAGCTTTGATATCTTCATGTGGTGGTATATCAACCGCTCTGACGCGCTCTGGCAAAGAACCAAAGGTGTGTTCAACAAATCCCAACATTACACTTGCAACTGGGGTGTGAGCAACAATTACTATTCCAGCCATATTATGACAATGCCTTTTCAAGCGCCTTCAACCAAAATTGCGGAACATCAAATCCACTTTGATCGGTAATTTCAACAAAACACGTTGGGCTAGTGACATTAATTTCAGTCAAGTGGCCTCCAATTAAATCGAGCCCAACTAGGAATAAACCGCGCTGATACAAAATTGGCGCAAACAACCTAGCAATCTTATTTTCTGCATCAGTTAATGGCATGGCAACCCCCTTGCCGCCAGCGGCTAAGTTGCCGCGAATTTCGTTACCCTGCGGGATGCGAGCCAAGGCAAACGGGACTACTTCACCTCCAATTAATAAGACACGCTTATCGCCCTGAGTGATTTCTGGCAAGAAACGCTGAACCATAAGCGTTCTAGCTCCATTCTCACCCAAAGTTTCAACAATGCTGGCAAGGTTAAGTCCGTCTGCACCAACCCGAAATACACCCATGCCGCCCATGCCATCGAGGGGCTTAATCACGATATCGCGATGGATCTGGTGAAATGACTCCACCGCACTGAGCTCACGTGTCACCAAGGTTGGTGGAATGAGCTCTGGAAATTCAGTGATAGACAACTTTTCAGAGTGATCTCGAACTGCAGCAGGATCATTTAATACTTTGGCGCCCTGCTTTACCGCAGCAGACAGCAGCCAAGTAGTATTGAGATACTCAATATCGAATGGGGGGTCTGTTCTCATCAATATCGCCGAGAAAGATTTAAGTGACCGCAACTCTAGCCCGCCTAATTCAAACCAAGATGATGAACTTGGCTTAATGGCTAAGATTTGGCAGTCAGCAACAACTAAATCATCTTTCCACAAGACATTGCGGCTCTGACAAAACCATAGATGATGACCGGCTTCTTGAGCAACGCGCATCATCGCTAAAGTGGAATCTTTTTTTATCTTGAATGATTCAAGTGGGTCAGCAATAAATAAAAGATCCATATTCTTTTAGCAGATTAAATACGTCTGAACTTATGCCACTTCCATATCTGGGTCAGTTCGCTCAAGCTCTAGCGAAGAAGCTAACAGAGCCAAACGCGCAACCACACCATACAAATAAAAACGATTAGGGGCTGCACTTCCTGGCTTCGCCCCAAAATCTGGCATTGAGTTTTGCTCAAACGCCAAAGGTACAAAATGCATACCAGGGGCATTTAGGTTTTCATCTGGCCCACGGTCTGTATGAACGCGATAGAAACCCCCAATGACGTAACGATCAATCATGTAGACCACTGGCTCTGCAACTGCTTCATTGACTTTTTCAAAGGTATAAACACCCTCTTGAATCAGCACATCGCTAACCTCAAGACCTTCTTTAACAACACTCATTTTGTTGCGGTCTTTGCGGTTCAATCCCTTTAGCTGCAAGGGATCGTTCACTACCATGACACCCATGCCATAAGTACCAGCATCTGCTTTCACAACCACATATGGCTTTTCTTTGATGCCGTATTCACGATATTTTTTGGCAGTCTTTTTAAGAACTTGCTCTACAGCAGTTTGCAATTCATCCTCGCCTTTGCGCTCATGGAAATTAATACTTGAGCAGCTAGCAAAATAAGGATTAATCATCCAAGAATCAATATCGACAACCTTAGCAAACTTCTTGGCAACCTCTTCATAGGCAGCGAAGTGGTTTGATTTACGACGCACATGCCAGCCAGCATGCAGGCCGGGCAGCAAATATTGCTCATGTATGTTTTCTAAGATCGGCGGAATGCCAGCTGAAAGATCATTATTGAGCAAGATGGAGCAGGGATCAAAATCCTTAAGACCCAAACGCTGCTTTTTTAAACCCAAGCGAGATAGAGGCTCCATCAGCAAACGATTGCCATCGGGCAGCTCAATCCACGTGGGCTTTTTAATTTCTTCAGAAAAGGTTCCTAAGCGAACATTGAGTCCAGCTTGACGAAGTATCGAAGAAAGTCTTACAATGTTTTGCAAATAAAAAGGCGTGTGTGACGCTCAGGGATCAGCAATAAATTTTTTGCCTCTGGGCAAATTTTTTCGATTGCAGCCATTGCGGCCTGAACAGCCAACGGCAACATTTGGGGAGAAAGATTATTAAACCCGCCTGGAAATAGATTGGTGTCGACAGGTGCGAGCTTAAATCCAGAGTTACGCAAATCTACTGAGCAATAAAACGGCGGAGTATGCTCCTGCCATTCAAGCCTAAACCAGCGCTCAATAGTTGGGGTAGCTTCAAGAACCTTGGACTCTAATTCGAGCAAAGGTCCGCTAAGGGCAGTAATGAGATGTGGAACCATTCCACCATTGTAAGATTTTTAAAAGAAAGACGCGGGATCCTAGGATCCCGCGCTTAAAAACTGGGCAGTTTTGTAAAACTGCCCAGTGAGGGGTAAATCTACTAATTAAGACTCGTATGCAGACTCACCATGTGAGCTGATATCCAAGCCTTCGCGCTCTTCTTCTTCCTTCACACGCAAACCGATCACGATATCGATCAATTTGAAGGCAATGAAAGAAACTACGCCGGACCAAATTATGGTAGTAATCACGCCTTGAGCTTGAATCCATAATTGGCTAGCAATTGAGTAATCAGGGGCAACGGCATTAGCTACGTAATCCCAGATACCTGTGCCACCCAAAGCTGGATCAGCAAATACGCCAGTCAACAATGCACCAGAGATACCGCCAACGCCGTGAACACCGAAAACGTCCAAGCTGTCATCTGAACCCAAAATCTTCTTAAGACCAGTAACACCCCAGAGGCAAATGACACCAGCGAACAAGCCGATTGCGATAGAGCCCATTGGGCCAGCAAATCCAGCAGCAGGAGTAATGGCAACCAAACCAGCTACGCAACCAGAAGCGGCGCCTAACATTGAAGGCTTGCCTTTGCGAACCCACTCAGCTACAGACCAGCCCAATACAGCAGCGGCAGTTGCTAAATAAGTATTTACGAAAGCCAATGCAGCGCTACCGTTTGCTTCTAGGGCTGAACCAGCATTGAAACCAAACCAGCCAAACCACAAGAGTGCAGCACCAGTCATCACATAAACGAGGTTATGCGGCTTCATTGCTTCTTTGCCATAACCAATACGCTTGCCGATCACGAATGAACCAACCAAGCCAGCGATCGCCGCATTGATATGAACAACAGTACCACCAGCAAAGTCGAGAACACCTTTTTGCCACAACCAACCAGCACGAGCAGTAATTGCCTCAAGCGATGCAGCATCCTTGATGTCATCTGGACCAGGCCAGAACCAAACCATGTGAGCGATTGGCAAGTAACTAAATGTGAACCAGATCACCATGAATACCAAGATTGCAGAGAACTTAGCGCGCTCAGCAAAAGAGCCGATGATCAAGCAGCAAGTAATCGTCGCAAACACTGCTTGGAAAGCCATAAATACGTACTCAGGAATTACAACACCCTTACTAAAGGTTGCTGCTACTGAGTCAGGATTCATGCCGCCCAAGAACAGACGATCAAGTCCGCCAACAAATGCACCGCCTTCCGTGAATGCAAAGCTATAGCCATAAATAGACCAAAGCACCGTAATCAAAGAGAAGACCATGAAACATTGCATGCAAATGGACAGGATATTTTTGCTACGTGTCAAACCGCCGTAGAACAAAGCCAATCCAGGAAGAGTCATCAACAACACTAAAGCTGTTGAAACCATCATCCATGCTGTATCTGCTTTATTGCACTTTTCAGAGCAAAGAACAGGTGCAGGTTCCGCAGCAGCTGGTGTTGCAGCTGGAGCAGTAACTGCTGGTTTTTTTACTTCATCAACATGCGCTGGTGAAGTAACCATCACACCAGTAGCGCCGATAGCCAAGGCCATTGCACCACCAGCTACGAGTCGTTTCATCCAAGCTAACATTTTGAACCTCTCTTTAAAGTGCTGACGCGCCGGTTTCACCGGTGCGAATACGAATGACGTGCTCAACTGGAGAGACAAAAATCTTGCCGTCACCAATCTTGCCAGTACGCGCTGATTTTTCAATTGCTTCAATTGCGCGCTCCAAGATGCCATCTTCAACAGCAGCTTCAATTTTTACTTTAGGTAAAAAATCCACAACATACTCAGCACCGCGATACAGCTCGGTGTGACCTTTTTGACGACCAAAGCCTTTAACCTCAGTGATAGTAATGCCCGAAACTCCCACTTCTGAGAGAGCTTCGCGCACTTCGTCAAGCTTGAAAGGCTTGATGATTGCGGTAATTAATTTCATGTGTTTCTCCGTTCAGAGGTGGAAATTAGAAAGTTTTGGTTAAGGAAATTAATCCTGTTGATTTACCTAGGTTTTTACCCTGTGGACTGACATAGGAATAGGCGCCTTGCACTGTTACCGCATTAGTTCCAACATAAGCGATTGCAGCTGATAAACCACCCCCCCCCAAAAAATCTTTAGTCACACCCAATTTCCAGTCTGTATAGCTGAAGAGGGTATTGTTACTCAAGATAGAGCTGTAGCTACCCTGAGAGGCTTGATTGCCAGCAACATATTGATAACCAATGTGTCCATTTAGAGCTAAGCTCCAAACACCAGTGTCATAGTTCAACGTCAAATCAGGGTAGTAAAACCCTGAAGAATTCACATTGCCGAATAGTGTGCTGATGGCATATGAAATCTTACCGAAACCTGTTACTGGCCCAAAGGTAAAGTTCTGAGCAACATAAAGCTCTGTAGTATTTGGATTGACCATATTTGCAGTAGTTGTCAAACCGCTAGTTGGATAGTAGTACTGCAAAATACCCAAATCTGAAGCAAAACCTTCGCCAAGCCATTCTTTCTTAACGCCAGCATAGAAATCCATTTCGATTGGCGCAGAAACAGATTTACCAGTATTGATATAAGCGTTATCTCCAACCCAGCTAATTGAACTATTCCAGTTACCGATGTAGAAACCGCTCTCATGAGCATAATCAAAACCACCTTGAATAGCAGGCTTAAAGTTAGATTGACTGATACCGCGATAACGATAGTCATTTACAACGGTTACGTTCGCTGTGATTGGGCTAGCCTCTGGCGCTTCAGCAGCCTCTTCAGCAAATACTGAAGAGCAAGCCAAGCCGCTTAGCAATGCAACTGCGGCAGCAGAGATTGCTTTCTTGTGCAAAGTTTTCATACTTAACTCCTTACGGTTGTAATAAAAAAATGGGTTGAATGCTTATTGCATGGAGTGATATTGAAGGGGTGCGCCAATTGGCAACGGCCCCCATTCCCCGAATTAATGCCTATGCACTTATTTGGTGCAATTAAGTGCACTACTTTTGTGAATTGTGGGGATATTTTCCATTTTTCAGCCATTGGAACAGTTTTTAATGGCTCAACATAAAATAGCAATGTGTATCTTTTATGCAACTTTAATTAGGCCTAAAAACCCCATCATGCAAAAACCAAGCGAAATTCTGGAGCAAGTACAACGGATTGCTAGCGATATGCAAAGCAAAGTAAGCGATGTCATTCGCAACTCTCCAGCACATGAAATTGAAAAGAATGTGCGGACAATGATGAATCAAGGTTTTCAGAAAATGGATTTAGTCACTCGTGAAGAATTTGAACTACAAAATAAAGTACTTGCCAAAACTAGAGAGAAATTAGAGGCGCTTGAGGCAAAAGTTGCTGCGCTAGAAAAAACGCAGTAATTTTTCAGAGTTTCACTCTGGGTAAAACTCATTGAAGAAGTTTGCATATTCTTCTTTGGTTAGCAATAGCTTTGCATCGATCGAATCTCGATTGGTATGTAATACTGAAATCTGATACACAAACATAGCACCACTATCAGACAGTCGAGTGATCCAGCGTACTCGCATTGTTTGCTGAACCTTGCCATTTTCAACAAAGCTAATTAAATGGTCTTTGATAGGAAGAAGCTGATGATTGGTGGTTTGATATACCCCGTCTTCAGCAACAACCAAACCACCTTCAGCTTTCGCTCTTTCTAGTAAGTTAGCCTGCAATTGAGCAACAATGCTCGGGGTCAAAGCGGCTTGTTTATTTGTTAGCTTAATCGTACTGATGGAGTAAATATCATCATCAATTTTGAGGGCTTCAAGCGTCTGTGCGAGCCCTTGATCTTGATAAGTAGTTTGGCGATTAATCTTCTCAGGCTTTCCCGGAAAGAGTGCTGTGTAATGTTGATCCGGAGACTGTACGGTTCGCCAATTTAGCTTGGGACTGCAAGCTGCGAGTAAAACAAAAGTTAGCGCCAGAGCACCAGCCTTTACAACCATCTTAGACAACGCCTGCTCCATGCGCTTGTTGATCTGCGTGATAGCTAGATCGCACCATAGCACCCACAGCGGCGTGCGAGAAGCCCATTTCATAGGCCTTTTTTTCAAACATTTTGAATACATCAGGATGAACATAACGCTGAACTGGCAAGTGGTGGCCAGAGGGCGCCAGGTATTGGCCGATAGTTAACATATCAATATTGTGTTCACGCATATCGCGCATCACTTCCAAAATTTCTTCATCTGTTTCCCCTAGGCCCACCATCAAACCACTCTTCGTTGGAATATGGGGAAAGCGCTCCTTAAATTCTTTTAGCAACTTCAAAGAATGTAGGTAATCAGCCCCTGGCCTTGCTTGCTTGTATAAACGAGGCACTGTTTCCAAATTATGATTCATGACATCTGGCAAACCGCTTGGGGCATGCTCGGCAAAGATGTCTAAAGCCTTATCTAAACGCCCTCGAAAATCAGGAACCAGAACTTCAATGCGAGTGCTTGGCGATAGGCTTCTGGATTGAGAAATGCAATCAACATAATGCAGTGCGCCACCATCACGCAGATCATCACGATCCACGCTGGTAATCACTACATAATTGAGTTTGAGCGCAGCAATTGTTCTCGCTAAGTTAGCGGGCTCTTTAACATCGAGCGGATCAGGCCTTCCATGCCCAACATCACAGAAAGGGCAACGACGCGTACATTTATCACCCATGATCATGAATGTCGCAGTACCTTTACCAAAGCACTCACCGATATTTGGGCAACTGGCCTCTTCGCAAACAGTGACTAATTCATTTTCACGCAAAATCTTTTTGATTTCATTAAAACGAGAATTGCCAGATGCAGCTTTTACTCGAATCCAATCGGGCTTCTTCAAAACTTCTTCAAGCGGGACAATTTTGATTGGAATGCGCGCAGTCTTCTCGCTTGATTTTTGCTTGCGAGTGGCGTCGTACTCAAGATCTTGGCGGTCTTGAATTGACTCCTTGATGTCAGTTTTATTTATGGTCATGTTGGCATGATTTGCTTTTGCAAATACTGCAAAAGCTTTTGGCTAATAGTGTCTATATTGTCCCTGATCCCAAGGGTTTGCATATCCACCGTCTTTAAGCCCTCATAACCACAAGGGTGGATGCGTGCAAAAGCCTCCAAATCAGTGCCTACATTCAATGCTAAACCATGATAGGAGCAACTTTTGGAAACCTTGAGCCCTAGGGCGGCAATTTTTGCCCCAACCCATTCGGAGGAGATCCCCGCTTGTTCGGAGACATAAATTCCTGGGGCCCCCGGTTTTCTCTCAGCCTGAATTTCAAAATCTGCCAGAGTATCAATGACCGATTGCTCAATCCGAGACACCAGCTCTTTGACAAAAATTCTGAGGCGCTTTAGATCAAGCAAGAGATAAACCACAATCTGACCTGGACCGTGATAAGTAATTTCGCCTCCGCGATCTACTTGCACCATTGGGATTTGATTACTGGGCGAGTGAAGATTACTCGCATCTCCAGCCAATCCTAGAGTGAAGACCGGAGGGTGCTCTAATACCCATATTTCATCTGGCGTATCACTATTTCGTTCTTTGGTAAAAACGCGCATGGCCTCATACGTAGATTCATAATCAGCCAATCCAAGGTGCTTTATTAAAACCGTCATGAAATCAAATTACAAAACAACACTAACTAATGGATGCGTAGATAGGGTGCGATAGAGCTCATCTAATTGTTCACGGCTAGTTGCGGTAATAGGCAAGGTAATTCCCAAATAATTTCCATCCTTAGATGGTCTTTGCTCAACCTTGCTCTCATCAAACGTTGGATCAAACTGCTTAGCAATGTGAATAATTGCGGGCAAATATTCCGGATTGCTTTTTCCCATAACCTTAATAGGAAAAAGAGATGGGTACTCAATCAGTGATTTTTCTTCAGCCATAATTTTTGATCGCTCTCTTAATTTTTACGAAGGTCTGGCATGCCTAACCAAGCACCAGAAATAATATTGCGAATGCAATGCAAACGACGATGGAAGAAGTGATCTGCACCGGGAACCACCTGGACCGTTAGTTCCTGTGGGCGCGCCCAATCTAAGACATCAATAAGTGGAATGGTTTCATCTAACTCACCATGGATCAAAATCGTATCAGCAGGCACTTGGGCAAGCGTCCACTTCCCAGCTGCGCTTCCAACCATTACCAGGCGCTCAGCTGGTCGGCCAAGCTCTGCAAGCCTTTGAACTAAATGACTTCCGACAAAACTGCCAAATGAGAAACCAGAAACTACCAAGGGTAAAGTGTTCGCTGCAGCCGTCCAAGATTGGTTGGCTGTTGCCTCAAACTGCAACCAACTTGATGGTGTTTGCATCCACTCAGTCACGTAAAGCAAGTCTTCTAATTCACCGATACCATCGTCATGAACACCAGCAGTCCCTCCAACGCCACGAAAATTGGGTCGCACACTAACATAACCCAACTGATTAAATGCGCGTGCCATCGTTTGGGCAACTTTGTTGTCCATCGTACCACCCATCAGGGGATGAGGATGTGCAACCAAGGCTAGCCCACGAACTGCAAATGCTGGATCATTTTTTAATTCATCTGGAAAATCAATGGACATCTCCATTGGCCCGACTAAACCATCAATGTGAATAATTTTGTTACGGCTATTCATGAAGGAAGCTTTCAACAATAACTAAAGTTATTACGATAATTGCAGACGCTCAACAGGATGTCCATGAATGAGATGGGATTGAATAATTTCTTCCACATCCCCTGTATCAACTAATGTGTACCAAATGCCTTGGGGATAGACCACCATGACTGGACCATCAGCACAGCGGTCTAAGCAACCCGCTTTGTTAACGCGAATCTTTCCAGGGCCAGATAAGCCCAGTTCTTTGACTCTATTCTTAGCGTACTCAAATAACGCAAACGCGTTGTGCCGATCACAACAATCTTCGCCATTACTACGCTGATTTAAACAAAAAAATAGGTGGTATGAAAAGCTCATAGAAAAATTATATTCATCAATACTTCGATTACAGATCTCTTGTATTTCGCAACATCCAAATAAACGCCATTGGCAACCACATCACAGATACCCACTGCATCAGATCATTAAAATGCAGTAGTCTTCCCTGATGCCAATGTCTTAACGTAAGGATGAAATAGGGATTATCGGGCAATAAATTAATCAGGATGGTTGCGGTTAGCAAACAGATAAATGCCAAACCGTATTTGACCTTGATCGAGAAACGTAAGACCCAACGCAAAATCAGTGTTGCTAAAAGCATCCCCCAACATGCGCCTGTAGTAAGCCAAATCAAGCTAAATTCCCCACCAAACTGAAGCGCAGTGAATAAAATTTTTAACAATACGGTGATACCCAATAGCCCGTTAAGAATTTGCCATTGAGGAGCCTTTGCACGCATGCCCAAGGATAGTAAAAGAGCCACGCCCACCCAACAAAGGCCAGTAATTAGGGTTTCTTGAACCATTTGATTAATCACCGTTGTGCCCCAGTCGATTGAACCAAATGCAACGTGACCCCAAACCCCCACTCCCAGCCATGAACTTTGCGGATAAATCTGCGACCAAGGAAACAATAAACAAAGCGCGCAGGTTGCCCAATTCAAACCAAACCATTGGTCAAAACGTCTACGAAGCGCACTTCCTGAAAGCCATTGAGGCCCCAGTGGAATTGCGAGCAAGCCACCCAATAAGCCACCAAAACCATTGGCCCACCAATCCATCAAGCTTGGGATGCGAGTTGGCAACCAAGTTTGCAATGACTCCACACTAAATGCCAAAAGCGCACTCAATCCAAAGGCAATGGCTAATGCGACGAAATTACGCCATCGTGGATAGGCAGCAAAGACCACTAAAAATCCAAATGGAATATAGGCCAAGATATTTACTGATACATCAAAAAGAGTGATGAAGCGTGGCAAAGGGGCATCTAACCAAGCCATAGGTGAGATGCCATTTTGAAAATCAAAGTCAAATGGATTGAGGCTTACATACACAATCAGTAAGGCATACATTAAGCCAGTTGCCCTAGCCAAAGGCATGGCCTGCAGGGGCCATGTCAATTTACGCGGACGCTGATGTTTTTGGTGCATTCCACAATTCTAGGTCAGACCTTTCTACAATGGCTAAATGACTGCCAATTGCACACTTGAACGTGTTGCTGAAACTAGATCTACCAATGACGATCTATTGGAGCGCTGGCGCTCGGGACAGCTAATTGACCCAGTAGCCCGTATTGCCCATAAGCAGACTGCTGGTAAGGGCCGTGCGGGTCGCGTATGGCTTGCAAATCCCGAGGATTCCATCTGTTTTTCCTTAGCCTTTCCATTTCGTAGAAGCCCGGCCGAGCTTAGCGGCCTCAGTCTGCTGGCAGGAATTGCCGTTATCGCAGGAATTGCAAAAGCTTGTAGTCTCAGCCAAGCTCAGCTGCATGACTTGGGCCTACGCCTGAAATGGCCCAATGATTTACTACTTAATAATGCAAAACTGGGTGGGATATTGATTGAAGGGGGTCAATCCAAAGTAGGAGATCCTACGTGGATGATTATCGGGATTGGGCTCAACTTGCGTAACGCGCGTGCGATCGAAATGAATTTAAATCAAGGCGACCTCAAAGTTAGCTCACTAGAGACCCTTCTTCAAGGCCATGCAACACTGCCTGAGGGGGACTATTTGTGGCTGACGCTTTTAGATTCATTAGAGCAGCACCTCAAACTATTTGATGAGCAAGGGTTTGGTTTTTATCAAGCTGAGTGGATGAAATGGGATGCTTTTGCAAATGAAAAAGTATGCATCTTTGGATCAGGAAAGGAATCTATCCATGGAATTGCAAAAGGCGTTGATTCCACTGGCGCCCTACTAATCGAGCGAGAAAATAAAACGATCGTAATTTATGCTGGTGATGTATCCCTGAGGAATCAATCGTGAGTATTTATTTAATATTTGATGTGGGCAATACACGCCTGAAGTGGGCCTCCGTTGAATCCACTCAACAACCAGCAGATCAACAAAAAAAGTTGTGGGCCTACTCGGGATCTATCGGCAGCAAATCTTTAACGTCTGCCGAGCATCGAGCCGAGTTGGCAAACTATATTGCAAAGACATTGCCAAAACCCAGTCTAATTGGGTTTAGTTGTGTTGCTGGAAGTGAGGCGATTACTAACCTCAAATTACTTTTTCCGCAGTGGTCAGATGTCCCTTGGAAGCAACTGAGCGGTGATAGCGCCTATGATGGCATTCGCACTCTTTACCAAGACCCTAGCAAGCTAGGAGCGGATCGCTGGGCTGCCATTATTGGAGCGCGTGCGTTATCCAAAACCACCACTCTCATAGTTAATGCTGGCACAGCGACGACCATTGATTTACTGGGCTCAAATGGTGTGCACTACGGCGGTTGGATTTTGCCTGGCCTAGGATTGATGCAAAAAAGTCTAGAGGATAACACCGCACAACTGCCTTTAGCGGTTCGAGAAAATGAACGCCATGGCTTTGGTAAATCAACCAATGATGCCATTATTGGCGGATGTGATGCCGCGCAAATAGGCGCCATTCAATATGCACTCGAGATTGCAAAAGAAATGCATCAACCAGTAGAAAAAATTTGGCTCGATGGCGGCAATGCAAAAATTTTGGCCGCGCAATTAAAACAATCAGGCATATTAAATGCAATTACCTTTGAACCAATCGAGGGTTTAGTTCTGCGTGGTGTATGGGCTTGGCTAATTCAGAGCTAGCCAAAAACCCCTTAAGAACGAATTTTTCCCAAGAGCTTAGTAGTAGACCGCTCATATATAAATGGGATTGCAATGGCTTTGCCACCCCATGTTTTTACTAACTGCGTCTCTGCGAGCGCATCGATCTCATAATCTCCACCCTTAACATAGATATCTGGCCGAATTTTTTCAATCAGATTGACTGGGGTCTTCTCAGCAAATAGAACTACCATATCAACACTCTCAAGAGCCGCCAATAGAGCCTGACGATCTGCCTCAGAATTAATCGGTCGATCATCACCTTTACCCAGCATCTTGACTGAAGCGTCTGAGTTCACGCCCACCATAAGGCTCGCTCCTAAAGCACGCGCCTGAGCCAAATAACTTGCATGTCCTCGATGCAAGATATCAAAGACCCCATTTGTAAAAACTAGGGGGCGCGGCAATTGAGCGACACGAGCCTCCAGCTGCTCTAAAAGGCAAACCTTAGACTCAAAAGAGGGTGATGACAATGAGCTCATATTGCAATATTAATGGCTTTCGCTAATGCCCTGCGATATTACCCAGAATGTCTTAGACTTGGCACTCCAAACCCATTAAAAGGCGCAGTATGTTCCGCTTAATGTCTTTATGCTTATCTGGCTGGCTTTTTGTCTTTTTACTACTAGCGCCCAGTATCCAGGCTGCTAATGCAGCGCCCAACTGCAGTCCACTGCTTTCACATACTTTTCCGCGCCTGCAAGATGAGGCCCCCCAAAATCTATGTCAATACCAAGGCAAGGTGATTTTGGTAGTCAATACAGCTAGCTTTTGCAGTTTTACAAGCCAATACGAAGGCCTTGAAAAGATTTATGCCAAATACAAAGATAAGGGCTTCGTAGTGCTCGGCTTTCCTTCCAACGATTTTGGACAACAAGAGCCTGGTAGCAATAAAGAAATTGCAGACTTTTGCAAAAACACTTATGACGTCAAGTTCCCCATGTTTGCGAAGAGCACTGTTTCTGGAAACAATCCAAATCCGCTCTTCAAAATGTTGATTGGCAAAACAGGAACTACTCCAAAATGGAACTTTTATAAATACTTAATCGACCGGAACGGCAACGTTATTGATTCTTTTGGAAGCATGACTAAACCAACCAGTAGCAGTATTACTGAAGCAATTGAGAAGCTCTTAGGAGAAAAAGCGCAGTGAGCAAAAATAGAATTGCCATAATTGGCGCCGGAATTTCTGGCCTAGGCTGTGCATATGCATTACGGCAACACCAGGAAATTGATGTGACAGTATATGAAGGCGGCGACCATATTGGTGGCCACAGTAATACCGTTGATTTCAATTGCAAGATCGGAAATAAAGAAATCACTCATGGTGTTGATACTGGCTTTCTCGTATTCAATCGCAAAACTTATCCGCGCTTAGTCAGACTATTTGAAGAAATTGGCGCGCCAGTTGCCCCATCTGAAATGTCGTTTTCTGTATCGATTGATGTTTCTGAAAAAAATCCAGCTCATCCAAAAATTGAATGGGCCGGAAACGATCTCAATTCATTCTTTGGGCAAAGATCTAATCTACTCTCAGGCTCTTTTTGGCGCATGGCGTATGACATCTTGCGCTTTAATCGCTCAGCTACCAAGCTTGCACAGGAACAAATTGATGCAGGCCATCATTACAAGCAACCGGATGAAACCATTGCTAAGTTCTTAGATCGAAATCGTTTTAGTCAAAGCTTTAGAGAGAATTACTTTCTACCAATGATTGGGGCTATTTGGTCATGCTCAGTCGAGCAGATGTTGGAATTTCCGATTCAGACCATGATTCGCTTTTGCCACAATCATGGTTTATTACAAATCCAAAACCGGCCACAGTGGCTCACCATTCAAGGTGGCTCCAGAGAGTATGTCAAACGCATTGTGAGCGAACTCACCAAGCACCACGTCGCCATCAAACGAGAATCTGTACTTCGTGTAAATGCGGCTCAAGATGAAAGTTCACAAATGGAAGTAATTACACCCTCAGGGTCTGTATGGTTTGATGAAGTGGTGATGGCGTGCCATAGCGATCAGTCCCTAGATCTTGTGCATGGCATCAATCAAGAGGCCAGAAATATATTGGCAGCAATTCCTTACCAAAAGAATCGTGCCATTTTGCATACTGATACGCGCTTTTTGCCAGCAGCAAAACGTTGTTGGGCGGCCTGGAACTACACTGCCAAGTCTGGAACTGCGCCTTCCTCTAAGCAACATGTGAGCGTAAATTACCTTATCAACCGCTTACAACCATTACCAAATGAGCTGGCAAATACCCAAATTATTGTTAGCCTAAATCCATCAACTGATCCTGATCCACGTTTAGTGCATCAAGAAATTCATTACTCTCACCCAGTATTTGATATGAGCGCTATTCAGGCGCAACAGGAATTGCCACTCATCCAGGGAAGCTCTTCTATGTGGTACTGCGGCGCCTGGACTGGCTTTGGATTTCATGAGGACGGCTTACGATCTGGCGAATTAGTAGCAGAAGCATTAATTGAGAGCATTCGCTCCCCACTCAAATCGACGCCAGCACAAGATACGCAGTAAATGAATCAGGCAAAGATTAACTTTGGGGTGGTAAAACATCGGCGGATAAGGCCTGCTGATAATTCATTTGGGTATGGCGTATTTACCGTATCCATCCCAATGCGCTCTCGCAAAGAAAATCCAAACCTCTTAAGCAATTTCGGGCTCAAAGATAATCGATTGGGTCTCTTTTCATTCTTTGACAAAGATCATGGTCAAGGAGGAGTTGGTAGCCTCGCATGGATTGAAAATATTTTGCGCGAACATCGCCTTGGAAATATTGATGGTGAGATTTGGCTACAGACCTTCCCCAGAGTCTTGGGTTATGTCTTTAATCCTGTGAGCTTTTGGATTTGCACGAGAGCAGACGGCAAGGTTCAAGCTGTCCTAGCCGAAGTCAATAACACCTTTGGTGAGCGACACTGCTATTTATTACACAAGGACTCTGGTGAACCGCTCCAGTCTGGTGAGACACTTTCGAGCAATAAAGTATTTCATGTATCGCCTTTTTGCGAGGTACGCGGGGAGTATCACTTTCGCTTTTTATTTACCCAAGATAGCCAATCTAAAAAAAATTCTGTTGCCCGTATTGAGTTACACGAAGATGGGCAACCCTTAATCAATACCAGCGTTAGCGGGCTTAGTCGTCCACTGACACATTCGGCACTGTATTTAGCCTTTCTTCGCTACCCGCTCATGAGTCTTGGTGTTATCTTTAGAATTCACTGGCAAGCATTAAAATTATGGCTAAAAGGTGTACCCTTTCACTCAAAGCCCAAACCACCAGAATTCGAAATCAGCCGATGAATCGCCCTGGACAAACGCTGCTCTCGCGACTTAATTTCTCGAGACCACAAGTATTAACTCAGCAATCGCCTCAATATAAGCTTAGCGTGCAATCGCTATTGGGTATTTTGTCAAAACTTCAGAGTGGACATCTCACACTCACACTACCTAATGGTGAGCTTAAAGAGTTTGGCAAACGCACAGATTCTTTAAATGCAGATATTCAAATCTTGGATTGGTCTGTCTTCAAGCAAGTCATGTCTCATGGTGATATTGGTTTTGCAGAAAGTTATATTCGCGGTCAGTGGAATACTTCGGATTTAAAAGCCCTCTTAGAGCTTGCGATACGCAATCGCACGACTCTTGAAAAAGCGATTTATGGTAACTGGCTTGGATCTACCGTCTATCGTATTAAGCACTGGCTTAGAGATAACTCCAAAGCTGGCAGCCGCAAGAATATCCATGCCCACTATGACCTTGGCAATGCCTTCTACAGCCTCTGATTAGATCCGACTATGAGCTATTCCAGTGCCTGGTTCTCGGAAGGCGATAAACAAAGTCTGAGAGATGCCCAGCGCGCCAAAATTAGACGTATTTTGCAATCCCTACAAACCAAGCCTGGAGACCATATTCTGGAAATAGGTTGTGGCTGGGGTGGAGTGATGGAAGAGGCTCTCCTAAGTGAACGAGCGATTACCGGTCTTACTCTTTCCACTGAACAAAAGGCTTTTGCAGAGGAACGACTGAGCAAAATTAACCAACAATTAAGCAATCCAAAACGATTTGAACTTCGCCTTCAAGACTATCGGGATTGTAAAGAGCAGTTTTCTGGAATCGCTTCTGTAGAAATGTTCGAAGCTGTTGGTGAAAAGCATTGGCCTGAGTATTTCCGAACCATTGCCAAATGTTTAAAGTCAGGCGGTAAGGCATGCATCCAAACCATTGTGATTGCTGAAGAGTTGTTTGATCGTTATCGTCACAATACAGACTTTATCCAGCAATATGTTTTCCCTGGAGGAATGCTCCCTTCGCGCGCTAGCTTTAAAGCGTGTGCAGCTAAAGCAGGCTTACAAATTGAAGATGAATTTGCATTTGGTAAAGACTACGCCAAGACCTTGTGCCTCTGGCGCGATAGCTTTAACCAGAAATTAGAGGAAGTTCGCCAACTGGGTTTTGATGAGGCGTTTATCAGACTTTGGAACTTCTATCTCATGTACTGTGCGGCTGGATTTTCAGAGCACAATATTGACGTGGTGCAGTTCACTCTGAGCCATCAAACTACATCATCCCCGGACATGTCAACACCATGAAACAAAGCGGCATCAGCACTTATTCAGGAAAACGTGTTTGGCTAATTGGCGCATCAAGTGGCATCGGTGAGGCCTGTGCCAAATCCCTGATTGGGCAAGGCGCTAAAGTTGCCCTCTCGAGCAGAAGAATTGAGCGTTTAAATAGCATTGCCCAGCAAGCTGACGTCAATCAAACCATGGTTATTCCGCTAGATGTAACGAATCATGAACAGCTAAGCAATGCATATCAAGCGATTATCAATACTTGGGATGGCATCGATATATTACTCTTTGTATCTGGAGTCTATGTACCCTTACGTGCGGATCACTTTGATTACAAGATTGCTGAACAGACCATCAATGCCAACTTGCTTGGACCAATGCGCGCCACAGCAATAGTATTACCCGACATGCTCTCAAAGCATAGCGGTCATATTGCGATTGTTGGAAGTGTTGCAGGATACAGCGGCTTGCCTAAGGCACTGGCTTATGGCCCAAGTAAAGCGGCTATCATCAATTTTTGTGAAACGCTGTACTATGATTTGCTCCCCACTGGGGTTAGCGTACATATGATTTCACCAGGGTTTGTTGCGACCGAAGCGACCGCCCAAAATGACTTTGAGATGCCTGCACTGATTAGCGCGAGCCAAGCAGCTACTGAAATTTTGAAGGGCATGCAAAAGGGAGAATTTGATATTCACTTTCCTAAACGATTCTCAGGGTTCTTAAAGTTCCTCAGAATCCTGCCCTATCCAATCTACTTCTGGATTGTGCGTCGTTTCGTTCGAATCTAATCAGCAACGCGCAGTAGAGTAAATTTGCTATTTGTATTTATCTTTGCGAATTTTTTCTTCGAGATAATCCATAACCGTAATTGCTTTAGCTTTAGTGCCTGCAATGGAAGGTGAAGTGACGTATTTACCCTGCATCACAATTGTTGGAACACCATCAATACGATAAGCTTCGGATAACTGACGGGCATTTCTGGCTTTAGATACCACTGCAAAAGAACGATAGGTCGCCAAGAATGTGTTTCGATCGATACCTTGAGAAGCTGCCCAATCCGCAATTTCTGACTCGGCAAGGAGGCGCTTATTTTCTTTATGCATGGCGTACATCACCTTCTCATTTAAGGCGTCACCTTTGCCCATTGCTTCCAGCGTATAAAACAATTGGCTATGCGGTAAAAAGTCATCACGAAACGCCACTGGTACCCTTTTAAATACCACGTCTTTAGGCTGGCGCTTTACCCAGCTGCTGAGCTCTGGCTCAAAGTCGTAGCAATGCGGGCAGCCGTACCAAAAGAATTCGATCACTTCGACTTTGCCCTTAGTTTCTACTGGCTGAGGAACAGGCAGGATGCGATAGTCAAAACCTTCTTTTATTTTTTGTGCCTGTGCACTAGTAATGCCACATAAAATTGTGAATACGAATAAGGTAAATACTCTTTTGCTCAATGAGATCATGATGTTTATTTGCTAGATTTAATGAGAGCAGCTTTAATGCCCATGCCATTTAATTTATCGCGCGCAGGATTGCTTTCTTCTACGCTGCTATATGGACCAGAACGAACACGCCACAGTGTATTGCCGTCACTGGTCACTTCGCTTAATTGCGTTTGAATCCCCTGAATAGCTAAGGCGGCCTTTTGTGCATCGGCATCTGTGCGTTTATTAAATGCCCCTACTTGTAAAAAATAGACGATCTCTCCCTTGGGTGATGTTGGAGCAGTCGTATCGGCAGACTTCTTACCATTGACTAAATCACCAATTGGGTCTGATGTTGCAGGCTCAAGTGCCTTACCCTGCAAAGGCTTATTTAAATCAGGCTGCTCAGCTGAAGCTGCGGAATCGCCCTCAGTTGGGGTGGCAGAAGGCTTAATCGTTAAAGGTAAATTTGGTGCACGAACTCCCGGCCTTTCTTGAGGAGTATTTTTGGAAAGGTAAAACGCAATCATGAATGCAATACCCAAACCGACACCCAGGCCAACAATAAAACCCAAGATAGTGCCGCCCCGTTGCGAATTGCTCTGCACAAGGCTATGGTCATCGCGCTTCATGAAGCCAGCTTGTTGATTCGGTTTTGTCATCATTTCCTCATCTTACCTATTCACTTCATACTTTGCTACTACATCTTCGCCGGTGACGACACCCCTAATACTCTAAGGCCATTTTGCAAGACTTGACGGGTAGCTGAGAGCAAGGCCAGACGCGCCAATTTGAGATCTTGATCGTCGACCAACACACGATCAGCGTTATAGAAAGTATGGAAATCACCGGCTAAATCACGCAAATAAAATGCTAGTGCATGCGGTGCCAATTCTGCTGCTGCATCAGTCAGCACTTCTGGATATTCAGCCAAACGTCTGAGTAAATGATCGGAAGCTATACTTTGCAATAAAGAAAGATTTGCAATAGCAAGCTCGGATGTTTGACCACCCCATTGCTGCAAGATAGAGCAAATACGAGCATGTGCATACTGAACATAGAAAACTGGATTTTCATCGTTTTGCTGCAAAGCTAAATCAACATCAAATACGAACTCGGTATCTGCTTTACGAGAGATCAAGAAAAAGCGCACAGCATCACGGCCGCGCTGTAAAGCCAATTCTCTTTCTGCCGTTGTCATCTCAGGAGTAACGCCACCTGACCACTCCACCAAATCACGCACAGTGACATAAGAGCCAGCGCGCTTAGAAATTTTGACTTCCTCGCCATGACGCATGACAGTCACCATCTTATGCAGAACGTAATCTGGATAAGTTTTCGGGATATCCCAACCACGCTTTTGGGCTACCCCCTGCAGACCTGAGCGGACACGAGCAATCGTTCCATGGTGATCACTACCTTGTACGTTAATAACTTTTTGAAAGCCACGATTCCATTTGCTGGTGTGATATGCCACATCAGGAACAAAGTAGGTAAAACTACCATCCGACTT
This sequence comes from Polynucleobacter necessarius, assembly GCF_900096765.1. NCBI lineage: Bacteria > Pseudomonadati > Pseudomonadota > Betaproteobacteria > Burkholderiales > Burkholderiaceae > Polynucleobacter > Polynucleobacter necessarius. The sequence goes on from NZ_LT615228.1 coordinate 1,417,546, forward strand.
ACGCATCACACGATCTTTATCATCACCATCGTCAGTAGTCTTAAGCCATAAAGCACCCTCAGACTCATAGGTCTTGCCAATGCTCTGAAGCTCATCAACAATTTTGGCAACACTACCATCGGTATATAAAGAGGACTCAAGGTAATAGCAATCAAATTTGACGCCAAATGTTTTAAGGTCAATATCCTGCTCATTACGCAGGTACGCAACTGCAAACCGGCGAATCGCTTCTAGGTCATCGCTAAACTGAGGAGAGGACTTAAATGCTGCAGCAATCTCAGCAATGTACTCACCGTTATAAGCCTGCTCTGGCCAGCTAGCATCACCAGGTTTAAAGCCATGCAAACGCGCTTGGACCGAGAGTGCTAAATTGGCAATTTGCACTCCAGCATCGTTGTAATAAAACTCACGATGTACTTTGATGCCTTGGGTAGCTAATAAATTGGCTAATGCATCACCCAGTGCAGCCTGTCTGCCATGCCCTACATGTAAGGGACCAGTAGGATTAGCTGAAACAAACTCAATCATGGCGCTAGCAACTGGGCCACTGCCTTGGGCGAATTCACCAAAGCGCGATCCTTGAACCAAAATCTCTCCAACTACTGCCGTTTTTGCAGCGTTAGTTAAACGGAAATTAATAAATCCAGGACCGGCAATTTCACAAGATGCAATCAACTGCTCAAAGCCCGCTTGCTGTTGTAAACGCTCAACTAGAGCTTGGGCTAATTCGCGAGGATTTAACTTCCAAGCCTTGGAAAGTTGCAGCGCAATATTGCAGGCGACATCGCCATGATCAACGGCCTTAGGACGCTCTAGACGGGGCGTTGGCGCCTTAATAAGCCCACGCTCCTGGGCAAGACTCAGGAGGGCAGCGCCCAGCATTTCAATTAAACGATTTTTATTATTCAGCAACATAGATAAGTGAGTTTATCAGGTGGTAAGCTATTGAAATGATCTATCAATTCCGCTCAAAAGCTGGTCCGGACGTCATCATGTTGGCCGACCTGACCCAGAGAATCTTTGATATTTTGGGGCGAACTTTGGAACCGAGGGGCATCCTCACCGAAGAGCAGCTACCCGCTCTCATTACAGCGCTAGAAACAGCGATCCTACAAGACTTGGAAGAACGCTCCAAAGCAAAAAATGAAGCAGATGAAGCAACGGAAAAGCCCAAACTGGCAGACCGACTCGGTCAAAGAGCTTATCCATTCCTTGAGCTGATGAAGCAAGCTAAAGCCAAAAATGAACCTGTAATGTGGGGTGTTTAATCAATCAAGCTGGCTAATTGACAGCGAACCTCTTCTACAGATTGACCGCGGCGCTTAGCCAAATCCTTAACCTGGTCATCCGACAATTTACCGACATTGAAATATCGTGCATCAGGATGCGCTAAATAAAAGCCGCTCACGCTAGAAGCAGGATTCATCGCCATTGACTCTGTCAGAGTCATGCCAATATCTTCCGAACCAATCACCCTGAGTAAGTCTACTTTTACTTCATGTGCTGGACAAGCTGGGTAACCAGGAGCAGGACGAATACCGCGATACTCCTCGTTAATCATTTGGTCGTTCGTCAAAATCTCATCAGATGCATAACCCCATAAATCAGTGCGAACACGATGATGCATCAGCTCTGCAAATGCTTCGGCCAGACGATCAGCTAAAGCCTTCAACATAATGGCGCTGTAGTCATCATGCTTAGCCTGAAATTCAGCAACCTTCTTTTCAACGCCGTGACCAGTCGTTACAGCAAAGCAACCTAAATAATCTGCTACTCCAGAATCTTTTGGTGCAACGTAATCTGCCAAGCATCGGTTTGGTCTACGTAGACCATCCACTACCGGACGCTCTGCTTGTTGGCGCAAGTTATGCCAGACAAAGAGCGGGCGCTCACGCGCTTCATCGCTGTAAAGCACAATGTCGTCACCAATTGCATTAGCTGGGTAAAAAGCCACCACTGCATCAGCTTGTAACCATTGGCCTTTGATCAGCTTATCCAATAAGACCTGAGCATCAGCATAGAGTTTGCGAGCCTCAACGCCAATGATCTCATCATCTAATATCGCTGGAAACTTACCTGCCAAGTCCCAAGTTTGGAAGAATGGCGTCCAGTCGATGTACTTGGCAATATCGCTTAATGCAAAATTTTTAAAGACGCGTCGCCCAATAAATTTTGGCTTCTCAGGAACGTAAGCAGACCAATCGATCATCTCGCGATTTTTGCGAGCAGCTTCTAATGAAATAATTGGTGCAGCCTTCTTATTAGCGTGCTGTTCACGAATGCGCACATAGTCATCGCGCAAGTCTTGAATAAATTTTTTAGCACTCTCATCAGAGAGCAAGCTTGAAGCTACCGATACAGAGCGGGAAGCATCAGGCACATAGACCACCGGACCATCATAGTGGGGCGCAATCTTGACTGCAGTATGAACCCGCGAGGTAGTAGCTCCGCCAATCATAAGTGGAATCTGACGTTCACGGAAATAATCGTCGCGTTGCATTTCTTGGGCAACATACGTCATCTCTTCAAGCGATGGCGTGATTAAGCCAGATAACCCAACGATATCAGCCTTTTCTTCCTTGGCGCGCTTCAGGATTTCTGCGCAAGGAACCATGACCCCCATATTAGCTACTTCAAAGTTATTACATTGCAGCACAACAGTAACAATATTTTTACCAATGTCATGCACGTCGCCTTTGACCGTAGCCATGACAATCTTGCCTTTAGCCTTAGCCTCACCGCCTGCCGCAATATGTTGGCGCTTTTCTTCTTCAATATAGGGAATCAGAATGGCAACCGCCTGCTTCATGACTCGCGCACTCTTGACGACCTGCGGCAAGAACATTTTTCCAGCGCCGAATAAATCGCCGACGACATTCATCCCGTCCATGAGTGGGCCCTCAATCACTTCAATCGGTCTACCACCCGAGCCCATGATTTCTGAGCGCAACTCTTCAGTATCTTCTTCAATGAATGTAGTTATGCCATGAACCAATGCATGCGCTAAACGCTCACGGACAGGCGCATCACGCCATGCTAAATTTTCTACTTGCTTAATACCGTCACCCTTAAATTGATCAGCAATAGCTAATAAACGCTCAGTAGGCGTTTGCCCATCTTTTTCTCTAAAGCGATTAAGCACCACATCTTCTACGCGTTCGCGCAACTCTGGATCAAGATCTGCATAAACACCTAACTGACCGGCATTGACGATACCCATATCCATGCCCGCTTGAATGGCGTGATACAAAAATACTGTATGAATCGCCTCACGTACTCGATCATTACCCCGGAATGAGAAGCTGACGTTGGAAACGCCACCGCTTACTTTGGCACCAGGAAGGTTCTCTTTAATCCAGCGAGTAGCGTTAATGAAATCAACAGCGTAGTTATCGTGCTCTTCAATACCAGTTGCGATGGCAAAGATATTGGGATCAAAAATAATGTCCTCAGCAGGAAAGCCGATTTCATTTACCAAAATCTCATAACAACGCTGACAAATTTCTATCTTGCGCTGAAAGGTATCTGCTTGACCAAGCTCATCAAAGGCCATCACTACGGAAGCTGCGCCATAACGGCGAATTAGGCGAGCCTGCTTGCGAAAAGGCTCTTCACCCTCTTTTAAAGAAATCGAATTGACAATCGGTTTACCTTGAATGCATTTCAAGCCAGCTTCAATGACACTCCATTTTGAGGAATCGATCATGATTGGAACGCGAGCAATATCAGGCTCGGAGGCGATGAGATTAAGAAAGCGAGTCATAGCCGCCTCAGAATCCAGCATCGCCTCATCCATGTTGATATCAATTACCTGGGCACCGTTTTCAACTTGTTGACGAGCAACTGCCAGCGCCTCATCAAATTGATTATTTAAAATCATGCGGGCAAATGCTTTAGAGCCAGTGACATTAGTACGCTCACCAATATTGACAAAGCCAATATCGGCAGTAACGTTAAATGGCTCAAGACCAGAAAGCTTCATCGCTGGCATCGCCTTTTTATCTGCCTTGCTCATGATGTAACCTCTGGGTTTTCACGATAGAAAGCACGTGGCTGACGTTTAGCAACCGCATTGGCGATTGCACGAATATGGATTGGTGTAGTGCCGCAGCAACCGCCAACCAAATTGACTAAACCATCTTTTGCAAAACCATCCACTAGACTTGAAGTAATTTCTGGAGTCTCGTCAAAGCCGGTATCACTCATTGGGTTAGGCAAGCCAGCATTAGGATAGCAAGAAACTGCCGTATCGCAGATACGTGCCAACTCAGCAATATAAGGACGCATTAAGGCGGCACCTAATGCACAGTTCAAACCAAAGGTGAGCGGCTTAATATGACGCAAGCTGTTCCAAAATGCTTCAACTGTTTGGCCAGACAAAATACGCCCAGAGGCATCAGTAACTGTTCCAGAAATCATTACTGGCAAACGCTCACCAGTCTCTTCAAAAAATTCATCAAGGGCAAACAACGCCGCTTTTGCATTAAGCGTATCGAAAATGGTTTCAACAAGAAATAAATCGACACCCCCTGCAAATAGGCCTTCAATTTGCTCGCGATAAGAGGCACGTAATGCATCAAAAGTCACATTGCGGGCACCTGGATCATTTACATCTGGGGAAATACTGGCAGTCTTTGGTGTTGGTCCAATTGCGCCAGCAGCAAAGCGAGGTTTGTCCGGCGTGGCGTACTTATCACAGGCAGCACGAGCTAATTTTGCAGAGACTTCGTTCATCTCACGCGCCAAGCCTGCCATTTTGTAATCTTCTTGGGCAACTGAAGTGGCGCCAAAAGTATTAGTCTCAATAATGTCTGCACCTGCATCCAAATATTGCTCGTGAATCTTGCTAATAATTTGTGGCTGCGTCAAAACGAGCAACTCGTTGTTACCTTTTACGTCCCCAGGATGATCAGCAAAACGAGAATTGCCGGGTAAGCCGCGGTAGTCAGCCTCAGTTAGCTTGTGCTGTTGGATCATGGTTCCCATGGCGCCATCCAGAATGAGGATACGCCGCTTTAACAACTCGGGAAGCGCCTGACCGCGGGTATAAGGCTGGGATAAACCATTAAATTGCATCGCAGAACCGGTATTAATCTCTAGAATCCCTTATTCTATTGGAAATAGCCACTTTTACGCGGAGCCTTCTATGTTTGGAACCATTCCAGAATTCAATCAAAGCCTTGAGATGTTCAAAACAATGTGGGGCCAAGGAGCGGCGGCTCAAGCAGGACAATTTCCCTTCACTACAGACGCTTCTAAGGCCGCTGGGGGCTTTAGCTCAGCTTTCCCTGGCATGGATATAGAAGAATTAGAAAAACGCATTAAAGACCTAAAAAGCGTTGAGAATTGGCTAAATCTCAATCTCAATATCCTCAAATCAACTATTCAGGGTCTTGAGGTACAGCACGCTACGATGATGGCGCTCAAATCTTTCGGCGACGCCGTATCAGCAGCGAACGCAGCCGCTACTGCACCTCAGGAAAAATCGGAAACCAAATCCAGCAGCGTCAAAGCGACGCCACGGAAAACCGCAAAACGCCGTCCTCGCAAAGTCGGCGATCCAACTTTCCTCGACGAAGTAGGTAATTCAGATGGGCAATAGCTTCGCCCATGGCAAAAGTCAGTTGGTGAATATCTAATTCTCGCTTAAATAGAACCGGCACTATTTCACGCGCAGTTGCTGGTTCTTTACATGCGCCAAGCGCTTCTGCCAAGCGCTCCTCATGGTGCGCATTGAGCTGGGCAATTCGCGGCTTCATCCCAGTAAAAGGTTTGCCATGCGAAGGCAAGACCAGAGTGCCATCAGGTAAAGGTAAATATTTTTCAAGTGATTGCAAATACAAACCTAAAGGGTCTGCATCCGGATCAGCATCATAGACACTGACATTGGTAGAGATGCGAGGCAACAGCATATCTCCCGAAATTAAAACGCCTAGATTCTTACAATACAAGGAGGCATGCTCAGGCGCATGGCCAAAGCCCATGATGACTGTCCAAGTGTTTGCACCAATCAAAATGTTTTCACCATCCAGAATACGTCGATACTGCCGTGGCACTCCTGGCACCATATTGCTGTAGTAATTTGAGCGCGCCCGTATTTTTTCTAGATCCTCTGGTGCGGTTAAGCCATGTCTTTGAAAGTGATCTGCAGAACCTCCACTACCGGCACGGGCACCAACGGCAATGCCACCCTCTTTGCAACTGAGCCACTGAGCGGTTAAATAATCTGTCATCGAAATCCAAAGTGGCACATTCCATTTTTCACAAAGCCACTGAGTCAAACCTATGTGATCCGAATGCATGTGGGTCACAATCACACGCAATACTGGCAGGCCCTGCAGCTGACTTGCAAACACTTGCTCCCAAGAGGCTTTGGTGTCTTCATTCGCAATACCGCAATCCACAATAGTCCAACCAGAAACCCCATCAATCTCATCACGCAGGAGCCAAAGATTGGTCTAGAGCAAATGGTTGGCGCATTCTGAGCCAGCGAACTCCTGGAGCCACTTCAATGCTACTTCCTGCAGACGGAAGCGAGTCACCTAAGGGATAATGAATAGCGCTTTCACCAGCGTAGAATTTTTGAGTGCTCATGATCTAGGTTTATATTTTTTTATTGCAACTAAGTTTACTTTGGCTATAGTTCCATCACCTTGCATTAACTGATGCGACATCAACCCTGAAAATGGTTATTGTCGAGGGTGCTATCGCACGCTAGATGAAATCGCTTGCTGGTCTGAACTTACTAATTATGAGAAGGTTGAGATTTGGAAACTGCTCAAAACTCGCAAACCACAAACCCCCCAATCATCGTAAGCTCAGTTTTACACTCGGTTGCTCCGGCTATTTATTAACGTCCACAATCAAACGTCCGCGGACGTTACCTGCCATTAATTCTTGCGCGTATTTCAAAGATTCTTCTAAAGTTATTTCTTGAGAGATCTCATCTAAGGTTTTTAAGTCAACCAATTTGGTTAATTGCTCATAAGCAGCAATACGCTTTTCACGTGGCACAGTAACACTGTTAACTCCATACAAAGTCACCCCGCGCAAAATAAATGGCGCAACAGTAGATGGGAAGTCCATCCCTTGTGCAAGACCACAAGCCGCTACCGCGCCATTGCTCTTGATTTGTGCGCAAGCGTTTGCAAGCGTGTGACTCCCAACGCTGTCTAACACCGCGGCCCAACGCTCTTTAGCCAAGGGCTTTCCAGGCGCAGATAAAGTAGAACGATCAATCACTTCTGTGGCACCCAGTTTCTTGAGGTAATCGGCCTCAGCCATTCGCCCAGTGCTCGCTACCACCGTAAAACCCAATTGACTGAGCAAGGTAATAGCAAAACTACCAACTCCGCCTGCAGCACCAGTTACCAATACTTCGCCATCACTTGGTTTGAGACCATGCTTTTGTAAAGCCATAACGCAGAGCATGGCGGTATAACCAGCAGTTCCTATGGCAAGGGCTTGTTTGGCGCTGAGTCCTTTAGGCAAAGGAATCAGCCAATCCGCCTTCACACGAGCTTGCTGAGCCAATCCACCCCAGTGACCCTCACCGACCCCCCAGCCGTTTAATAAAACCATGTCGCCAGCCTTAAAGTCTGGGCTAGAACTCTCAATTACCTCTCCAGCGAAATCAATCCCGGGAACCATCGGGAAGCTCCGTACTACCGGTCCTTTGCCAGTGATAGCCAACCCGTCCTTGTAATTGAGGGTGGAATACAGCACCTTTACCCTTACATCGCCCTCTGGAAGGCTTGCCTCATCGGATTGGGCCAGTTTCGCGTGATAGCCCTGGTCATCTTTATTGATCAAGATTGCTTTAAACATGTCTCTTCCTCTTTCTTCTGGGTGGGGGTATTTTCCCCGCAACAATTGCCTAATAGGTTTATCCTAACGAGCATTGTTGATTATGGAGGTTTCCATGAAAAAAATTCTACTATTAACCGCAGTTTCTGGCTCATTGCTCGTTGGCTGCTATTCCACTGAAGTAAATATGTCTATGGGCAATATGCGCTTAATTCGCTCAAGTGCAGCACCTCAAGATGTCATGAACTTTGCCACCAAGACTTGTAAGAATGATTTCTACGAAGGTGCCAGCTTCCTATCTAAAGCTGGTTCGGAATATCGCTTCAAATGCGTAAAAGCTGAAGAAAATGAAGTGTTAACCCCAATTCCTGGCACTTCAATCGACCCAACTACAACACCAGCAGCAAAGTAAGCAAGCAATGGCCCCATTTACTTCGCAAGAACTGCGTAAGGGATTTGCCTCTTTTGCAACAGGGGTCACTGTCATAACTTGCATTGATGAGGAACAAAATCCTCATGGCATCACCATTAGCTCATTTAATACTGTTTCTCTTGAACCACCGCTGATTTTGTGGAGCCTAAAGAAACAATCTCGCCTGATGCCATGGGTTGAGGTTGGCAAAAAACATCTGATTCATGTTTTAGAGCGCTCTCAAGAAGACTTGGCGATGCACTTTGCTACTGTTAAGCAAAATCAATTCGTCAATATTAGTCACCAACTAGCTACAAGTGGCTTAACGCAAATTAATCATTGCGTTGCTTACTATGAGTGCGAGACCATCTCTGTTCATGCAGGCGGCGATCACAACATTATTGTGGCTAAAGTCATCAACTTAAAAAATCATCCAGAAAAAGCACCTCTGATATTTGCACGTAGCAAATTCATAGGCCTTGATTTGGGCGAAGCTCAGCCCAACTAAAAACTCGTAAGGAAAAATCATGCTGCGTTTATGGGGTCGCAAAACTTCCATTAATGTTCAAAAGGTATTGTGGTGCTTGGCCGAGCTCGGACTTCAAGAGGGCAAGGACTTTGAGCGCATCGATGCAGGGCTTCATTTTGGAAAAAACAACACACCTGATTTTCTCAAAATGAACCCTAACGGCCTTGTGCCCCTCTTAGAAGATGGCGATCTAGTGCTTTGGGAATCGAACACCATCCTGCGCTATTTGGCATCCCAATACGACAAAAACGGTCGCTTTCCAAAAGGTGTAGAAGCTCAGTACGGCTCCGAAAAAATGATGGACTGGCAACTAGCTACTCTTTGGCCTCCATTACGAACTGCTTTTTTGGGTTTAACCAGAACACCTGAAAAAGATAGAGATTACGATGCCATCTATAAAGGCTATCAAAACACAAACCAAACGCTAGGTTTGCTAGATAGGATCTTGACATCGCAAGATTACTGCTCAGGCAATCAATTTAATATCGGCGACATTGTGGTGGCTTTAGGAGTGCATCGTTGGGTTTTACTTAACGACGCCTTTGCGGAGAAGACTGGACCGCGCGCTGTACTCAAAAATGTCGATCGTTGGTTAGAACAGTTGAGATCTGACACCTGTTTTAGTGAGTTTGCTGACAAGGAACTCAACATCGTTAAATAAACGAAGTTGAGCGATTACTCTTGTTTGAATTTCTTCTGGTGGTGATCCGCACCCATGAAGAGATACATAGCAGGCACCACAAATAAAGTAAACAAAGTACCAATTGATAAGCCCGTGAAAATCACAATCCCCATTGACTGACGGCCAGCTGCACCAGCCCCTGAAGCAATCACCAAAGGTAATACCCCCAAGACCATCGCTGCAGTAGTCATCAAAATAGGTCCTAAACGCACACTAGCAGCTTCAACAATGGCATCAAGTTTACTGCGGCCAGCCTCTTGTAATTCATTGGCAAATTCCACAATCAAAATTCCGTGCTTACTAATCAGACCCATCAGAGTAACCAGACCCACCTGCGTATACACGTTCAAGGTAGTAAAGCCTAAATTAATAAAGATGAGTGCCCCAAAGAGTGCAAGTGGTACTGATACCAAAATCACAATCGGATCTCGGAAGCTTTCAAACTGAGCAGCCAGCACCAAAAAGACGATCAAAATCGCAAAGAACATGGTTACCAAGAATCCACCTGACTCAGCCATAAACTGACGCGACGGTCCCGCGTAATCCATAGTGTAGCCATTGGGCGCGACTTCTTTTAAGGTTTGACGCATGTACTCAAGCAAATCTGCCTGAGAAATAAATGGCGTACTCACGCCTGAGATGGTGGCGGAATTTAATTGCTGAAAGTGATTAATCGATTGCGGCACTACCTTTTGCTTAATGCTGGCAATCGTGCGCGCCTGAATCATTGCACCACTTGGGGTGCGAATGTAGTAATCCAATATCTGATCTGGATTGAGTCGGTCAACTTGCTTAACTTGAGGAATCACTTTATAGGAGCGTCCCGCAACAGAGAAATAATTGACGTAACCGCCACCTAATGCGGCGGAGAGAGCTGCACCAACTTGTTGTTGCGTCATTCCCAAAGCCGCTACTTTCTCACGATCAATAACCAATACATCTTGTGGCTTATCAATCTTCAAATCAGAATCAACGAAAAAAAAGTTTCCACTACGGCGAGCTTTATCCAGCACCGCTTGAGAAACTTCATTGAGTTGATCGTAAGGCTCAGTAGTATTGATCACTACTTGAACTGGCAAGCCTTGTGCACCCGGCAGGGCCGGGAACTGAAACGCTGCAACACGAGCGCCCGCAATCGTATTCCACTTTTGCTGCATATCCTCTTGGAACTTCGTAGCATTGCGACTTCGAGAGCTCCAGTCTTTCAACAAGATACCGCCAAAACTAGAGGTTGGGCTCGTTATCTGGAAAGCCTGCTCATACTCGGGTTCAGCAGCAGCAATCGCATAAATTTGGTCGGCATACGTTTGCATTTGATTCACAGTACTGTTGGGTGGACCAGATGCCTGCATCAAGACGATTCCTTGGTCTTCAGTTGGGGCAAGTTCTGCACGCGCTGTTGCATAAAGGTATGCAACACCACCTAACAAGATCACGCCCATCACAATAATGACCTGCCAAGTGCTCAACAAATCACGTAATGTACTTTGGTAGCTGTGATGAACCTTATCAAAGATTCGATCAATCTTTTGCACAAATGATGATGCTTCTTGCTCTTCAGTAAAGATACGCGAGCACATCATCGGCGATAGAGTCAGCGCGATTAAGCCCGAGACTGCAACCGCACTAGCTAGGGTGAAAGCAAATTCGGTAAATAAAGCGCCAGTTAAGCCACCCTGAAATCCGATCGGAATATAAACCGCAATCAAGACTACGGTCATTGCCAAAATAGGGCCGCCTAACTCGCGTGCAGCAATCAAAGAGGCTTCCAATGGAGACTTGCCTTCTTTCATGTGTCGATCGACGTTTTCCACCACGATGATGGCGTCGTCTACCACCAAGCCAATAGCTAGAACCAGGGCCAAGAGGGTTAGCAAATTAATGGAGTAACCCAAAATCTGCATCAAGAAGAAGGTGCCGATCAGGGATAGAGGCATTGCAATCACTGGCACCGCAACAGCGCGTACGCTTCCCAAGAAGAGGTAAATTACCACCGTCACAATAACCAAGGCTTCAAGCAAAGTAGAAACTACTTCGTCAATCGAGCTGGTAATAAATTCTGTAGAGTCGTAAACCACTTTGCCGTTCATACCAATAGGCAGTTGCTTCTGAATATCAGGAACAATATCTCTTACGCGCTGAGCAACATCTAATAAGTTTGCTTGTGGCGCTACCTTGATACCAATAAATACTGACTGCTTACCGCTAAATGCCACATTGGTATTGTAATCTTCAGAACCCAAAGTAACGTTGGCAACTTGATCTAAATAAACAATATTGACGCCATCTTTTTTGACAACAAGCTTGCGGAACTCATCTAACGTATGCAAATCAGTACCCGCAACCAAGTCAACTGAGACCATGTCTCCTTTGGTACTGCCCACAGCTGAAAGATAGTTATTGGCCGACATTGCGCTATAGACATCGTCTGCGCCAACCCCTAAGCCAGCCATCTTTTCTCGATCCAACCAAGCACGCAAAGCAAATTTACGACCGCCAATAATTTCTGCGTTTTGTACACCTTCAACTGAGTCTAGTTTTGGTTTTACAACGCGCAGCAAATAGTCCGTGATGGCATTGTTTGGCAGCTGATCACTATAAAAACCCATATACATCGCTGCGGTAGACTGTCCGACTTGAACAGTGAGTACTGATTGTTGTGCTTGAGGAGGTAGCTGATTCTTAACGGCGCTGATTTGCGTTTGAATCTGAGTTAAGGCTGCGTTGGAGTCATAGTTCAACTTCAAAGTAACAATAATGGTGGAGACACCGCTGACACTAGTAGAGGATAAATAATCAATACCTTGGGCCTGCGCAACAGAGGCCTCTAATGGCTGCGTTATGAATCCAGCAATCGTTTCTGGATCAGCGCCATAGTAAGCAGTGGTGATCGTCACAATCGCATTTTGTGTCTGCGGATATTGATTTACCGGCAAAGAGCCGATCGCCTTTAAACCAAAGACCAATACGAGCGCACTCACCACCAGTGAGAGCACTGGTCTGCGGATGAATATGTCAGTCCAATTCATCAGCTATTTATTCCTGCGGCTTTGGATTAGGTGAATTTGCGGGCAGCACCTTATTGTTAATCATCAGCGGGGTACCGTTCTTCAACTTGAGCTGGCCACTTGTCACTACCTGGTCACCCTCGTTCACCCCCTTGAGAATTGCGACCTGATCGCCACGGGTGTAACCGGTCGTAACAAATACTTGCTGAGCTTCAAGAGCAGGATTACCTTGCTTATCTCTCTTACCAGTTGGCTTGGCAATAAACACTGTCGATCCGTATGGGTTATAAGTCACAGCAGTTTGTGGCAAGGTGAGTAACTTCACTTGATCACCTAGCTTAATGTTGACGTTGGCAAACATACCAGGAAGAATTTTCTTATCTGGATTAGCGATTTGCGCCTCAACCTGAATATTACGAGTATTGGTATCAACTTTGGGGCTTACCGCAGTAATCTTGCCTGTAAAGCTTGCGTCCTTAAAAGCATCCGTTGTAACCACCACTTCTTGACCAACAGCAATTTGCTCAGCATTATTCTGTGGCAAATTGAAATCAACGAGAATAGGATCCAAAGTTTGTAAAGTCAGCAACTTGTCTCCGGGGTTCACAAACTGACCCGGATTAATAGACACAATACCTACTCGACCGCTAAACGGAGCCTTTAAATTCTTTTTGGCGACCAATGCAATTTGAGCCTCTACTTGTGCCTGCTTAGACTTTGCATCGGCTTTGGTGGTATCAAAAACGTTCTTGCTGATTGCCTGAATATCCAGTTGTTGCCTATCTCTCTCATTAATGACCTTAGCCAAATCAGCTAAAGCTTTTAAAGAATTGAGTTGCGCAACGTCAGAAGCATCATTTAATTTGATGAGTAATTCACCTTCTTTAACGTCTTGACCAGATTTGATTGGAACGGTTTGTACTAGACCACCAATTTCAGTACTCAGGTCCACACCTCTGAAGGCGCGCACATTACCAACGCTAGATAACTTAGGCTGCCATTCAGATGTCTCAATCACCATGGTTGATACAGTGGCGGGCGGTAAACCCATGCCGGAGATGAAATGCTTAATCATAAAAGTCTTGAATTGATTAAACGCAAAAATCAGACCAAGCAATAAAAACACTCCACACAACATGATGGTCATACGACGTTGCAATGGCTCCATGGCCATCAGTTTTGAGTAGGCTTTAGTGCCATGCCATTTGGCAACCATGCGCGCGTAAAATGCCTTGGCTTTTTCCCAAAGGGCAATTGCTTTATCGCGCAATTTCCATTGTTCGGCCTTTAACTTCGTCCAGGCCCACACAGCGAGGACGGCAGCAATAAGCTTGCTCTTAATTGTTTCCAGAAGTTTCATTTTGATCTTTATTCGCTATGTCTTTTGGTTTAAAGGCAGGGCCTTCACGATTCCACCAGCCACCACCCAATGCTGCAAATAGTGCTGCTGTGTCAGAGAAACGGGTTGCTTGTGCTGCTACAGACTTTACTTTCGCTTGCTGATACTGATTTTGGTAATACAGTACCGCTAAATAACTTGCAGTACCTAATTTGTATTGTTGCTGAACAAGATCAAGCGTCTCGTAGGCATATCGTTCTGCATCGGATGCCGCCTTCAATGCTTGGGCACCCGTTTCTAGTGCACGCAGCGCGTTAGCTACTTCTTGAAATGCATTGAGTACTGTTGCTTGATATTGAAAAGCGGCTTGCTCGTAGTTAGCTATGGCACCACGGCGTTGAGCTAATAACTGTCCACCCTGAAACAACGGTTGCAAAATACCGCCGCCGATTGACCATAGAGAAGAGTTAGGACCAAATAAAGCTGCTGATGTCAGCGCAGCAGAACCGATAGATCCAGTGATATTAAATTGCGGTAAGAGATTGGCTGTAGCCACCCCCACAAAAGCATTCTGAGCTTTAAGTTGCGCCTCAGCAGCACGCACATCTGGACGTTGACGCACTAAGCTAGAGGGTACTGAGAGCGGTAGCTTCTCGGGCAAATGCAAATTGGCTAGATCAAACTTTGCGATATTGGCATTACTTGGCAACTCCCCAACTAAAACTGCCAATTGATTACGCGCAAAAGCCAAGTTTCTCTCATAGTTAAATAAATCTACTTGCGAATTGGAAACCAAAGTTCTTTGTGAGGTCACATCTACTTTAGAAACCGTACCAATCAATAACTGCTTCTCGGTTACTTCAGCCAGGTTAGTTTGTGCCTTCAAAATTTCTTCGGTGGCTTGCATCTGCGCTCGCAAGGCCGCTTCTTTCACAGCACTCGTAACTACGTTAGCAGTCAAAGATAGATAAGCACCCTCCAATTGGAACTGTGCAACTTCTGCTTGTGCTCTAGCGCCTTCCACCGCACGGCGTGCGCCACCAAATACATCTAACTTATAAGTAACATTTACAGAGGTGTTATAGAGATTGTAGGTATCAGAACCATATGGCAAGCCATAGATGGCCGATGGCTGAAGTTGTCTAGTGGCTGCACCACCTAAGCCAACTGCAGGAAAGTACTGCTCACCTATTTGTGCGTTGACATTTTCTTGTGCTGCACGCAAAGCCGCATCTGCTGCACCTAAATTTGGATTTTGTTCTAGCGCTTTTTTAATTAAGGCATCTAGCTCAGGAGATTTATAAAGCTCCCACCATCCTGATTCAATATCAGCACCTTCAAAAATTTCTTGCTCGGAACCACCAGGCACACCTGGTGATGTCACTAATTTTTTTGAAAGAGGGCCTTCAGTAAAGGAACTGGTCTTTGGCGCTTCGGGTTGCTTGAAATCAGGCCCAACAGCGCACGCAGAAAGAACTCCTGCGCAAATTGGCAGAAGCAAATACAAACGGAATACACAGAGCGCTTTTGGGGGAAACATGGGTTGCAACAAATATCCTCTTTATCAGGAGATATTTGAACACAAAAATGCAAAGGAGGCTCTGTAAAGCCATGATTTGTCTCATGAATTTTGTTCACAACTTGAAATGAAAGTCAAATCAGAAAAAATTATTCCACTGTGACGCTTTTAGCCAGATTCCTAGGCTTGTCTACGTCAGTGCCACGTGCACATGCAGTGTGATACGCCAATAGCTGAAGTGGCACTACGTGCAAGATAGGTGAGAGATCGCCATAGTGCTCTGGTAAACGGATGACATTAATGCCTTCACTACTAACAATCTCGGTATCGTGATCAGCAAAAACATATAACTTGCCACCGCGTGCCTTAACTTCTTGCATGTTCGACTTGAGCTTTTCTAGTAGAGCATCATTTGGAGCAACAGTGATCACTGGCATCTTGTCAGTTACCAGGGCTAATGGCCCATGCTTTAACTCGCCCGCTGGATAGGCTTCTGCATGAATGTACGAAATCTCTTTTAACTTGAGGGCGCCCTCAAGTGCAATTGGGTAGTGCAGCCCACGGCCCAAGAAAAGCGCATTCTCGCATTTAGCAAAAGCGTCGCTCCAAGCAATAATCTGTGGCTCTAAAGCCAATACAGAATGCAAGGCTTTAGGTAAATGGCGTAATTCACGCAATAATTTCTTCTCTTGCTCTGGAGAAATTTTTCCTGCGCGTTTGGCCAGAGAAACTGCCAATAAATACAGTGCAAGAAGTTGCGTAGTAAAAGCTTTAGTTGAAGCAACACCAATTTCAGCTCCGGCCTTGGTTAAGAAATGCCAATCGGTTTCACGAACCATAGCGCTACTAGCCACATTGCAAATTGCCAAAGTATGTGAATGCCCCAAGGACTTAGCGTGACGCAAGGCTGCCAAAGTATCAGCAGTCTCACCGGACTGTGAGACCACCACAATCAATATCTTTGGATTAGGGACGGTGATTCGATAGCGGTATTCACTCGCAATCTCAACCTGAGTTGGTATGCCGGCAATCGCTTCTAGCCAATATTTCGCGACACAAGCAGAATAATAGCTAGTGCCACAAGCCAGAATTAAGATTTGATCAAAAGCATTCCACTCTTGTTCATTGGCACCAAATAATTCAGGGCCAAAAGCTGCAATATTGGTGAGCGTATTCCCAATGGCGCTAGGTTGCTCAAAAATCTCTTTTTGCATGTAATGCTGATAAGGTCCAAGATCCACCGAATCAGCTTGAGCGGGCATAGGCTTACAGTCACGCTCTACTGATTTACCAGACTGATCAACGATCTCAATACCATCAGCCGTCAATATTGCTACATCGCCTTCATCCAAATACATCATGGAATGAGCGCGACCTGCTAGAGCTAAAGCATCAGACGCTAAGAAATTTTCCTTATCGCCAAGTGCCACTACTAGCGGAGATCCGGCTCTGGCGCCCACCAAAATATTGGGCTGATTTTGCGCAATCACGCCAATAGCATATGCACCAAATAGACGCGGTAATACCACTCTGACTGATTCTGCAATATCTTTTTGACCGCTAGCCACATATTGCTGATGAATCAAGTGCGCAATAACTTCCGTATCAGTCTCAGAAGTAAAAACGTAATCAGCCGCCTGTAATTCTGCACGAAGCGACTCATAGTTTTCAATAATTCCATTATGGACAACTGCAATTAATCCATTTGAAATATGGGGATGGGCATTCTGCGTGTCTGGTTTACCGTGAGTAGCCCAACGGGTATGAGCGATCCCTAAGGTGCCATAAAAATCTTTCCCTTGCTCTGCTAGCTCAGACACTCGTGCTGTCGTACGCGCTCTCTCGATGGGATGTTGTGCATCATCTCCATTGATCACCGCAAAACCACAAGAGTCATAACCTCGATATTCCAGACGCCGCAAACCCTCAACTAGAACATCAACGATATTTTTATGAGAAGCCGCACCAACAATGCCGCACATTATTTTTTACCCCTTGTGGTTTTCTTCCCTACTTGTTTTGCCAAGGTTTTCTTGATTAGTAATTTTTTGGAAGCGGACTTTTTAGGCATCACTTTTTTAGCGACTGCCTTTTCTTTTTTAACTGGCCTTTGCCATTGCAAAGAAATTTGCTTTGCTCTTGAGATAGTCAATTGATTTGCTGGCGCATCTTTTGTAAGCGTAGTGCCAGCCCCCAATGTAGCTCCGCGCCCAACACGCACAGGAGCCACTAGCTGCGTGTCTGAGCCAATGAAAACATCATCCTCAATGATAGTTTGATGTTTATTCGCGCCATCGTAGTTGCAGGTAATAGTTCCCGCCCCAATGTTCACTCGTGAGCCAACAATAGAGTCACCGACATAGGCCAAATGATTGGCTTTGCTACTCGCAGCGATCTTGCTATTTTTCACTTCGACAAAGTTGCCGATGTGAACGTCATTCGATAGGTCTGCGCCTGGACGTAACCTTGCATATGGACCAATGATGGATTGATTGCCTACCTTTGCACCATCCAAATGACTATAAGCATGAATCACAACATTTTTACCCACTACGCTATTACGAATAATGCAATATGGACCAACCTTTGCTCCTGCCGCCAAAGTCACGCAACCTTCAAACACGCAACCCACATCAATAAAGACATCAGTTCCGCACTCTAAAGTGCCGCGCACATCAATACGAGCAGGATCGGCCAGTGAAACGCCGTTATCCATTAATTGATTGGCAATATTGAGTTGATGTACACGTTCAAGGCCGGCTAATTGATCACGACTATTCACGCCAATCGTTTCATACTCGGCATCAGCCTGAGTAGTACGAATTGGCACACCATCTTTGACTGCCATCGCAATCACATCAGTTAAATAGTATTCACCTTGTGCATTGCTTGCACTTAATGACTTAAGCCATTTTTTGAGTGAGCCAGTTGGCAACACCATGATGCCGGTGTTAATTTCCTGAATCACTTTTTGCGCTGGTGAAGCATCTTTTTCCTCAACAATCGCTTCGACTGAGCCATCTTTGCCACGCACAATACGACCATACCCCGTCGGATTACTGAGGTTCTGTGTCAGCAGAGCCAGAGCAGAATCTTGACCACGAACACCATCAGCTAATTTAGCCAACTTGGACAATGTTTTTTGAGTTGTTAAGGGAACGTCGCCATATAAAACTAATGTGGGCACTTGAGTATCTAATTTGGGTAGCGCTTGCAGTAATGCATGGCCCGTGCCCTTTTGTTCTGCCTGAAGAGCAGTGATGACGTTAGTAAAACGAGCATCTTCTTTGGCAGCAGAAGCTAAGAATTCTTTTACGTCAGCAGCACCATGTCCAACTACAACCACTGGACCAGTTTTAGGGGATTTACCTTGTAGCGATAAAGCGGTATTTAGGACGTGCTGTAAGAGAGGCTTTCCTGCCAAAGTTTGTAGAACTTTGGGCAGAGCAGATTTCATCCGCTTCCCTTGGCCAGCCGCCAATATGACAATATTCATGAAGAGGAATTATAAGCCCCCTGAATGAGAGTTCCGCAGGCCAATTCATCCAGTTCATTCTCATCGATTGCCTTATCCCCAGCGGATCTAGCAGCGATTCTGGTGAGCTCAGTCGAAATTTCGAGATTTTTGAAATCAAAAGCCTCTGAATCCATCAAGTGGGAAGGCACAATGTGGTGCATTGAGCGAAAGAGATTCTCCACGCGTCCTGGGTGCTTTTTCTCCCAATCGCACAACATTTCCTTCATCACCTGCCGCTGCAGGTTGGGCTGGCTGCCACATAAGTCACATGGAATGATCGGGAAATTCATATCGCCGGCATAACGCTCAAGTAATTTTTCTGGCACATAAGCCAAGGGGCGAATTACGATATGCTTGCCATCATCAGAACGTAACTTGGGCGGCATGCCTTTTAACTTACCAGCGTAAAACATATTGAGCATCAAGGTTTCCAAAATGTCATCACGGTGATGTCCAAGTGCAATTTTGGTAGCGCCCAACTCATCTGCTACGCGATACAAAATGCCACGACGCAAGCGTGAACATAGGCCACAAGTTGTCTTACCTTCCGGGATAACCCGCTTCACAATACTGTAGGTATCTTGCTCTTCAATATGAAAAGGAACATCTAAGCTCTTTAGATAATTGGGCAAAATTTCAGCAGGAAAGTTTGGCTGCTTTTGATCGAGGTTCACTGCCACAATTTGAAAATTGATTGGGGCGCGCTCACGCAACTTCATCAAGATATCGAGCATGGCATAACTATCTTTGCCACCCGATACGCATACCATCACCTTGTCGCCATCTTCAATCATGCCAAAGTCACCAATAGCCTGACCCACCAAGCGACAGAGTTTTTTCTCTAACTTGTTTTCTTCGAAGACAATTTTGCGAATATCACCCATAACAATTGTTCTTTGAAATCTTCAAGAGTACTAAATTAAGACTGCTTCATCCGAAATACCTCAACCCCCACCGAATGACAGTCAGGATAAACATCAGGCTTGGCTGTGCTCACACGAGCCGCAAGAACCTTAGGATGTAACAGCATAGCAGTAACGATGTCATCACAAAATGTTTCTTGCAACTGAATATGGCCCTTAGACGCAAGCTCCTTAATCGTCTCACGCATGAAGTCATAGTCGACTACTTCATCAAGCTGATCATGAGTGGGCGTATTCATCTCCAGAGGGATGTGCAAATCCACATTCAAGATAACGCGCTGTTCTGCTCTTTTTTCAAAATCGTGAACACCAATATTGATATAGATTTCATAGTCACGCAAAAATAAACGGCGACAATCAACTAATGCGGGATGAGACAAAATAGCATGCATAAATAATTACTTTTTCGATACTTAATTGGTTTTAAACATCACATCACGTGATGAAGGCAGAAGATGTTGACCACCATCTACATATAAAGTGGTCCCAGTAATTGCGCTAGACTCTGCTAAGAATACTGCTGCTTTAGCAATATCATCTGGTGTCGAAGATTTGCCTAGTGGAGTCATTTGATGAGCTTTGCTAAAACCATCATTGGTTTGATCGCCTGACGGTAATGAAATACCAGGAGCTAAACCAACTACTCGCAGATAGGGAGCAAAATCCATTGCTAACAATTCAACTGAACTGGCTAATGCGGCTTTAGATAAGGTGTAAGACAAATAATCGGGATTAGGATTAATCAGCTTTTGATCTAATAACTGAATCACTGAAGGAACAATCTCCAAACCATCTTTAGCGGTGACATTACGTTTATTTTTCAGATACGTAAACATGAGTTGCGACAACAACATAGGCGCAGTTAAATTGACCTGCATATGCTTTTGCAAATTTGTTGCGATCAAAGGGTCTTGAGAGCTTGCACGGTCGTACTCAAAAATAGAAGCGCTGTTGACCAAGCATTCCAAATTAAATTCTTTAGTGACAGCAGAAAATAATTCCTGGACCGCTTCCTCATCAGCTAAATTAGCCCGAAAAGCTTGGGAGCGGACTCCAAGCGCCTGTATTTGAGCCAGCGTTTCTAAGGCGGCCTCTTCTGATCGCCCATAATGAATAGCCACATTCCACCCCTGACGGGCAAACTGCAAAGCCATGTCCCGACCTAGGCGCTTAGCAGCTCCGGTAACTAAAACGGCTTTTTCTTGCAGGGATGGATTGTTTGAACTCGGGTTCAATTAAATTCTCTTAGACTAGTGAGCTATGGATATTACCTTGACCAGCCTAGAAACGGAGCATAGCGCGCTTCTGAAAGCTAAAATAGCCTCCCAAATCGCATCTCAGGGCGGCTGGATACCTTTTTCCAGGTATATGGAGATGGCGCTCTATGAGCCTGGCATGGGTTATTACAGTGCTGGAGCCCATAAATTAGGGTCTGGAGGTGATTTCACAACCGCCCCAGAACTTACCCCCCTATTTGGGGCTGCGATTTGCTCCACCCTCATTCCTGTTCTTGAAGGTCTTCAGTCAAAGGGGCTTCCCACTCGTATCCTGGAATTCGGCGCTGGCACCGGCAAATTAGCAACATCCATTTTGAGTAGATTGCAGGATTTGGAGTTCCCCTTAGATCACTACGACATTGTGGAGATCTCACCAGATTTAGCAGAACACCAACAAGAGAGTATTAATAAAACTATCTCTGAGTTAGAAAGCAAAACTCAAACTCAATGGCTGTCTCAATTGCCAAAAGATTTCAAGGGCGTCATTCTGGCAAATGAAGTTATTGATGCCATCCCTTGTGATGCCATCATTTATCAAAATGGATTTTGGTATTGGCGCGGCGTCTCTTTTGAAGACAATCAATTTATTTGGAAAGTAGGCTCCCCAGTTAAACAAGAGCTCTTGCCTGAGAGCCTCCTAAGTGGCGACTTTTCAGAAGGATATATCACCGAATTACATACCCCTGCGAATGCCTGGATGCACCAGCTTTCCCTACATCTACACAGTGGCTTCTTTCTCACCTTTGACTATGGATTCCCAGAGAGAGAGTATTACCACCCACAAAGACTAGAAGGTACATTGATGGCACATCACCGTCATCACGCTATTCAAGATCCTTTTTATTTACCAGGCCTTTGCGATCTCACCACTCACGTAGATTGGTCACAAATTGCACGCAGTGCTCTTACAGACAATGTTGATGATGTTTATCTCACCAATCAAGCATCCTACTTATTAGATGCTGGTATCGGTGATATCGCTCTTGAAATAGGCGACCCTAGCAATCCAGAAACTTTTTTACCTATTTCTAATTCTCTTCAGAAATTGTTATCAGAAGCAGAGATGGGTGAGTTATTCAAAGCCTTTGCTTTTTCAAAGAACTTAGATCAACTAGTGCCCACTTGCTCGCTAGAGGACTTGCCTGGGTTGCGCGGTAGAAATCGCTTATAGATTTATTGCAGTAATGCAGTAGCAATGGCAGCCAAGCGCGCCGCTTCAAACGCACTTCCAATTCGCTCGCCATTCGAGCGATCTCCCACAGCCATGCCAGCAATAATCTCAGCTGTATTAATGGCTAGCGCGTTACGCATCGCTCTAATGAGTGGAGCAACTGGTAAGCCCAGCTTTTGTGCAAGCATAAGCAATGCTTGAGCGCGATCAGTTTTACGCCAAACATCGGCTCGATTAAACCAAGCTAAGATATCAAGCGCTTGATAGTTGGCATTGCTCTGATTCACAAGGGCAACTAGTTCACTGAAAATTTCACTGAAGTCACGCACCTCTATTGGCATACGCACACAATCTGCCCATGACCGAATTTCACTAGCTGATAAATGCATCAAAGTTAGTGCGCAGCGCTCTTCAAGACTATTGTCTACCAAATCATAGTGAGCAATTAAAGACTCTCTAAACACCTCATCAGTCAACTGATTAACTAAAGAAGCGGGAAGAATCGTTTTAGCAGCATCACTATCGAGCAATACTTGGAACATATGCATAGGCTTGCTTGCGACCAATCCTCTAGCTAGCTCTTGCCAAATACGCTCTGCAGAGAGTACCTGAAGTTCACCAGCCTTCACAATGGCTTGTAAAGCTGCCATAGTTTCTGTTGCAACACTAAATTGCGGAAAGCGTGCAGCAAAGCGAGCAATGCGCAATAAACGCAATGGATCATCAGCAAATGCATCAGATACATGCCGAAATACTTTTGCTGCTAAATCTTCTTGGCCGTTATAGGGGTCCAAAATGGGGCCGAACCACTTTCCATCTTCACCCACCTCTTGAGCCATGGCATTAATTGTTAAATCTCGACGCTGTAAATCCTGCTTAAGAGTAACGGTAGGATCGGCATAAAAATGAAAGCCTTTATAGCCTTGACCTGTTTTACGCTCAGTACGCGCTAATGCATATTCAGCTTGAGTTTGTGGATGCAAAAATACAGGGAAGTCTTTGCCGACTGGACGAAAACCCTTAGCTATCATTTCATCAACGCTTGATCCCACCACCACATAATCAATGTCGTGGACAGGCAAACCTATCAAGGTATCTCGAATGGCGCCGCCAACGGCATAAATCTTCATTACTGCATACCCTCTAGGCTGCGGCGATTGATTTGGAACACTTTCGTTAATGCATCCTTACCATTGGCCGGCAAGATGTTTGGCAATCTCATTGAAGCAATGTTATCGCGCGACATTAAAGTGGGTCCTGGCAAAAATTCAAATGCGAGCGCTTGCACATATCCGACTATTGCAGGTAATGGAATAATGGCGCAAGAAGTATTGGCTTTGCATGCAGCAAACTCTACGATCTCCTTCATGGTGTAGACAGTCGGCCCAACCAAATCATAGGACTGATGAATAGTTTTTGGCATAGCCAAAGATTTCACAAACGCAGTAGCCACATCATCCACACTCACTGGCTGGAACTGAGCCTGGCAATATGCTAAAGGCATTACCGGGAATAACTTTGTTAGCTTGCTAAATAAATTAATAAACTGATCTTGGGCCCCAAAAATCACAGATGGCCTAAAAATAGTCCAATCCAAATTACTTGCTTTTACTGCAGCTTCGCCATCACCTTTGCTACGCTGATACATCGACGGGCCTTGGGAGTCAGCCCCTAGAGCGCTCATGTGTAAATAGCGTTTGAGGCCATGTAACTGCATTGCTGTAATGATATTTTTTGGCAAATCAACGTGAGCGGCTTTGAAGACTCTGCCATACGGTGTTGCTGGTTTGTCATGCAACACACCGACTAAATTAATGACAGCGCCATGAGGCTGGATACGAGCACAGAGATTTTGCAAATCATCAAACTCATGAACATCAGCTTCCTCTACATAGACTTTAGGTAGCATGCGCAACTCACGCCCCGCAGCGGGATGGCTCGAAGGAATTAATACGGAATATCCAGCCAACTGCAATTGGGCCGCAATTACGCGCCCTACAAATCCATTACCACCAATTAGCAAGATGTCATATTTCATAGAAAATCTTCTCTTATAAGGACTAGAGTTACGGTAACTCTGATTGGGTTGCCGCCTTTGGAGTAATCACACCCAAGCGCTGCTTTAAAGATTGGTACTGGCCATTCATTACTGATGAATAATAGTTTGCATTCGACAAAACGTTTTTCACGTAAGTACGCGTCTCATTAAATGGAATAGTTTCAGCAAAAATAGCACCCTCTGTTGGGCCGGTTAATTTTTCACGCCAAACCTTCGAGCGCGAAGGGCCTGCGTTATAAGCTGCAGAGGCCAATACCCAGGAACCATCCAAATCAATCAAAACCATATTCAGATAATTACTGCCTAAAGTAAGGTTGGTATTGGTATCACTCAACTTGTCATTAGTGTAATTAGTCATACCAATCCTTTTAGCAACATACTTGGCGGTATTTGGCATCACTTGCATTAAGCCAGATGCGCCAACTGAAGAGGAGGCATTCATAATGAAGCGCGACTCTTGGCGAATCAACCCATATGCCCAAGCCAGATTCAAATCAATCTGTCTGGCTATAGGAGATAGCTCCTCGCGATATGGCGTGGGATAACGCAAGCTAAAATCATGCTCTTGTTTAGTACGATCAGCAGTATTAACTACACGGTCATACAAATTAATGCGCTTTGCATATTCAGCGGCGGCAAGCAATTGCTTGTCTGTCATATTGCGCAATTCCCAATTCCACTCGCGATTACCTTCAAAACGTAAGTTCATCGCATACAAGCGCTCCGCGCGAATAAAACCTTTGCGACTGGCCATGGCATCAATTTCTTGCTCACTTACTTTTGTGCGAGCCGGAGCATGATTTGACTTACCTAACTCTTCGCGAGCTAACTGGCCATAAAAGTTGTACTGATCAGCAATTAACTCATAGCTTTCACGAGCTTTGGTGTCCTGGCCTTCAGCTTTTAATGCACGGCCATACCAATAGGTCCAAGCAGGATCTTTATTGCGTACGGCAGGATTCATACCGTCAATCGCATTCTTGACTAAGACCCAATCTTTAGCACGTAATCCAGCACGAACTTTCCACTCTTGTGATTCAACTGAAATTAAATCGTTATATCCCAGCTCTTGCTGTAAGCGATAAGCATCATCAGCATTGGGATCTAATTTCTTTGCGAGAAACTGGCCAATCACGCCATAAGCTACGGCTTGATTCTCTTTGCTATAGCGTGATGCATTTTGGGAGAAATCACGATACGCTTTTGCTGGATCGGCTTTAGCGGCTTTGACAACATCTGCAATGGGATCTTCGCCACCGAGACGACGTGCCATGGTGTCATAGCCCTTCTCACTGGCAGCACGACCAATTGCCCTTGCTTCATTCGGCATCATACCGCCAGCTGCAACCAAAGCAGGGACTAACTCCTGACAGGCTTGGCCAAAATAACTTGGGTCTAGCAATACTGCGCGAGAATCAATTGCCAACTTGGTTGGGTTCTCACCTTGGGATAACTTCGATAGAAGTGAATAACACTTCACTTGAGTATCGTCATCTAAAACAAACTTAGCGTACTCAACATCAAAGCGCGCCCAATCTTTTCGCTTACCCAAAACCAATAGCCAATCATTACGCATACGATCAGCCAGAGCAGTGCCCTGATATTGATTTAAAAAAGCAACCACTTGCGAATCAGCGCTGTAATCTCCGCGCGGCACACCTGCACTATCAAACAATTGTGGCTTGATACGGAAATATGCCACATAGTCATCGAATGGATAGTTCGCCAAATTGGATGAAAGTTGCTGCGTACGAAATACATCATTCTTTTTGGCAGCTTCACGCAAGTCAATAAACATTCGATCTGTATCGGTAATTTCAGCGGGAGCTGCTTTGCTCTCATAAGACTTAGGTAAGACTGGCTTTTTGGACTTTTCTGCAAATGCATTTGGCAAGGCTAATATAAGCCCCAAAATCAGCGCTGTAGTCCATGCAAGAAATTGCCTTTGGTAAATAGAAAACTGCTTCTTCACTGTCTAACCTTATCCGTAATTACTGAGTATTAACTTATTTACTATATCTTTTAATTTTCGCCAGATAATGATCGATATGCACGAGAATTCGCCGAAATCTCTTCGTCAACATTTACTGAAGCAGCGTAGCGCATTTGCTGCTGAGCAAAATTACGCTCAAATTCAAGCAAACCTCATCGAGCACTTAAATCAGTTGCTAGCCGATCAAGGTGACTATTGGGAGTCTCTTGCGCTCTATTGGCCGATTCAGGACGAAATTGATTTACGCTCCACTCTACTGAGCTGGGCTAAGAATAATCCCGACCGAAGCCTCACATTGCCTTTTGCCCGCCCCGATAAACACCTCAATTTTTATCAATGGCGCCAAGGGGACAAATTGCTGCCCAGCAAGCATGGCGTCCCAGAGCCTGATCCAAACAATGCTGCCAGACCACCCATCAATCCCGACTGTATATTGATTCCCTGTGTCGGATGGTCTAGCTCAGTTGTCGATGGAAAAACTCGCTACTGGCGACTGGGTTATGGAGGCGGCTACTTTGACCGCACATTAGCTGAGCTGAGAAAGAAAAACCCCAAGCTTGTCTGCATTGGGGTTGGTTTTGATTGGCAAAAGTTAGATGATGCTCAATGGTCAGCCCAGACACATGATGAGCCGCTAGATATGCTGCTCACCGAGTCAGAGTTGCTACGCTAGGACAAACTGAACTTACTTCCCAAGGTCTAAATTATCAGCGATTGTTAAAACTGCATCAGCCTGATTGAGGGAATAAAAGTGCAGACCTGGCGAACCGGCAGTTAATAACTGATCACACAAATCCGTTACTACTTCTTCGCCAAATGCACGAATAGAGGCAACATCATCGCCATAGGACTGCAGGCGTAAACGTATCCAACGTGGAATCTCGGCGCCACAAGCATCAGAAAAACGCAATAACTGTGTACTGTTTGTAATTGGCATGATGCCAGCAATAATCGGCTGGGTAACCCCCAGATCGTATGCTTCATCAACAAACCGGAAATATGCATCGCTGTTATAGAAATACTGAGTTACAGCAGAATTAGCGCCTGCTTTCATTTTCTGCACAAAGAAATCAACATCGCTCGCAGGTGACTTTGCTTGCGGATGCGTTTCTGGATAGGCAGCAACATCAATATGAAACCAATCGCCAGTTTCAGCGCGAATAAATTCCACTAACTCATTGGCATGATGAAATTCACCATACTGACCCATGCCAGAAGGTAAGTCGCCACGAAGCGCAACAATGCGCTTAACACCTAAGGCTTGATATTGCTTGAGCATCTCACGCACACTTTCACGCGAGCTGCCAACACAAGATAAGTGGGGAGCAACGGCTGCGCCAGCAGCATGAATATCACTCACCACTTTTAAGGTGCCAGACTGAGTAGATCCACCGGCACCAAAAGTTACGGAATAAAACGCTGGCTTGAGTGTTTGGGTAAAACGCTCGAGCACGAGATGAAGCTTACTCTCGCCCTCAGGTGTTTTTGGAGGGAAGAATTCGACGCTTAATTTCATAATTTTGTGCCTAGTTATCTTTTAAAAAATTGGATTAATAACGATAGTGGTCAGCCTTATATGGGCCTTCTTTCGTTACACCAATGTAAGCAGCTTGTTGATCAGTTAATTCAGTCAACTGGGCATTGAGCTTCTTGAGCTGCAAACGCGCAACTTTCTCGTCCAAATGCTTAGGCAATGTGTAAACGCCGATTGGGTATTTATTGGTACCAACTGCATTCCATAATTCGATTTGTGCGATTACTTGATTGGCAAATGAGGAACTCATTACATAAGAAGGGTGCCCTGTGCCGCAACCCAAATTCACCAAACGGCCCTTAGCCAAAATAATGATGCGCTTTTCAGGCTGACCATTGGCGGCTGGGAAAATCACGTGATCTACTTGTGGCTTGATTTCTTCCCACTTGTATTTCTCGATACCAGCAACATCGATCTCATTATCAAAGTGGCCAATGTTACAAACGATGGCTTGATCTTTCATCTTCACCATATGGTCATGCGTGATTACATGGTAGTTACCAGTTGCTGAAACAAAGATGTCTGCTTTATCAGCAGCGTAATCCATAGTCACAACACGATAGCCTTCCATCGCCGCTTGCAATGCACAAATTGGGTCTACTTCAGTCACCCAAACTTGAGCAGACAAAGCACGCAATGCTTGAGCTGAACCCTTACCTACGTCACCGTAACCGCAAACAACTGCAACCTTACCTGCGATCATGACATCTGTAGCGCGCTTGATCGCATCTACCAGGGATTCACGACATCCATAGAGGTTATCGAATTTGCTTTTGGTTACAGAATCATTAACGTTGATTGCAGGAAACTTCAATTCGCCTTTAGCAAACATTTGATACAGGCGATGTACGCCAGTAGTAGTTTCTTCGGTAACGCCTTTTACTTTTTCCAAACGCGTTGAGTACCAGGTTGGATCTTGTGCCAATTTTTTCTTAATGGCGCCGAATAAGATAGTTTCCTCTTCGCTCGTTGGATGATTCAAGCATGCTTGATCTTTTTCAGCGCGCGCACCAAGGTGTAATAACAAAGTAGCGTCGCCACCGTCATCCAAAATCATATTGGTGTAACCGCCATCAGCCCACTCAAAAATGCGGTGCGTAAAGTCCCAATATTGCTCAAGGGTTTCGCCTTTGATCGCAAAAACTGGGGTGCCATTGGCAGCAATTGCAGCAGCGGCATGGTCCTGTGTTGAAAAAATATTACATGAAGCCCACTGTACTTCAGCGCCGAGCGCCTCAAGAGTCTCAATCAATACTGCAGTTTGAATGGTCATATGCAATGAACCAGTAATGCGTGCACCACGTAATGGCTGCTGTGCAGCAAACTCATCACGAATGGCAATCAAGCCGGGCATCTCAGTTTCAGCAATAGCAATTTCTTTGCGGCCAAAGTCAGCCAAAGAAATATCAGCAATAGCACAACGGGTTGCTACAAAATTATTTAAATCAGAAACGGTATTCATTCTTGCTCCAGCTAAATACGATCCAATGCTGGAGTAGATACTCGCTAGCCATTGAATCATGGGTTAGCGAGCGCGGTTGCATTCAGCAAACTCCGCAGATATCCAGAGAGTTCACTCCCTTCAAGCCTGGGGAAGTGCCGGATTTCAGCATTCCTTGCAACGCTCCTTGAAAGTATGGCGTAATTGTAAACAATTACGCCATATTTCGTCTCAATACTACTAAAACTGCTTTTTTACCGCTTACAGACCTGCTGCTGCACGTAAGGCTGCTGCTTTGTCTGTTTGCTCCCAGGTAAATTCTGGCTCTTCACGACCAAAGTGGCCATAAGCAGCAGTCTTACGATAGATTGGGCGCAAGAGGTTAAGCATCTTCACGATTCCTTTTGGACGGAGATCAAAGTGCTCAGATACCAATTGAGCGATCTTCTCATCAGAAATCTTGCCAGTACCGAAGGTGCTGACCATGACTGAAGTTGGCTTAGCAACACCAATCGCATAGGAGATCTGAATCAAGCACTTGCTTGCTAAACCAGCAGCCACGATATTCTTCGCGACATAACGACCGGCGTAAGCAGCAGAACGGTCAACCTTAGACGGGTCTTTACCTGAGAATGCACCGCCACCATGAGGCGCTGCGCCACCATAGGTATCCACAATAATTTTGCGACCAGTTAAACCGCAATCGCCTTGTGGGCCACCAATCACGAAACGACCTGTTGGATTTACCAAGAAGTTAATTGCCCCTTTGATCAAATGCTTAGGCAATACTGGCTTGATGATTTCTTCGATTACTGCTTCGCGCAATTTTTCAAGAGAAATATCTTCATCATGCTGAGTGGAGAGGACAACGGTATCGATGGAATCAGGCTTGCCATCAACATAACGCAATGTCACTTGTGACTTTGCGTCCGGACGCAACCAATTGAGACGACCATCGCGACGCAATTGTGATTGACGCTCTACCAAGCGATGTGACAAATGAATTGGCAAAGGCATGAGCTCTGCAGTTTCATCACAAGCGTAACCAAACATCAAGCCTTGGTCACCAGCCCCTTGATCCAAACCATCATCATGAGCCTTATCAACACCTTGAGCGATATCTGGACTTTGCTTATCGTAAGCAACCAATACTGCACAACCTTTGTAGTCAATACCGTAGGCAGTGTTGTCGTAACCAATTTCACGCAAGGTATTGCGTGCTACTTGAATGTAGTCAACGTTTGCATTCGTAGTAATTTCACCTGCGAGAACCACCAAACCGGTGTTGCATAAAGTTTCTGCTGCAACACGTGCAGTTGGATCTTGAGCCATAATGGCATCAAGGATCGAATCAGAAATTTGGTCTGCTACTTTATCGGGGTGACCTTCAGAGACTGACTCTGAGGTGAAGAAATAATCATTTGCCATTGCACATTCCTTAAAAATTAACACGATCTATGGGACAACTCGACGTGCCAGGAACCACAATGGCGACGCTTTAGCAGAATTTTTGAATCGCCCTGCAAGTTGTCTTAACTTGTCTTAACTCAGCGATGGCTAGATTTTATCCGAAAACCACTAAATTCAGCAAGGTAGGCGCACATCTTCACTTTCTGCCACTCTTTGACAGCATTGAATATCATTAGGGGGTGCGAAAACTCTTACTGAAAGCTAGCCTTCATCTCATTGCCGCTCTACCCCTTGCTGTAGTACAGGTATTGGGATCATTGCTGGGCATGCTCGCTTACGTGGGCTCAAAACAATATCGCTCGCTTTTCAGACCTCAATATGAATCTGTAGTGAATGCTCGCAAACTTCCACTGAAGCTATGGAGTGCAATCAGAGCATCAGGCATGTTGTTCTCGGACAGTCTTTGGATTTGGCGTAATCCCCAAAAAGCATTAAAGCGAGTAGAGGTCCAAAATTGGGATGTAGTAGAGACCGCAATTCATGAGGACCACGGTCTTGTCATGCTCACCCCACACCTTGGCGGCTTTGAAATTATTCCTCGGGTATTGGCGCAGCATTTTCCTGCCACTATCCTCTATCGCCCTTCACGCCAAGAATGGCTTAACGAAGTAGTTGAAGAAGGTCGCGCCTACCCAAACATACATTTTGTTCCCACCAATCTCAACGGAGTTCGCCAAATGACTAGAGCCCTGACTCGTGGCGAAGCGATTGGCATTCTTCCATACAGCATTACAGTGAGTGTTGGTTATGGCTTAGGCTGGCTTGCTGCTCACATCCCCAATAGTCGCGCCCGAGTAGTTAAAACTAATTTGCGACTGTGCTTTCCCCATCTCACAGAAATAGAAATTGATAATCTCGCTCTAGAGCACTGGAAATTATTTGGTCGTAGCGTAGAGTCGAACGCAGCAGGGTTTGGCTTGGAACTAGGAACCAAATTCTTTCTTTCGTTTCCATCAGCTCTGAGATTGATCTTGGCGATGGAAAACCCCGCATCTTAGTGAACCCTCATTTTGTTGGGCTAGAGGGTGGCTTCATGGCATTTTCAGCCTTAAGCGCATGCAATCATTGGCCTAATAGTGTGGGCTTGTACCAAAAAATGAAAAACCCACTTTTCAACCAGAAGATGGTGCAGTGGCGCGACCGTTTTGGGGGCAAATCGATTGAAAGACAAAGCCGCTTACGGGATTTGCTCCGTGAGCTCAAACGAGGCAACGTGGCTATCATTGCGCCAGATATAGACCTCGGACCTCAAAATTCTATCTTCGCGCCATTCTTTGGCATTCAAACAAGCACCGTGGACTCCGTTTCACGCTTGGCAAAGCTTGCAAATGCAGAGGTCAATCTCATGACCACAACCCTAAACAAAGATCGAAAGGGTTATACCTGTCACATTAGCAAGCCACTTCCAAATTTTCCTAGCGATGACCCAAAGGAAGATACAGTGCGTTTAAACCAATATATCGAAGGGCTTGTTCGAGAAAGACCAACAGAGTACTATTGGGTTCATAAACGCTTTAAACATCGGCCTGCTGGCGAGCCAAGCCTTTACGATTAACGAGATAGCTTTGAACACACCCCTGAGTAATGTTGGACGCAAAATACGCTTCACCAAAATGCATGGTGCGGGCAATGATTTCATTGTGCTTAATGGTATCGAGCAAGACCTGAGCAATATCTCACAAACTCAATGGCAATCATTAGCACATCGTCAATTTGGTGTTGGCGCAGATCAAATCCTATTAGTTGAAAAAGCGACGCGGCCCGATGCAGATTTTCGTTATCGTATTTTTAATGCTGACGGTGGCGAAGTAGAGCAATGTGGCAATGGCTCACGCTGTTTTGTACGTTACGTTCTTGATCATGGTTTATCAACGAAGAACCCCCTTCGAGTTGAAGTAGCCCACACTGTATTAACTCTTCACTCTCGTCCAGACGGACAGGTTGAGGTAAATATGGGCGCACCTATTTTTGAACACAGCCACATTCCATTTAATGCAGCCGGCTTAGCGAGCGTTCAAGAATTTCAAGAAACTCTTTATGCGCTGCCCTTAAATTACCCAGCCATGCACGATAGTTTTGTTGGTGTTTTATCCATGGGCAATCCTCATGCCGTACAAGTAGTTGGGAATTTAGAGAGTGCGCCAGTGCTGCAAGAGGGTCCTGAAATTGAAGAACATCCTGCCTTTCCAAAAAGAGTCAATGCAGGCTATATGCAGATCATGAATCGCAATGAAATCGAACTCCGCGTGTATGAACGCGGTGCAGGCGAGACTTTGGCTTGCGGCACCGGCGCTTGTGCGGCGGTCGTTTCGGGAATTAGAAGAGACTTATTGGATTCGCCAGTAAAAGTGCATACCCGTGGCGGCGATCTTCAAATTGCTTGGGATGGCATTGCTAACAATGTTGCCAAGCCTGTCATCATGACTGGACCAGCAGTGACGGTATTTGAGGGTGAAACTGAAATCAAGTAGCTACTTTTTCTTAGATTCCGTACTTATCACGATACGCTTTTACTGCAGGCAAATAATTGCTGAGCTGAGCATCGCTGGAGGCTGTTAAGAAAGACATTAATCCTGTGAGATTGGCAATCGCAATCACTGGTAAACCAAATTCTTGCTCAACCGCTTGCACAGCAGACTTCTCTCCGATTTCTGTTGCGCTTCCAGATCTTTCCATGCGATCGAGCGCAATTAAGACTGCAGCTGGCTCTGCCCCTGCATTGCGAATCAAATCCACTGACTCTCTGACTGATGTCCCTGCAGAAATCACGTCATCAACAATGACTACCTTACCCTTAACTGGCGCACCAACTAATACGCCGCCCTCACCATGATCCTTGGCTTCTTTTCGGTTATAGGCATATGGCACGTTAACGCCATCATTTGCTAAAGCAATCGCCGTAGCAGCAGCCAAGGTAATGCCCTTGTATGCGGGGCCATACAACATATCAAATGCAATCTTTGACTCTTGTAAAGCCTTGGCATAGTAACGACCTAGGGCACTTAAGCGTGCGCCATCACTAAATTCTCCAGCATTAAAAAAATAAGGCGAGATTCTTCCTGCTTTAGTTTTAAACTCCCCGAAAGACAAAACCTTTGCCTCTAAGGCAAAACGAATAAAGTTATCTTGATTTGAATTATTTGAGCTCATAGGCCTCCATGTTACGCATCATTTCAGCGAACCTCAACGGTATTCGTTCAGCAATCAAAAAAGGGTTTCTATCTTGGGCCCTGAAACAAAATGCCGACTTCATCTGCATGCAAGAGATCAAAGCTCAGCGCGACGACTTAGAGGATGCCATTCTCAATCCTGACGGTTTATATGGCTTTTTTCATCATGCCGAGAAAAAAGGCTATAGCGGTTGCGGAATCTATACTCCTCACAAGCCAGATGAAGTTCTCTATGGCTACGGTAATGAAGAGTTTGATGCCGAGGGGAGGTACGTTGAGGCTCGCTTCAAAGGGTTGTCAGTCATTTCGGTATATATGCCCTCAGGCTCAAGCTCACCAGAACGTCAAGAGGCCAAATATCGCTATCTTGATAGTTTTCTACCTCACCTAGTAAAGCTTAAAAAATCCGGTCGTGAAATCGTCCTTTGTGGTGACGTGAATATTGCCCACCAAGAAATTGACCTAAAAAAAAACTGGAAAGGTAATCTGAAAAATTCAGGCTTCTTACCAGAGGAGCGTGCATGGCTAACTAATCTCTTCGATAAAGAGGGTTATGTTGATGTATTTCGAAAACTTGAACCAGAGGCAAGTGAGTCTTGTTATACCTGGTGGAGTAATCGTGGCCAAGCGTATGCTAAAAATGTTGGGTGGCGCATCGACTATCACATCAGTACCCCAGGAATTGCTGCTACCGCAAAAATGACTGCTGTTTATAAGGATGAGCGCTTTTCTGATCATGCACCACTGACCGTAGATTACGACTGGAAGCTTTAAGAAAGAATTTTCTCTTGTATTCGATTTAGTCTTTTTGAATTTGGACGATCTTAAAGTGTATCGTCGCCCAAATTAAGAGAAAGACCGGCACGCCAATAATCGCGGTCCCGTAGAAGAATGCTGGATAGCCAAAGTGGTCTACAAAAACGCCAGAAAAGCCCGCTAGCCATTTCGGTAGCAGCAGCATCATTGAACTAAATAAGGCGTACTGCGTAGCTGAATACCGAATATCGGTAAGCGAAGATAAAAACGCAATGTAAGTACGCCACCAACAAACGCGCCCACCAAAGTCATCACTACGCCGAAAACTTTGCTGACTGCAGCTACCTCGTCTTTGGTGTAACCCATATCGACATAAAAGGGATTGGCCATAATACCCATCACCACATCGCTAATGCGATAGATGGCAATCAAAGACAAAATCAAAATAGCATGCCAACGATAACGAGCAATAAATTCTGCGAAAGGCTCAATCAAGGTTTGAAAGAGCCATTCTTTTGCGTTGCGCACTTTTACCAATTCATAACGTACTGGCTCTTGACTAAACAAAGTGGTTAAAACACCAACGCTAATTGAACCAGCCATGCACAAATAAGCAAATTGCCAGACTCCAGCATCATAACCGTCACCCGTCTGAGCTCGAGCAGCTAGCCATAACACCCCTGCGCCAGCCCAAATCAAGGCAAGACGATATCCCGTCTGATAAGTGGCCGCCAATGCAGCCTGATGATCGCTATTGGCTGACTCAATTCTGAAGGCATCTAATGCGATATCTTGAGTGGCTGAACCAAATGCCACCAACAATGCACACCATACAATGGAATTCAAAGCTAGCTTGGGATCGAGCGTTGACATTCCCACCAGACCCAAAATGATGAGCGCCTGAGCAAACAAAAGCCAACTTCTTCTGCGACCCAAGAGCTTTGTCAGAATAGGAATTTGTACGCGATCAATGCCTGCCTCACGCAGCCAAAAACTTAAAGTTCCCAGTATGAGCAAGAGTGGCAAACCTGCAGAGAAGCCTAAAAATAGCATACGCAAGCAGGGCCACTCGAGATATACCCGAAAGTCTTTTAACCAAGACTGAATGGTATTGAGCACAAGATTAAGCGCGACTAACGCGGAATAAGGCCAAGCTACCAAATAAATTTGGCATTAAGGTCACCTGTCGACCATCATGCAAGATGTATTGATCTAACACTTTCAGACCCAGACTAGAGGCGAGCTTTTCAAAATCAGCAACGGTCAAGACGCGCACGTTAGGTGTGTTGTACCACTGATAAGGCAAACTTTTTGATACTGGCATACGACCAAGACCAACTGCTAGACGATGAGACCAATGTCCAAAATTTGGAAAAGAAACAATTGACTCTTTGCCGACTCGCACGACTTCACGCAAAATCTTTTCAGTTTGATGAATCGTTTGTACGGTTTGAGATAGAACAACCGTATCAAAACTATTGTCTTCAAACAAAGCCAGGCCGCCCTCTAAGTCTTGCTGGATAACGTTCAAACCTTTTTGTACACAAGAGAGCACGCGTGCATCATCAATCTCAACACCATAGGTATGCACCGGCTTTTGCTTTTGCAAGAACTCTAAAAAACTTCCGTCACCACAACCCAAATCAAGTACCTGACTATTAGGCACAATCCATTGTGCGATGGCCGCAAAATCGGCGCGATTGTTCACTAAGCTCATGATTGAACCTCGCGCATTTGTTTGAAATAAGCCCGCACTAAATTGTGATAACGCTCATCATCTAAAAGAAAAGCATCATGACCATAGGGTGCATCGATCTCTGCATAAGTCACCTCGCTCTTATTACTCAGCAATGACTGAACAATCTCGCGGCTACGATAAGGCAGGAAGCGCCAATCGGTTGAGAAACTCACCACTAAGAATTTAGCACGTACCTCAGCTAGCGCACGATTCAGACTGCCACCATAACGGCGAGAGGGGTCAAAGTAATCCAGTGCACGGGTGATTAACAAATAGGTGTTGGCATCAAAGTAATTAGAAAACTTATCACCTTAATGACGCAAATAACTTTCGACTTCGAACTCTACGTCAAAACTAAAACGATAGTCATTGGGCTCACCATTGGGGCGTTGTAATTCGCGCCCAAATTTTTCAGCCATATCGTCATCCGATAAATAGGTGATATGACCAACCATTCTCGCCAATCTCAGACCACGTTTTGGCACTACACCATGCTCGTAGTAATTGCCGCCATAAAATTCGGGGTCAGACAAAATGGCATTACGAGCCACTTCATTGAAAGCAATATTCTGTGCGCTTAACTTTGGTGTCGATGCAATCACAACACAATGATCAAGGCGCTTAGGAAACTGAATAGACCAAGCCATAGCTTGCATACCACCTAAACTACCACCCATCACCGCTGCAAATTTACGAATGCCTAACTTATCAGCCAAGCGTGCTTGTGTATTGACCCAGTCTTCAACCGTGACTACAGGAAAATCTGCGCCATAAGGCTTACTGGTTGCTGGATTAATACTCATAGGCCCAGTTGAACCAAAGCAAGAGCCCAAATTATTCACGCCGATGACAAAGAAGTGATTGGTGTCGACCGGCTTGCCTGGTCCAATCATGTTGTCCCACCAACCAATATCCTCCGGGTCTTCTGGACTAGGGCCAGCGACATGATGAGACGCATTGAGTGCATGGCAAATTAATACGGCATTACTTTTATCAGAATTAAGTTTGCCGTATGTCTCAATGACTAAATCGTAACCAGAGAGAATGGCGCCGCTCTGCAAAGGCAAGGGCTCAACAAAATGGATAGTGTTTCTAGAGAGATTGAGCTCGCTCATTCTGAAAGAAGAAGGCGCAAACTAGCATCAGAGGCCTCGGTTGGCATTTTTTTAAAGCCGCTACGCGCAAAGCGATGCCAACGGCCCAATACAAAACTCATTAACATTGCCGCACGAACGCTGACCTCTTCTTGCCCGAGTTGAGCCCATGCGCCTCCCTGAGTTTGGGCAATACGCAACGCTTGTTTCAACGATGCCTCTACGCGATCTAATACCTGAGTAATGCGTTCTTGCAAACGATCATCTTCTTGCAATAAAGCATCGCCCAGTAAAACTCGAGTCATACCAGGATTTTTTTCCGCGAAGACTAACAGCATCTGCAAAATACCGCGCGCCTGAGCAAGCCCCAACTCTTCTTTTTGATTGATCTGGTTAATCAAACCAAAAACAGTTTGTTCAATAAAAGAAATAAGACCTTCAAACATCTGCGCTTTACTAGCAAAGTGGCGATATAAAGCCGCCTCAGAAACTTCAATCTTTGCAGCTAGGGCAGCCGTTGTAATACGCTCACCCTTTGGGTTTTGCAGCATCTCTACCAGCACCTGCAAAATTTGTAGGCGACGCTCTCCCGGACGAGGACGTTTGCGTGCTTTACCAGCGTCAGCGTTGCTGCTGTCGATACCTGCCGGTTCTATAGATTCACGCATAGTTATTAATTTATCTGGAACGAATCATCGTACCGAACGCTTGTTCAGTCAGAATTTCTAACAATAAGGAATGCTCAATACGGCCATCGATGATGTGAACTGAATTTACCCCGCTCTTAGCTGCATCTAAAGCAGAAGAGATCTTAGGTAACATACCACCCGAAATCGTGCCATCAGCAAATAAAGCTTCAATTTCTCGAGCCGTTAAATCAGTTAACAACTTGCCATCTTTATCCATCACGCCAGGAATATTAGTCATCATGACTAACTTCTCAGCATGCAAAATTTCCGCCATTTTGCCAGCTACTAAGTCAGCATTAATGTTGTAAGCCTGACCTTCTTCGCTAAATCCAATTGGGGAGATCACTGGAATAAACGCATCATCCTGCAAGGCTTTCACCACAGCAGGATTAATCGCTTCAATTTCACCAACGAACCCAATATCCACTTTTTTACCTGGTTCAGAATCGCTAGGAATCATCATTTTCTTCGCGTGAATCAAGCCACCGTCTTTACCGGTTAAACCGACTGCTTGACCGCCAAAATGGTTAATTAGCATGACTATGTCTTGCTGGACCTCACCGCCCAAGACCCACTCTACTACTTCCATTGTTTCGTCGTCGGTAACGCGCATACCTTGAATAAAGGTACCGGTCTTGCCAATCTTTTTCAGAGCTTCATCAATTTGAGGGCCGCCACCATGAACCACTACTGGGTTCATGCCAACTAGTTTGAGCAAAATCACATCGCGTGCAAAGCCCTCTTTAAGGCGCTCTTCAACCATGGCGTTTCCGCCGTACTTAATCACAATAGTCTTACCGTGATACGCACGTATATAGGGCAACGCTTCAGCAAGAATTTCTGCCTTTAATAAAGGTGAGATATCGCTCAGAGTAGGTAGATGCTTAGTCATTGCAGGTTCGACTTATTCGCCAAATAATTTTTGACGAAGCTCACGACGTTCTTGAGCTTCGAGAGATAAATTGGCTGTAGGCCTTGCAATTAAACGATTCAAGCCGATTGGTTCGCCAGTTTCTTCACACCAACCATAGTCACCAGACTCAATTCGGCTGAGCGCTTGTTCAACTTTTTTCAAGAGCTTGCGCTCGCGATCGCGCGTCCGTAATTCCAATGCAT
Organism: Polynucleobacter necessarius; assembly: GCF_900096765.1. Taxonomy (NCBI): domain Bacteria; kingdom Pseudomonadati; phylum Pseudomonadota; class Betaproteobacteria; order Burkholderiales; family Burkholderiaceae; genus Polynucleobacter; species Polynucleobacter necessarius. Next base: position 1,456,789 of record NZ_LT615228.1, read on the forward strand.
ATTCTTCTTCAATCGTTGCACGATCTGCAGGATCAGGCACTAAAATATTTTCACGAAGATGTTCTGTGGTTTCGGATGCATTTTTTAAAATGTCATCTTTAAGTGTAAGTAGTTTTTGACGGAAAAAGTCCAGCTGTGCAGCGTTCATGTAGTCCTTGTCGGACATCTTGAGCAGTTCGGCCTCGGTTAAAGGCGCGCCTTTCACTGCTTTTGCACTACTAGCTTTGCTACTGGTTTTTGTAGCCGCTGGTTTTGTTGCTGTTTTTACCGTCATTTCATTCTTTCCTGGTTTGAAGCATTATTGCCTCATTCTGCCAAACTCAAACTTATTTATCAATATTATTGAATCTAGGCCGTGGCGGCGGATTGTACCCGAAACTGTCTAGGCCAAACACCCCTCAAGCCCTGCTAATAGGGCGTCCTTAGGCAAATCAATGCCAATAAAGACCATTCTGGTTTGCTTGGGTTCTGTACCCCATGGACCAGCCAAATCGCTACCCATCATCTGATGAACCCCCTGAAACACCACTTTTCGGTTGCTACCCTTCACATAAAGCACGCCTTTGTAGCGCAACATCTTCTCTCCAAAGACCTCCAAAATGCCGCCCAGGAAGTCTTCCAGTTTTTTATGATCAAAGGGTTTATCACTACGAAAAACAAAGGATTGAATACGATCCGTGTGCCCTTCATGACCATGGTGATGATGGTCATGGCTGTGGTCGTGGCCACAGGTGCTGTGATCATGGTCATGAGAATGGTCGTGACCACAATGCTCGTGATCATGGTCATCCTGCTCCAAAAAGTGCGGGTCCATATCTAACTTAGCGTTGAGGTTGAAGCCTTTGAGATCTAAAACCGCATTTAAAGGAACTATACCTTTTGAAATGCCAGTAATAGGCGCCCTTGGGTTCATATGCATCAGGCGGGTGCGTAAGGCTTCCACCTCAGCCAGGGAAGACTAAATCAGTCTTAGTAATAAAAATTTGATCGGCAAAGCCAACCTGACGTTGCGCTTCTTCATGCTCGTTGAGCTGTTGTTGACCATGTTTCGCATCAACCAGGGTCACCACGGCATCTAATACATAGTGATCGGCAACATCATCATCCATAAAGAAGGTTTGAGCAACAGGGCCTGGATTAGCAACACCAGTAGTTTCAATCACCACGCGATCAAAGCTGATCTTCTTATCTCTGCGCTGTTCCCACAGTTCGCTCAGAGCCTCAACGAGATCTCCCCGAATCGTGCAGCAAATGCAACCATTGCTCATCTGCACAATATTTTCTTCATGGTCCTGAACCAGGATATCGTTATCAATATTCTCTTCACCAAACTCGTTCTCAATTACTGCGATTTTTTTACCGTGATCTTCAGTGAGAATATGTTTTAGTAAAGTGGTTTTTCCACTGCCTAAAAAGCCGGTCAACACTGCCTAAAAAGCCGATCAAAATTGTTACTGGAATTAAAGTCATGTGCGATCCAATCAAATTCAATAATCGTGCATTCCCAAAATCGAGAACCTTCTATATTACCGAGTTCTTTAGTCTTTGCCAGCCTTTGCTCTAGGATGCGCTTTATCGTATGCCTGGGCTAGATGTTGAAAATCTAAGGACGTATAAATCTGGGTACTAGCGATACTGGCGTGACCCAACATTTCTTGTACTGCTCGCAAATCTTGTGAAGATTGCAAAACATGACTAGCAAAACTGTGCCGCATCATATGGGGGTGTACATGGGTAGGCAAACCTGCACGTATTGCTAAGGATCTTAATCTGGCTTGAACCGTTCTTGGCGATAGTCTTTTTCCGCTGGTCGACAAAAACAGGGCGTTCGATTGCTCTGCATAATTACTGGCATCTCGGATCTGTCGCCACTCTTTGAGAGATTGCATTGCAGGAACCCCGACGGGCACTGAACGTCTCTTGCCCCCCTTGCCCAAGACTGTAACCTCAGCAGCATCCCAATCTAGCCAACCCGCTGACTCCTGTTGGCGATCTTTACTCTGAACTACATCAATTCCCAAGAGCTCGGAAAGACGCAAGCCTGATGAGTACAGCAAATCAATAATTGCGGCATCTCGGATTGACTCAAGATCTTTTTGTTCTTGGGACTCTTTCACTGCCTGCTGAACTAAGGCTAAAGCCTGCTCAACCGATAAAGCTTTAGGCAAAGACTTCAAGCGCTTTGGCGCTTTGACATCATCAACAGGATTAGCAACGAGATTAACGAGAGTCTTGCCTGTGCCGGCATTGCGTCTAGCATCTTTTTCAGTAAGCCAGTCATACCAACCTCGCCATGCTGAAAGGGCTCTGGCAATGCTGCGTGAAGATTTTCCTTGTGAGTGCAAGCGACCAGCCCAGCGACGTACATGACCATTGCTTACCTTTAATAAGTCAATTGCATCTTCTTGAGCAAAATTTTGTAGATCACTCAGATCCATTCCATACGCTTTTAGCGTGTGGGCAGAGAGCTGGCGCAAAACATGCAACTCTTGTAAATACTCCTGCAAGAGAGGATGAAGTTCAGCTAGCTTTAGTTTCATAAGCTTGGACACGATCCAAGGCTGCCGCAGTTAACTCTGCGATTTGACGCAGGTAAAACGCGCCCATATCAGCAGTAAATCGACTTTCGTCTTTACTTACCAACAAAAGCACGCCAGGCGATTGAGATGCGCCAAGGCTTCTACCCAGCGGCAAGCCAATTGCCACCATGCTCTGCCACTCTGGATCAAGAGTAGTTTGAGTAGCCAAAAGATTTAAGCTAGCGGCTGCTAGCTCCTTAATGGAACCACACAAGGGCGTATCCACCCAGGGACCAAAAGCAGAATTTGGGCCGATCAATTGCGCAGACTCTACTTCAAACACCTCAGCCAAACCTGTTGTGATTGCAGTTTCTACTTCGGCCTTTGTATTTGCTTTCATCAAGCGCAACAACCAAGCCACTAGACTTTGCTGAGTTTTGTCGTTACGACTACCAAAATGCAGCATTTCACTTAAACGACGATTGAGCTCTTGATTTTGAGTTCGCAGCACTGTCATCTGACGCTCTTGCAGGGAGATAGCGCGATCCTCGTGTGGATGTTTAATGCGAATCTCATTAAACAAATTAGCGTAACGCTCAAAAAAGCCTGGCATTACACGCAACCACTCTGCAACCAACTCTTCTTGTTCTGCCTGCTTAGGATCAATAGCACTCATCTATCACTTTCTTCGCTTACTTTGATGCACTTAGTTAACTCAATTTCTTACGCAATAGCTCGTTCACTTGGCCAGGATTAGCTTTGCCTTGAGAGGCCTTCATAATTTGGCCCACTAAGGCATTGAACGCTTTTTCTTTGCCAGAGCGGAACTCTTCAACAGACTTCTGATTAGCCGCCAAAACTTGATCAATGATTGTCTCTATTGCCCCGCTATCACTAATTTGTTTTAAACCTTTGGCATCAATAATCTGATCCACAGTGCTGATAGCCTTGCCGTTGAAAGCCTCTTCCCAAAGAATCGCAAAAATATCTTTAGCAATCTTATTGGAGATCGTGCCATCTGCAGCGCGCGTAAGCAATGGCGCTAAGTGCGCTGCCTGTATCGGAGCATTGGCTGTTGTGATGCCAGCCCGATTTAGTGAGGAAGCAAATTCACCAGCAATTAAATTAGCCGCTGCTTTAGCGAGTGGCTTACCAACAATTGCTACAAGCTCTTCAAAAAATTTTGCTGTATCGCGATCTTGTGTAAGCAACTGCGCATCGTATGCACTCAAGCCATATTCGCTTTGCCATTGCTGACAGAGCTGGGCCGGCAGGGCTGGCATAGTAGCGCGCACCTGAGTAATCCATGCATCACCAATCACCACTGGTAATAGGTCTGGGTCAGGGAAATAGCGATAGTCATTCGCATCCTCTTTGCTGCGCATGCTACGCGTTTCCTGACGATCAGGATCGTAAAGTCTTGTTTCTTGTACGACTGTGCCCCCGTCTTCAATTAACTCGATTTGGCGCCGTACTTCGTACTGAATAGCCTCTTCTAAAAAGCGGAAGGAGTTTAAGTTTTTGATTTCACAACGAGTACCAAACTCAGTCTGACCTTTAGGGCGAACTGAAACGTTCGCATCGCAACGGAAAGATCCTTCTTGCATATTGCCGTCGCATACACCAAGCCAAACGACTAGGGCATGCAAAGCCTTGGCATAAGCCACTGCTTCGGCAGCACTACGCATCACCGGTTCAGTGACAATTTCTAATAAAGGGGTGCCAGCACGATTGAGGTCAATGCCGCTCGATGGCTCGCCATGCGGGCCTATAAAGCCCTCTTCGTGCACCGACTTGCCAGCGTCCTCTTCCATGTGGGCACGAGTGAGCTGCACGGTCTTTACTTCATCGCCAACCAAAATCTCCACTTGCCCACCAACAACAACCGGGATATCCATCTGACTAATTTGATAGCCCTTAGGCAAGTCAGGATAGAAATAATTCTTACGCGCAAAAATACTCGCTGGAGAAATCTTCGCGCCCACTGCTAGACCAAAACAAATCGCATGCTCAACCGCTTGACGATTAAGCACAGGCAGAACGCCTGGTAAAGCTAAATCAACCGCACAGGCTTGCGTGTTAGGCTGCGCACCAAATCGCGTACTTGCACCACTAAATATTTTAGATTGCGTTTGTAGTTGTGCGTGGGTCTCTAGACCAATAACGACCTCCCATTCCATCATGCCACCTCACTTGCTTGTCGCAAATGCCAATCTGTGACTTGCTGATATTGATGAGCCACTTGCAACAAACGTGCCTCAGAAAAGTAATTGCCGATCAATTGCATACCGATTGGTAAATTGCCACTATTAAATCCGCAAGGAGCACTCATTGCTGGCAAGCCTGCCAAATTAGTGGAGAGAGTGTAAATATCCTCAAGATACATCTGCACTGGATCCTTTGATTTTTCATCTAAGCGCCAAGCCACATCAGGTGCCACAGGGCCAAGAATGACATCACACTCTTGAAATGCTGCCTGAAAATCAGAAGCAATAATGCGACGAATTTTTTGTGCCTGTAGATAGTAGGCATCGTAATAGCCATGACACAGCACATACGTACCAATCAGAATGCGGCGACGCACTTCGGCACCAAAACCTTCAGTGCGCGATTTTTGATACATATCGCCAAGATCTTTATATTCACTTGCGCGATGACCATAGCGGACACCATCAAAGCGACTCAAATTACTCGAAGCCTCTGCCGGCGCTAATACGTAATAAACAGGGATGGAGAGTTTGGTTTTAGGCAGGCTCACTTCAACCAACTTTGCACCTAAGCCTTCCAAAACTTTTGCAGCATCATTGACGGAGTGAGCAACATCTGCTGATAAACCATCGGCAAAAAATTCTTTTGGCAAACCCACTCGTAAACCTTCTAAAGGTTTTGCAGCATTGGAGTTACTTTCTTGCCATGCTTGATTGAGATAACGACCATAGTCTTCACCTGAATCTGCAAGAGAGGTGGAATCGCGTGGATCATGAGAAGACATTGCCGTGAGCAACATAGCGCAATCTTCTGCGGTTTTACCCATTGGTCCCGCCTGGTCCAAGGAAGAGGCGTAAGCAATCATGCCGTAGCGAGATACTCGGCCGTAGGTCGGCTTAATACCGGTCAAGCCACAAAATGCCGCTGGCTGACGAATTGAGCCGCCAGTATCCGTTCCGGTAGCAATGGGAGCTAAACCTGCCGCGACTGCTGCAGCCGATCCCCCAGAAGATCCGCCAGCTACATACTTCCCATTCCATGGGTTTAAAACGGGTCCAAAAGCAGAGTTTTCATTAGAGGAGCCCATGGCGAACTCATCCATATTGGTTTTACCCAAGCAAACCATTCCTGCACCGTGGGGATTGCTTTCATCAGGAATTCCCAAATTGGCCACTACAGTTGCATCGAATGGGCTCTGATAGTTAGCCAGGATTTTGGAGGCTGCAGTGGATTTCCAGCCCTTGGTCACAAAGACATCTTTGTGCGCCACGGGAATGCCAGTCAATTTTCCGGAATTTCCAGATGCAATGAGGGAGTCTGCTTTATTTGCTAGCTCTAAACTTAAGTGAGCATTCACATCAATAAATGCATTCCAGCGTTTCCCAGCTTCAATCCGATCCAAAAAGTATTGGGTTAACTCTTTGCTAGAGACCTTTTTCTCGGCCAAAGCTTTGGCCATTAAAGCAATGGAGGTGTTGTGCCAGCTCATTCGATCACCTTAGGAACAAGAAAGTATCCGTCCTGCTGCGCAGGAGTTGATTGCATATTTTCGGACCGATGATCCATCTCTGAGACCTCATCGACACGCATAGGCTGGGCCAAATCACGCAAAAAGAGGATTGGGTGAGCTAATGGCTCTAGCCCAGTGGTATCGACGGACTTCATTTCTTCAACCAGTGAAAAAATAGCCTGCAACTGAGGCAAAACTGCCTCGGCTTCTACCTGACTTAACTCAAGCCTGGAAAGGTGCGCAATGCGCTGGACATCATCAAGTTTCATGGGGCGCTAGAGTATCATTCCTTATTAACACTTTCTATTTTCCCACTACATCATGTTTGGTTTTTTCCGCAGCTACTTTTCCAATGACCTAGCCATCGACCTAGGAACCGCTAACACGTTAATTTATATGCGTGAGCGGGGTATTGTCCTCGATGAACCATCTGTTGTGGCAATTCGCCAAGAAGGTGGTCCAAACGGCAAAAAGACCATTTTGGCGGTAGGAAAAGAGGCAAAAGCGATGTTGGGTCGCGTTCCAGGCAACATTGAGGCCATTCGCCCAATGAAAGATGGCGTGATTGCTGATTTCACTATCACTGAACAAATGCTCAAGCAATTTATCAAGCTTGTGCACGAAAGCAAACTTTTAAAACCAAGCCCACGCATCATTATTTGCGTTCCTTGTGGATCTACTCAAGTTGAGCGTCGCGCTATTCGCGAATCCGCATTGGGCGCTGGTGCATCACAAGTATTTTTGATTGAAGAACCCATGGCTGCTGCAATTGGCTCTGGCTTGCCAGTTTCTGAGGCTGCTGGATCGATGGTTGTTGATATTGGCGGCGGCACCACCGAAGTTGGTGTCATGTCACTAGGCGGCATGGTTTACGAAGGATCTGTTCGCGTTGGTGGCGACAAGTTTGACGAAGCCATTACCAATTACATCCGTCGCAACTACGGCATGTTGATTGGCGAACAAACGGCAGAACAAATTAAGAAGACCATTGGCTCAGCTTTCCCGGGCGCAGAAGTTCGCGAAATGGAAGTGAAGGGACGCAATCTTTCTGAAGGCATTCCACGCAGCTTCACGGTAACAAGCAATGAGATTTTGGAAGCATTGACTGATCCATTAAATCAAATCGTGACCGCTGTCAAAGCTGCGCTTGAACAAATTCCACCAGAGTTGGCATCTGATATTGCTGAACGCGGCATGATGCTAACCGGCGGCGGTGCTTTACTGCGTGACTTAGACCGCTTGTTGCTCGAAGAGACGGGACTGCCAATTCATGTTGCAGAAGATCCGCTAACTTGTGTTGCTCGAGGCTGCGGTATCGCACTTGAGCGCATGGATAAGTTGGGCGGAGTGTTCTCGCAAGAGTAAGCGACATACACGTCGATCAGGGAATTGCAACATAGCGCTCCACCACTTTTCAGACAGGGCATTCCAGCCTTACTCAAACTGATTGTCTGTCTGTCGATCAGCATCGCACTGATGCTGATCGATTTTCGCTTTAAAGCACTTGATCCAATTCGCAATAATGTGAATTGGATTTTGCGTCCTCTTGAATATGTGATGATGGCGCCGCGCAATGCCTTTGAAGCGACATCTGAATACTTCGCCACTCGCTCTACGCTTGATCAAGAAAATCAAGTAATGAAAGCTCGTCAAGCAGAGTTGTCTTTACTAGCAAATCAATCTGAGTTCTTGATGGTTGAAAATCAAAATCTGCGCGAATTAATGGTCCTGCAAAAACAAGTTCCATTCAAGACTCTGCCAGTAGAAATTCTGTTTAATCCCCCCAATCCCATTTCACAACGTATTGTGATCAATCGTGGTAGCAACGATGGCTTAAAACTGGGCAATCCAATCGCCAATGACTCAGGCATTCTCGGGCAAGTGGTTCGCCTCTATGAACGCTCTGCTGAGGTCTCTCTATTAGAAGATCGTGACTTTGCCGTTCCCGTTCAAGTGGCTCGTAACGGCCTGAGAGCAGCAGTTTTCGGAGCCGGCAGGGGTAATCCACTCGAATTACGCTACCTACCAGTAGCAAGTGACTTAGAAGTAGGGGATATATTGCTCACTTCTGGCATTGATGGCGTCTACCCCCCAGGATTTGCTGTGGCAGTTATTAGCAAGATAGAGCGCAATGCAGATAAGAATTCTTCCAATGTATTTTGTGTTCCCGTGGCAGCAGTCAATCGCTATAGACAGGCACTGGCTTTTTTATACGATCCACAGTTTGACGCTAAACCACCAACAATGAGTAAGTCTGCATCAGATTCGCCACAAGCCAATACTCCAGGACGCCGCCAAACTCGAGCACGAGGAATGCAATGATCGACTTTCAGAGCGGCTACATTCTGCGCCCAGTTAATCCAGCTTTCATTTACTTCAGCCTGTTTTGTGCATTGCTACTCAATCTATTGCCAATTGGTAACTATGGATGGGTGCCTGACTGGCTAATCATTTGCATCGTATTTTGGAATATTCATCAACATCGTTACGTCAGCGTAATTTGGGCATTTGTGCTCGGGCTCATGATGGATGTTCATAACTCAGATCTACTTGGTTTACATGCTTTTAGTTACTCGCTGGTTTCTTACCTGGCAATCTCTTGGCATCGCAGAATTGTTGCGCTCACTGTGCCATCTCAGGCACTACACCTCATTCCGATCTTTCTAATGGTCTCTTTGTTTCCGATATTAGTCCATTGGTTACTCAGTGGAGACCTATATTGGTGGGCCTTAACAGGAGCCACACAAGCGTTGATCGAAGCAATGCTATGGCCGATCGCAACTCGCATATTGCTAGCACCCCAACGTCGCCCAATCGATGTTGATCATAATCGCCCACTCTAAGAAGCTGTATGATTTCTTTTAAAAAGCCTAATCTCGATTCATTTCAAGAGCGCGTTCATATTGCGACCTTGTTTGTTACGTTCTGCTTTTTATTGCTGGTCTCGCGCTTAGTATGGCTTCAATTAGTCAGCCATAGCAAATATGCTTTGCTGGCCGAAAGCAATCGCATTGCATTAGTGCCAGCGCCCGCCAATCGCGGACTCATCATTGACCGCAATGGCATCGTGATTGGCAGAAATTATTCTGCGCTCACCCTGGATGTCAATGCCGAGGAAGTCAAAGGTAATGTAAATCAACTCATCAATGAGCTATCTGAAATTATTGATATTTCTCCTAGGGACCGTCGTAACTTCAAGCGCTCCCTCGAGGATTCCCGCAATATGGGCACCTTTCCCCTGCGGTCAATGCTCAATGAGACTGAAACTGCCCGCTTTATGGCCAATCGCTACCGCTTTCCTGGGGTAGAGATCCGAGCCAGAAGCTTTCGTGAGTACCCCTATAACGAATTAGCATCCCATTTAATTGGCTATATCGGACGCGTTTCGCAGCGAGATAAAGAGCGCATGCAAGCTGAAATTGAGAACTCCAAGGCAGATGATCCGGACGCTCTTCAGACCTCTTTCTTGCCTGGTATTCAGTACGTAGGAAAAATTGGTTTAGAGCAGAGCTATGAGACTGTTTTACGTGGAGTGCCCGGATACGACCAAGTAGAAATTACCGCGGGCGGCAAACCCGTGCGAACACTATCAAGCTCACCATCGGTGCCAGGCAAGAACGTAGTTCTCTCTATTGATATTAAATTGCAGTATTTAGTTGAACAACTATACGGAAACTTTCGCGGAGCGTTCGTTGCAATAGAACCAGAGACCGGTGATGTCCTAGCATTTGTCTCAAAACCAAACTTTAATCCAAATGACTTTGTTGAGGGCATTGATTCGGTAACGTGGAAAGAGTTAAACGATTCCCCACAAAAACCGCTGTACAACCGTCCACTAAAAGGGATTTACCCCCCCGGCTCCACCTATAAACCTTTCATGGCACTTGCTGCGCTTGAAAATAAAAAACGCACTCCAAGTCAAACCATATTTGATCCTGGCTATTTTGATTTTGGCAATCACACCTTCCGCGATGATAAAAAAGGTGGACATGGCACTGTAGACATGCAGAAGTCAATTGTCGAATCCTGCGATACCTATTACTACATGTTGGCCCGTGACATGGGTGTGAACATGATGCATGACTTCATGAAGCCGTTTGGTTTCGGTCAAATTACTGGAATTGATTTGCAAGGCGAGGCAAGAGGTGTTCTGCCATCAACTCAATGGAAGCAAAACACCTTTAAAAAACCAGAGCAGCAAAAATGGTATGAAGGCGAAACAATTTCATTGGGTATTGGTCAGGGCTATAACTCGTTCACCATCTTACAGCTTGCCCATGCCATGGCAAATCTAGCAAATAACGGCGTTGTAATGAAGCCGCACCTTGTTAAAGCGATTGAAGATCCATTTACACGTAATCGCGTTTTAACCACACCTAAAGAAAGCTACCGAATTGACATCAACCCCGAAAATATTGAGGTCATTAAAAAAGCAATGGTTGAGGTAAACCGCTCAGGCACATCTGCTGCCGCTTTTCAAGGGGCGGGGTATGTCGCTGGTGGAAAAACCGGAACAGCTCAAGTATTTAGTCTAAATTCGAAAGACTACAAACATGGGGCAACAGCAGAATTTTTGCGTGACCATGCTTTATATATTGCGTTTGCTCCGGCCGACAAGCCGACTATCGTGATTGCAATGGTTGTTGAAAACGCTGGTTTTGGAGCGCAGTATGCAGCCCCGATTGCACGCAAGGCACTGGATTACTACATTGAAGGCAAATGGCCCAAGGAGGTTCCAGAATGGAAAAGAGCCCCATAGTCAAAATTAAATCTGCCTTCTTTAGTTTTTTTACAGGACTAGATCGCCAGCTTGGCCTGATATTACTTGGCTTAGCGGCTGTTGGTTTTTTAACATTCTTATCTGCAAGCCAAAATACGCCAGTACAAGTATTAGATGAGTTGCGCAATCTCGCTCTCTCATTTGTAGTGATGTGGATTGTTTCACGCATTCCACCAAAATGGCTTGAGATTAGCGCTACTTGGATTTATGGATTTGGTGTTGCACTTCTCGTTGCTGTGGCTGCTTTTGGACTCATTAAAAAAGGTGCCCGACGCTGGCTCAATATTGGCGTGGTCATTCAACCATCTGAAATTATGAAAATTGCGATGCCTCTCATGCTTTCTTGGTATTTCCAAAAGCGCGAAGGTGTTCAAAAAACATGGGATTATGCTGTCGCTCTCGTGATCTTGGCTATTCCAGTCTTTCTCATTGCCAGACAACCTGACCTTGGTACTGCCCTCCTAGTATTTGCAGCTGGCTTGTATGTGATCATTTTGGCCGGTCTACCATGGAAATGGATCTTGCCTTTTGTAGGTGTTGCAGTAGTTGGAATTTTGCTTATCATCATCTTTGGCGGCACGATTTGTGCACACGATGTTGCATGGCCATTTGTCCACGACTATCAAAAGCATCGCATCTGCACATTGCTAGACCCTAGTAGCGATCCCTTAGGAAAAGGCTTTCACACAATTCAATCAATGATCGCAATTGGTTCAGGCGGTCTTTTTGGCAAGGGTTGGTTTCAGGGAACTCAAGCACACCTTGAATTTATCCCTGAAAAACACACTGATTTCGTGTTCGCAGTTTTTTCAGAAGAATTTGGCCTAATCGGAAATCTAGTATTACTTGCGCTATTTTTTGCACTCATCAAACGAGGCTTGACTATCTCTGCTGGCGCTCCAAATTTATTCACCCGCTTACTGGGTGCCGCAGTCACACTCATTTTCTTTACTTATGCATTTGTCAATATCGGCATGGTCAGCGGATTATTGCCGGTGGTAGGCGTTCCCCTTCCATTTATTAGTTATGGCGGCACTGCTCTTGTGACATTGGGCTTTGGGGCCGGCATCTTAATGAGCATTCAAGATCATCGTCGATTGGTTCAGAGCTAGATAAGTCGCTGCGGTTGTGGCACTGTGACTGTTGCTTGCGGATTTCGACAATTAAAAAAGCCCGGCATGCCGGGCTGTTTATCAACAGAGGAAGAATTACTTCTTACGTTTGTTAACTGAATCTTTAAATGCTTTACCAGCAGAAAACTTAACAGTTTTAGCAGCAGCAATTTTGAGTGGCTCGCCAGTTTTTGGATTACGGCCCATACGTGCAGCGCGCTTACCAGATGCAAATGTACCAAAGCCAATCAGTTGTACTGAATCACCTTTAGTAACGGCTTTGATAATGTTCTCAATTGCAGAATTCAATGCGAATCCAGCTTTGGCTTTAGAGATCTCCGCGTCGTCAGCAATCGCTGCGATTAGTTCGGCTTTGTTCAAGTGAAGCTCCTTATAGATATTGATGTCGGCGCATTATGCGCTTACATGATTTTAACCACAAAAAATTACAAAAATAAAGGTGAAGTAAAGTAATTTTTTACAAGGCTCACACATTACTCATCCAAAACTTCGATGCCGGAAACAAAATATTCGGTATCTCCAAAACAACTTGTTGGCAAGCCAATATGCTATTCATATTTTAGGGCTACTTTTTTTCCTAAGTTAGCATTAATTTTTTGCGCCACAGCATCTTCACGCACCGTAAAGAGGAATTTTTCAGACATAGTGCCTGGCATAGAAACCATAGCCAACTCACCTTCCCAAGTTTTGCAGATATAGCCACGCTTAGAGAATTTCTGCACATATCCAGCCCGCTCACCACTGCCATAACTCCAATTCAGCATGAACCAGGTATATGCTGAAATACCCACTAAGCCAATTAAAACAAAGCTTAAGAGCCATTTTGTAAAGCTATTCATACGATCTTCTCCGATCTATATCCACACAAACCCTAGGGAGAACCCAGGCTAACCGACTCAAGTATATGAGGAAGCGCAAGCAAGAAATAGTCTTTATTCACCTGCTGACAATGCTGACAAATTAAAATGAATGGCTACATTAGATCGACAGGTTCCATGCAAATTCGTCACATCATCTTCCTCATTTTTATTGCATCGGCAATTTATGTCTACTTCAGAGGTAAGGTGCGTTTTGGCGTGATGAGGTCGCTCCTGGATTACCAGGTTTTATTGGCACCAATCAATACTTTGCTGTATTTGTTCTCAAAAGTGAAGGCTGGGGCATTCATATCCATTAATCAATTTCCTGAACTGCAACCCCTAACAGATCATTGGGAAATTATTCGTGATGAAGCCCTCTCTCTGAATGCAGATGGGGCTATTACAGTTGCAACTGGTTATAACGATATTGGCTTTAATTCTTTTTTTCGGACAGGATGGAAGCGTTTTTATCTCTACTGGTATGGCAAAGAGATACCTTCGGCTCGAGCAAGCTGCCCTAAGACGGTTGCCCTTCTCAAGTCGATCCCCTCAATCAAGGCTGCTATGTTTGCCTCACTTCCCCCAGGCGCCACATTGGTGCGCCATCGCGATCCTTATGCCGGGTCATTGCGCTACCACATAGGCCTGGTCACCCCCAATGACCCAAAGTGCTTCATTGAAGTCGATGGCGAGCGTTATTTCTGGAAAGATGGCGAACCCGTCATGTTTGATGAAACCTACATCCATTACGCCGCAAATGAAACCGAGCAACAACGCATTGTGTTGTTTTGTGATGTAGAGCGCCCCTTACATACCAAAGTAATGCAATTGTTCAACCGATGGTTTGGCCGCTATGTCATGAGCGCAGCCGCATCTCAAAATGTAGAGGGCGAAAAAGTAGGTTTTGTAAATGTCCTTTTTACTTACTTCTATCATTTGCGGGCTCAAGCAAAAAAACTCAAAGCCAAGCACCGAACTATTTACTATGTCAGTAAGTGGATATTGATTCTGGGTCTTTTGTGGGCAGTTTTTTGGTAGGTAGATATTTCTAGGGTTGCAATATTTGAACTATTTGCTCGGGGCTGATTGAGCCCCAAATTTCAACCCGCTTCTTGCGGCTATTTTGACCAGAGAGAAATTGAATCTGCTTTTGTGGCACCTTTAATTGTTTTGCAAGCCATGCCAATAAAAGCTCATTAGCTTTGTTTTCTAGGGCTGGCGCTTGGAGAGAAATCTTTAAACAGCCATCATGCAGGCCAACCACTTTTGTCTGTTTTGCGCCAGGCTGGCAGTGGAGATTTAATGCAATTCCAGTAGGGGTTTGTTTTAACCAAATAGGCGTCATTAAAGTACTTTAAACTCAAACCATGCCATACAAAAATTCTCAAGCATTAGAGCACCTCTTCACAAGTAATCGCCAATGGGCCGAGAGCATGGTTGCCAACGACCCCGATTTCTTTAAACGGCTTGTCAATCAACAGGCTCCAGAATATCTATGGATTGGTTGTGCCGATAGTCGCGTTCCAGCCAATGAAATTGTCGATCTATTACCAGGCGAACTCTTTGTCCATCGTAATGTAGCAAACGTGGTTGTACATACCGATCTTAACTGTTTGTCTGTGATTCAATTTGCCATCGACCTATTGAAAGTCAAGCATATTTTAGTAGTGGGCCATTATGGTTGCGCGGGTGTACATGCAGCATTGAGTGATACACGCGTTGGTCTTGCCGATAATTGGTTGCGGCATGTTAAGGATGTTCACCAAAAGCATGGGCGCTACTTAGGCGAAGTCCTCTCAACTCCAAAACGACAAGATAGACTTTGCGAACTCAACGTCATTGAACAAGTCGTTAACGTATGCGAAACCACCATTGTTCAGGATGCTTGGGCGCGTGGTCAGAATCTAACGGTACATGGCTGGGCTTATCGCTTGGATACCGGCTTAGTCAATGACTTAGGCATGTCAAGTAGCTCCACAGAAGAAATGCTTGAGCGCTATAGCAAATCTATTGCACGTTACGATACAGAATAAAAATAGTTTGCTAAAAACTTTTACTAATTATGCTGGGGTTGGCTTGCTCAAGCTCCTGGCGAGCCTCCCCTATCCATTGTTAATTTCGATTGGCTATGGTCTGGGCTTCATAGCTGCGAGAATTCAAAGCGATCGCAATCGAGTTGTCAAAACCAATTTACAGATGTGCTTTCCTAATCTTGACGCAACCCAAATTGATCAACTGAGTAAAAAGCATTGGCGCCTACTGGGCCGCAGCCTTGTAGAGAAAAGCATTATTTGGCTTGGCACTCAGCAGCAATTAAGCAACATGATTGAAGTGAAATCTGCTGTTGATCTATCTAGCCAAAAACCGCGCATTCTAGTAAACATGCATTTTGTAGGCATTGAAGGCAGCATTATATTGAGCGCCCTTGCTAAGAGTATGGGCTGGCCGAGAACCTCTGGGTTTTTTCAAAGGATGAAAAGTCCTTTTTATAACAAGCGGATTGTGGAATGGCGAAATCAATTTGGAGGTAATTCAATTGATCGCCAAGGCAACGTCAAAGCCATCATTCGTGAAATTCGAAATGGCGACTTTATTATCATCGCGCCCGATATTGATCTTGGCCTGAAAGACTCGGAATTTGTTCCGTTCTTTGGTATCGAAACAAATACTATTACAACCATTTCTCGCTTGGCCACCATTACGGGCGCTGAAGTCTGCATGATGACAACAACATTAAAAGAAGATCAGTCGGGGTATATTTGCGAAATTAGCGCACCCTTAGAAAACTTTCCAGGAATAAGTCCAAAATCAGACACTGCTTGGCTAAACCAATATTTTGAGAATGAAATTCGTTTACGCCCTGCCGAATATTATTGGGTTCACAAGCGCTTTAAAAATCGCCCCCCTCACGAAGCAAGTCCCTATAACTACTCCCACTAATTAAGTTTTGTCCTATCATTGGGGGACGACGGAACGTATTGGGCTATTTGCCGACCTCCACAGCAATTTAGAAGCCTTTGAAGCTTGCCTCGCTAAAGCTGAGGAGCTGGGGATTACTCGTATGGTTTTTTTGGGCGATCTAGTGGGTTATAACGCTGATCCAGTAGCAGTCATCGAAAGAATCGCTGATTTAATTGAAACAAAAAAAGCGATTGCCGTTTTAGGAAATCATGATGAGGCAGTGTTTAAAGACTCTCATGACAAAATGAATGCGAGCGCCAACGCCGCTATTCAATGGACTAAATCTCAACTAAATGAACAACATGTCCAGTTCCTGAAAAATCTTCCTCTCCTCGTAAACGAAGAAAATACATGTTTTGTTCACGCATCAGCCTACAACCCATCTGAATGGAATTACGTTACCGATAGCATGAGCGCCTGGCGCTGTGCACAAAGCTCAGAAAAAAGTTACACCTTTGTAGGTCACGCACACGAGCAAGCCCTCTTTTATCAAAGCGCCGTTGGAAAGTTAATTCGTTTTGCGCCTCATCCAGGCGATGAAATTCCTGTTTTACCTCATCGACAATGGGTCGGCGTTGTAGGCTCTTTAGGCCAACCAAGAGATGGCAACCCAGAAGCCTGCTTTGCAATTTTCGAGCCCGAGTCTAGCTTGCTAACATTCCATAGAACGCCCTATGATCACTTTATGACTGCCGAAAAAGTGAGGCAGGCTGGGCTCCCAGAAGATCTGGCCACACGGCTCATTACCGGTAAATAACTCAACGATGTCGATTAAGCCTGACATTCAAGCAGTTGATGATATCTTTCAAGAAGGTAAAGTAGTAGATGGATTTTTAATTGGTAAAGAGGTTCATCGTGGCGGTATGGCCAGCCTATTTTCTGCCACCAAAGATGGTATTGATATCCCCATCCTGCTAAAGGTTCCTAGAGTTGGAAGAGATCAGCCGGTTGAGAGTTTAATTGGCTTTGAGACCGAGCTGACAATCTTGCGCTCACTTAATAGCCCTCATGTTCCAAAATATTTAGGCTCAGGCAATATGGCTGTACACCCATATATTGCGATGGAGAGAGTCGAAGGGCGTCCGCTAGAAAACTTCATCAAAGAAGGCAAAGAGTTTTCTATTGATGAGGTAGTCAAAATTGGAATTGATCTTGCTCAAGCAGTGCAGTCCTTGCACTCACAAGATGCTATTCACTTAGACATCAAGCCAGAAAATATTTTGATAGATAACAAAGGAAAGTTAACACTCATTGATTTTGGCTTATCGCATCACGCACGTTATCCCGATTTGCTAGCCGAAGAGATGCGCAAAGGCATTGGCTCCGCCCCTTACATTTCCCCCGAACAAGTAGCGGGCATTCGATCAGATTCTCGTAGTGATATTTTTTCTATCGGCGTAATCATGTACGAGCTACTTGCTGGAGAGTTGCCTTTTGGCAACCCACAGACCATGAGTGGCCTACGTAAACGCATGTGGGCCGAGCCATTTCCCCCGCGCGCTATTCGCAAAGAAATACCGCGCTGGCTACAAGAAGTTGTTTTACGTTGCCTAGAGCCTCGGGCTGCAGATCGCTATCAAAGCGCGGCGCAGTTACGTCAAGTATTGCAAGATCCTGATGGGGTCCGAATCACTGAGCGCGGAGAGCGGGTTGAGCCTCCCAGCGTTTGGGAAAGCATGAAAAAATGGTTTAGGGCTGCCGGCTACGAGCCCTCGCCTAGCCCGCGTCCCAGTATGGGCAATCAAGATGCCCCACTAATGATTGCAGCGATTGATACACGACAATCTGATGAAGATTTACGTGAGCGCATGCAAAAAACTACCAAAAATTTATTACAGGCCTATCCGGAGAGCCGTCTTGTTTGTATCAGCACAATTGCCAATACTCCAACTTACGAAGGCAATCACGAAAGCGAAACTGCAAGCGGTATTGTGCGAGGCCATTTAGTTCAACTCATGGAATGGGCTAAACCACTCAAACTACCCCCAGAGCGCATCTCGTATCATGTCTTAGAGGCAATGGACCCCGCATCTCGTATCGTTGAATTTGCAAAAGACAATGATGCCTCTCTTATTTTGATTGGCGCATCACACAAACTTCCAAATAAGGTGACGCCTTGGAGGACTTCAATGACCAAAATTGTTGAGGAAGCACCCTGTAGCGTTCACATTGTTAGAACCTGATTTTTACTCTGGAAAACGCGGCAAGCGTTCCTTGCCTACCGGCTCTGGGCGCCTAGCCATATTCATTTCCATTGCTAATAAAGTGTAGTAACCGGCAATTCCTGCTAAATCAATCACGCCTTTCTTTCCGAAACGTTTTTCTGTTTTATCAAAGCTTGCATCAGAGACCCGCTTGTAACGCTGGAGTTCGATTGTGAAATTATAGATGATCGTTTGATCTGAACTCATTCCATCCGGTCTTCTACCTTCTTTAATTGCTTGCGCTATCTCCGGATTTAGGCCCTCTTTAATAGCAATGGGATAGTGAACCGACCATTCATAATCCTGACTCCACTCACGCGCCGTAATCAAAATTGCAAACTCACTCAGTGCACTGTCAAAGGCTGATTTATAGCGGAGATAGTCGCCCATGGCACGGGCATTATTCATTAGCTGTGGGCTATACATCAGCATAGCAAAAAGGCCCCCAGGGGGCCTTTTTGCGTACCGCTTCAAATTCTTGAGCAGCCTGTTTTTGTTCTGAGGTGTATTGCTCAATGGGAATTTCTGGGAGGCGATCTTGCGCAATTGCGAAGTTACACACAATTACTAACGCAACCAGTACAAGCCTAAAATATTTGAGCATCAAACGTCTCCCAAAAATGTTTACTTCATTCTCTCTTGTTTCTGATCCAAAATAAACTCTGGATCTTGAGATTCCAGCCAACCGTCACGGTTGAGCGCACTAGTTAATTGTTTTTGATCTAACTCACCGGTCCACTTCGCAACCACAATAGTTGCCACACCATTACCAACCAGATTGGTTAATGCGCGTGCTTCTGACATGAATCGATCAATTCCTAAAATAATTGCCAGGCCGGCAACCGGAACATTGCCAACTGCAGACAGTGTTGCAGCCAAAACAATAAAACCACTACCGGTAATGCCAGCTGCCCCCTTAGAGGTGAGCAACAACACCAGCAGGAGTGTAATTTGTTGAGTGATTGTCATTGGGGTATCAGTTGCTTGCGCAATAAATACTGCAGCCATCGTTAAGTAGATTGAAGTACCATCTAAGTTAAACGAATAGCCGGTTGGAATAACCAATCCCACACAGCTCTTTTTGGCACCCAGCAATTCCATCTTCTCCATCATCTGCGGCAATACTGATTCAGAAGAAGATGTACCCAAAACAATCAATAACTCTTCTTTGATATATCGCACAAACTTAAAGATGCTAAAGCCATTGAGTCGCGCAATAATGCCCAAAACAATGAAGACAAATAACAAGCAGGTGATATAAAACGCACCCATCAATTTGCCTAAAGAAAATAAAGAGGCAATTCCATACTTACCAATGGTGAAGGCCATCGCACCAAATGCACCGATTGGTGCAAATTTCATGATGATGCCGATGATATCGAAAAGAACATGTGATGTTTTTTCAATCATATCGAACACGAGGGTGCCGCGGCCACCAAAACGATGCAAGGCAAATCCAAACAACACCGCTATAAACAACACTTGTAAAATTTCACCCTTCGCAAATGCATCAACTGCAGTGCTCGGGATAATATTCATCAAGAATTCAGTAGTGGTCCCCATTTTTCCTAGGCCCGTATACGCTGCAATCCCTTTGGTGTCCAAGCTTGCAGGATCGATATTCATACCAGCCCCTGGCTGCAGTACATTCACCACGACTAAACCAACTATTAGGGCAATAGTGCTGACAATCTCAAAGTACAACAGAGCAAGGCCGCCTGTTTTACCAACCTTCTTCATGTCTTCCATACCGGCGATGCCAACCACTACGGTACAGAAAATAATTGGGGCGATTAACATCTTGATACCCTTAATGAAGGCATCCCCGAAAGGCTTCATTTCTGTACCAAGACTTGGATAGAAATGACCCAACAAAACCCCAATTACTACCGCTGTAAGCACTTGAAAATAAAGGATTTTATAGAATGGTGGCTTCTTTAATGGGGCAGTCATTTTGTCTTCCTTTATGCGGTGGATTATGTAATTTGGGAGCTTTAGTGAATACGACATATTACCTCGAACCTTTTTAGGCAAGATCTTTGCTCGATAATGCATAGATGGAAGAAAAAATTCGCGTATCAAAGTTGCTATCTGAATTGGGCTTATGCTCACGTCGGGAAGCAGACTCTTATATTGAGCAAGGCTTAGTAACAGTTGATGGTGAGGTAGTGAATGAACTTGGTGTTCGAGCCTTTCGCCACCAAAAAATTGAGTTGCAATCTGGCGCCAAAGCACAGCAAGCCTCTCGAATTACGGTTCTTCTTAATAAGCCTGTTGGTTACATCTCTCATTATGATGATGAGCAAGAGTACCAACCAGCGGCATCATTGATAACACCTGATCACTACTTTCCTAGCCCACAGGATAAAGGTCGTAACCCGCGCTTTAACACTAAGGGGCTAGCTCCTGCGGGCCGATTAGATATAGATTCGACCGGTCTATTAGTGTTAACTCAAGATGGGCGAATTGCTAAATTGCTGATTGGTGAAAACAGTCCGATTGAAAAAGAATATTTAGTGAGGGTGGAAGGCAAGCTTTCATTTGAAGACTTGGATAGACTGAGACATGGCCTCAGCCTTGATGGTGTTGCCTTAAAAACAGCTCAAGTAAGTTGGCAAAATGAAGATCAGTTACGTTTTGTTTTGCGCGAGGGTCGCAAACGGCAAATTCGTCGCATGTGCGAAATGGTTGGACTTAAAGTGCTTGGCTTAAAGCGCGTGCGAATGGGTCGCGTCTCTTTAGGTCCGCTGCCCCCTGGACAATGGCGATTTCTAGGTCCTCATGAGCAATTCTAGATAGAGGTACCCGCTTATAATGGCGTCCAAACTAGATTAATCAGCGCAGAATTACCATCGATACCACCAACTCCAGCACTCCGGCCGCAGAAGTTCTCAGACGTCGCAGCTTTGCCATCCATCTCCCACCCAGATGCTGGTAAAACTACGCTGACAGAAAAGCTATTACTCTACGCGGGTGCTATTCAGATTGCTGGAAGTGTCAAAGCACGCAAGGCTAGCAGACATGCTACATCCGACTGGATGGAGATTGAAAAGCAGCGCGGGATTTCAGTTGCCAGCTCTGTAATGCAGATGAAATATCGTGATTGCATCATTAATCTGCTGGATACTCCTGGCCACCAGGATTTCTCGGAAGATACTTATCGAGTATTAACTGCTGTTGACTCTGCCTTGATGGTCATTGATGCCGCAAATGGCGTGGAATCACAAACTCTCCGCCTGTTAGAAGTTTGTCGCGCTCGTAATACGCCTATCGTTACCTTCATCAATAAGATGGATCGCGAAGTAAAGCCTCCCATGGAGTTGATGGATGAGATTGAGACAGCGCTTGGAATTGAAGTAGTGCCTTTTACCTGGCCAGTAGGTATGGGCAAATCATTTGCCGGAGTGATTGATATTGCTAACTCCAGAATGCGCATGTTCAAAGCGGGCGAGGATCGAGTAACTGAGGATTCCCATGCTGTGGTCGATATCAATGACCCAGCCCTCAAAGAAAGACTTGGTTCTGATCTAGAAAATGCTTTGGCTGAAGTTGATCTCATTAAAGAAGCGATGCCTGCTTTTGATCGCGAAGCATTTTTAGCGGGTCGCCAATCGCCAGTATTTTTTGGCTCAGCTATTAACAACTTTGGCGTAAGAGAAATCTTGAATACGCTAGTCGAGCTTGCGCCATCTCCGGGCTCTCGGAAAGCTCTGCAGCGAGAATTTAGCCCTGCTGAAAATAAATTCTCTGCGGTAGTCTTTAAAATCCAAGCAAACATGGATCCGGCTCATCGCGATCGAGTAGCATTTTTACGCATTTGCTCAGGCCATTTTCAGCGTGGCATGAAGCTCAAGATTTGCTGCAATGGAAAAGAAGTGCGCACTAATAATGCACTTTCATTTCTCTCTCAACGGCGCGACATTCTCGACGAGGCTTTTCCAGGCGACATTATTGGCTTACCAAATCATGGTCTACTGCGACTTGGTGACACGCTCACTGAAGGCGAGCAACTTCAATTTACTGGTCTACCCTTTTTTGCCCCAGAAATATTTCGGATGGTTGAGTCAGCTGACCCCTTGCGCTCAAAACAATTACGTACTGGTCTAATGCAGCTTGGGGAAGAGGGCGCCATTCAAGTCTTTCGACCAATGGCGGGCGGCACAATGTTATTGGGCGCATTTGGTCAATTGCAATTTGAAGTAGTCAGCCATCGCCTTCAAACTGAATATGGCGCAGAAGTCCGACTGCTGCCAGCGCGTTATAACTTAGCCCGCTGGGTGAGCTCAGATGATCCTGTTGCGCTGAAAAAATTTATCCAAGAAAACATTCATCGCATGGCCGAAGACGTGGTTGGCGCCTCCGTTTTTTTGGCTTCTCATAAATCTGAGCTTGATGTTGCTCAGCAACGCTGGGAGTCCATTCAATTCCATGCGCTTAGAGAGCATGCCGGCTTAATCTATCAATCTGATTTAGCCAGTTAATTGACTTAATTCCCTAACGGGGCGAATTGCAATCAAAAACAGCGACTAATTGAGTATCAGACTTTCTGAATGAGGCCATTTTTCCATATTGCTGACAATAGGCGTTTGCTTTCTGAGTAAGCTGCTGCATTGACTCGTCACTGCTATTTAAGAAAGTAACATGGTTGGAGTCTGAGGCATCTGTATAGACAGCAGCACATGCTGAAATGAATAGCGTTATACAAAGTAGCGTTAGAAATATAAGTTGTCTCATCAATACCTTTTACGCATCAATAGGGCTCTAATATTAATGAGTTAAATTCAATTTATGCAAAATTGCGGTGGTAATTTTGGTCGCTAAAGGTCTGTAGATCAAGATACAAACAATGGTTACAGGATATGCCACGAGCCACACCTCTAGCCACACCCAAAAAAAGTTTTCTACGGGGCCCACTCGCACAAAGGTAGTGGCCAAGGTAATGCTTGCAGACATTAGCATGCCCATTACTAAGGAAAAAATGATGTTTGGAGAATTAATCATTCTCTAATCATAGCGCCTGATCTATTAAGCTGTTATTCTGAATTAAGAAGGTTTCTATGATTAGTTATCGCGATAACGCAAATATCATCGCCGAACAAGCGATTGACCTCTACAAACGATCTACACTTGGCGAGCGCCGCCCCATCGATAATCACAACACCTTTGAGGCGATGCTCAAGAACGCCAATTTGACCATTACCGCCTGGGATGGAGACAAGCTAGTCGGCATATCCAGAACGCTCACTGATTTTGCTTATGTTGCTTATCTGGCCGATCTAGCAGTGAATGAACAATATCAACGTACTGACATAGGCAAACGTCTCATTGCTGAAACTCAGTTGCGCTTGGAGCCTAATTGTATGATTGTTCTTTTAGCTGCACCCAAAGCGAATGAATACTATGAGCATATTGGCTTTGAACATAATCCACGCGCATGGATGTTAAAGAAATAATTACCCTTTGATGATTGCACAATGACCAATACTCAATTCTGTTTAGTGCGCCACGGTGAAACCGATTGGAATATCGCGCGTCGCTTACAAGGCCATACTGATATTGACCTCAATGCACGAGGTATAAAGCAAGCAAAACAACTAGCAAACTCCTTAAAGGCAATAGAACTTCAGTTCGATGTTTTATACACAAGCGATCTCCTGCGGGCAGCAAAAACAGCGCAAGCAATTGAAGATCAATTTGGTGTTAAGGCCTTGATTGATCCCAACTTAAGAGAGCGTCACCTTGGCGCCCTGCAGGGACTGAGCATCGCTGAGGCGCCCCAAGCAGAATCAGAACTATGGGATATTCATACAAGTAGAGACTTAAGCCATGATCTTCGTGGCGGCGAGAGTATTAGAGACTTTGCAGAGCGGATTCATCAAGCCCTAGAACAAATCCGCAAGCGGCATCTTGGAAAAACAATTCTCCTAGTAAGTCATGGTGGCGCCCTAGACATGATGTATCGACTAGCAAGTGGGCAAACTTTAGATTCTGAAAAAGTAGTGTCGGTACCAAATGCCTCTTTAAGCTGGATTAGTCATAACGGCGTAACTTGGAATGTTGATCGCTGGGCTGATACTAGTCACTTAGAGGGTCTTGCTCTGGATAACCTAGATCTCTAATGCATTTTCCAAAATCTTCTATGATTCTTGTATGAAAATATTCTCAAAAGCATGGCTCTGCCTAGTTCTTGGATTTATCTCTTTGCCAGTGCATGCAATGGACAATATGCCAGACGATGGTTTACCAGATCACATCGTTGGCGATATTGGCGCAGCTGTTTATGGCTCTAATATGCATATTGGCTCAGAAGGAGCTCAATCTTTAGTCCTTCCATATGCTTTTTTTGACTACCAGCGTTTCTTTGCTCGCATTGATGAAGTTGGCATTAAAACTTTCAAAATGGGCTATGGTTATTTTGAAATCATCGGCAAGATAGCCCTCAACTCATACAAGGTGAAGTCGCCTATTAATGGGGCAACCATTAATAAAAGTGATCCCATTCCCTTGGGCGTAGGCACTTATCAAGAAACCCCTATTGGGGGCTTCTTTGCAAATGCATATCATGATTTTGGAAAATCAAATGGGGCGCTTTATGAGCTGCTCTATTTTGCCGAAGTTGAAACGTTTAAAAAGGTGGTAGTGTATCCAGAGATCGGCATCGAAAGACAGTCTAGTCAATACGCCAATTATTACTATGGATTGAGCTCTGGGGAGTCTAATGCAACGGGATATAGCCCTTATACAGCCCCAGCCACTAATAATCTCTTAGCAGGTTTCATGATAGAAATTCCTGTTGTCGACAACTGGTATATCAATCTATATGGTCGGCGCAAATGGATGGGTAATGGGATTAATAACAGTCCAGTCATGAATAAATCCTTTCAGGACAATGTATTTGCTGCTTTAGCCTATCGCTTTAAGTAATGCCGATTAATAAGCCGCATGAGCGGCTTATTTTTTAGAGCATTTACTTTGCTGGATGCATCCGATTGTGATCAGAAATACAAAAATCAACGATAGTTTCTGCAAAACTTAAATATCGTGAGTTGATTTTTCTAAAGCGATCTAACTCAGCTGTAACGCTAGAAGTTTCTCCCTTAAAGCCAACATCCTCATATCCGGGATGGTAAGGGGCTTCTTCAACCAATTTGTTTGTCATACATTTCTTTCATTAATAGATGGTCAAGGTTGGCCAATATCAAAAGGCCAAAACATTACACTGCTGAATGACCCAAAAAGAAATTTGCATAGGTTCTCCCAAAAGCAGCCCATCAAACACCCAAGCGTGGATAGATGCCGCTCCCCCTGTCCTTGATACCTGAGAGATTCACACTAAGCCCAACTTAGTGCTTGCTCCTTCGGTGCACCATCAAAATGGCGACTCTCCAGACGGCTATTTAGGATAAGCAGTACCTTCCTGCTGGATACCTGAGCGTTCATGGGAGTTTGCGCCTTCGGTGGAGAAATTCATCTCACTCTCCTGCTTGAAAAAATTATATCTTGATATAGAGGGTCAGTCGAATTCCATGCATCCTGAAAAACCCCGAGACATTTCAATAAATTAAGTTTTAGTTACCATGGCAATGCCGGAAGAATAGGCTTGAGACCAGCCTTTTGAATCACTGGTGACGCAGCTGGGGATGCCAGGTATGCAATTAGATCTCTTGCTGCTACAAGATTACTAACATTAGAGGTGATACCCGCAGAAAAGAAAACGGTTTGTTGAACTTCTGGAGGAATTTCTCCTATAAAGTCAATTCCAGGAATGGGAATGAGTTCGCTGACCTGCTGAAAACCTAACTCTGCCTCCCCCCTTGCAACAACAGTGCCCACACGCTCACTATAGATTTTTTTAGCAGTCTTGTTCATCTGCTCCGCAATGCCCATTCTCGGAAAAACTTCTGTGGATAAATAGGTACCGCTTGCACTTGCTGAGTAAGCTACTGACTTTGCATTTAATAAGGCATCCTTAAATGCGGGCATTGTTGAAATATCCGGCCTAGGAGCACCAGCTTTTACCGCTGCTCCAATTACCGAGGCCACTAAATTCACTTTACTACCGGGTTGCACTGTGCCACTTTTAATAAAACCATCCAAGGCAGGGCCAGCAAGAATTAATACATCGAACTTTTCATCTCTAGCCAATCGCGATGGTATTGAATCTGGCGCACCCCCCATTGAAGAGCCATAGGAAATAATGACTTTGTTTAACGATTGTTTTTCATATTCAGGGGCAAGCGTTTTTAGCGCTTCTGCAAACGCCCCGGAAGTTATAACCTGAATCTCTGCGGCTGTAGCAGAAGATGAAAGAATTAATAGAACTAATAGGCTGATTGCAATATTTTCAATCGTACGATTAATGCGCATTTTTCACCCATTTAAATAAATTGTAAAACTTGAGATAGTGAACTACCTTCATAGTCAGGCTGCACCCCGATTTCCTCGAATGGATGCCCCAATCGATTAACCCAGAACACATCAAATCCAAACCACTTTGCTGCTAATGCATCCCATGCATTACTAGATACAAAAAGGATTTCATCTTTGTTAACCGCAAATGCCTTAAGTAAAAGCTCATAAGCCTGTGGAGCAGTTTTAAACAAACGCACATCTTCGATAGTTACTACTTTATCCAAATAGGGACTAAGGCCATTGCTATCCACCACAGTAGACAACATCTCTCTACTGCCATTGGACAAAATAGCAGTAAGCACCCCTTTTTCTTTGATGGTTTTTAAAACTGTCAGGCTATCTTCAAATCCAGTGAGCTTGGCATACTGATCCATCAATCGCTTTTCATTTTGCTGGGAGAGGCTAAGCCCCATCCGCTTACATACATAGCGCAAGGATCGAGCCGTTAGATCCCAAAAGGGTAAATAGTGTTTACTTCCATTTGGACTGGGATCGCTCAAGGTCACTAAACGGGTGTATTCAATTTGACGATCCCGCCACATCAAAGAAAGCGCTTGGCCTTGTCCGGGGAAAATCTCTTCCGCAAGAGTACCCATGGAATAGACATCAAATAATGTGCCATAAGCGTCAAAGGCAATTAATTTATACATTACCAAAGACTCCGTTAGGTTTTAACTGCCTTTTAGCGCTTTTTCAAGACACTCAGAGAGCTTTTCGTAGTATTTATCCGCCTTTGAGGTTGGGATTACAAAGCGCTTACGGCCATCAGTCTTATCTTCTACAAGCTTGACATATCCCATTGCATGCAAACTTTTAATGCGACCATGCAGGGTAGCTTGAGAGCCCAATTCGCTTAGTGCAATTAAATCTCCTACCAACACTTGCTTGCCTTGCGCGGCGTTCAGGGTGATGTAATTTAGTAGCTGCTCTTCCTTGCTATCAAGCTGTTTGCCTGGGCTAATATGATCTAAGCTGTCTAAACAATTAAGAAAACGAATATAGGCGGAGGATTTAAGCAATTTCATCGTAATGTTTTACTCCTAGCCTGGTAAAGGTGACGATAAACCCTAAGAACCTAAGAGACTATATAACTTATCATCTTTTCATGCCCACGCCCAAAATAATTGCCCAAATTTGCTTTGAGGTTTTACTTAGCGCTTTGCTGTATGCGGCATTCTTTTACGTAAATCAATTCATTACCCTACCTCTCGAAATGGGTAGGGGGGTCAATTGGATTTTTATTCCAGCAGGGCTCAGAATTTTCTTAACCCTCATATTTAATTACTCTGGCGCAGTTGGGCTGTCTCTAGCCTCATTATTCATTAACTATTTTGATTATTATGAATTTGACTGGACGACCAAATTGGGCATTGCAATCATCTGCGCAATAGCTCCATTGCTTGGACGTCACTTTGTCATTCATAACCTCAGGGTAAATCCAGACTTAAGTAATATTTCTTTTCGACAACTAATAATCATCATTATTGCGTACTCTCTCTTGAGCTCGGGGCTGCATCAAATCTGGTTTGGTTTGCAAGGACTAGATTCCGGAAGCTTCAATCACTGGATCGCGATGTTCTCAGGAGATATTGCTGGATCAATTCTATTTGTGGCTGTTATCAAATATGGTATTGATATCTTTAAGGGGCGATTGGGTAGAAGCAAACTACTTGAATAAAGCGAACTAGTAGCAGATCAATATAAGGTCTTCTACCGTTTTTGATCCCAACAAAAAGTCGCGCAATGCTGTGTTCAATGATATAAATTGGGGAAAAATGGGGGTGGCTGGAGAAATCATGAAATTTAAAATATTTGCTTTACTCATTTGCGTTTCACCATTGTTGGGATGTGTGCCAAAAATACCCCAAACAAAAACCTCGCTAAGCCTAAAGCAGTTGATGGAATGGGTGATTGATCCCAATGCCGATGTATTGTGGGATTCCGTAAAAACCATCTCGAATGCTCAGGGAACAATAGAGATATATCCTAAAACGGATGCCCAATGGGAGTCCGTTAGAAACAGCGCCGCAGTATTAGCAGAATCTGGAAATCTACTTATGATTGAAGGGCGAGCCAAAGACAATCAACTTTGGGCCGCTTACGCTAAGCAGTTAAGCAAAGCAGCCGAGGAAGCATTAAAGGCCGCCCAAAATAAAAACAAAGATGATTTATTTGATGCCGGCGGCAATATCTACAATGCCTGTAAATCTTGTCATGACAAATATGCAGAATTCGATAAGCAAGCAGGCAAGTAAGAATTAGAGGGCTTCTAAATCTTTGGAGGGATAGGCTGAAGCCAAAATCGATTGATTAGTCTTTATCTGCGTATTGCATTTCACCATTACCAAAAGACCAATTTTCTTTATTTACTTCAATTAAATTAATAAAGATATCTTGAGGCCTGACTTGTAGTTGTTGCACCAGGGCATCGCAGACGCCTCTAAAGAGATTCTTTTTCAACTCTATCGATCGACCAAAACTAATGGTCGCCTGAATAAAAATGATGTTTTCCGAATATTCAATTCCTAAATAACTTTTTGGAATATTCAATTCAGATTGATCATGCCTGGTAATGATCTGAAACTTATCATCCTCGGGCACATTGATTTGCTCCCGCATAACTTGATAAACGATTTCTCCAGCCTGCTTAGCTAAGCTTGCTGAGTATTTATTGCTCAAATCAATTCTAACTAGCGGCATAGTGACTTCCTTATAGGTGATGTTTGTCGATGTGGGCTAAAAACTCAATTGAGCAATATAAGCATATAAAGGTATGCCGAAAATAATATTGAAGGGAAAAGTAATTCCTAGTGACATTCCCATATATAAGGCAGGATTTACTTCAGGGAGCGCATGTCTTAGGACCGCTGGCACAGCAATATATGAAGCGCTAGCAGCAAGCACCATTAGTAAAATTGTATCGCCTAACTGTAGAACTAAAAACTTACACAACACCAATGCAACAGACGCGTGGAGCAAAGGAGCTCCGATTGCATACAACAAAGTGATTGGGGGCTTTCCTTTTAATCCCTCAAAATTTTTGGCCGCCATGAGCCCCATATCTAACATAAAGAATGTAAGCATTCCTTTAAATAAATCAATGGAGAATGGCGCCATAATTTTTTGGCCGCCGTCACCACTCACTAAACCAACAATCATTGATCCTAGCAACAAGAGTTGTGCTCCATCGGTAAAAGATTCATGAAGAATCTTTGACATGCTGGTTGATTGCTTGACGTTGTTTGACGCTGCCCTAGCTTTATTCGCCAACAAGATTGCCAAGATAATTGCTGGCGACTCCATCAAAGCCATCGCCGCAGCCATATGCCCACCAAAGGCAATGCCATATTGATCAAGCGCTTGGGTTGCAGTAATAAAGGTCACAGCACTTACTGAACCATAGGTAGCAGCAATAGCGGCTGCATCATAGTTATTCAGCTTTGTTCTAAGGACTAAATAGCCCATCAGCGGTATGACGATAGCTAGAACTACCGCCAAACCAAGCGCCAAGCCAATCTCAAGAGTAAACCCTGATTTATGCAGAGCAAAACCACCCTTCAAGCCCAGGGCCATCAGGAGATACAAAGATAAGAATCGAGCTATGGGCTGAGGAATTTCAAGATTCGATTTAACAGCTCCGGCAAAAGCCCCAAAAACAAAAAAGAGGGTTGCTGGATCTAAGAAATTGCTCATACTGAGATCTTATGTAATTTTGGCAATTCTTGTATTAGCCCCACTTATCTTAAGGGCTAAATACAATACCATCTAAGGATCGATAGGCTGTATCAATAGCCACGCTTGATATTACAAGGCAATCAATCGATACAAGACCCACCCTATATTGATAACGACGAGTGCAATTAATGTATTGAATGTCAATTTCATACCTAATATGCGTTTACTAAAATCTGGTGGAGGGATGTTAATTCCCCTTGCGTGAATCAAACGGTCAATAATTAAAGTGACACCGGGAAGAGCAATAAGCCACCAAGGGGCTCCGTTTAGCTCAAGACAGGCAATCAAGATAATGCCAAAAGGGACGTATTCGGCAAAATTTCCTTGTGCACGAATCGCCCTCTCAAGATCTTCGTGGCCACCGCTCCCTAGGCCCACTTTATTTTTTCTTCTTAGCGCAATTACTGCGAAAGACAACTGAATGAAGATAATAGTTAAGACTGAGGCAATGATTGAGGTAAGCAGTAGCATGATGCACTCCAAATAATATTAATTTTTAACAACTCTAATCTGAAAACTTTTCCAATGCGTGCCAGCCAAAACTGAGCAAAGGCAGCATATCTTTAGCAAACTCCGTAACTTCTTTGATTAGATTATTAGAGCAAATGGTTGATCTAGAAATCTGCTTTCTAATAATCCATCCTTTTAATTTTATGGCTCGCTCAACTTCCTTAGGAACATCATTAAAACCTCTTGGTACTCGAGCTAAAGTATGCGAATAGTCCAGCTCATATCCTTTACGTTGAAGTGCACTCTCTATGGATAACCAAGTCTTAGGATCATCCAACACCCCCTGCCTCAATCGTTTAATAATATGTGCTTCAGGCTGCAAATAGCCTGCTGCACATCTGCTGCCCAGAGGGTCTAAGCGAAAGTACAAAACCCCAGGTGAATGCTTGTCCCCTGTTCTCGTAAATAAGCCGCTGGCATGCATGTTATATGGATGCTTGGCCTTTGAGAAACGAGCATCCCGATTAATTCTAAAAAGAGATCTCTTGGGGTCGCCCCATAACGGGATATTCTTTTTGGATAAGTTTTCCGAGAGCGCTTCCGTAAAACACTTCATTGGCTCTCACACAAAGTCTTCATATTCAGATCGATGTTCAGCAAACCAAAATCGATTTTGGTTCTGAGTCAAATCCTCAAAAAACACAAAAGCCTTTGGATCAAAGCCAAGAAAATTTTTCATAAAGCGTAATCCTTATAAGCAATCTTAGCGCTTAAACAAATCTTGCTCGTTGGCTCCGGCTCAAGCAAAACTCACCTGATTCGCCACGCCCTAAAGCACGAATTAAATATGGAGAAAAAAATCATATTTCAATTAAGCCTTTTTGACATCTTGTGTTTGATATACCCAAGCTGCCATCAATATAAATGCTAATAGGGCACAAGCTCCCGAAAACAAGAATGCGTAAAGAGGTGCAATGGATTCGTAAATCCACCCAAAAATGAATGATGCAGGAAATAGCATCAGCCCCGTAATTAAATTAAACCAACCAAATGCTGTCCCTGCCAAACCCTTAGGCGCCATATCTGCCACGAGAGCCTTCTCTACCCCCTCGGTTGCCGCCTTAAATAGTCCATAAACGCCAAAGAGTGCAAATATTTGGTAAACGGAAATATCTGGCAAGCCCATCGCGATGTAAAAGAATGCAAAGGAAATCCACGCAATCAAAATAAATCTCTTACGGCCGAAAGTATCTGAAAGCGCCGATAGAGGCGTACCAAATAAGGTTGTAATTAATGAGATGGCTGCCCAAAGCAATGGGATCTCTTCCTGTGGAACCCCTGCTTCCTTTGCTCTCAATAACAAAAACATATCTGAAAAATTGCCTAATGCAAAGATTCCCGCCACAACAAGATATCTTTTAAATTGGCTAGGCATGCCTTCAAGCGACCAACTGAATTTGCTTGTCTGTGGAGCAGCCTCTCGCCGGGGCTCGCGAATAAATAAAGCTAGTGTGATGGTGATGACTGCAGGAACTATTGCCCATAAAAAAATTTGCTTCAGCGGCATGCCCATCGATAAAAACATCGCCGCCAATAAAGGGCCATTGACTGCGCCGGCATTATCCATCGATCGATGCAGGCCAAATGTAATGCCTCGCTGATTTTCGTTCACACTCTCAGCCAATAAAGCATCACGGGGCGAGCTTCGCAAGCCCTTTCCCATGCGATCTGTAAACCGGATCGCCAGAACCCAAAGCCATGAATTAGCAATTGCAATCAAAGGTCTTCCAATTCCAGCAAGCGTATAGCCGAGGACGATCCAGGGCTTTGCTTTTTTGGTGCGGTCGACGATGACACCAGAAACTAATTTAAAGATGCTTGAGGTTGCTTCTGCAATGCCTTCAATAATGCCTAACGCTTTTGGTCCAGCCATGAGTACGGACGCGAGATACAAAGGCATGAGTGGATAGAGCATTTCGCTCGCCGAGTCGTTCACTAGACTAATAAGGCCAATTAGCCAAACGGTTCGAGGGAGAGCGAGGATGGTTTTGAACATAAACCCAATTTACTCTTGTTTTATTGTTTAAGCCTCTAATTAAAACTTAGAAATAAAAAATCCACCCAAAGGTGGCTTCTTATTTCTTGGTAGCCTAAGCAGGAGAGGCTATGAAAGAGAGCATCAGCCCTACATCTAAGCCGTCATTTAAATCGATATGCTAGACAGGATCAATATGGGTCATCACATTGAGAACAGGCAATTCTTTCATGATCTGATTTCTTGCAGTTAGGACAATGTCATGACCTGCTTGAACAGTAGAGTTAGCATCTACCTCAATATGAACATCAACTAAGATCATGTCACCCATCTTACGAGTTCTTAAGTCGTGAAACCCTTTCACGCCTTGTGTTGATCTAATGATCTCTTCAATTCTTTGATGCTCTTCGTTTGAAACCGCTCTGTCCATCAAATCATGGAGAGCATCCCAACTAAACTCCCAACCCGTTTTAGCCACCATCAAACCTACGACTAAGGCACCAACCGAATCTAAGATGGAATAGCCGAACAGTGCCCCAACAATACCTACGGCAACCACTAAAGATGAAGCTGCATCCGATCTAGCATGCCACGCATTTGCCACTAACATAGAAGAGCGCACTCGCTCTGCTACTGAGAGCATATATCTAAATAATAATTCTTTCGCCACCAGAGAGCCTAGCGCGACATATAAGGCCATAATTTGAATTTGTCCGGATGGAGCTGGATCAATGATTTTTTCACCGGCCTTCCAAAGCATGCCAATACCCACAGCCAGTAATGAGACGCCTAAAAATATAGAAGCGGCGGTTTCATATCGCTGGTGCCCATAATGATGATCTTCATCTGCATCTTTGCTGCTGTGGTGATTGGCAAATAAAACTACAAAGTCAGCCACTAAATCGGTCAGAGAATGAATGCCGTCGGCAATCAAACCCTGCGAACCAGACACAATGCCGGCAAATACTTGAGAAATAGTCAATCCAATATTAACAACTACACTGACCAAAGTGCTTCTTTTGGCAGCCTGCTGTTTATCTGGAGTCTCTATTTCGTGGTCTTCTAAATAATTCATATTGACAATAATACCAACCAAGTTTGTCATTTATGTGTCATAAAGGAAATTTTATGGACACCAGCAAGCCGCCCAATTGAGGACTCTTAGATACACTGATAGATAAATTCTGCACATCCGCAATCTTTTTAATAATCGACCAACCTAAACCGCTACCAGCTGAATCATGCTGTCCAATACGCTGAAATCGAACACCAAGTTTTTTGATTTGGTCATTAGTTAATCCAACGCCACTGTCTTCAATAGATAGATACACATGTCCATGTTGTTGAATTACAGATACATCAATCTGGCCATTTGAAGGAGAGTAACGAATTGCATTATCTAAAAGATTTCTAACCACAATACTTAAAAGAGCTTCATTAGCATTGACCTGATAAGCACCTTCTTCGATAAATTGAATTTGTTGGTGTTTTAACTCAACTTTAGGGTATACATTCGCTATCTGTTTTGTAACAAAATCAGAGATGCTAATAGCATAACGATCAAATACTTCTTTAGATGTTTCAACCCTTGATAACGCTAGCAATTGCTCAATTAATCTACTCGCTCGATCACATCCCTCAATTAAGTTATCCAAGGCATCTTCTTTAATTTCTTTTTTAAGCTTAATCACTTCTGCTTGCGCTTTAATTGCAGCCAATGGTGTTCTTAGTTCATGCGCCGCATCCGCAGTAAAACGCTTTTCATGTTCTATGGATTTTTTGACTCTCAATAGCAGTTCATTGAGCTCATCCACAAGGGGTGATATCTCCTCAGGGAGTCCTGATATTTCAATAAGCTCTAGAGATTCAGGCGTTCTATCAAATATGGCTCTTTGTAAAACAAAGATAGATGAGCTTGCCCAATATACGATGGTGTAAACAATTACAGTTAAGATTGGCAACCCAATAATTAATGGCCATATTAGCCCCCACAACAAATCACTTAACAACTCATCTTTTTCATGGGTTAGCTGATCAATTGAAATATGGTGCTCGATAATCTTATGGAAAATTTCTTCTAATTCATTCTTGGCATCAAACCAAACCAATATTGAAGTTCCAATCCAAATAATGGTAATACAACCAATGATCAGGACTAGTAGGCGATTTTTTAAAGAAAATGTTTTAGAGCCCATAACTAGCCTCTGAATTGGTAGCCAACGCCACGAATGGTTTGAATTAAGTCTGAACCAATTTTTTTTCGCAAGTTGTGAATATGAACTTCTAAAGCATTACTTTCGACTTCATGACCCCAGCTATATAACTGGTCCTCCAACTGAGTTTTTGTTAAAACTCTATTAGAAGAAAGTATTAGCGCATGCAGCAAAGAGAATTCTTTTTTGGACAAATCTAGTTCTTGGCCATCAAGTTGTGCTTGATATGACAAAGGATTCAACATTAGCCTTCCAACTTTAATTTCATTCTTGCTAACACCTTCAGATCGCCTAATGATTGCCCTCAACCTTGCCGCTAAGACTTCAAGAGCCACAGGCTTTACAACATAATCATCACCACCCAAATCTAAGCCCTGAGTAATACTGTCAACCCCATCTTGAGCAGTCAAAAGTAGCACGGGCAATTGGATACCATCAGAGCGAATTTCTTTTAATACAGAAAAACCATCTCTAAATGGCAAACCAATATCTAAGATTAGTGCAGTGTAGTTTGTGTTTTTAATTTCATACGATACCGCCTCACCATCTCGCACCCAATCCACTTGAAACCCATGTTGGATCAAGCCTTGCTTAAGCGCATTGCCTAAATTTTTGTCATCCTCAGCTAAAAGTACTCTCATTACCAAATTCTAAATTGAATACCCAAAAATAAATCATTAGTAACAAGATTATTACTGTTACCCACTTATAGGCTCTCGCCTTAACAACTATTACACTCATCTTTGAAGTAGCTGTTGAATTATTTTTTTGTAAGTAGTGATACAAAGCATTTAATAAAATTGAGCCCACATGAACTACAACAACCGCTATGAGCGCATTGCCTACTAACTCGTGTAGCTCGCTAATCAGTTCGGGTCCTATTTCATTAAAAGTTAAATAGCCGGTAGCCGATACCAATAGGACCAAAAACATCAATACATAAGCGGCCAAAAAACCAATGGCATTCAACCCCATCAATGCCTGTCTCTCACCAGATAGAATAGCTTTAATGTTTTCATGAACCTTTAGAAAACGAGGTTTGATCGTGGAGAATCTCGCATATTTAGAGCCGATGAATCCCCAAATTACTCTAAAGCCAACAATACCCAACATCGTATATCCCAAGGTAACATGGACAAGCCTAAATTGTTCACTTTCTTGAGTAAGAATTGCTCCCACAAAGCACAGCGCCAATATCCAGTGGCTCACATATAGCGGGGAATCCCATACCAGCATTCTTTTTCTAATTTCATTGATCATTTTGGAATCCTCACAAAATCTTCGTTGTAGTTACCTTTATCGGCTGTTGTATGACAAGCCATACAGTTAGATTTACTTTTAACTTTTGGGTTTGACCATGTTTTTGGATCAATTTCTCGGTGTTTTTTTACAAACCATGATGATTCTGTAATTCGATCATTTGGCGGGGCAATAGAAGTTTTTCTACTTGCTCCAGAATTATCGGTTAGCCACTTAGTAATTTCCTTTGTTGACTGAGGATCAAGTGAAGCATCAACCCCATAGTGCTTACCTAAGCTATTCATGATTCTTACCCACGACTCTTGTGGAAGAAGTGATGGTTGATAAACCATGTGACATGAAGCACATTCAGCTTGTACTTTTTCAGGAATTTTTACTCTAGGCACATTTACATCGGCTAGAGCATTAGCTGAGACAGTGAGCAATAACAAGAATTGATATATTTTTCTCTTAAGCCACCTATTTGAGTGAATTTAGATAGGCCATAACATCAGCCTTTTCTAATGAAGAACATTCGCGTCCAAGCACATCATTGCAGTTGCGCTTGAACCACTTGTTTACCTTTGCCTCATCTGTAAATCTTTTTGGGTTAAATGCTGGGGCTAATGGGCTAATGGATTTATCTGTAGAGGCATGCTTACCGTCTTTAGTAGGAGGAAATCCATGACATGTGGCGCAACTCCAATCTTTATCTTGTTTGCCGGTAAAAAACTTTTCACCTCTTACTGAGGAGGCGGATTGGTGGGCGTCGGATGCGTACTGTTTTTCTAATGAAACAGCATCAATAGCCCACACATTTACCGTGAACAGTCCAATTAAGGAAACGCCTATAGTTTTATTAATTAATCTCATAAATCCCTCCATGTGATTAATTTAGCCGTTGAATATTAAGAAATACTTAAGTTTTGTCATTCAAAATGACATCGACTAGCGCAAGGGTATAAAACAATTGGAGTGGTGAAAGCAAAAACCACCCGAAGGTGGTTTTAATGTTTCCTGGGGGACAGTACTGATAATACCAATATTGCCTTAATGATTGTGTCCTTGATTATTCATAGGCATTTGGCCACCACCCATAGGCATTTGATTAGAAGGCATATTGCCCATCATTTGTTGATGTTGTTTCATCATCTTTTCGTGCTCTTCCGGATGGCAAAACTCATGATCATCAGGGCCTGAGCTCATTTGATGAGCGCTTGCACCTTTATAGCCAAGAATGCTTGGATCCACCATGCCAGCAATCATCGCAATATGTCCAAACACCAAGAACAAAGCCACGCAGATCGCATGAATCTTTAGCTTACCCATTTGATCTAAGGCTCGATTAACTAAACCAAACTCCTGTAGGGCAATCCAAATTAAAGGCAAGCCCGCAATCACATAACTACCTACCGCAATCGGATCAACGATAGTTCTCCATTCACCAGCTTTAGTGATTGGAATGACGGCATTGGTCATGATGTAATAAATGATGCCAATAAAATAGATGCCTACTGCAATACCAGCAAAGCGATTGAGATAATACACAGCGCCATCAAACTTACGAGTAAATAGCAAGTACAGCTTAGTAATAGCCAATGACTCAGCCAAGATGACTGGGATAGCCATAAAAATAATTAAATTCCAAGGCTGGTTAACAGCCAATAACTCCATGTAGTGAGTCATGTTCATAAGATTTCTCCAAAGAATAACGGTGGCAATGCGCCACAAAAATTAGTAAATGCGAAATTAACTAATCTGTCTTGGAGGTTTAAAGATATGGTTGGGATCTGCCTCAACGATAAGTTGGGACACCAAAGAAATAAAGTGATTTGAGAAATCAGGCTGTATATATTGGCTTGTAGATAAGTTTGCTACGACGCCCACACAACACTGGTGGTGTGTTTGGTGGTTTGTTGTATGTGACTTATCCATCTTGCTATCTGCTTGAGGATGGCAATCGTGCTTCACAATATGCTGAGCATGAGCTTGACCCGCCTTTTCAATAGAAGCAGGAATACTGCCCACATGAATAAGACTTACGAAAAGCGAGAGGCACAAAAACATACAAATCCGACGCATAATTCATTTTATTCCTTTTTAATACTTTTGTTAAATCATGGCTTGGATCATTACGAAATACCTACTCACTGCTGGAATGGTGGTATTCATTAGCGAAGTAGCGAAGCGACAAGATGGGCGGCTTCATTGCGGCACTACCCCTGATGACTTTGCTAACACTCACTTGGTTGTTTATTGAAAACCAATCGGAAGAAAAATTTCTAACCATGCTTATTACACTTTTTGGTATGTAATTCCAACATTACCTATGTTCTTGTTATTCCCATACTTGCTTCCAAAGATAGGTTTTTGGATGACGATGGGCTCAAGCGTTTTTGTAACAGCAATCTGCTTTAGCTTGTTTGCTCTGCTAATGAAAAACTTTGGGATTCAACTCTTGTAAAGTCTTGTCGTTTCTAAAAAAATTTCATATCGATCCTATATAGTGCCGAAATGACCGTATTTCGTCTCTTAGTCCGCTTTTTGAAATTTGCGCTTTGCCTCATATGCCAATTTTGCAGCCTAGTGATAGCAGCGCCTTTTAAGATTAAGGTTCACGATGAACTCATTGCCGATTACCAGCATTCAGCCTACGAAATTGAGACAAACCTTTTTCAAGCTCCCGCCTCACAGGGTCTGAAAACTAATGTCTTTCAAACAAGACTGGAGTATGGGTATGGCATTACTCAAAGGAGCGAAGTTGGAGCCAATGTCTACCTCAGTAACTACAACGGTGTTAGCTATGTAAACGGCGGCAAGATCAGCCATATGTACATACCAACGCACGATGAAGAGGGATTGTGGCACTATGGAGTTAAGAATGAGATCAACCACATCAAAGATGTTGGCGGAAATGAAACGAGCTTTTATGAACTAACTCCCATTCTTGCTGTACAACTTCAAGACTGGCGATTTACCATCAACCCAAGTATTGATGTCACTCTGAATAACAATAGCACCGTTACTTTTTCACCATCGGCAAAATTAGCTTATGGACTGACTCCATCTACTGATATTGGCGTTGAGTATTACGCAGACAATCTTCCCATTCAAGGCTTATATAGCAGTGCACAACAACCTAATACAGCTTACCTAGTGATGGATACTAAGTGTGGGAAATCTACATTTAATATCGGTGTGGGCAAAGGCGTTACAGCGGTGAGCGATAACTGGGTAGTAAAGCTCATAGCGTCACTAAACTTCGATTAGGGAAGAATCAAATGAAAAACCACCTAAAGGTGGTTTTGGTGCCTTAAGATGGTCAAAAGTGCAATTGACCAAAGCTGAGATTGCCAAGCTTTAACTCAAGACTTTTGTTTTGAAAAAGAAAGCATTCCAACGATCACTAAAGCCGCCAATACTTCCGCTAGCATAAATCCAAAAACGCTTGATGGTGCAATTCCTACAAATGTATTTGTGAAGCTCCTAGCCAAGGTAACCGCAGGATTGGCAAAGAAAGTGGATGAAGTAAACCAATAGCCTGCTGTGACTGTTAGGGCAACAAGCATGGGCACACGATCCTTAGCTTCCTTATCACCAACGCGAATCACGATAAGCAATACGAGTGTTGATATAAATTCACTCGTCCAAATACCAAACCCAGCTCTAACCTTTGTTGACTCTTGAATGATAGGTAGGCTAAACATTAAGTGTGTTAACCAAATACCAACGATAGCGCCGGTGAATTGACAAGCCCAATAACCCAACATCTTTTTTAGATTGAGATGACCTAGTTTCCAAAACATTAAAGTCACAACAGGATTAAAGTGAGCGCCAGAAATGGGTCCCAGCAAACCAATCAAGACATATAAGCCGGCACCTGTAGCAATACTGTTGCCTAGTAAAGCTACAGCGGCATTACCAGCGCCCAAGGTCTCGCCCATAATTCCTGAGCCAGCAACAATTGCCAGCAAGAGGGCTGTACCAATATATTCGGAAAGATAAAATTTCATATGCAAATCATAAAGGCTTAATATGAAAAAACCACCCGAAGGTGGTTTTGGTATTTCTTTGTGGCCCGGGGCATAATCGAACCACCGACACAAGGATTTTCAATCTTGCCCCTAGACTGTCGTTTTAAAAGAGAATTTAGTCTTGCCCAATGTTAACAAATTTGTTAACATACACGAATGAGCTATTCCATCCTTTATTACAGCGAGCAGGTTCAGGAGGACATCATGAATCTTCCCGACACGCTTCAAGCTCGCTATATTGGATTGACCTCACGAATGATTGAGCATGGGCCAAGTTTAGGCTTGCCTCATACCGATTCGTTTGGCGGTGGCTTATTTGAATTAAGACTTAAAGGGGCTTAAGGTATCGCTCGGGTTTTCTTTTGTACGATGGTGGAGCAGGAAATAGTGATGCTTCATAGCTTTATTAAGAAAACTCAAAAGACGCCTGAGAAAGAATTGAAGATTGCGAAAGCTCGCATGAAGGAGTGGAGAAAATGACAACACGGAAGAAAACAAAAATGCTTACTCATAAACAAATGGTAAGTAAGATGCTTAAGAAGCCCGCCGTAAAAGCCGCGGTGAAAGAG
Source organism: Polynucleobacter necessarius (assembly GCF_900096765.1). Classification (NCBI taxonomy): domain Bacteria; kingdom Pseudomonadati; phylum Pseudomonadota; class Betaproteobacteria; order Burkholderiales; family Burkholderiaceae; genus Polynucleobacter; species Polynucleobacter necessarius. Next base: position 1,497,651 of record NZ_LT615228.1, read on the forward strand.
CTTGACCGTACTGAATTTGCGATTCTTGATGAGATTCTTGCGGCAAGAAAAGAGGCTGGATTAACGCAAGCGCAAGTAGCAAAAAAGATGGGGACGCAAACCCCCGCTATTGCTAGATTAGAAAGCTCTTTGGCTACCGGCAAACATTCCCCAAGCCTAACTACCCTAAGAAAGTATGCGGCGGCACTGGGCAAGAGAGTTGAACTTCATTTAGTCTAAAAGACTCATCCGCCCGACCAAAAAAATGCCCTGCACGAAGCGGGGCACTATTTGTTTCTTGGTGGCCCGGGGCGGAATCGAACCACCGACACAAGGATTTTCAATCCTCTGCTCTACCGACTGAGCTACCAGGCCAAGACTCTGAATTGTAAATGAAAGTGCCAATTGGCCCAAAAATGGGGTATCTATAGCCAATATCAGTCATTTATTGGGGGCCAAGCCTTAGCCCTTGCTTGCATGGAGCTTTCGATAGCTATCCATCAAACGATGGTGCCTATCAAGGCCTTCCAGTTTCATGCTGGTTGGGGTGAGGCCGTAAAAACGCACCCGCCCCTCAACTGACCCCATGACCGCATCCATTTTTTCATCGCCAAACATCCGGCGGAAATTAGGGAGGTAGTCATTGATGTCTAAATCCTCGTCTTGCAACACCTCCAACACAGCACTCAATGCCTGATAAAACAATTTGCGCTCAACCGTGTTGTCGTTGTATTGCAAAAAGGCCCCAGCCAATTCAGCTGCTTCATCAAATTGTTTGAGCGCAAGATGAATTAATAGTTTGAGCTCTAAAACCGTCAGCTGGCCCCAAACAGTGTTCTCATCAAACTCGATGCCGATCAAGGTTGCGATATCGCCGTATTCATCTAGTTCATTATTTTCTAATCGATCCAGTAATGCTTTCAGGCTTAAATCATTCAAATTGAAAATATTCAAAATATCGGATCGAAACAATAGGGCTTTGTTGGTGTTATCCCAAATAAGGTCTTCGACGGGATAAATCTCAGAGAAACCGGGCACTAAAATTCTGCAGGCAGTCGCTCCAAGCTCATCATAAACAGCAATGTACGCTTCTTTGCCCATCTCCTGAAGAATGCCAAACAAAGTGTTTGCCTCAAGACTATTGGAGTCTTTGCCTTTGCTTGAAAAATCCCATTCAACAAAATCATAGTCCGATTTAGCACTAAAGAAACGCCACGATACAATGCCGCTTGAATCAATAAAGTGTTCAACAAAATTGTTCGGTTCGGTCACTGCCTCGCTTGAAAAGGTCGGTGGCGGCAAATCATTTAAACCCTCTAAACTTCTTCCTTGTAGTAGCTCCGTCAAGCTTCGCTCCAGAGCAATCTCGAAATTAGGGTGGGCGCCAAATGAGGCGGACACACCTCCTGTGCGTGGATTCATGAGGGTAACGCACATTACTGGATACACCCCTCCTAAAGACGCATCCTTCACTAGCACTGGAAAACCTTGCTCTTCCAATGCCTGAATACCAGCCAAAATACTTGGGTATTTAATAAGTACATCCTGAGGAACATCTGGTAGCGTAATCTCGCCCTCAATGATTTCGCGCTTAATTGCTCGTTCAAATATTTCAGATAAACACTGAACTTGAGCCTCAGCCAATGTATTGCCTGCGCTCATGCCATTACTGACATATAAGTTTTCAATCAGATTGCTTGGAAAATAAACCACCTTGCCGTCTGAATGACGCACAAAGGGTAAAGCGCAAATTCCACGCTGAACATTCCCAGAATTGGTGTCGACCAAATGAGAAACACGCAATTCACCATCGGGATTAAAAATTGCTAGGCAATACTCATCCAAAATTTCTGGTGGCAAAGCATCATCGCTACCAGGCTCAAACCAACGCTCATTTGGATAATGGACAAATGCTGCACTGGCAATCTCTTCGCCCCAAAAAGCGCCCGCATAAAAGTGATTATTACTAAGCCGCTCAATGTATTCGCCTAAAGCTGATGCAAGGGCGCTCTCTTTGGTGGATCCTTTGCCATTAGTAAAGCACATCGGTGAATGAGCATCGCGAATATGCAAAGACCAGACATTGGGAACAATGTTTCGCCAAGAGGCAATCTCAATTTTTATTCCGAGATTAGCCAACACTTGCGACATATTGGCTATGGTTTGCTCTAGCGATAAGTCTTTACCAACAATATAGGTTTTGCTTTCTGCCTCTGGTTTTAGGGTTAAGAGAGCCTGTGCATCAGCATCTAAGTTTTTTACCTCTTCAATAACAAACTCTGGGCCTGCCTGAACAACTTTCTTAACAGTACACCGTTCGATTGAGCGCAATATACCCTGACGATCAATTGCAGATATTTCTTCTGGTAACTCAACCTGAATCTTAAAAATCTGTTGATACCGATTTTCAGGATCAACAATATTATTTTGTGAGAGGCGAATATTTTCAGTAGATAGGTTGCGTGTTTCGCAATACAGCTTCACAAAATACGCTGCACATAAAGCCGATGAGGCCAAAAAGTAATCAAAAGGACCAGGGGCAGAGCCATCGCCTTTATAGCGAATGGGCTGATCGGCAACTACCGTAAAGTCGTCAAACTTAGCTTCAAGACGAAGCTTATCGAGAAAGTTGACTTTAATTTCCATGGAGAAAATTCCAAAATGGCAGACAAATAAGATGGCAGTAATAATTGATCACTGTGCCAAAATCTCGTGACGCACGGCTGTCTATGCTTATGCGAGTACTGGATTAAGGATTATTGCTCGCCCTTGTTGCGTGAGGTATCGATACCTAGAGCCTTCAGTTTACGGTACAGGTGGGTTCTTTCTAATCCCGTGTACTCGGAAATCTTGGTCATACTTCCGCCCATAATTTGCATTTGACGCTCAAAATAGGCTTTTTCAAACAGATCTCTTGCCTCCCGCAATGGAAGATCAAAGTAGGTCTTTGCAATTCCATCGATGTACTCAGCCTCGGCTGCTGGGATAGCAACTTCGCTACTCTGTTGTTTTGGCGAAGGGCTTGCGGAAGCGCCAGACTGAACTACTTTCTCTCCCTGGGGCTCAATATATTTTGGCGAGCTCTCTAGTGCCTTATTAACCGTCTTGAGTAGTTTTTGCAGGGCAATAGGCTTTTCTAAAAAATTGAGGGCGCCGATGCGCGTGGCCTCGACGGCAGTATCAATCGTTGCATGTCCAGACATCATTACTACAGGCATTGTGAGCTGCCCAGTTTTGGACCATTCTTTGAGCAAAGTAATGCCATCAGTATCAGGCATCCAAATATCCAACAAAACCAAGTCTGGCCGCATTTGCTCGCGAATGGTTCTGGCCTGTATCGCGCTCTCAGCTGCGTAAACAGTATGACCCTCATCCGTGAGAATCTCATTGAGAAGCTCCCGAATCCCCATCTCATCATCAACAACCAAAATACTAGCCATGCTTAGGCTGCCTCTTTTGCTAAATTCATAAACAAAATTGAAACTTGCGCACCAATCACTTCGTCTCCCTGCATTCGATTTCGTATCTCTATCTTGGCGCCGTGATCATCAATAATTTTCTTTACGACTGCCAAGCCCAATCCCGTGCCTTTTGTCTTGGATGTGACATAAGGTTCAAATGCTCTTGCCAATATCTTAGCTGGAAATCCAACCCCAGAATCACTTATTGTCAAACGGACTGCGCTTTGCTTCACGCCATTTTGCTCGCCATATGGGACAAGCTCCGTTTTTACCTCCACAGGCGCGTTCTGGCGAGCGCCCTCCAAGGTTGAGTCTTGGGCATTTTGGAGCAAATTGTGAATAACTTGCCGCAATTGTGTGGAGTCGCCCATGATATTTGGACAACGATCATCCAGCTGAGTCACCAATGGGCTGCCCTCATAAAGACCCAGAATTTCGCTTGTCAGCGTATTAATTGAAACTGGCTTTAGCTGTGGTGTTGGTGTTTTAGCAAAATCCCTAAAATCATTGACCATTTCTTTCATCGCCTGAACCTGACCAATAATTGTCTCAGTACTGCGATTAATCATCTCTTCTTGCTCGGGACTTAATTTACCTGCAAGCTTGTGTTGCAGTCTCTCAGCAGAAAGCTGAATTGGAGTCAGCGGATTTTTAATTTCATGGGCCAAGCGCCTTGCTACTTCGCTCCACGCAATTGATCTTTGAGCGCTCACCACATCCGTAATGTCATCAAACACTACCATTCGTAAATCTGCAGTTAACTGAGTGCCGCGGACAAATAAAGTAGCCCCCGGATCATTTTCAAATTCATTGGTCGTGTGAAGTTGAACTTGTTTTTGCCAAACCGGGGAAGCCTGCGGGATAGATGCCGAAGTTTGATTGCCAGCCCCCAGACTCATCGTTGCAAAGCCTTCTTTGACGGCCTCCTCAAACTCTGCAAGGGCTACGTTACTACTTAAAGGCTTGCCATCCAACAGGGTTAAATCCTGCGCAAAAATGCGATCTGCCCCAGCATTACTAGAAACAATGTTGTACTCTGTATCAAAAATGCATACACCAGCCGTCAAGCTACCAAGAACCTTCTCCAAAAACGCTTTTGATTCTTGCAAAGAGGTACGGGTATCGGCAAGCTGACGCGTCATCACATTAAATTGCTGCGTTAGCATCCCCAGCTCATCACCGGTATCGAGCTCTGGTTTTGGCGATAAGTCACCTTGTGCAACTGCCTGAGTACCTCTTAGCAACATTAATAATGGTCGAGCCAATTGACGGCCCAATAGTAGCGCCAAGATCACCGCCACAAATAAGGCAAAGAAAAGGGTGAGTGTTAGGGTTCCCACAAACATTTTGCGCAAGCCTGCGCGCCCCAAAGATTTCTCTTGATATTCGCTGTAAGCGGTCTCAACTGCAAAAATATTTTTTGCGAGCGGAACGGGAATATAGCGAACCAGTTGTAAAAAGTATTTATCGTCCACTTCCTTGTTTTGGTCTGGCCTTGTCTGCGCACCCCTCTTACGGACAATCGGCACAATCGCCCGAATGCGATAACCATGCTGGCCGCCTTCAAGCTCCACCTGATCTAAAAAGGTAAGCCCCTTCTTTTCAAAAGCCTCAGCAACTTGACTTCCATCGGGAGGGGGCAAATAGTTTTTTGCTTTTGGCTCACTCGTGAAGAGCATTTCCCGTTGCATATTAAAAAGGGTAATTTCTTGAATCCCAAACTGGTTGCGGATCTTCATGACCATGGCGCCAACTTGTTCGGAACTGGTGCCGGAGGGAACCTGCGCCACTTGTTCAGCAATAAAATTGCCTTCGCCCAAGATCTCTTCTTGAGCTATTCGTAAGGTTACACGCCCTAACTCTAGGCCGGAGTTCAGCGCAGACTCGACCTGTACATCAAACCAAGTTTCAATGCTTCGTGACACGAATTGCAAAGAAACGCCGTACAAAATAAGTCCTGGCACAATTCCTACCAATGCAAAAATCATTGCCAACTTAGCAATTAGGCGAGTTCCGAAACGGCCCTGGTACCAGCGTACCCCAATCACTACAACCAAAGTCAAAATCACTAAAGTCAAGCAAATTCCAATCACCACATTGGCCGCATATAACCAAATAAAGTAGCGATCAAAAAAAGCCGTGTTTGATGAGGCTAATAGCAAAAGCGCTAAAAGCAAAAGAGCAAAAGCACCAATCAAACCGATTACTATCGGTAGTAATTTTTTGCGCCAAACTTTTGATTCAAAAAAGCTGGACATTGGTGTGCCTATCGCCCCTATCATCGCTTAATAAAATTAGATCCGCTTGGGGAAAAAGGAAAATACAACCAATCGCTTGAGACGTTCCAATCGCGATTATTTAGGGCATTTACTTGAAACGGTTTTGGTAATTTGCTCAAGTCTAAGTTCATTCGCAAACCAGCAGTATAGGTTTTGCTTGCATCAACCTGTCCGCCATCTATGACACGCCATCCACCAACACTTCCTACGGCTTGAAGGGCCTCCGATAATGACTTTGCAGAAAAAGTGAAGCCCTCTGAAGCAATGCGGTATTGCTGCGTCAATGGCTGATAGGAAAGACGGGTTTGCCTATGTGCAAGTAGTGGTTTTTCATCAAACCAGTACCAGCGCGAGCGCGATAAATCAAAGTCTGTTTGGAAATAAAGTACAACCCCTTTTTGAACGGCATCTTCTAAACCGGGAGAGAGTTCAATTTGAAAAGCTGCATTTAAAAACCAGTCGCTATCAATCCTCTCCAACTCAAAGGATTTAATCTTGATTCCTTCAGCGCTCACTGGTGTTGTGAATATTCCCAACACCATCAAACCCAAAAAGATGAATTGCTTAATTCTTTGGCTCATGGCCCATTTTTCTTAAACAAAGCATAGTAGAAACCGTCATTGACCTCTGTGGGCAAAAGTTGTCCCGGAGCGCCTAATCGTACCGCATTGCTGTGTTGCTCAGCAAACCAAATGGCCTGCCCCTCCCCCTCCTCGGGAAATACCGAGCAGGTAACGTATAAAAGGGTTCCGCTTGGCTTTAACATTCTCCAGGCTTGATTCAGTATTTCGCGCTGCCTAAGTTGTAAGGACTGAATATCAGCCTCACGACGCAAAAATGGAATGTCTGGATGCCGAGAGACGATTCCAGAAGCAGAACAAGGGGCATCAAGCAAAATTTTGTCAAATAGAACACCATCCCACCAAGCACCTTTTGAAGCATCCCCCCGCTGAATTTTGACGCGTTCAGAGTGAAGCCGCAGTCGATCTAGGTTGCCGCCAATTTTTCCAAGTCGCGCCCCATCTAGTTCGAGCGCAAGCATCTGACAGTCGGCCAACTCTAAGATGTGAGCAGTTTTACCCCCTGGAGCAGCACACGCATCTAAGACCAATTCACTTGGTTGAGGATCTAGCAAAATGGCGGCTAATTGTGCTCCCGCATCTTGCACAGAGGCTGCGCCACTATAAAAACCCGGCAAATCTGAAACGGGTGCCGGTATTGATATCCGCAATGCTGATGGCAAAGCAACTCCCGCTACAGATTCAATCTTTTCAGATGCAATACCCACATCAAGCAAAAGCGCCTGATACTGCTCTCGAGAATATTGGCGCTGATTTACCCTCAAAATTAACGGTGCGCGTTTTGCTTGAGAAAACAAAATCGATTGCCAAACCTTTGAGTAATTGCGCTTTAAGTTGGCACGCCACCAAGCCGGCACAAACATTGGTATTGGATCGGGCGGATAAGAGGGCTTTCCTGGGGCTGGTTCTAACGCTAAACTAATCTTGCGTAACACAGCATTTACCAAACCCTTTGCATACATCGTCTTGTCGTATTGGTTGCAGGCCTGCACCGCTTGATCAACAATGGTGTGCGTCGCATATGGCTTGCTATCAGAGCCATCTCGCACAAATAATGCAATAGCAACACTTAAGAGATGGTCAACTTCCGGCGGTGGTGTCTTGGGAATAAATTGTTTAATCAATTCGTGAGAGCGTACCCACTTGCGAAGGGCATCAAAAGTGAGGCTCTGAACAATAGGCCTCTCATGAGAATCTAGCTGCTCCAATACCTCGGTGAGTGACCTGCCACTCATCACCTCGCTGATTGCTTGCGCTGCAATCGTGATTGCTTCGGAAAGCGGAAGACTGTGAGATGTTTTTTGATCTACCAAAAGATTTTGCACGAAGCTGAAAAGCTCCGCCTTTTATGAAAAAAATAATTTTTCGGTAGCATGAAATGTTTGCAAGCATGTTTTTGCATCCATTCGCTTGCCACCGGACTTTTGCATCTCCAACACTTCTAGCACGCCATTGCCACACTGCACATAGGCACCCCTGTCACTAAATCCCAATACCTCTCCAGGCCTAGCGACACGAGGAGCCTGCAATTCCGCAACTGAGGAAGCCCATAGCTTTAGCACCTCGCCATTCATCTTGCTGCTGGCTCCAGGAAAGGGATTAAAAGCGCGAATACGACGATCAAGCACTGGCGCATCGGCAGACCAATCGAGCTCGGCTTCACTTTTTAAGATTTTTTCTGCATAAGTAGTGCCAATAGTCGCTTGTGGTGTGCGCATTATTTTTTCACCCGCTTGTAAAGCGCTCAGCGTTTCAACAATCAAGTTAGCACCTAGCTGAGCCAGTCGATCATGCAAACTTGCGCTGGTTTCTTGTTTTGTAATTTCAAGCTCGGCAACTAAGACTGTATCGCCCGTATCTAAGCCTGCATCCATTTGCATAATGCACACGCCTGTTTTTGCATCTCCAGCTTCAATTGCTCTCTGTATTGGCGCAGCGCCACGCCAACGAGGCAATAAAGAAGCATGAATATTAAAGCTCCCATGCCTACCTGGCCGCTCAGTGATATCTAAAACCTCTTGGGGCAATATAAGGCCATAAGCAACTACCACCATGGCATCAAACTCAAGCTCAGAAAGTTGCTGATATGCATCTTCAGCTTGCAACTTTTTTTCAGGATCTGCTATGTTGCGCCTCAGGGTTATGGGCTGCAGTAGAGGAATATTTTTTTCTAAAGCAAATGCTTTCACAGGGCTAGCTTGAAGATGCATGCCCCTCCCGGCTCGGCGATCAGGTTGAGTTAAAGCCAAGACAATTTCATGGCCCGCGTCATAGATAGCCCGCATTGCTTGCGCCGCAAATTCGGGAGTTCCAGCAAATACAATTTTCATTCAAGGCGCTTAGCGCTGTCCCAACAATTCTTTGGCGCGCTTTTTCATTTTTTGAGCAATACGATTGCGCTTTAAGATCGACAAATATTCGACAAATACCTTACCCTTTAGATGGTCTAGTTCATGTTGCAAACATACTGCGAGCAAACCATCCGCATCTAACTCAAACTCTTTTCCATTTAGATCTAGGGCTTTTATTCGAATTTGTGCTGGCCGCTCAACTTCATCATAAAACTCAGGCACCGAAAGACAACCTTCGCGCCATGATTTTTTCTCAGGGCTTGCCCAAATAATTTCTGGATTAATGAATACCATTAATTCATTTTGATCATCAGAGATATCAACCACCACAATGCACTCGTGAATGTCCACTTGTGTTGCAGCCAAGCCAACGCCTGGAGCGTCATACATTGTGTCTGCCATGTCTTGCACAATTTTTTTAATGCGGGCATCCACCTGCTCTACGGGTTTAGCAACCGTATGCAGACGCGGATCTGGATAGCAAAGGACATTTAATAAAGCCATGTATGAATTATCCAACAGTGCAATAAACCTGTCCCGATTGCCGCAATTTCCCTGGCCTTGAAAATGTTTGGCAATCATGACCACCTCCAGACCCCTCATTAATAAAATTAAACGCGGAGATGCAAGTTACCCGGTTCGGCTTGAAGATCTCTACGACCCGCCAGACTATATCTATATTTGCGGCGATGAAAAAGCTTTGCAACAGCCCATGATTGCAATTGTGGGGTCGCGCGAGGCCAGCCTTCAGGGGCTACAAAACTCCTCTCTGTTTGCCCAAAGCCTTTCACAGTCAGGGTTAGCCAGAGGAATTGATGGGGCAGCTCACAGGGCTGCCTTAGGTTTGGGGCGAAAGCACCCTACTGCAGCGGTTTGCGGAACGGGCATAGATATCGTTTATCCAAAAGAGCATCTAGGGTTAGCCCATGCAATTAGTCACCAAGGGCTTTTAATCTCTGAGCTCCCTCTGGGGGTTGGGCCAAAGCCCTTTCACTTCCCACGGCGCAATCGAATTATTGCTGCCCTCTTCTTGGGGTTGTTGTCATTGAAGCCGCCGAACGATCTGGCTCCTTAATCACCGCCCGCATTGCTGCTGAACTAGGAAGAGAGGTTTTTGCCCTCCCAGGGCCCATTCATGACCCTCATTTTTGGGGTTGCCACCAGCTCATACAACAGGGCGCCAAGCTGGTTCGAAACCCAAAAGATGTCCTGGAGGAGCTTATTTTCCCCAAAAACCTCATTTAAGGTTACCTAAAAGCAGATTTTGGAGCGGAATTACTTCCTGCTTAGGCTTTGCCAAAGCCTAAAAAAGGGCTTTTTTGGACTTTTCTAGATTTATCGGTTGATAATAAAAAAGGGGGTGGCTATAAGCCAAATCTTGATTTTGCTTATTTGACCCTCATTTTTTGACATTAAAGACATTAATTCAGACTCAAATTTAGGCAAACGCGTGGCTAAAGCATCTACCAAAAGCAGTTCCAAGACTACCTCTGTGGATCACCTAAAGGCATTGATCATTGCTGAAAAACCATCGGTAGCCAACGACATTGCGAAGGCCTTAGGGGGTTTTACTAAATATGAAGACTATTTTGAAAATGATGACTTTGTTATTTCATCAGCAGTTGGTCACCTATTAGAGATTGCGGCACCAGAGGAGTATGACGTCAAACGTGGCAAATGGTCATTTGCCAACCTACCGGTTGTCCCCCCTTATTTTGATTTACGCCCAATTGCTAAAACCGAATCTCGCCTCAAGGTTTTACAAAAACTCATCAAACGTAAAGACATTACCTCTTTGATCAATGCCTGTGATGCTGGACGAGAAGGCGAGTTGATTTTTAGATTAATTGCGCAACATGCAAAAGCATCTCAAACCGTTAAACGTTTGTGGCTGCAGTCGATGACACCAGCGGCTATTCGTGATGGCTTTGCCAGTTTGCGCACCGATGACGAGATGCAGCCTCTAGCAGATGCTGCACGCTGCCGCTCAGAGGCAGATTGGCTTGTGGGCATTAATGGCACTCGTGCAATGACCGCTTTCAATAGCAAAAGTGGTGGCTTTTTTCTCACCACAGTTGGTCGTGTTCAGACCCCCACACTTTCCATTGTTGTTGAGCGTGAGGAACTGATTCGCAAATTTGTCTCCAAGGATTATTGGGAGGTAAAAGCGGAGTTCATTGCCGCCGCTGGTATATATGAAGGTCGCTGGTTTGATCCGAAATTTAAGAAGGATATTACCGAGCCCGATGCTCGCGAAAACCGCCTATGGAGCGAAGCCGCAGCCCAAAGTATTGTGGCCGCTTGTCGAGGCAAGAAGGGCAACGTAACCGAAGAGGCTAAACCAGCAACACAGTTAGCTCCGCAACTATTTGACTTGACCAGCTTGCAGCGTGAAGCTAATGCTCGTTTTGGTTTTTCTGCAAAAAATACGCTGGGGCTTGCTCAAGCACTCTATGAGCGTCACAAGGTATTGACCTATCCCCGTACTGATGCAAAAGCACTTCCGGAAGATTATTTAGATACCGTCAAACAAACTATGGAGAATCTTGCCGAACATTCGCAAGAGTACCGTCCATTTGCTAAACAAATTTTGCAAGGCGACCCAAAGGATCCAAAAGCAAAATCAGGGTATGGGTGGATCAAGCCCAATAAACGTATCTTTGATAATTCCAAAATTTCTGATCACTTTGCGATCATTCCAACCCTAGAGACGCCAAAAAGCTTGAGCGAGCCAGAGGCCAAGTTATACGACTTGGTGGTGCGTCGCTTCTTAGCTGTGTTCTATCCTGCTGCAGAATTTAGAGTCACCACCCGCATTACGGAAGTCTCTGGTCACCACTTCAAAACCGAAGGTAGGGTCCTAGTGAACCCTGGCTGGCTTACTGTCTACGGTAAATTCAATCAAGCAGACGATGAGCTGGTGCCCGTTCAAGAAGGTGAATCTGTACAAACCGAAGCCGTTGTTGCGCTACCCTTAAAAACCAAGCCACCTGCGCGCTATACCGAAGCCACTTTACTCTCCGCAATGGAAAGCGCTGGAAAGTGGGTTGATGATGATGAAATGCGTGAGGCTATGGCGGAAAAAGGGTTGGGAACCCCCGCAACGCGCGCAGCCATTATCGAGGGCCTATTGGCAGAAAAATATATAGTGCGCGAAGCACGTGAACTCATTCCCACTGCAAAAGCGTTTCAACTCATGACGCTTTTGCGCGGCCTGGATGTTGAAGAGCTCACACGCCCCGACCTCACTGGTAGCTGGGAAAACAAGCTGTCGCTCATTGAGCAAGGCAAGATGAACCGGGATACCTTCATGCAAGAAATTGCACAAATGACACAACGAATTGTGAAGCGTGCCAAAGAATATGACAGTGACACCATTCCGGGTGACTATGCCACGATGACCACCCCATGCCCTCACTGCAAAGGTCTGGTAAAAGAGAACTATCGTCGCTTCGCCTGTGAAAAGTGTGGATTTACTATTAGTAAAACCCCCGGTGGCCGCGCATTTGAGTATCCAGAAGTCGAAGAGTTATTGCGAGAAAAAACGATTGGCCCACTGCAAGGCTTTCGCAGCAAAATGGGTCGCCCGTTTGCAGCCATCATCAAGCTGAGTGAAATTCCTGAAGATGATGCAGACTATCCGAATGCCGGATTTAAGCTAGAGTTTGATTTTGGTAACGCCCAAGATGACGAGACTGAAGCGGTGGATTTCACCGGGCGTCAAGCTCTAGGCGTCTGCCCCAAATGCTCTGGCGCAGTCTATGAAGATGGCATGCGCTATGTTTGTGAGAACAACACTAGGCCCGCAAAATCGTGCGACTTCAAAACGGGCAAGGTGGTGTTGCAACAAGAAGTTTCTGGCGAGCAAATTCAAAAGTTGCTCAAAGAAGGCAAAACAGATTTGCTCACCAACTTCAAATCCAATCGAACTGGACGCGGCTTTAAAGCTTACTTGGCCCTTGGTTCAGACGGCAAAATTGGTTTTGAGTTTGAAGCCAAAGCCCCTGGTTCAGCCAAGGCTCCAGCCAAGAAACGCGCTGGCGCAAGCGCAGCCACCAAGTCTGCAGCAAAACCTAAGCGTGCAAGCAAAGCAACATCATCCTCTAGTAGCTGAGCAGTAATGAGCTTAGCCGCTAGGGCTGACCACAAGATTCCCCTTGAACCTAAAGCAGTTGCCAAGAAAATTCCTGGTCGCTGAGTTAGGGCGCCGATGATGGGGAGACGATCTCCAGCGACACAACGAATGCCCACAAACTCCCCACTTTTTTTCAATGAGTTGATGTCACCAGCGGGGTAATCCACCAACCTCTTCGCCTGCTCTCCATTAAAGTCATCACTACTTGCCCTTGGCAGCAAATCATCTTCGCCTTCATCGAAGCTAGAGCCCACTATCCAGCGATAACTGCCATCTGTAAGTTGCTCTGCAGGCAAGCAATATCCATCGCCCGATATTCCCACCTTGGGTAATTTTTCTACCCATGCGTCATCTGAATTAATAGAAAAAATACTGAGCTGTCCACGAACGGGCTTTAAAGGCAAACGCACGCCAAGACTATTAATTAATGCCTTACTATCCATGGCCGCCGCAATCACAAGCTTATCTGTAGAGGCAATGACTTGGTCTGCGTTATCCAATAAAAACCGTGCTCCATTGCGCTCATCGATTTTGACAACCCGTCTATTCCAAAGACAAGTCAGCCCTTCGCGTTCATGCAGCAATTGCTTGCTAGCCTCAAGCAAATTGAGACAGGCGCCCCGAGACATCCATACACCGCTTTGAGGAATGCCACAAATTTCTTGTGCCTGCTGTTCATCAAGGGCAATTGCAATGTCTTCTTTTAGATCGAGAGAGTACAAATGCGCCGATACTTCTTCGGAATTAAATAGTCTATCTTTTTTAGTCGGCTGAAAAATGCCATGTGCCCGCCAAACCTCTCCCCACCGAGCCTCAGCAAGCAAAAAAGCTAGGCGTGTTAGACGCAGTAAACGGGGAGAGCCTTTACCAATGTGGGGATGTGCAATTGCATAAGCGTGTCTTGAACAGGCGCTCGCCGGGGAAGAAGAGGCATCAATAACGCAGACAGATTTGCCGCGCTCAAATAGTTCATTTGCGATAGTTGCACCGCAAATGCCGGCCCCAATCACCACGATCTCATGGTGTTGGGGTTTGGTCATAAATACTTTCTATGTGAAGCGTTAGTTACTACTTGGTACTCACTGCTCAAGCATTCAAACGTTGTTCAATCTTTGCACGAGTATCTTTCAGCTCTTTAGGCAAACGATCACCAAGGTGATCAAACAACTCTGTGTGAAGCTTTAATTCGTTTTTCCAATCATCCACAGCAACGTTGATTGCTTTCGCGAATTTATCAGCAGAGTAATCTAGGCCACCCCAGTGCAAATCACTATATTCAGGAGTAATACCAAATGGAGTTTCTTTGCCATTTGCTTTACCTTCGGCTCGATCCAAGATCCAAGACAAAACGCGCATGTTCTCACCAAAGCCAGGCCAAACAAATTTGCCATTCTCATCTTTGCGGAACCAGTTCACACAATAGATTTTGGGCAATACAGCGCCTTCTGCCTCTAGCTTCTTGCCGATATTGAGCCAGTGTTGGAAATAATCGCTCATGTTATAACCAGCAAAAGCAATCATTGCAAACGGGTCACGACGCACAACACCGATTTGACCGGTAATTGCGGCGGTAGTTTCCGAACCCAAGGTTGCAGCCATGTATACACCCTCAACCCAATCCCGTGCTTCGCTAACCAATGGAACCGTGTTCGAGCGACGACCGCCAAACAAGAATGCATCGATTGGAACGCCTTCAGGATCATCCCACTTAGGATCAACAGCTGGGTTGTTGGTTGCTGCCACAGTAAAGCGTGAGTTTGGATGGGCTGCTTTACGGCCCGCTGCTCCGTCAGCCGGAGTCCAGTCCTTACCTTGCCAATCGATCAAGTGTGCAGGAGGGGTTTCGGTTAAACCCTCCCACCAAACATCGCCATCATCAGTCAAACCAACGTTAGTAAAGATCACATCTTGATTTAAAGAATCAATACAGTTTTGATTGGTTTGACGGTTTGTGCCTGGGGCAACACCAAAATAACCAGATTCAGGGTTGATCGCAAACAAGCGGGTCTTGCCGGTAACCGGATCTTTACGTGGCTTAATCCAAGCAATGTCGTCACCAATAGTAGTAACCTTCCAACCATCGAATCCTTTTGGAGGAATCATCATGGAGAAGTTTGTTTTTCCACAAGCGGATGGGAATGCAGCAGCAATGTGATACTTCTTGCCCTCTGGTGATGTCACACCGAGAATCAACATGTGCTCGGCAAGCCAACCTTGGTCACGACCCATATTCGAAGCAATGCGCAATGCAAAGCACTTTTTACCCAACAAAGCGTTACCGCCGTAACCAGAACCAAAAGACCAAATTTCGCGGGTTTCTGGGTAGTGAACAATATATTTGTTTTTATTGTTAGGCCATGCAACGTCTTTTTCGCCGGCAGCCAATGGCTTACCAACAGTGTGGATGCAGGGAACAAACTCACCATCCGCACCAAGCTGATCAATCACCGCTTTGCCCATGCGTGTCATTAAACGCATATTGATTGCCACATAGGGGCTGTCTGATAATTCAACGCCAATGTGTGCAATTGGGGAACCAATTGGGCCCATAGAGAATGGCACTACATACATGGTGCGCCCACGCATACAACCATCAAACAAGGGTTGTAGGGTTGCACGCATTTCACTTGGCTCTACCCAATTATTAGTTGGGCCCGCATCTTCTTTCTTGGCCGAGCAAATAAAAGTACGGTCTTCAACACGCGCCACATCCTCAGGATCAGACAAAGCCAAGAATGAGTTTTTGCGCTTTGCTGGATTAAGACGCTTAAATACACCAGCCTTGACCAATAACTCACACAGCTCGTCGTACTCAGCCTGTGATCCATCACACCAGTGAATTGCATCGGGCTTAGTCAGTGTAGCAATCTGTACAACCCACTCAATGAGGCGCTTATTTTTGACGTAAGCAGGCGCATTGACATTGATCTGGCCGGTCGTTGTTGAAGTCATATGATTCCCTATGAAAATTAAATTCTTTATTCCGACAATTTTAACATTTCGGTCATATTTGGCTTTCCACCACTGACGCCAAAAATCTCTTATTTACCGATGCAAAATTGGCTAAATATTTTTCCTAAAAGATCGTCTGGAAGCAATTTTCCAGTGATTTGGCCAAGATGATTTTGGGCTAAAAATAGCTCTTCTGCGAACAATTCAAGCGAATTGTTGCCATTTGCAGCGAATTGTTCTGATTTTTCAATATGTTCTGCCGCACGCTCTAGGCAGTCTAAATGTCTTCTTCGGGCAACAATGGCGCCCTCCTGAGGGCCATTCCACCCCACCAGCATTAGGATTTTCTGTTTAAGCTCATCTATTCCGAAGCCTGTTTTGGCAGAAATGAAGATCTTATCACCTGTTTTCGGCGCTAAATCATCCCCCAACAAATCAGACTTATTGAGCACCTCCAGTATTGGACACCCGGAGGGAAGGGATTTCATAATCTGCTGCCTTAAATCATCAGAATCTGTGTCATGCCCGGGGGCGGTGAGGAAAATGACGAGGTCAGCCAAGCGGATTGCCTCCCATGTGCGCTCAATACCCTTAACCTCAACTTCATCAGCTGTGTGGCGAAGCCCTGCCGTATCAATGATGTGCATTGGCACACCTTCGACCTGAATGCTTTCTTTTACTCTATCGCGCGTGGTTCCTGCAATTGGCGTAACAATAGCAACCTCTTCGCCAGCAAGCTGATTAAGTAGAGAGCTTTTTCCAACATTGGGTGCGCCCGCCAATACAAGTTGTATGCCGTCGCGCAATATCTTTCCTTGTTTGGCGCCAGCCCGCAATGATTGCAATTTATTTTTTACGGCAGCCAAACGCTCGCGCGCTTGTGCATTCTCTAAAAACTCAATCTCTTCCTCAGGAAAATCTAATGTCGACTCCACCAAGATTCTCAGTTGAGTAATCTCTTCGACTAGACCATTGATCTTTTCAGAAAAAACACCCTGCAATGAGCGGGCTGCACCGCGCACTGCAGCCTCACTTTGAGCGTCGATCAAGTCAGCAATAGCTTCGGCCTGAGCCAGATCAACCTTGTTATTTAAATATGCCCGGAGAGTGAATTCACCTGGGTCGGCAATAACCAAACCCTCCTTTTTGCCCAACTCAAGACAGCGCCTCATTACTAGCTCGAGCAGGTGTGGTCCACCATGACACTGAAGCTCCAAAACATCTTCACCAGTAAAGGAAGCCGGCGCTGCAAAATAAATTGCCAGCAATTGATCTATGAGCTGCCCATCGGCATCTCGTAATTTCAGAAGGTTGGCCTGACGTGGGTTAAGTATCTTTTGGAAAAGCGCCTGAATGATGGGGGCAAGGTTTTCTCCGCTGATGCGAACAACACCAACCCCCGCTTTGCCTGGCGCAGTTGCAACAGCAATGATAGGCAATTTTCTTGTCATCATTGCTATGCTTTTTGCTGAACTATTAGGCCAGCAAGGAATTATTTCGCGACTTTTTTACCAAACAATTTATTAATTTGCCATTGTTGAGCAATTGATAACAAATTGTTGGTAACCCAATATAAAACTAGGCCGGCAGGGAAGAAGAAAAACATGATCGAAAAAACAATCGGCATGTATAACATCACCTTGGCTTGAACAGGATCGGGTGGCGTTGGGTTTAATTTGGTTTGAACAAACATGGATATCGCCATGATTACCGGCAAAATGTAATATGGATCGGGCACTGAAAGATCTTTAACCCACAAAATCCATGGCGCCCCACGCATCTCAACCGATGACAGCAATACCCAATACAAAGAAATAAACACAGGGATCTGAATCACAACCGGCAAACAACCACCCAATGGATTGATCTTTTCTTTTCGATACATTTCCATCATGGCTTGATTGAGTTTTTGTGGATCACCCTTAAATTGCTCTTTCATCGCCATCAAACGTGGTTGCACTTCCTTCATGCGTGCCATTGATTTATAGCTTGCAGCTGATAATGGGAAAAACACCAACTTAATCAAAATGGTTAGCAAGATGATTGACCAGCCCCAGTTGCCGGCGATGTTATGGATGTGCTCGAGCAACCAGAAAATGGGTTTTGCCAAAATAGTTAAATAACCATAGTCTTTTAGCAACTCAAACCCTGGAGCAATACGCTCTAGCATGCGCTCTTCTTGTGGGCCTACAAACAATTGTGCGTTTGCTGTAATGGTTGCGCCCGTCGCTACCGCTCCCAGCTGAGATTGGATACCAACGCGATATAGGCCGCTATCGATTTTTCCAGAGTAGATATCACGAGAGAATTTGTCGTCCGGGATCCACGCGCTGGCAAAGTAGTGCTGAACCATTGCAACCCAACCAGGTTGACCAGCGAGAATTTGCGCGGGGGGAGTAAATTTGTTTTTCTCGATATCAGCAAATGGGATCTTCTTAAACTTGTCGCCATCGGTATAAATAGCGGGGCCAGTAAAGGTGCTGGCTGAGAAGGCGCCACCAAACGGCCCAATTTTTGCCTCTTCAGACCCATCTCTGATGATTTCTGTATAGAGAATTAAAGGTGCGCCGTTTGCAGCAAGCCGAGTAACGCGGTGACCAACATAGATGTCATAGCTTCCAGGATTGAGAATAAATGTTTTCTCTAACTTCACACCACCGCGCTCACTAGAGAGCACCAAGAATGGTCGACCGGATCCATCTTTGCCAGATTTATCCAACTTAAACATGCTGGTATGGTTGGGTAGGTCTGCGTTGCCCATGGCAACCAAGCCAGAGCGAGCAACATAGGTATGGGTTGGTGTGTGTCTAAAAATTTCTACAGGCTTTTGATCGGCCGTTAATTCTTTTAATAGCTTAGCTTGCACAACATTAGCGCCGGCACCGCTTACTTCTAGCGAAATTAAATCGTTTTCCAATACATACTGTTGAGCATTTTCAATTGCGGCAGGCTTTGCACCAGGAACTTGAGATGCAGGCGATCCCGATATGGCGGCTGGCGTATCAACCTTTGCCGTATTTGTTGTATTGCTAGTGGTGGCAACATTAGATGGCCCACCAAACATAGATGGCTTGCCCTCATGAACTTGCCAATTGTTGTATAGCATCAGACCCGACAGCGAAAACACAGCCCAAAGAATCGTTTTTTTAAAGTCCATTTGTATTCACTTAAATTAATGAGATGTTTGTTTTACCGCAGGATCATAACCGCCGTGTGACCATGGATTACAACGCAAAACTCTCCACAACGTCAAACCGGCACCCTCAAGAAATCCATAGTGCTCAAAACACTCACAGGAGTACTGTGAACAAGTAGGCACATATTTGCAATGGGTTCCCAAATAGGGACTTAAAAGCATTTGATACTGCTTTACCAATTTAATTGCGACTTTATTTAAAACGCACACCTTAAATTAGCTCCGCAATTTGAGAGCGCAGGTGTTCTTTTTCTTTTCTTCTGAGTCTGCCACGTGTTTGTCGTCCAATGGGCTTTTTAAGCTTCACCACAACATCATTATTGACTGTTGTTGCTTGTGCAGCCCAGACCAATTCGCGAATCATCCGTTTTAGACGATTGCGGTCAACGGCTCGCCTAACCAATTTTTTGGCCACTGCAATCCCTAAGTCGGGCTCAGCAGTTTTTTGAGCGCCAACAGAGTACTTACCCCAATACAAGTTTGTTTTGGGGCGCGTCTTTAGTAGTTCAGAAATCCTTGCGCTCTTCAACTGCTAAATTAAACGGCTAAGCGTTTGCGGCCCTTGGCACGACGTGCATTTAAAACAGCGCGACCGCTTTTGGTTTTCATGCGAATACGAAATCCGTGGGTACGTTTGCGACGTGTTACTGATGGTTGATATGTTCTTTTCATGATAGATCCTGGGCTGGGAAAACCTATTATTTTCCTTGTTGCGAAGCAAAAGGTCAATCCATGGCTAGAATTAAATAGGTGTTTTTCACTATTTGTGGTCTATTTTTCAATAAAACATTAATTTATATAGGTTTTTTGGCTTTATTCACAAGTTATCCACAGTTTTTCCACGAATTTTTGGCTTGTGGATAACTTTCCTGGATGGCTACAATGGATCCTCCAAAAATATGAGCAACTTACAGAACCCCCCCGCCTTGAATTCAACTAGCCCTCTGGGTTTTTGGGATGGTGCAATCGGCGCACTGTCCCGCGAACTATCGCCCCAACAATTTAAAACTTGGATACAACCCCTTACATTCATATCTTTTGACGATAGTGAGCATTCGCTAACCATCGGGGCGCCCAATCGATTTAAGCTCGATTGGATCAAAAAAACTTTTGCAGACCGCTTTCAAGAAATGGCCTCGGAGTACTTTGGCTCGCCTATTAATATTAATTTTGTACTCGCTGTGGAGGGCTCTTCGACTCATGCTGTTGACGCCACAACAAAAGAGGTTGGTCCTGCCGCGCCCGAAGAACCAATAGAGGCACCACAAAACATCACCATTGAGGAATCATTTGAGATTGAGGATCACTCAAAACTGAACCCCAATTTAACTTTTGAAACTTTTGTAACTGGCAAAGCCAATCAATTGGCTAGAGCAGCCTCCATTCAGGTGGCACACAACCCAGGCACATCCTATAACCCCATGTTTTTGTATGGTGGTGTTGGTCTGGGGAAAACCCACCTCATTCATGCAATTGGTAATCATCTTCTAAAAGAGAAGCCAAATGCTCGTATTCGCTATATCCATGCCGAACAATATGTATCGGATGTTGTCCGCGCCTATCAACAAAAAGCTTTTGATCGCTTCAAACGCTATTACCACTCTCTGGATTTATTACTTATCGACGATATTCAGTTCTTTAGTGGTAAATCGAGAACTCAAGAGGAGTTCTTTTATGCTTTTGAGGCTCTTTTAAGTAATAAGTCCCAAGTAATCATCACCAGCGATACCTATCCTAAAGAAATGGCTGGAATTGATGACAGGCTCATTTCTCGCTTTGACTCTGGCTTAACGGTGGCAATCGAGCCACCAGAACTGGAGATGCGGGTGGCTATTTTGATGAAAAAGGCTGCAAGCGAAGGCATTCCCATGAGTGAGGATGTGGCGTTTTTTGTGGCCAAACACCTGCGCTCTA
Source organism: Polynucleobacter necessarius (assembly GCF_900096765.1). NCBI lineage: Bacteria > Pseudomonadati > Pseudomonadota > Betaproteobacteria > Burkholderiales > Burkholderiaceae > Polynucleobacter > Polynucleobacter necessarius. The sequence goes on from NZ_LT615228.1 coordinate 1,518,499, forward strand.
ACGTTAGAGAGCTTGAGGGGGCTTTACGGAAAATCTTAGCCTTTGTTCGTTTCCACGGCCGAGAGGTGACTATTGAGGTTGCCCGCACCGCCCTAAAAGATTTGCTCTCGATTCAAAATCGCCAAATATCGGTTGAAAATATTCAGAAAGCTGTTGCTGATTTTTACAGTATTAAAGTTGCGGACATGTATTCCAAAAAACGACCGGCCAATATTGCGCGACCACGTCAAATTGCCATGTTTATGGCCAAGGAATTAACCCAAAAAAGTCTTCCAGAGATTGGTGAATTGTTTGGGGGCAGGGATCATACAACCGTTTTGCACGCAGTTCGAAAGATCGCAGATGAGCGGTCCCATGATAGCCAACTTAACCACGAAATCCACGTTATCGAACAAACCTTAAAAGCGTAGTTTTTTACCTGTGGATAAGGTTGTGAGTAACCCAAGGGATAAGTTTGGGGAATAAGTGTGGATAAATTGTGAAAACATCACTCTTCATGCAAAAATAGGGTGTTGAAAAATAGTTATTCAATATTTATGCAACCCTTATACAGAAGTTTTCCACAAGTTTTTAAGTATTTAATATGTTGTTTTGTTTGGGGTTTTTGAGTTATCCACGGAAGTAAGAAGCCTTACTACTATTACTACTAAGATATATAACAAATAACAAGGTACAAGGATTTAAAAGCAATGCAACTTGTTAACACCTCGCGTGACAATTTATTAAAACCACTACAGGTAGCAAGTGGAATTGTTGAACGTCGACACACACTTCCAATTCTGGCTAACCTTTTATTTAAGAAGGTTGGTGAAAAAATTTCATTTATCTCAACTGACATTGAGATTCAAATCACTACAAATGCAAACTTTGGGGTTGGTACCGAGGATGTAACAACAACAGTTGCAGCTAGGAAATTATTGGATATTTTGCGTGCGCTACCAGAGGGTCCGGTTTCCTTGAACCTCAAAGACAATAAGATGGTTGTGCAAAGCGGAAAGAGCCGTTTTTCTTTACAAACCTTATCAGCAACAGAGTTTCCGGTAATGCAAAGTGTAGGTGAAGTTACTGCCGCCTGGAAGATGCCTCAAAAAAGCTTTCGTCAGTTGATCAGTCAGGTTCACTTTTCTATGGCTCAGCAAGATATTCGTTATTACCTCAATGGCATGTTGTTGGTGGTTGAAGGTAAAGATGTTGTTGCTGTAGCTACCGATGGTCATCGTTTGGCATTTTCTCAAGTAGAGCTTACAGAGGCACCATCAGGTTCGGGTCAACGTCAGGAAATTATTATTCCTCGGAAAACAATTCTTGAATGTCAACACCTTCTTGAGGATTCAGAAGATGCTTTAGAGATTAGTCTTACTGCAAACCAAGTAAGGTTTGCTTTTGGTGATATTGAGTTGATTTCAAAATTAGTGGAAGGTAAGTTTCCAGACTTTCAGCGAGTAATTCCAAAAGGTCACAAAAACTCCTTAACTGTTGGCCGTGATGTTCTTCAGTCTGCCCTACAGCGCGCTGCTATTTTGACTACCGATAAATTTAAAGGGGTTCGTTTTTCTTTATCGCCGAATCGCATTACTGTGCAATCAACTAATGCTGAGCAAGAAGAGGCGCAAGAAGAGATCGAAACTGAATATAGTGGCGATGCCGTAGAAATTGGTTTTAATGTGAGTTACCTGCTCGATGTTTTAGCCAATTTAAAAAATGAAAATATTCAAATTAGCTTAGGTGATGCTAACAGTAGTGCGGTGATTACCTTACCTGGTTCAGAGAACTTTAAGTACGTTGTAATGCCGATGCGCATTTAATTTAGAAAAAAATGACTGAAGAAAAAAAAGTAGTTGAGCAGTATGGTGCCGCATCGATTCAAATCTTAGAGGGTTTTGAAGCTGTTCGTAAACGCCCAGGTATGTACATCGGAGACACTTCTGATGGTACTGGTTTACATCACCTTGTCTTTGAGGTTTTGGATAACTCGATTGATGAGGCTTTAGCGGGCTACTGTTCTGAAATTACGGTAGTTATTCAAACTGATAACTCCATTTCTATTGTTGATAATGGTCGCGGTGTTCCAACCGGAATTAAATTCGACGATAAACATGAGCCAAAAAGAAGTGCTGCTGAAATCGTGATGACGGAGTTGCATGCTGGCGGCAAGTTTGATCAAAACAGTTACAAAGTCTCTGGCGGTCTTCATGGAGTTGGTGTTAGTTGTGTTAATGCACTTTCTAAGTGGTTAAAACTTACGATTCGTCGTGATGGTAAAGCCCACTACATGGAATTTGAGCGCGGCATCATCAAAAACCGCAATGTTGTAGATGAAAATGGTGTGTTGATTTCCCCGATCACTGTTACTGGTGATACAGAGTTATCAGGAACTGAAGTCCATTTTTTGGCAGATGAAGAGATCTTTGGAAATGTAGAGTTTCACTACGAGATTTTGGTAAAGCGTATTCGAGAACTCTCATTTTTGAATAATGGCGTTCATATCAAATTAATCGATCAGCGCACTGGACAAGAAGAGGATTTTGCTTTTTCGGGTGGTGTAAGGGGTTTTGTTGAATACATCAACCAAACCAAAAATGTTTTACATCCAAATATTTTTTATGCTGAAGGCACTCGCCCATTAGACTTGGGTGGTCAAATTACCGCTGAAGTATCAATGCAATGGAACGATAGCTTCAGTGAGCAAGTACTTTGTTTTACGAATAATATTCCTCAGCGTGATGGTGGTACTCACTTAACTGGTTTGCGTGCGGCAATGACACGCGTCATCAATAAATATATTGATGAAAATGAAGTTGCTAAAAAAGCAAAGGTTGAGATTTCCGGCGACGATATGCGCGAAGGCTTGGCCTGTGTTTTATCTGTGAAGGTTCCTGAACCAAAATTTTCTAGTCAAACCAAAGATAAGCTTGTATCTAGCGAGGTTCGTGGACCCGTTGAGGAAATTGTTGCTGAGGCATTAAGCGCTTATCTTCAAGAGCGACCAGCAGATGCCAAGATTCTTTGTGGAAAAATCGTAGATGCTGCTCGTGCACGCGAAGCTGCTCGTAAAGCGCGTGATATGACAAGGCGAAAAGGTGCGCTTGATGGTCTTGGTTTACCAGGAAAGCTGGCTGATTGCCAAGAAAAAGATCCCTCGAAATCAGAATTATTTATTGTGGAAGGTGATTCTGCGGGCGGCTCTGCAAAGCAGGGTCGTGATCGTCGCTTTCAAGCCATTCTTCCTTTAAAAGGAAAAATTCTTAACGTAGAAAAAGCGCGTTTTGACAAAATGTTAGCCAGTCAAGAGGTGGTGACTTTAATTACCGTTCTTGGAACTGGTATTGGTGTCGAAGAATATAAGGCAGACAAGTTACGCTATCACCGCATCATCATTATGACCGACGCGGACGTTGATGGAAGTCATATTCGCACCCTCTTGCTTACATTCTTTTATAGACAGATGCCTGAATTGATTGAGCGTGGCCATATTTATATTGCACAGCCACCGCTTTATAAAGTGAAGTTTGGCAAGAGCGAGCAATACATAAAAGATGATGCGGAATTAAATCAGCTATTGTTAAAAATCGCATTAGAAACAGCCTCCTTGCAAACACCATCGGGTGAGATTATTGAGAGTGATTCATTAAATGAATTGGCAAAACACTACCAAGTGATTCAGTCTATTGTCGATCGCTTGTCCCGCACTATTGATGAGGACGCCCTGCGCGCAATTGCTTCTGGCACACAGCTCAATTTGGATACCGAAAAATCAGCAAATGAGTCGGCCGACCGCTTGAGACAAGCGCTCGCAGACTCTCTGAACCCACTGGCTTTACCCCCAGAAATTATTGTTCAAAAAGAAGACCGCACAGAGCGCTTCCGTCTGTTATTGTCTCGCCGTATTCACGGCAATCTAAAGTTGTCGACCATAAATTCCGATTTTGTTCATGGTGACGACTATCAAAGTTTGGCAAATGCAGCTGCGGTTCTTTCTGGTAAGATGTTGCCGGGTACTAAAGTTCGTCGTGGCGATCCCGACAAAAATCCAAAAGAGCAAACCATTAGCGATTTCAGGGGAGCATTCTCTTGGCTGCTATCAGAGGCCGAACGCGTTCTTAGTCGCCAGCGCTACAAAGGTCTTGGCGAGATGAATCCATCACAACTGTGGGAGACCACAATGGATGCAGATTCACGAACACTATTACAAGTAAAAATTGAAGATGCCATTGCGGCTGATCAAGTATTTACAACGCTCATGGGGGATGAGGTTGAACCCCGTCGCGCGTTTATTGAGAAGAACGCCCTCATTGCTCGTAATCTAGACGTTTAATATGCCATCTAAAAAAACCAAACCACCCAAAGTAGACCGATCCTCCATTATTGTTAAGTCTTCCCCAATTCATGGCAAGGGCGTGTTTGTGGCTAAGCCAATTAAGAAGGGCCAAGCCATCATTGAATACAAAGGGGAGCGCATTAGTTGGAAGCTTGCGCAAAAGCGTCACCCACACGATCCTAAAGACCCAAACCATACATTTTATTTTTCACTCGAAGATGGCCGCGTCATTGATGCCAAGTACGGAGGCAACGCCGCCCGCTGGATCAATCATTCTTGTAAACCAAGCTGTGAAACCCGAGAAGACAATATTAATGGAGAGCCGCGCGTTTTTGTTTATGCAAAGCGCGCCCTAAAGGTTGGTGAGGAGTTGTTTTATGACTATTCCTTAGACATCGAAGGTAGGATCACTAAGCAGATGAAAAAAGACTATGAGTGTCGCTGTGGCGCCAAAAAATGTCGCGGCACGATGCTGGCTCTAGACGGCAAATAATCTGTTCCATGTTGTACATCACAATTCAAGAACTTGAAGCGGCCATCAATTATTGGCGTAGCCAGTCACCATCCTCTGGTGATGAGTTGCGCTTGTGCGCCCAAGCCGCTGCACTTGCTAAACCATATGCATTGATGATTGTTCAAGGCTCCCAAAGAATGCCATTGGATGTTTTAGATGAATCGGCTAGAGAAGCAATTCAGAAGTTTATTAAAACATCACAAACCCAATAAGATATAAACCCGCTTGGTTTAGGGTTATCGCTATATATATAGCAATGCTGTCTTAGGTTATTCTCAACATCTTGCCTCGGTGTGGGGTAGAGGGTATGAGCCTGCAAGAAACAATTTTAAAAACAATTGGACTGGGGAAAATCCTTCAAGGGTTTTTCAGCTGTAAGTGACGTTAATCTTGACGTCACTAGAGGGACTATTCATGCTTTGATTGGTCCAAATGGAGCCGGGAAAACGACCTGCTTTAATTTGCTGACTAAGTTTTTAGAGCCCAGTAGTGGACAAATCTTGTTTAATGGTTGTGACATTACTAAGGAGGCGCCTGCTCAGATTGCGCGTCGTGGCGTCATTCGTTCATTCCAAATTTCAGCTGTTTTTCCTCATCTCACCGTTTTAGAGAATGTTCGTGTTGCGTTGCAGCGAGGCTTGGGCACGGAGTTCCATTTTTGGAAATCAGGCAACTCCTTAAGCGTTGTAAATGAGCGTGCAGAAGAACTTCTTTACGAGGTGGGTCTTGAGAGTTTTGCAAACGAGGAAACTCTCAACTTGGCTTATGGACGCAAACGGGCCCTAGAAATTGCGACAACCCTGGCAATGGAGCCAGAGTTAATGCTTTTGGATGAGCCCACCCAAGGTATGGGTCACGAGGATGTTGAGCGAGTTACTGAGTTAATTGATCGTGTGGCCAAAGGCCGCACCATTTTGATGGTTGAGCACAACATGAAGGTGGTTTCTTCAATTGCCGATAGGATCACTGTGCTACAGCGTGGATCTGTCTTGGCCGAGGGCTCGTATCACGAAGTTTCAACCAATCCGCTGGTGGTTGAGGCTTATATGGGTAGCCATGGGGGTGATGCTCTATGACAATGGCGCTCGAAGTAAAAAATTTAGAATCTTGGTATGGTGAATCCCATATTCTTCATGGTGTGAATTTTGCTGTTCGAGATGGTGAAGTGGTCACGCTGTTGGGGCGAAATGGCGCTGGCCGAAGCACCATCCTTAAAACTATTTTGGGCTTAACTAGTAGGCGCACCGGCTCCGTTCAAATTTATGGGGCCGAAACCATTGCTGCGCCTACCTACAAAATTGCTCGTCTTGGTGTTGGTTTTTGCCCAGAAGAGAGGAATTTTTGCCAGTTTAAGCGCCGAAGAAAATTTATTGTTATTGCCTGAAGTTGCTCCCGGCGGTATGGGTCTGGATGAGATTTATGAAATGTTTCCAAATCTGTATGAAAGGCGTAATAGCCCGGGTACCCGTCTTTCAGGTGGTGAGCAGCAGATGCTTGCTATGGCGCGCATTTTGAGAACGGGCGCAAAACTATTACTCTTGGATGAGATCACCGAGGGGTTGGCGCCTGTGATTGTGCAAAAACTAGGGGAGGTGGTTACTAGTTTGCGTAACAAGGGCTTCACCATTGTTTTGGTTGAGCAGAATTTTCGCTTTGCGGCACCTTTGGCTGATCGTCATTATGTGGTTGAGCACGGCAATGTAGTTGAGGTTGTACAACAAAACGAGCTTGCTCAAAAAGCGGCCTTATTAAATGAGTATCTTGGTGTTTAGTGGTTCTATTTAGGAGATAAGATGAGGTTAAAGCAAATAACCGCAGGCCTGGTAGGCCGCGACAATGTTCGCCTCAAATCCAGTTTTTGCACAATCTAACGCTAAAGTGTCTGGTGATGTGGTCAAGATTGGCGTGTTGACTGATTTGTCATCCACCTATTCTGATTTGGCCGGTCCTGGTGCGGTGATTGCTGCCAAAATGGCAATCGCTGATTTTTCTAGAGACGGCACTGTTATTGGCAAGAAGATTGAGTTGGTTAGTGCAGACCACCAAAACAAAGCTGATATTGCAGCAAACAAGGCTCGTGAGTGGTACGACAAAGATGGTGTTGATGTGATCGTGGAGTTGGTTTCCACCAACGTTGCTTTGGCTGTAATGGAAGTGGCTGAGCAAAAGAATAAGATCACCCTTGTTTCTGGTGCTGGTTCACTCCCAATTGCTAATGAAAAATGTACTGCCAATAATGTTCACTGGGCTTATGACACTTACGCCCTATCAAACGGAACCGGTAAGGCAGTAGTAAAGCAGGGTAAAAAGAATTGGTACTTTATTACTGCTGATTATGCCTTTGGCGCGGCCCTTGAAAAAGATGCCACCGCTGTAGTAAATGCAAACGGCGGTAAGGTTCTGGGAACCAGCAAGCATCCATTTCCTAATAGCGATTTCTCTTCCTACCTCTTGAAGGCACAAGCTAGTGGTGCCGATGTTGTGGCTTTAGCAAACGCTGGTCAAGACACTATCAACACCGTAAAACAAGCGTCTGAGTTTGGCATTAACAAAAAGCAGACCGTCGTTCCATTGTTGATGTTCATCTCCGATGTTCACTCTTTGGGTCTAAATGCTGCACAAGGCATGTACCTCACCGAGGGCTTCTACTGGGATAAGGACGAAAAGACTCGCGCATTCTCTAAGCGCTTCATCTTGCAGCATAAGCGTATGCCAACCATGGTTCAGGCCGGCGTGTACTCATCGGTACTGGCTTATTTAAATGCGGTTCAAAAGGCCGGCACTGACGATACACAGGCTATGATGAAGGTTCTCAAATCAACCAATATTGATGATGGTTTATTCAAAGGCAAGATTCGTGCTGACGGTAAGTTTGAACATGACATGTACTTGTTAGAAGTCAAAAAGCCATCTGACTCTAAGAGCCCATGGGATTACTACTATGTACGCGCGACGATCCCAGCCGCCGAAGCTACTTTGCCGCTTTCACAGTCAAAGTGCAAATTAGTTAATAAGTAAGCAAATAGAAATCAAGAATGTTTGAACTTCTCGGAATTACCCCCCAAGGGCTGGTTGCCCAGCTTTTGGTGGGGCTTATTAATGGCTCGTTTTATGCCATATTGAGTTTGGGATTAGCCATTATTTTTGGCCTTCTCAATATCATTAATTTTGCCCATGGTGCTCAGTACACCATGGGTGCATTTATTGCGTGGATTGGCTTAACGCAAATTAGCCAATGGCTTGGTTTTCCAGAGCTATCAATGAATTATTGGTTTGCTTTAATTATTGTTCCTTTGGTCTTGGCTGGATTTGGATTAATTCTTGAGCGCACGATGCTGCGCCGTCTTTATCATCTTGATCACTTGTATGGGCTGTTATTAACCTTTGGTTTGGCGCTCATTATTGAGGGCATGTTCCGCCACTGGTATGGAATTTCTGGTGAAAGCTATCCAGCCCCAGAGATGCTTCAGGGCGCAATCCCTCTAGAGTCTATTGGCATTATTTTGCCCATCTATCGTTTATGGGTTGTGGCGATTTCATTGACTGTTTGTTTTTCAACTTGTTATGTAATTGAGAGAACAAAGTTGGGCGCTTACTTGCGCGCTGGTACAGAGAACCCAAAACTCCTTCAGGCTTTCGGCATTAATGTGCCGCTGATGATTTCCTTGGCTTACGCATACGGCGTTGGTCTAGCTGGATTTGCAGGTGTTTTGGCTGCACCAATTTTCCAGGTGAACCCGCTGATGGGTTCGAATTTGATTATTGTTGTTTTTGCTGTGGTGGTGATTGGTGGTATGGGTTCTATCATGGGTGCGATTTTGACTGGTTTGGGATTGGGATTGATTGAGGGTCTCACTAAGGTCTTTTATCCAGAGGCATCTGGAGTGGTGATTTTTGTAATTATGGCCATTGTGTTATTGCTGCGTCCTGCTGGGCTGTTTGGGCGGGAAGAATAATCATGAACCCAAAAACAAAATTACTTTATGGCATCTTGGTATTAATTGCACTGCTTTTGCCGTTCCAAGATTTTATTTATTTGGTGTTTGCAATGAAGGTGCTGTGCTTTGCACTTTTTGCATGCGCATTTAATCTGCTTTTAGGGTTTACTGGGCTTTTGTCATTTGGTCACGCTGCATTCTTCGGAACTGCCGCTTACATTACCGCCTACTTTTGTAAAGAAGAAGGCCTTTCGCCAGAACTTGGCATTCTTCTGGGTGTTGTTGGTTCGGGCGCATTGGGTTACTTAATTGGTTCCTTGGCTATTCGTCGTCAGGGTATTTATTTTGCGATGGTGACATTGGCCCTCTCGCAAATGGTGTATTTCTTGGCTGTCCAGCTTCCATACACCGGTGGTGAGGATGGAATTCAGGGCGTGCCTCGCGGAACATTGTTTGGCTTGATTGATCTTAAAGATGATGTTGCCATGTATTACTTTGTATTGGTCGTCTTTATTTTTGGTTTTGCATTAATCATGCGCGCCGTTCACTCTCCATTTGGGCAAGTATTAAAAGCGATTCGAGAGAATGAGCCTCGCGCAATTTCCTTGGGATATGACGTTGATCGATTTAAGCTGATGTCTTTTGTTATCTCCGCTGCCTTATCTGGCTTAGCTGGATCGATGAAGTCCTTGGTGTTCCAGTTGGCAACCTTGACAGACGTTCATTGGCATATGTCTGGTGAAGTAGTGTTGATGACATTACTTGGTGGCATGGAAACCATCTTGGGGCCAGTGGTTGGTGCGGGTATTGTAGTTGGTTTGCAAAATTACTTAGCCAACATCGGCTCTTGGAGCACAATCGCAACCGGATTTATTTTTGTGATTTGCGTTTTAGCGTTTCGTCGTGGTGTTGTTGGTGAAATTGCTGCGCACTTCAAAAACAAAAAGTAATTTCCTTTTATTATTTGGTCTTAGTGTGGCGCTAACTTGAAAAGTGCCGCACCCATTTAACTTAAAGAGACTCCCATCGAATTTTCAATTTACATTTGGCTGTTGCTTTTCGCGATGGCCTTTTTCGCTGGCCTTGTCGATGCTGTTGCTGGGGGCGGTGGACTCATTCAAGTGCCCGCACTTTTCGCGGTCTATCCCAATACACCACCAGCAACACTGCTTGCTACCAATAAACTGGCCTCTATTGGGGGAACGCTTAATGCGGCACGCAGATACTTGCGTCATGTTTCATTGCCTTGGGCGGTTGTTGCTCCAGCAGTCGTTGCTGCCTTTATAGGGTCGCTCATCGGCGCAGCTGCTGTGAGCAATTTTCCGGCTGAGCCTTTGCGCAAAGCATTGCCCTTTGTTTTGCTTTTTCTGTTGCTATACACCTGGTTTCAGCCTTCGCTTGGTGAGACGCACGCCCCAAAGGCAATCAGTTCCCTTCAACAACTTAAAGGAGTTGTTCTTGGTTTAACAATTGGTTTTTACGATGGTTTTTTTGGTCCAGGAACAGGAAGTTTTTTATTGCTTGGTTTTGTGCGATTTTTTGACTTTGACTTTTTACATGCTTCGGCTGCAACTAAGTTGGTAAATGCCTCGACAAATTTAGCGGCCATCCTGATGCTGGCAAGTCTTGGCCACATGAACTGGACTCTTGGGTTTGTAATGATGATTGCCAACATTGCAGGTAGTCAGTATGGTAGTCGCTTAGCAATTAAATATGGCAGCGGATTTGTCAGAAAAGCCTTCTTAATTATTGTTACCGTGTTGATTCTTAAGTCAGCTTGGAACGCCTATTTCATTAATTAAATCAGATACTTATAAAACACACCGTTGTTTTTCAATGATTTTTTCAGGTTTTGTTTCACGTGAAACAAACAAAATGCTATGATCATCGCCCTATCTGAGGCAAATCATGCGTTATTCCAAAAGTTTTGATGTCATTGTTGTTGGAGGCGGTCACGCCGGGACTGAGGCCGCCCTCGCATCTGCACGCATGGGTTGTGACACCCTCTTGATTACCCATAGCATCGAAAATTTAGGCGCTATGAGCTGTAATCCCTCCATTGGTGGAATTGGTAAAGGCCATTTAGTTAAAGAGATTGATGCCATGGGCGGCGTTATGGCTGCCGCTACTGATGAGGCTGGAATCCAATTTCGCATCCTAAACTCAAGCAAGGGCCCTGCCGTAAGAGCTACTCGCGCTCAGGGTGACCGTGTTCTATACAAAGCAGCTATCCGTCGTCGCCTAGAAAACCAGCCAAACTTAAGTCTCTTTCAAGCTTCAGTTGATGATCTTCTGGTCAAGGGAGATGAGGTTCGGGGCGTGGTTACTCAAATGGGCCTAGAGTTCATGGCAAAAAAGGTGGTCTTGACTGCTGGAACCTTTTTGGATGGAAAGATCCACGTTGGTTTGAATAGCTATGCTGGCGGACGCGCAGGCGATCCCGCAGCAGCTTCTTTATCCACTCGTTTGAAAGAGTTAAAGCTTCCACAGAGCAGACTTAAAACAGGTACACCACCCAGAATTGACGGCAGAACCATTGATTTCTCGGGCATGTTGGAGCAGCCTGGGGATTTAGACCCAGTCCCAGTCTTTTCCTATTTGGGGCGTCCTGAACAGCATCCTAAGCAGGTTCCCTGCTGGATTTCCCATACCAATGAGAAGACTCACGACATTATTCGAGGTGGTTTAGATCGCTCTCCCATGTATACCGGGGTAATTGAGGGGGTTGGCCCCCGCTACTGCCCTTCTATTGAAGACAAAATTCATCGTTTTGTTTCTCGAAACAGCCACCAGATCTTCCTTGAGCCGGAGGGCCTAACTACCAATGAGTTTTACCCTAACGGTATTTCAACAAGCTTGCCTTTTGATGTTCAGTGGGACTTGGTGCGCAGCATTCGTGGTCTTGAGTCGGCTGTAATTGTGCGACCAGGTTATGCCATTGAGTATGACTTCTTCGACCCGCGCCAATTGCGTCAAAGTTTAGAGACGAAAGTGATTGGTGGACTTTATTTTGCTGGTCAAATCAACGGAACCACCGGATATGAAGAGGCTGCTGCTCAAGGAATGCTGGCCGGAATTAATGCTGGTTTGGCGGCCCAAGGAAAAGAACCGTGGTTGCCTAAGCGTAGCGAGTCTTATATTGGGGTTCTGGTGGATGATTTAATTACCCGCGGCATTCAAGAGCCCTATCGGATGTTTACTAGCCGAGCTGAATACCGTTTAAGTTTGCGTGAAGACAATGCAGATATGCGCTTAACCGCCATCGGTCGCGAACTAGGCCTTGTAGATGATCATCGCTGGGAAGTATTTTGCAGAAAACAAGAGGCTGTTTCACGTGAAACATCCCGTTTGCAAGAGATTTGGGTGGGCCCAAAGCATGAGGCTGCCCCTCTTGTGGCTCAATTATTGGGGCAGGATCTCTCACACGAGTGCAATTTAACTGAATTATTGCGGCGCCCAGGTGTAACTTATGAGGCCATTACGGGTCTTGGAGGCGGGTTGTGGTCCCCAGGCGTTTTGGATGAAGACCTTGGTCTTACAGCCCAAATTAGTGACCAAGTGGAGATTTCTGTGAAATATCAGGGCTACATTGACAGACAAGCAGTAGAGATTGCGCGTCAGGGAAATAATGAGACCTTCCCTCTTTCTGAGGATTTGGACTACTCTCAAGTGCTCGGCTTATCTAAGGAGGTTCAGCAAAAGCTCAATCTGCATAAGCCGGCCACATTGGGCCAAGCCGGCAGAATCTCCGGGGTAACTCCAGCAGCCCTTTCTCTGCTTTTGGTGCACCTTAAAAAAGGTTTGGGGCGCACCCAAGAGACGGCATGACTAAAGATTTGCTTGCACTGGGGATTGAAGATCTAGGCCTGAATTTAAGCAATAAAAGTATTGTCGATTTAGAGCTGTTTCTTCAAGAAATGGGCCGCTGGAATCAAGTGCATAACCTCACCGCAATAGAAGGTGAAAAGGATTCTATACGTCTTCATCTTATTGATTCTATTGCTGTTTTGCCCGTCATGAGACAATTTGTTCAGAGTGTGTCTCCTAGAATTGCCGACCTGGGTTCGGGTGGAGGCTTGCCTGCTATCCCCATTGCAATTGTTCAGCCAAGCTGGCAGCTAAGCTTGATTGAGGCTGTTCGCAAAAAAACGGCTTTTCTGCAACATATTCGTGGGAAGCTTGGGCTGCAAAATATTCAAGTGATCAGTGATCGAGTAGAAAATGTTGCGATGCAACAACCAGGACAATATGATGCGGTAATTTCTCGGGCCTTTACGCATCTAGCTCGTTTTTTAAATCTAGCTTTACCCCTCTTAAAGCCTGACGGCCTTGTATTTGCAATGAAGTCCAAGCGTGCCGACGAAGAGATGGCTAATGTTTGTAAAGATGACTGGCGTTTGTTGGCTGATGAATCCGTTTTCATCCCAAACCTTTCAGTTGAGCGCCGTTTGTTGGTCTTGAGCCCCGTGAGAAAATCAATCCCTACCCCATTAAGCAAAACATAAAGCACTTATGGCAAAAATATTCTGTATCGCAAATCAAAAAGGTGGTGTTGGCAAAACCACAACAGCTGTGAATTTGGCGGCGGGTTTGGCTGGACTAAAACAGCGCGTGTTGCTTGTGGACTTGGATCCACAAGGCAATGCAACGATGGGCTCTGGAGTTGAAAAAGGAGACTTAGCGAACAGTGTTTATGAAGTCCTTATCGGCCATGCTTCTGTGAAAGAGTGTGCGCAACGATGTGACAGCGCTGGGTACGATGTGCTTCCTGCTAATCGAGATTTAGCCGGAGCAGAAATTGAGTTGGTGGATTTAGAGTCGCGTGAATCACGCTTGAAAGATGCTCTCGCACAAGTCGCCAATGATTATGACTTTGTATTAATCGACTGCCCGCCAGCTTTATCGTTATTAACTCTAAATGGATTATGTGCAGCTAATGGCGTAATTGTTCCAATGCAATGTGAGTATTTTGCGTTGGAGGGTTTATCTGATTTGGTAAACACAATTAAACAAGTGCATGCAAATTTAAAACCAGACCTTGTCATTATCGGTTTGTTGCGCGTCATGTTTGATGCACGTATGACACTCCAACAACAGGTGTCTGACCAGCTACTAGAGCACTTTGGAGATAAGGTGTTTAAAACGATTATTCCGCGCAATGTTCGATTAGCAGAAGCGCCGTCTTACGGCCTTCCTGGGGTGGCATTTGATAAATCATCACGCGGAGCCAAAGCATATTTAGAGTTTGGCGAAGAGATGATTGAGCGCATTGAGCAAATGTAAATTTTTAAAGAAAACATCATGGTTGCAATTAAGAAAAAAGGGTTGGGCAGAGGTTTAGAGGCCTTGTTGGGCGAGAAGAAGCCGGAGGCGTCTTCAACAGCAGAAATCAACCGTTTGCCGTTAAGCGCTTTACAGGCTGGCAAGTATCAGCCGCGTCAAAAAATGGAGGCCGGCGCCCTACAAGAGCTAGCAGAAAGTATTCGTGAACAAGGCGTCATGCAACCATTGCTAGTTCGTTTAGTTTCAACTGGTAAGTATGAAATTATTGCGGGTGAACGTCGTTTTCGCGCGGCCACTATTGCCGGCCTCAAGGAGGTGCCCGTATTAGTTTCTGGTGCAGATGATCAAGCGGCAGCTGCTATGGCCTTGGTTGAGAATATGCAGCGCGAAGATCTCAATCCTTTTGAAGAATCACAAGGGTTGGCTCGATTAATTGAAGAGTTTGGTTTTACACATGAGCAGGCAGCAAAAGCGGTTGGCAAATCCAGAAGTGCAGTTACTAATCTCTTGCGCTTGGCTCAACTGGCAAAGCCAGTCCAAGCAATGCTTTTGGCTGGTGATATTGATATGGGACATGCTCGCGCACTCTTGCCATTGCCTGGGGCAAGCCAGGTTGCTTTAGCTCAAAAAATTGCCGCCCAAGGTCTGTCGGTACGAGAGGCAGAGAGAATGTCAGCCGCATTGGCTATCGCTGGTGGTCAAATTGGCGACAAGAAAACCAAGACTAGTTCTGGCTCCGCCCCCCCAAGCATTGATCCAGATATGCGTCGTCTTACACAAGAAATTGCCGACTTAATAGGCTTAAGCGCCGAATTTAAGTTCAAAGGCAAAGGCGGAGAGTTGCGTATCCGTTTTAGCCAATTCGATGAGCTTGATTCCTTATTAAAAAAGTTGGGTATTGAGTCATAAGGAGAAAAATGCCCCTAACTTCTTTGACATATTGCGCTGCACACATTAAACTTTCGGGGCTAAATTGATTCCTCAAAAAAATCAGTTTTCCGATGTAAATGAGTGGGATGAGCCCGAAGAGGAGGTGTTTCGGAGGTGTTTCGGGTTTACAGCAAAGAAGAGATTGTTGCATTGCAGCAAAGCAATGCAAACAAGTACCGAACACTCTCGCCTTGGAAACTCTCGCCTTGGAAATTATTATTGGCCCAAGTGCTGGTTACAGCGCTCAGTGTGGTGTTTTGGTCATTTTTTGGGGAGCCGGTAGGGGTAAGCCTTTATACTCAGTCGGCCTTTTTAGGTGGTTTGATTAGCGCCTTGCCTTCGGCCTTGTTTTTAACAAGGCTAGAGATGGCAAAAAAATCGCAAGGATTAAATCCAGGAAGTTTTTTGGCGGCATTGGTTTCTGGCGAATTTATAAAAATCGCCGCGACGCTGATGTTGTTTGTAGGGATTGCATACCTCGTCCCTGGCGTGCTTTGGGTCCCATTGTTGGTGACTTATCTGCTTGCCTTGAAGTGCGTATGGCTGGCTTGGTTGTTGCGCTGAGTAGTGACAATTGAGATTGAAACAAAGGACTAGTTAAGAGATGTCTAGCGAAGTACACCAAGCCCATGAGGCAGCCGAGCAAATGACGCCAACCGCGTACATTTCTGAGCATTTACAAAATCTCACCAGCACTGGTGAGCATCAAGCATCCATCATTGATTTCAGCGTTATTAATTTAGATACTATTTTTTGGGCCTCTTTAATGGGCTTCATCGCAGTATTTATTTTGCTCATTGCAGCCCGTCGTGCAACCCCAGGTGTTCCAGGTCGTTTTCAGTGCTTGGTTGAGATGGTTGTAGAAATGGTGGGTACGCAGGCCAAGAGCATTGTTCACGGCAACCGTACTTTTATTGCACCACTCGCATTGTTTGTTTTCTTCTGGATCATCCTGCTCAATACTCTTGATTTGATTCCAGTAGATTGGGTTTTAGGCGTAAACCATTTCATCGAGAGTTTTGGTGTGCATGTGCCTCATCACAGATTAGTTCCTACAACAGACTTGAATGCCACTATGGGTATGTCATTGTCTGTATTGATCTTGGTTTTCTTTTACAGCTTCAAAGTAAAAGGTTTTGGCGGATTCTTGCACGAACTTATTTCTGCTCCTTTTGGTGCTAAATGGTATTTGGCGCCATTTAACCTTGCGTTAAACATTATTGAATATCTAGCTAAAGGCGTTTCATTAGGAATGCGACTCTTCGGAAATATGTATGCCGGTGAGTTAGTGTTCTTGTTGATTGCCCTGCTCGGTAGCGTATGGACTTTTAATTTAGATTTAACTGTGTTCGGTTTGGTGGGCCATGTCATTGCTGGATCAGCTTGGGCCATCTTCCACATTTTGGTTATTTTGTTGCAAGCCTTTATTTTTATGATGTTGACTTTGGTTTACATTGGGCAAGCGCATAGCCATCACTAAGATTTTATTTTTAACCTACCTCTTTTAACTTCAGGAGTCAGCAACATGCAACAATTTCTCGCAAACATTCAAGGTTTCACAGCGATCTGTATCGGTATCATCATCGGCCTCGGCGCGATCGGTGCTTGCTTGGGTATCGCATTGATGGGTGGCAAGTACATCGAAGCTTGCGCACGTCAACCAGAATTGATGGAGCCATTGCAAACTAAGATGTTCCTCTTGGCTGGTTTGATCGACGCTGCGTTCTTGATCGGCGTTGGTGTTGCAATGTTGTTTGCTTTCGCAAACCCACTGCTCGCAGTTATTAAGTAATTGTTTTGGCGTGGATGACCAACGGGTCATCCAACTGTTCTCAACAATACTGAAAGGAATATCGTGAATCTGAACGCGACCCTATTCGCGCAAATGATCGTTTTCTTCGTCTTATGGTGGGTTGTTGCACGCTTTGTGTGGCCACCCCTTGTTAAGGCGTTGGACGAGCGTTCAAGCAAAATTGCTGATGGCTTGGCTGCTGCAGAGCGCGGCAAAGAAGCGCTCGCATTAGCAAGCAATGAAGCAGAGCAAGAATTAAATAAGGCTCGCCAAGAAGGTGTTCAACGCGTAGCTGAAGCAGAAAAACGTGCACAAATGTCGGCCGAAGAAATTCGCGCTAACGCACAAGCTGAAGCCGCTCGAATCATTTCTCAAGCGAAGCAAGATGCTGATCAACAAGTTACACGTGCACGTGAAGTGTTGCGTGCAGAAGTTGCTCTTCTTGCAGTTAAAGGTGCCGAGCAAATTTTGCGTCGTGAAGTAGATGCAAAAGCTCATGGCCAATTACTTGACCAACTAAAGGCAGAACTTTGATATGGCTGATTTAGCCACCATTGCACGTCCTTATGCTGAAGCGCTTTTTCAAAGCGCTAAGCCGGCTGAGCTTGCAGGTTGTTTAGAGCAATTAAGTGAATTGGCGCAGCTTGCAGCTTTGCCAGAAATTGCTGCATTGTCAAACAACCCAAAGGTATCTGCTGATGATTTGAGCAAGCTGCTTTCTGGTATGGTGAAACCCAAGTTAGATCCTAAGGTTGCTAGCTTTTTAAATCTTGTGAATCAAAACCACCGCTTGGCTGCTGTTCCTGAAATTGCGCGTCAATTTGAGGCAATGAAGAACCAGAGCGAAGGTGCAGCAGAAGTATTGATTACCAGCGCATTCCCTTTAGAGGGTTCTGCACTAAATGATTTGTTGTCAAGTTTGAAGAAGCGCTTTGGGGGTAAAGAATTGCGCCCTACTATTCAAGTTGATCCAGAGTTGATTGGCGGTGTCCGCATTCAAGTCGGAGATGAAGTGATGGATAGTTCTGTTAAGGCACAGTTAGCTCAAATGCAAGCAAGTCTTGGCGCATAAGTTATCCCTATTAAGAACATACGAAATAAGACCCAGGAGTAAGTAATGCAACTCAACCCTTCCGAGATCAGCGAACTGATCAAAAGCCGAATTAGCGAATTGGGCGTTGACTCCCAAGTTCGTAACGAAGGCACTGTAATTTCAGTGACCGACGGTATTTGCCGCGTACATGGTTTGTCTGGTGTGATGCAGGGCGAAATGTTGGAGTTCCCTAACAACACTATCGGCCTCGCTTTGAACCTTGAGCGTGATTCTGTTGGTGCTGTGGTGTTGGGTGAGTACACCCACATTAAAGAAGGCGACCCAGTGAAATGTACGGGCCGCATTTTGGAAGTTCCAGTTGGTCCTGAGTTGCTCGGTCGCGTTGTAAACGCACTTGGCCAACCAATCGACGGCAAGGGCCCAATCAATACTAAGTTAACTGACTTTATTGAAAAGGTTGCTCCTGGTGTTATCGCACGTCAATCTGTTAGTCAGCCAGTTCAAACTGGTTTGAAAGCGATTGATGCAATGGTTCCAATTGGCCGTGGTCAGCGTGAGTTGATCATTGGTGACCGCCAAACTGGTAAGACAGCAGTTGCGGTTGACGCGATCATTAACCAAAAAGGTAAAGGCGTTTATTGCGTTTACGTGGCGATCGGTCAAAAGGCCTCTACTATTGCTAACGTTGTTCGCAAGCTCACTGAATTGGGCGCGATGGAGTACACCGTTGTTGTTGCAGCGAGTGCTTCCGAGTCTGCAGCAATGCAGTACCTCTCGGCATATGCAGGTTGCACCATGGGTGAATACTTCCGCGATCGCGGCGAAGACGCTTTGATTGTTTACGATGACTTGACTAAGCAAGCGGTTGCTTATCGTCAAATCTCCTTGTTGCTCCGCCGCCCACCAGGCCGCGAAGCATATCCTGGCGACGTGTTCTACCTCCACTCACGCTTGCTCGAGCGCGCTGCTCGTGTAAATGCTGATTATGTTGAGAAGTTCACGAATGGCGCAGTAAAAGGTAAGATTGGTTCTTTGACAGCATTGCCAATTATTGAAACTCAAGCTGGTGACGTGTCTGCATTCGTTCCAACCAACGTGATTTCGATTACTGACGGTCAGATCTTCTTGGAAACTGACTTGTTCAACGCTGGTGTACGTCCTGCGATTAACGCCGGTATTTCTGTTTCCCGTGTTGGTGGCGCCGCACAAACCAAAGTTATTAAGAAACTGTCTGGCGGTATTCGTACCGACTTGGCACAGTATCGTGAATTGGCAGCGTTTGCTCAGTTTGCATCTGATCTTGACGAAGCAACCCGTAAGCAGCTCGAGCGTGGTCGCCGTGTCACTGAATTGTGTAAGCAAGCTCAATATAAGCCTCTCCAAGTTTGGGAAATAGCGGCATCTTTGTATGCCGTTAACAATGGCTTCTTTGATGACCTCGAAGTGAAGAATGTATTGGCATTCGAAAAAGGCTTGCAAGATCATTTGAAATCTAAATATGCAGACTTAGTTGCACGGATTGAAGAAACTAAAGATTTGAGCAAAGAAGACGAAGCCGCTTTGCGTGCTGCGATTGAGGACTACAAGCGTTCAGCAGCCTTCTAAGGACGCATAGAGATCATGGCCGGCACAAAAGAGATACGATCAAAGATCAAGAGCGTGCAAAACACGCGCAAGATCACGAAGGCAATGGAGATGGTCGCCGCATCCAAGATGCGTCGCGCCCAGGAGCGCATGCGTAATGCGCGTCCATATGCTGAAAAAATTCGTGAAATTGTTGCCAATCTTTCTAAAGCAAATCCTGAGTACCGCCCTGCTTACATGGCTACTCGTGAAGTAAAGAAAGTTGGCACAATCTTGGTTACTACAGACAAAGGTTTATGCGGCGGTTTAAATACCAACGTATTACGTTTGATTGCTAACCAAGTGCGCGACTTGCAAGAAAAGAATGTTGATATTGAGTACACCGCAATTGGTTCAAAAGGCCTGCAATTTTTGAATCGCTCAAAAGCAAAACTCATTTCTCAAACAATTCAAATTGGCGATACCCCTCATTTGGATGTTTTGATTGGCGCAATTACTGCTCAATTGGAAGCGTTTGAAAGAGGAGAGATTGATGCGGTTTATTTGGCATACACCCGCTTTGTAAATGCAATGAAACAAGAGCCTGTTTTGGAAAAGCTTTTGCCTTTGGAGCCTGCGGCTTTAACTCCAAAAGACAAATCTGGCCCATCTTGGGACTATATTTATGAGCCAGACGCTGAGTCCATTTTGAATGGCTTATTAAAGCGTTATGTCGAAGCAATGATTTATCAAGCTGTTGCTGAAAATATGGCATCTGAGCAATCTGCACGAATGGTCTCAATGAAGGCCGCTTCAGATAACGCGAAGAATGTGATCGGCGAATTGCAATTGGATTACAACAAAACTCGACAAGCTGCTATTACCAAAGAGTTGTCAGAAATTGTTGGTGGGGCGGCTGCGGTTTAAGCGGTCAGCATTTAGGAATACGAAAGAATTTACGGAATTAAAAGCGGAGAAAGCGATGAGTAACGGAAATATCGTGCAATGTATCGGTCCAGTGGTGGACATTCAGTTCCCACGCGACAAAATGCCAAACATTTATGATGCGTTGACATTAGTCGAAAGCGGCGAAAAATCATTTGCTGAAAAAGGTTTGACCTTTGAAGTTCAGCAACAAATTGGTGATGGCGTAGTTCGCGCAATTGCCATGGGCGCAAGCGATGGTTTGCGTCGTGGCATGGAGGTAACATCCACTGGCCAGCCAATTTCTGTTCCAGTGGGTCCAGCAACCTTGGGCCGCATTATGGATGTATTGGGTCGCCCAATTGACGACGCAGGACCAATTGCTACTGAAGAGCGTCGCGCGATTCACCAGCCGGCTCCAAAGTTTGATGAGCTTTCTCCTTCTGTTGATTTGTTAGAAACCGGCATTAAGGTTATTGACTTGGTTTGTCCGTTCGCTAAGGGCGGTAAAGTTGGTTTGTTCGGCGGTGCTGGTGTTGGTAAGACCGTGAACATGATGGAATTGATTAACAACATTGCTAAGCAACACTCAGGTTTGTCTGTGTTCGCCGGTGTTGGTGAGCGTACTCGTGAAGGTAACGACTTCTACCACGAGATGAAAGAATCTAACGTTATCGACAAAGTAGCGATGGTGTTTGGACAGATGAACGAGCCTCCTGGTAACCGTTTGCGCGTTGCGTTGACTGGTTTGACTATGGCTGAAGCGTTCCGTGACGAAGGTCGTGACATTTTGTTCTTCGTTGACAACATCTACCGTTACACATTGGCTGGTACCGAAGTTTCTGCATTGCTCGGTCGTATGCCTTCTGCTGTGGGTTATCAGCCTACTTTGGCTGAAGAGATGGGTAAATTGCAAGAGCGTATTACCTCTACTAAGACTGGTTCAGTTACCTCTATTCAGGCCGTTTACGTTCCTGCGGATGACTTGACCGATCCATCACCAGCTACTACCTTCTTGCACTTAGACTCCACCGTTGTGTTGTCACGTGATATTGCTGCATTGGGTATTTATCCAGCGGTTGATCCATTGGATTCAACCAGCCGTCAGCTTGACCCACAAGTTGTTGGTCAAGAGCACTATGAAGTAGCTCGTGCAGTACAGATGACATTGCAGCGCTACAAAGAGTTGCGCGACATTATTGCAATTTTGGGTATGGACGAATTGTCTCCAGAAGACAAATTGGCAGTTGCCCGTGCTCGTAAGATTCAACGTTTCTTGTCCCAGCCATTCCACGTTGCTGAGGTGTTCACTGGTTCACCAGGCAAATACGTTCCACTGAAAGAAACCATCCGTGGCTTCAAGATGATCGTCAGCGGTGAATTAGATCACTTGCCTGAGCAAGCGTTCTATATGGTGGGTTCAATTGATGAAGCCATCGAGAAAGCTAAGAAGCTTTAATCGAATTCATCTAGGGAAATTATGTCAAGCATCCATGTCGACGTAGTAAGCGCTGAGCGCTCCATTTTCAGCGGTGAAGCAAAGTTTGTTGCGCTTCCTGGTGAGAGTGGTGAGCTCGGTATCTTGCCCGGCCACGTACCATTGATTACGCGCATTCGTCCAGGTTCGGTCCGGATTGAAAAATCCGATGGTGATGAAGAGTTTGTATTCGTGGCGGGCGGCTATTTAGAGGTTCAGCCTGATCATGTCACCGTATTGGCAGACACTGCAATTCGTGGCCATGATCTGGATGAAGCCAAGGCGATAGAAGCTAAAAAGCGCGCCGAAGAAGCCATGCAAAATCGTGGTACTGACTTTGATTTGGCACTAGCCCAATCCGAGTTTGCAATGGCTGCTGCACAGCTTGCTGCTATTGCACGTTTCCGTCGCAAAAAATAAAAACCGGTCACCTCTTTGTTGTTAAATGATCGGTTTTTAAAGGCCTGCCTGGGCGAAGCGGTAGATCAAACACCGCTTTGGCTCATGCGCCAAGCCGGCAGATATCTGCCCGAATACAATGCAACCCAAGCAAAAGCGGGAAGCTTTTTGGGTCTCGCCAAAAATCCTCGATACGCTACAGAAGTTACGCTTCAGCCTTTGGATCGCTATCCATTGGATGCGGCCATTTTGTTCTCCGATATTTTGACGGTTCCAGATGCAATGGGTCTGGGATTGAAATTTACTGCGGGCGAAGGCCCTAGTTTTGATCATCCGCTTCGCACCGAAGAGGCCGTAAAAAAACTTCGCATTGCAGATATGGATCAGCTCAAATATGTTTTTGACGCTGTATCAGAAATTCGTAAAGCGCTGATACAAGACGGCAAGCAGCGCGTGCCCCTCATTGGCTTTACTGGAAGCCCTTGGACCTTGGCCTGCTACATGGTTGATGGATCAAGCACCGATGATTTTCGTCATGCTAAAACTATGATGTTTAGTCGTCCAGATCTCATGCAGCATATTTTGGATGTCAATGCAAAGTCGGTTGCTGCTTACTTGATTGAACAACTAAAAGCAGGTGCGCAAGCGCTGATGATTTTCGATACCTGGGGCGGAATGTTGCCTGATGGTTGGTATCAAAAGATGTCTTTGGCGTCGATGCAAAAAGTTATCGAGTTGCTTCCCCGTGAGTATGAGGGCAACAGAATCCCAATCATCATGTTTACTAAAGGCGGAGCTGTTTGGATGGATGATATGGCTCAAGCAGGCGCTGATGTAATTGCGATTGATTGGACGATCTCACTAAGTCGTGCTCGTAAACAGCTACTTGCTTTAGGAAAGCCATTAGCATTGCAGGGCAATTTAGATCCACTGATATTGTTCTCAGAGCCCGAGCAAATTGCAACACAAGCAAAGTCTTTGTTAGATGACCTGGCAAGCGCGCCTGGGCTAAAGCCAGGACTGCATGCCTTAGATGGCCATATTTTCAATTTGGGCCATGGAATTTCTCAATTCACCCCTCCCCAAAGTGTGTCCGCTCTAGCAGAGGCGGTGACTAAATACTCCCGTGCTCTTAGATCAAAGCGGTAATGCTAAGTAATTACTAACTTTCACAGACAGTTTGGGGTAAAAGTTATGCACAGTTTTGGCCGTTGATGAAAATACAGCAAGATTGCGATTAAACATGAACTATAACTTACGGAAAGTACTACAAGTAATTGATTTATAAATAAAATTGCCAATTTTCATAAAAATTTAAATAAAAGCTGTTAGCTGGTAAATTAGCCTATAAATCAGAGTTCATGGATGATATCCACAGACTTATCCACAAGTAAAATCAAAAAACGAAGTAAAAATGCCCTTACCCATTGTGGTTCAAGTAGTAGTAGATAAGCCCTTGACCCAGGGTTTTGACTATTTATGGGATCAAGAAAAACTTGGGATTGAGCCAAAGCTTGGCCAGCTTGTAGAAGTGCCATTTGCCGGCACATCCGTGGTGGGAATGATTATAAAAGTAAGCAATCACTCCGAATTTGATGCGAGGAAATTAAAATCCGTATCTCAAATAGCACCACTACCCCCTCTGGATCCTGCAAGTTTGCGGCTGATGAATTTCGCGAGCCAATACTACATACATGGGCTTGGTGAAACCATCATTCCAGCAATTCCACAGATGTGGAAAAAGCCGTCGGAATGGGAAAAAATTCCCAAAAAAGTTAATGCAGCAAAAGAAAAAAAACAAAGGAAAGAAAAAGTTGATGTAGCTGAGGGATATATTGCAGAGAGTCAAATGAACAGTGCACAAGAGGCTGCTTTATATAAATTAAGGCAACTTAAATCTGAAAATGGTTTTAGTGCAACGCTGCTTCAGGGACAAACTGGCAGCGGAAAAACCGCAGTCTTCTTAAATTGGCTAAAAAATATTTTAGACGACAAAAAAGCACAAGCATTAATTTTGGTGCCTGAAATTAATTTAACACCTCAACTAGAGCGAAGAGTGCGCGCCTACTTTCCAGATAAAAAAATGGTTGTGCTGCACAGCGGAATAAGCGAAGGTAAACGTGGTCTAGCTTGGTATGAAGCATTTATAGGTGATGCACAGATTGTCTTGGGAACCAGGCTTGCGGCATTAACCCCCTTGCCGAATTTACGAGCAATCGTAGTAGATGAGGAGCACGACCCTTCTTACAAACAGCAAGATGGCATACGTTATTCAGCACGAGATTTAGCAGTTTGGCGTGCGCATGATTTGAAGATTCCGATACTGCTATCGTCAGCTACGCCGTCTCTAGAGACTTGGATGGCTGCAAAGGCAGGTCGCTATGAGTACTTGCGCTTAGATCAGCGCGCACAAGGCGCTGGACTGCCAAAGGTTTATCTCATCAATACACGCGATCCGCAAACTCAATTTAGCCCTGGGGATCCCGATAAGCCCAAATCAAAAATTGCCTTTAGCAAGCCGCTAGTAAGCGCAATTGCGAAAAATTTGCTGAACAAAAAACAAAGCCTTGTTATGATTAATCGCAGAGGTTATGCACCAGTGCTTAGCTGCAATGCATGCTCTTGGTTATCTAAATGCAATCAATGCAGTTCTTACACAGTGATGCATAAAGCCGGCGCATTGGGTCGGAAAGCTGTGCTGAGCTGCCATCATTGCGGTTTGGTTAAGCCCGTACCCAGCCACTGCCCTGATTGTGGCAATGTGGATTTAAAAGCGCTGGGACACGGTACTCAGAAATTAGAAGATGAGGTGGATAATGCTTGGCCAGGTGCACAAGTATTGCGCATAGATACAGATTCAAGTCGTAAGAGTAAGGGCGCAGAAGAGCTCTTTCAGGAAATTCATGAAGGCAAAGTAGATATCGTTGTTGGTACGCAGATGATTGCCAAGGGGCACGATTATCAAAACATTGGCTTGGTGGCAGTTGTAGATGCAGATAGCCGTTTGTTCTCGCAAGACTTTCGTGCGGCTGAGAGATTATTTGCGCAGCTTGTGCAGGTTGCTGGTCGAGCTGGCAGGTCAAGCAAAGATGGCGAGCTCGTTGGGGATGTCTACCTAGAGACACAATTTCCAGAGGCACCCGTCTTTCAGTATTTACTCATACATGATGTTGATGGATTTTTAGCGCAGATGGCCAGTGAACGAGAAGAGGCCAAGTTGCCGCCATTTTCTTATCAAGCCTTGATTCATGCTGAAGCAAAAAGCTTGAATCAAGCGCTTAGATTTTTAAGTAGCCTAAAGGAGCGAATAAAGGCCCTGGGTCTCATAACATCAGGGCTTAGGGTCTATGATCCCGTTCCTAAAAGCATGATGCGCGTTGCTAATATTGAGAGAGCGCAGTTGGTAATTGAGTCTGACGATCGGAGGCAATTGCAGGATGCGCTCGAGACAATTGATCGAGAGTTGCGGGCAAATTCTCAAGGCCGAATTAGCAAGCAAGAACGCATTCGTTGGTTAATTGAACGTGATCCGATTTCAATTTAATTTTAAGCCCCTAGTCCAGTTTCGTATTGCTCTAGATTCATAAGTTGTTCTAATTCTGTAGCAAGACTACTATCAGAAGTAGGTTTAATTTTGAACAGCCAAACCTCATAAGGCTTTTCATTCACGCGTTCTGGCGCGGCATCCATATCAGCATTTAGTGCAACAATTTCACCACTCACAGGAGAATGAATATCACTAGCCGCTTTAACGGATTCAATCACCGCAATTGCTTCACCCTGCTTTACTTGTTGACCAAGTTTGGGCGCCTGAAAGAACATCACATCACCTAGGGCCTCTTGGGCATGGTTGCTAATCCCAACCCAGACCAAACCGTTGCTTCCGAGATCTGCCCATTCATGGGTCGGTGCAAATTTAAATGTATCTTGGCTATTCATTGTTTTATCCTTTGAGAATATTTTATGCTCAGTTACTCTGTTAAGTCTTCTATCAAAACGCTCTTTTATCTAGTCCAGTGAATTTATCTATGCCAATCAAATTAGGAATCGTGCCCGTTACTCCCTTTGAGCAAAACTGCTCGATTTTGGTTTGTCAGGAAACTGGAGACGCTGCAGTGGTTGATCCTGGTGGCGATATTGAAAAGATCTTGGATGGCGTGGTGCAACTGGGCGGAAATGTAAAAAAGATTTTATTAACTCACGGGCATTTAGATCATTGTGCGGCAGCGAAAGATTTGGCAGAGCAATTGGGCGTTCCGATTGAGGGCCCACAAGAAGATGAGCGGTTTTGGATTGATCAATTGCCAGAGCAGACAGTACGGTTTGGGTTTGGACATGCCAAAGCCTTCGAACCGAATCGCTGGCTGAATGATGGCGATCATGTGCAAGTAGGTAGTGTAGATCTGGAAGTCTTTCACTGTCCAGGCCACACTCCAGGGCATGTGGTGTTCTTCGGCAAGGAAGATCGCTTAGCAATCGTGGGTGATGTCTTGTTCGCGGGCTCAATCGGTAGAACCGATTTTCCGCGCGGCAATCGTGCAGATTTAATTCATGCAATTAGGACAAAGCTTTGGCCACTTGGTGATGATGTGCAATTCGTACCAGGACATGGACCGATGTCTACTTTTGGCAAAGAGCGCAAGTCAAATCCATATGTTGGGGACGGCGCTTAAGACATCTTGGAGACTGGGCCGCAATGTATGCTGACAGGGAATTTTAGGTTTTTGCTGAGCCGGTACGGTGTGTGCGGTTGTACAAACAGTTAGCGCAGATCCAGCGTTGCTTGCGATTGCTAGTTGGAATCCATGTGCCGCCTTCAAGGCGTTTTTCGCGACTGCAAGAAGAGCAAAATTTTAGGCTCTGAGAAGAATCTTGGGTGGCGGCGGGAGTCGAGGTAGTCATGGGCAATCCGGGTAAGGCAAATCTTTGTAGAGATGTCTATTTTACCCGTTTTGTCCTGCTGGCACTGGGGTTAAGACAACTCTGACGGAATCAGCCGTTTTGTTGCCATCAAAATCCAACCAAGCCTTGTTTTCAAAGTCATAAAGCTTACATTTACGAGCTGTGTCGAAATACCAGGCCCAAGAGAACTTCTGAATAAAAATACGCTCTGGAAGGATGGTTTCAAGGGTTTTTTGAGCCTCTGGGAGGCGATATAGGGGTACGCTCATGTCGACGTGATGGGCAGTGTGCTCCATGATGTGGTGCATTAATGAGCCCCAGATCCAGCTAAATGTGAGATGAACGGTTGTAGACACGAAAGGTTGTGCGCGTAACCACTCTGATTTTTTGTCATACCAAGAAACAGAAGGATGGGTGTGATGAACGTAGACCACAAAACCAATCATTCCATTCCAGAATAAGAATGGGACGGCAAAACCGGCAAGCAAACCAACCCAAATAGACTGTCCAGTGGCAATTGCGCCAGCGATTAAACAGCTGACCCAGATCATTGCAAATGCAGTAACCAGTAAATTATCTTTTAAGAAGATTGGGCGATCGCCTGGTTTATTTTTAGCGTTCGGGAAGTACTCGCGTCTCCACCAAATTTCGATAAGGTAGTAGAAGACAGGACCCCAGCCGCTACGATATAAACGCTCTAGAGCCTTACGCCATCGGGGTAGCGCGTCGTATTCTGATTTTGATAAAGGCGCCCAAACAAAGTCAAAGCTCTTTAAATTTGTTTGACCGTGATGCACGACGTTGTGTCCAACATCCCACAAGCTATAAGGAGTGAGCGATGGAAGAAACGCGATGCGACCTAAAACTTTATTGAGTTCGCGATTGGGCGTGAAGCTCTGGTGACAGGCGTCGTGACCCAAGATGAAAATACGACCTGTGACAAAACCAGCAACTAAACCAAAAATCACTTTGAGGAAAATGTTTTCAACAAAAACGGTACCTGCAATGCATCCAATCCAAAGAGCAGCATCAATGAAGAGCAACATAATTGCTCGCCCAGTTTCACCTTGGGCCATTGGAATGAGCCAGCTCCGAATAATTTTGCGATGCGGCAGTGGCGCCTCAGGAGGCAGGGGATTGGTCAGGGACGGCTCAGAAAGGGCTGAATTTAGATGTGTCGACACGATAAGAATCAATAAGTTAGATGCGAATGATAGCGGTTTTTGCGATTTTTCGCATGATGTATATCAAAAATCCCCTCTATTTTGGCGCGCCCGGCAGGAATCGAACCTGCGACCCTTGGCTTCGGAGGCCAATACTCATATCCACTGAGCTACGGGCGCCAGCGAAAAATCTGATCGCCCTACTATTGTAAGTGCCTAAACCCCTTCTCTCTAGTTATAATCTGGGCAAATAAACCCTAAACCGTCAAACGATAAATTCTTATGAGCAACGAGCACGGAAATCTAATTAAGTCACCAAAACAACTCATCATCATGGTGTTTGCAAGCTTTTTTGTGCCCTTGATCATTATTTTGTTGTTGATGGTGTTTGTTAACAACGGCAAGCGCGGCGACTCATCTGCCACAACCGAGCAATTAATCAAGCCAGTGGCTCAATTAAATTTCCAGGGTGCAAGCGCAGGTTCAGTCGAGCCTCAATCTGGCGAACAAGTTTATAAGGCAGTATGTGCCGCATGTCATGCAACTGGTGCAGCTGGTGCCCCCAAATTTGGTGATACTGCTGCCTGGGCTCCGCGTATTGCTAAGGGCTATGAAGCTTTGCTGACATCGGTCCTCAAAGGCAAAAATGCGATGCCAGCTCGTGGTGGTTCAAACCCAGCAGATATCAGTGATTACGAATTAGGCCGAGCAGTTGTCTATATTGCTAATGGATCTGGTGGCAAATTGCCAGAGCCTAAGGCGCCTGCAGCTAAGTAAGGATTAAGTCATTTGAAAAAAGCTGGCTATATGCCAGCTTTTTTATTTGTTCTCGCCAACTGCTTTTGCATCCAAAGCAATTTGATAGGCGTCTTTTTTGCTGAGTCCCAGCGCCTGAGAAAGGACAGCAGCAATTTCTTTGCTGCCTAGATGTGGGCTCAAGGCATTAGCCCAGCGCAGTAACGAGCTGTGCTCTGGAGCTTCGTCCCCACTGTCTTGGCGGCCTGCTAATAGCACAACAAATTCGCCTTTTAAGCTTTCAGTATTCTCAAGCCATTGAGCTATCTCGCCTGCCTCTAATGAAATCAATTGCTCGAATTTTTTGGTTAATTCACGACAAACTAATATACGGTGTGTTGGTTCTAAATGTTTTGCAAGCGTTAAAAGAGTTTCCCGAATTTGATGTGGTGATTCAAAAAAGATGCTTGTTTTTTTGCTGGTGCAAATATCTTGTAAGAGCATTTCACGCTCTTTGGTTCTATGTGGCCAAAAGCCTAAAAATTGAAACCGCCCTTCTGAGTTCAGCATGACCGAACCAGCAGCAGAAATTGCGCAAGCAACAGAACTAGCGCCCGGGATGGGTATCACTTTAAAGCCGGCTTTTTGTACCTCATCAACCAAACGTGCGCCGGGATCTGAAACGCCCGGAGTGCCTGCATCTGAAATATAGGCCCAGCGTTCATTATTGCCAAGATGCTGAATGACGGTTTGCGCGCCACCCATTTCATTATGTGCATGTAGGGCCAAACATTTTTTGTGAATGCCAAATTGTTGGAGTAATGCGGCGCTATGCCGAGTGTCTTCACAAGCAATTCCGTCGACTAAATTGAGGATGTATAGGGCTCGAAGCGTGATATCGCCCAAATTCCCTATTGGTGTGGCAACCATGTACAGGGCCCCAGCTGGTAAATCTTGCTGTTTTAGAAAATCAAATGAGCCTAGTTCCATGGGGCTATTGTCTGCTGAAGGTTGATGAATAAGCAAGAGAATACGTTGCTTTTGGTTTAAGCTCCTTGTAGGGCAGGGCAAATTAGCTCTTCTTTGGCGCATAATATTGCTATGGAAAAAGACACTATCGAACGTTTGCGCAAGCGCGCATCCCAACATTTTTTAGACAGTATTGCGGTTAAGCAAGAAGCCGAAAAAACTCTCCCCCAATCAGTCGCACATGGTGTATTGGCGATGGTCGATTGCTTGCGGGCCGGCGGTAAGGTTATGGCATGCGGTAACGGTGGGTCGGCTGCTGATGCACAGCACTTTGCAGCAGAGCTTATTGGTAGATTTGAAAGAGAGCGCCAGGAGCTAGCAGCAATTGCCTTAACTACAGACTCATCGATCCTCACCGCTGTTGGTAACGACTACAGTTACGACGAAGTTTTTAGTAAGCAGGTGCGAGGCCTTGGTAAAAAAGCCGATATCCTTTTGGGCATATCAACCTCAGGAAATTCCAAAAACGTTATCAAGGCAATTGAAGCTGCAAAAAAATTGGGTATCAAAATTATTGCGCTTACCGGAAATGGCGGCGGAAAAATTGCTGGTTTATTAGACAAAGACGATATTCACTTGTGCGCACCATCGAATCGCACTGCGCGCATTCAGGAAACACACTTGGTCTTACTTCACGGTTTATGTGATGGCGTTGATCACGTCTTGCTCGATTAATTTTTCAATAAAGATAAGTAAATGCAAATCCAAACTTTCGGTAAGGTTGTTTTCGCTGCTATTCTTGCATCTCAATTGACCGCATGCGGAATATTGGCGGTGGGTGGTGTGGCTGCTGGTGCAAGTGTGATGGCTGATCGTCGTACCCCTGGCGTTCAAGCAATTGACCATGGCATTGAGATGGAAGCAAACGCTGCGCTATCAAAAAGATTGGGTGATAACGCACACATCAACGTTACTTCATTCAATCAGAAAGTTTTGCTAACGGGTGAAGCAAAAGATGCTGATGTGAAAGGGGAAGCAGGCGCTTATGTAAAGGCCATGAAGAATGCGCGCTCAGTGTTTAATGAGTTGATCATTGGCCCTAGTAGCTCCTACACTGCACGTGCAAACGATACTTATTTAGAGTCGAAGATCAAAACTCAGATGATCTTTACAGAAAAGTTACCGTCTAACTCCATGGCTATTGTTGCAGAAGGTAGCAATGTTTATTTGATGGGGATTCTTACTCAAAGCGAGGCGGATCTAGCCAAGAAGGTTGCGAGCAATACCAATGGTGTGAAAGAAGTGTTTGTATACTTTGACATTATTTCTGAGGCAGAAAAAAATCGTCTTGAGCAACAAGGTAAGGCCGAACAATCGCAACCAACTACCCCGCCTAAATTTCAATAAATATTTTTGAAGTGCTAATTGAGGTTTAAAGTGCGTCTGCTTACAAAAATTATTTTTGTATTTTTTGCTACGTCGCATTGCGTAGTTGTCTATGCCAATTCAGAAGACCAACAGGCAGTTGCTCTTGCAAAAAAAAGTGCATGTCTAGGATGTCATGCAACAAATAAAAAAATTGTTGGCCCAAGCTTTCAGTCGGTTGCGCAAAAATATAAGAATGATGCCGGCGCGCAAATGTTTTTGAAAAACAAAATCACAAAAGGTGGCGCAGGTTCTTGGGGTGTTGTTCCTATGCCTGCTAATCCAGGCTTAAGCGATGCCCAATTGACTTTATTAACCGGTTGGATATTGCGTGGGGCCCCCGCAGAAAACTAGCGTGAAAAACTTAGCGCGCGTGTCCTGGGCGACCTAAGAACCACCACCATACTTGACTAGCAAGTTTTAAGTTTTCTTTCACTGCGTAATCAAAGCCTGCCCACTGCTCATTAGCGGCTTCTTCCACAATGGTGCTTGGATTTGCGGGCGGTAATGTGAGGTAGGCATCTGCATCACCATAGGCATATTCGACTTTCATGCCCGCTTTTTGAGCCAAATGCATCATTGCCTTATTGTTTGCAAGGCAATGAACATAAAGTGTTTGAATATTGCTATTGCGGGAATGTACGGCTGAGCGCTGTAGCAGTGCGGTTCCCAGTCCTTGCGCGCGGCCCTCGGGGAGCACTGAGACGCCAAACTCAGACGCATGTACCCGTCCTTTAACTTGCGGTAAATAAGCCAGATGGGCCATACCTACAAGCCTTAAGTCCGAGTCAAAGACGCCAAACACAGAATCTTTATTGAAATCTAGATGCTCTACGTAATGCTTAATAACCTCGTCAGGTGTTTGAGTACCAAAGCGTAGACGACGATCTTCTTCATCTAGCTGCAGTAGATGGTTAAGAATTTGCTCGCGGTGCCCTGCGTGGAGTTCTCGAACTGGGACAGCCAGCCTTGCCAAATAGGGCTTGGTAGGTGAGTGCCGGCTCGCTAATATATTGTGCATAGCACAATATATTAACAGAGTACAAGCAAAATTTCAGGGTTTTCCCTGATTTGTGGTTAATGCGCAAAGAATCATCAAAAAGAGGGTTTAGTACTGTCAATCTTTTTCTAAAAATTGAAAAAATTTGAATTTTTTTAAAAAAATTTTCAAATTTTTTGAATTGGCAAACCACTGATTTTAATTGAGATTAATTCCCCTGTAGGAAAAAAAATTAAACTTTTTTAGGAAAAATAGTGGAATAGGTGTTGACGACCCCCCAAAAGTGCGCTATAGTTTAACCCCTCTGCTGAATGTTTTTTTAAATAATAAATAAAAATCAAAAATCAAAATCAGCCCTCTTTAAAAATTAGTCAACCGATAATTGTGGGTACTAAGTGAAAGCATCCAGTCCTTCGGGACAGATGTAAATAAATAGTACTCATAGACAGTAGATTTGGTTTTTTACCAAGTCGATTTCTTGAATGAGTGCGACGATCCGCAAGGATCACAGGAATTGAACTGAAGAGTTTGATCCTGGCTCAGATTGAACGCTGGCGGCATGCCTTACACATGCAAGTCGAACGGCAGCACGGGTGCTTGCA
Organism: Polynucleobacter necessarius; assembly: GCF_900096765.1. Taxonomy (NCBI): domain Bacteria; kingdom Pseudomonadati; phylum Pseudomonadota; class Betaproteobacteria; order Burkholderiales; family Burkholderiaceae; genus Polynucleobacter; species Polynucleobacter necessarius. The sequence goes on from NZ_LT615228.1 coordinate 1,551,487, forward strand.
CCTGGTGGCGAGTGGCGAACGGGTGAGTAATACATCGGAACGTACCTTATCGTGGGGGATAACGCAGCGAAAGCTGTGCTAATACCGCATACGCCCTGAGAGGGGGAAAGCGGGGGATCGAAAGACCTCGCGCGATTAGAGCGGCCGATGCCTGATTAGCTAGTTGGTGGGGTAAAAGCCCACCAAGGCGACGATCAGTAGCTGGTCTGAGAGGACGATCAGCCACACTGGGACTGAGACACGGCCCAGACTCCTACGGGAGGCAGCAGTGGGGAATTTTGGACAATGGGGGCAACCCTGATCCAGCAATGCCGCGTGAGTGAAGAAGGCCTTCGGGTTGTAAAGCTCTTTTGTCAGGGAAGAAACACCGGCTCTAACACAGTCCGGGAATGACGGTACCTGAAGAATAAGCACCGGCTAACTACGTGCCAGCAGCCGCGGTAATACGTAGGGTGCGAGCGTTAATCGGAATTACTGGGCGTAAAGCGTGCGCAGGCGGTTATACAAGACAGGCGTGAAATCCCCGGGCTTAACCTGGGAATGGCGCCTGTGACTGTATAGCTAGAGTGTGTCAGAGGGGGGTAGAATTCCACGTGTAGCAGTGAAATGCGTAGATATGTGGAGGAATACCAATGGCGAAGGCAGCCCCCTGGGATAACACTGACGCTCATGCACGAAAGCGTGGGGAGCAAACAGGATTAGATACCCTGGTAGTCCACGCCCTAAACGATGCTGACTAGTTGTTCGGGATTTACATCCTGAGTAACGTAGCTAACGCGTGAAGTCAGCCGCCTGGGGAGTACGGTCGCAAGATTAAAACTCAAAGGAATTGACGGGGACCCGCACAAGCGGTGGATGATGTGGATTAATTCGATGCAACGCGAAAAACCTTACCTACCCTTGACATGTCACTAACGAAGTAGAGATACATTAGGTGCTCGTAAGAGAAAGTGAACACAGGTGCTGCATGGCTGTCGTCAGCTCGTGTCGTGAGATGTTGGGTTAAGTCCCGCAACGAGCGCAACCCTTGTCTTTAGTTGCTACGCAAGAGCACTCTAAAGAGACTGCCGGTGACAAACCGGAGGAAGGTGGGGATGACGTCAAGTCCTCATGGCCCTTATGGGTAGGGCTTCACACGTCATACAATGGTGCATACAGAGGGTTGCCAACCCGCGAGGGGGAGCTAATCTCAGAAAATGCATCGTAGTCCGGATCGTAGTCTGCAACTCGACTACGTGAAGCTGGAATCGCTAGTAATCGCGGATCAGAATGTCGCGGTGAATACGTTCCCGGGTCTTGTACACACCGCCCGTCATACCATGGGAGTGGGTTTTGCCAGAAGCCGTTAGCCTAACCGCAAGGAGGGCGACTGCCACGGCAGGATTCATGACTGGGGTAAAGTCGTAACAAGGTAGCCGTATCGGAAGGTGCGGCTGGATCACCTCCTTTCTAGAGAAAGATGCTGGAGCTATAGTGCCCACACTTATCGGTTGACAATAAAAGCCACGGGTCTGTAGCTCAGCTGGTTAGAGCACTGTGTTGATAACGCAGGGGTCGTAGGTTCAAGTCCTACCAGACCCACCAATCAGAAGTGATATGGATTTAGTGGACGTTGGGGGATTAGCTCAGCTGGGAGAGCACCTGCTTTGCAAGCAGGGGGTCGTCGGTTCGATCCCGTCATCCTCCACCAACATATAGATGTCAAAACTAAGCGATTCTTTATTGTTTAGTTTTGCTATTTATGGCTGTTCTTTAAAAATTTGAGTAAGCAAAGTGTCAAACGTATCTTTGAGAGTGCGTTTGACAATGTAATAAGGGTAAAGATTGAATCATCAATCAGTAATATCAAACGAGTTTTACAAAGTTCTTAACAAGTACTTACAGTTTGGATTACGGCAAACATGTCAGAAGTAGAAGTAAAACCTATAACGGTTACTAGCAATGGTGCTCGTTATAGGATCAAGTGAATAAGTGCACATGATGGATGCCTTGGCGATTACAGGCGAAGAAAGACGTTATAACCTGCGATAAGCCCCGGGGAGCTGGTAAATAAGCTTTGATCCGGGGATTTCTGAATGGGGAAACCCACCACTTTTGTGGTATCCATACCTGAATACATAGGGTATGAAAAGCGAACCTCGTGAACTGAAACATCTAAGTAGCGAGAGGAAAAGACATCAACCGAGATTCCCAAAGTAGTGGCGAGCGAAATGGGAAGAGCCTTCTAGTGATAGCTCAGTAATTAACAGAATGGAATGGAAAGTCCAACAATAAAGGGTGATAGTCCCGTATGTGAAAATTATTGAGTGGTACTAGACTAGAGACAAGTAGGGCGGGACACGTGAAATCCTGTCTGAATATGGGGGGACCATCCTCCAAGGCTAAATACTCGTAATCGACCGATAGTGAACAAGTACCGTGAGGGAAAGGCGAAAAGAACCCCGGGAGGGGAGTGAAATAGATCCTGAAATTGTGTGCATACAAACAGTAGGAGCCTCGTAAGGGGTGACTGCGTACCTTTTGTATAATGGGTCAGCGACTTACATTCAGTAGCAAGCTTAACCGAATAGGGAAGGCGTAGCGAAAGCGAGTCCGAATAGGGCGCTAGTTGCTGGGTGTAGACCCGAAACCAGTTGATCTATCCATGGCCAGGTTGAAGGTGCGGTAACACGTACTGGAGGACCGAACCCACTAACGTTGAAAAGTTAGGGGATGAGCTGTGGATAGGGGTGAAAGGCTAAACAAAACTGGAAATAGCTGGTTCTCTCCGAAAACTATTTAGGTAGTGCCTCGTGTATCATCGTAGGGGGTAGAGCACTGTCATGGTAGTGGGGTCCATTGCGGATTACTGCGCCATAGCAAACTCCGAATACCTACGAGTGCAAGCACGGGAGACAGACATCGGGTGCTAACGTCCGGTGTCAAGAGGGAAACAACCCAGACCGCCAGCTAAGGTCCCTAATATATGCTAAGTGGGAAACGAAGTGGGAAGGCTAAAACAGTCAGGAGGTTGGCTTAGAAGCAGCCATCCTTTAAAGAAAGCGTAATAGCTCACTGATCGAGTCGTCCTGCGCGGAAGATGTAACGGGGCTAAGCATATAACCGAAGCTGCGGATCACAGCAATGTGATGGTAGGAGAGCGTTCTGTAAGCCTGTGAAGGTGTCTTGTAAAGGATGCTGGAGGTATCAGAAGTGCGAATGCTGACATGAGTAGCGATAAAGGGGGTGAAAAGCCTCCTCGCCGTAAGCCCAAGGTTTCCTGTTCAACGTTCATCGGAACAGGGTGAGTCGGCCCCTAAGGCGAGGCAGAGATGCGTAGCTGATGGGAACAAGGTTAATATTCCTTGACCATTGTTAGATGCGATGGGGGGACGGATCGCGGAAAGTTGTCCGGGTGTTGGAAGTCCCGGTTCTTGCGTTGGAGATGGCTATTAGGTAAATCCGGTAGCGCAATTCAAGGGCGTGAGACGAGAAACACAGCACTCTGCAAACACGAAAGTGGACGTATAGGGTGTGACGCCTGCCCGGTGCTGGAAGATTAAATGATGGGGTGCAAGCTCTTGATTGAAGTCCCAGTAAACGGCGGCCGTAACTATAACGGTCCTAAGGTAGCGAAATTCCTTGTCGGGTAAGTTCCGACCTGCACGAATGGCGTAACGATGGCCACACTGTCTCCTCCTGAGACTCAGCGAAGTTGAAATGTTTGTGATGATGCAATCTACCCGTGGCTAGACGGAAAGACCCCATGAACCTTTACTGTAGCTTTGCATTGGACTTTGAACCGGTCTGTGTAGGATAGGTGGGAGGCGTTGATAACAGGATGCTAGTTCTGTTGGAGCCAACCTTGAAATACCACCCTGATTTGTTTGAGGTTCTAACCTTGGCCCGTTATCCGGGTCGGGGACAGTGCATGGTAGGCAGTTTGACTGGGGCGGTCTCCTCCCAAAGTGTAACGGAGGAGTACGAAGGTACGCTTGGTACGGTCGGACATCGTACCTAAAGTGCAATGGCAAAAGCGTGCTTAACTGCGAGACCGACAAGTCGAGCAGGTGCGAAAGCAGGTCATAGTGATCCGGTGGTTCTGTATGGAAGGGCCATCGCTCAACGGATAAAAGGTACTCTGGGGATAACAGGCTGATACCGCCCAAGAGTTCATATCGACGGCGGTGTTTGGCACCTCGATGTCGGCTCATCTCATCCTGGGGCTGTAGCCGGTCCCAAGGGTATGGCTGTTCGCCATTTAAAGAGGTACGTGAGCTGGGTTTAAAACGTCGTGAGACAGTTTGGTCCCTATCTGCCATGGGCGTTGGAGATTTGACGGGGGCTGCTCCTAGTACGAGAGGACCGGAGTGGACGTACCGCTGGTGTACCTGTTGTTTCGCCAGAAGCATCGCAGGGTAGCTATGTACGGAAGAGATAACCGCTGAAAGCATCTAAGCGGGAAACTTGCCTGAAGATGAGATCTCCCGTAGGTTTAACCTACATAAAGGGTCGTTGAAGACCACAACGTTGATAGGTCGGGTGTGGAAGCGCAGTAATGCGTTAAGCTAACCGATACTAATTGCCCGTTAGGCTTGATCCTATAACCAGCACTATTGTGTTGGATGTTTGCCAGATTTAATCTGCATCCTTATTACATGCTTACTCAAATAGAGTTGTTGAACTATCAGCAACTCAACCCTCTACGCCCGGTGACCATAGCGAATTGGAACCACTCCTTCCCATCCCGAACAGGACAGTGAAACGATTCTACGCCGATGATAGTGCGGATTACCCGTGTGAAAGTAGGTAACTGCCGGGCACCAATGCGACGCCCAGACCCTTAAGGGGTCTGGGCGTTTTTACTTGTGCAGAGCGTTTAGAGAGATTGACAGATACTCCATTTGGAGTCAGAATATTTTGGGTTCGCGGAGGGGTGTCCGAGCGGCTAAAGGAGGCAGACTGTAAATCTGTTGGCTACGCCTACGTAGGTTCGAATCCTACCCCCTCCACCAGATGTGCGGGATTAGTTTAATGGTAAAACAGCAGATTTCCAATCTTCGGTCAAGAGTTCGATTCTCTTATCCCGCTCCAGTATTTGCAGGAAAAAGAAAGGCCCATGTGGCTCAGTGGTAGAGCACTCCCTTGGTAAGGGAGAGGTCGGCAGTTCGATCCTGCCCATGGGCACCAGGTTTCGTATTATTTTTTATTAAATGTGTATTCGTGTTTTGGTTTAAGAGTTAACTAAAGGCAGACAAAAATGGCAAAAGAAAAGTTCGAGCGGACAAAACCGCACGTAAACGTAGGCACCATCGGTCACGTTGACCACGGTAAAACCACATTGACAGCAGCAATTGCAACTGTGCTCTCAAAGGCATTCGGTGGCGAAGCGAAAGCATACGATCAGATCGATGCTGCTCCAGAAGAAAAAGCCCGCGGTATTACGATTAACACTGCCCACGTTGAGTACGAGACAGCGAACCGTCACTACGCACACGTTGACTGCCCAGGACACGCTGACTACGTTAAGAACATGATTACGGGTGCTGCTCAGATGGACGGCGCTATTTTGGTGTGTTCTGCTGCTGACGGCCCAATGCCACAAACTCGTGAGCACATCCTCTTGGCACGCCAGGTTGGCGTTCCATACATCGTTGTGTTCTTGAACAAGTGCGACATGGTCGATGACGCTGAATTGTTAGAACTCGTTGAAATGGAAGTTCGTGAACTTCTGTCTAAGTATGACTTCCCAGGCGATGACACTCCAATCATCCAAGGTTCTGCTAAGTTGGCTCTTGAGGGCGACGAAGGCAAATTGGGTAAAGAAGCCATCATGAAATTGGCTGAAGCACTCGATACTTACATCCCAACTCCAGAGCGTGCTGTTGACGGCGCGTTCTTGATGCCAGTAGAAGACGTATTCTCTATCTCCGGTCGCGGTACTGTAGTGACTGGTCGTATCGAGCGCGGCATCATCAAGGTTGGTGAAGAGATTGAAATCGTTGGTATCAAGCCAACTCTCAAAACCACTTGTACTGGTGTTGAAATGTTCCGTAAATTGCTCGACCAAGGTCAAGCAGGCGACAACGTGGGTATTTTGCTCCGTGGTACAAAACGTGAAGAAGTTGAGCGTGGCCAAGTATTGGCTAAGCCAGGTTCAATCACTCCACACACTCACTTTACCGCCGAGGTTTATATCTTGGGTAAAGACGAGGGTGGTCGTCACACTCCATTCTTTAACAACTATCGTCCACAGTTCTACTTCCGTACAACGGACGTCACTGGTTCAATCGAGTTGCCAAAAGATAAAGAAATGGTGATGCCTGGTGATAACGTCACTATTACCGTCAAGCTCATCGCGCCAATCGCGATGGAAGAAGGTTTACGTTTTGCGATCCGTGAAGGTGGCCGTACTGTTGGCGCCGGTGTGGTTGCAAAGATTTTGGCTTAAGTAGTTTCTATAAAGGGGTGTAGCTCAATTGGCAGAGCGTTGGTCTCCAAAACCAAAGGTTGGGGGTTCGATGCCCTCCGCCCCTGCCACGATTTGAACTGAAAGTAATATGTCTCATCAAACTGCAAGTCACACTGAAGAAAAGAGCAGCTGGGTTTCAGGCCTCGCTGCTTTAATCGTCGTTGCTGCGTTAGTGCTCTACTACACGCTCATTGACCAATCTTTATTGGTGCGCTTGGCAGTATTGTTTGGTGGCATTTCAGCTGCAGTTTTGATTGTGGCGATTTCTCCTGATGGGCGTCGTTTTATCGCCTACGCAAAAGATTCTTGGTATGAAGTAAAAAAGGTTGTTTGGCCGACTCGTAAAGAGACCACCCAAATGACTCTAGTCGTATTTGGCTTTGTTCTGATCATGTCCCTGTTTTTATGGATTGCAGACAAATTGATTGAATGGCTAGTTTTTTCAGTCTTTTTGGGCTGGAAGTGAGTAAAAAATGATTGATTCTGAAGTAGCCGCAAATCCACAAGCTACCGGCAATATGCGTTGGTACGTTATTCATGCTTATTCAGGCATGGAAAAAAGTGTCAAAAAAGGTCTTGAGGAGCGTATTGCGCGTTCTGGGATGCCTGAGAAATTTGGCCGCATTTTGGTTCCTTCCGAAGAGGTCGTAGAGATCAAATCTGGTGCCAAATCGGTTACTGAGCGCCGTTTTTTTCCTGGATATGTCCTAATTGAGATGGAAATGACCGACGAAAGCTGGCATTTGGTGAAAAATACGCCAAAAGTGACCGGATTCGTGGGTGGTGTACGTAACCGTCCAAGCCCGATTTCTACAGCAGAAGTCACCAAAATCATGGATCAAATGCAGGCTGGGGTGGATAAACCAAAGCCTAAAACCCTGTTTGAGGTGGGCGAGATGGTACGCGTTAAAGAAGGTCCGTTCACTGATTTCAATGGAAATGTTGAGGAAGTGAATTATGAGAAGTCAAGATTGCGCGTTTCTGTTACAATTTTTGGCCGCGGTACCCCAGTTGAGCTGGAGTTCGGTCAAGTAGAAAAGATGTAAAAACAAGGACTTAGTCCTGTTTTTGTAGTGCAACAAGTGGTTTTTAGTGGTTATTTAGTTTTTGTAATTAACCGAGGAGCGGAGCTAGAAAGCCAAAAACTAGCAAAGCGTTTACTCAACGGCGGTCTTTCCTAATGAGGTTAGGCGCGCTTTAAGGAGCAACACATGGCAAAGAAGATTATTGGCTTTATTAAGCTGCAGATTCCTGCAGGTAAAGCAAATCCATCACCGCCCGTAGGTCCAGCATTGGGTCAACGCGGCCTCAACATTATGGAATTCTGTAAGGCGTTTAATGCTCAAACTCAGAGCATGGAACCTGGCCTGCCAATTCCAGTTGTGATTACAGCGTTCGCTGATAAGAGCTTCACATTCATCATGAAGACTCCTCCAGCGACCATCATGATTAAGAAGGCTGCGAAAATCGAAAAAGGATCACCACGTCCTCATACCGATAAGGTAGGAAAAATTACACGTGCTCAAGCGGAAGAAATTGCTAAAGCAAAAATGCCAGATTTGACAGCAGCTGATATGGACGCAGCTGTTAGAACAATCGCTGGTAGCGCCCGTTCCATGGGCATCACTGTGGAAGGTCTCTAATCATGACTAAATTATCTAAACGCGTAAAAGCAATTCAATCTAAAGTTGATCGCAACAAGTTCTACCCATTAGAAGATGCATTGAACCTTGTTAAAGAGTGTGCAACTGCAAAGTTTGATGAGTCTATCGACGTTGCTGTTCAGCTCGGTATTGATGCCAAGAAATCTGACCAAGTTGTGCGTGGCGCAGTAGTGCTCCCAGCTGGTACAGGTAAGCATGTTCGTGTTGCTGTTTTTGCACAAGGCGAGAAAGCCGAACAAGCTAAAGCTGCTGGTGCAGAAATCGTTGGTATGGAAGATTTGGCCGATCAAATTAAGAGCGGCAAGATTGATTTTGATGTGTTGATCGCATCTCCAGACACCATGAAAATTGTTGGTACTTTAGGTCAAGTATTGGGCCCACGTGGCTTGATGCCAAATCCAAAAGTCGGAACAGTGACTCCTGACGTTGCTACTGCAGTTAAAAATGCAAAAGCAGGTCAGGTTCAGTTCCGTGTGGACAAAGCCGGTATCGTGCACGCAAGCATTGGCCGTCGTTCATTCGAGCCAGCTGCATTGAAATCGAACTTGCTCGCATTGCTTGAGGCTTTGAATAAAGCAAAACCTCCTGCATCTAAGGGCGTGTATTTAAAGAAGGTTGCCGTAAGCAGCACCATGGGTGCAGGCGTACGTGTAGACCAAGCATCGTTACAGGCAGCAGCTTAATTAGCTTGTAGCAAAAAAGAACTTTGGGTCGACTTTTGTCTAAAAGCAAAAGTCGAACATCAAAGACCGTTGGCGAGTTAATTGCATCCAAAGAATTAATTCTTAATTGTTACGAAAGTAATAGCCAACGCAGATGGCGACCCTGAAAAGATTTTCACAAGACACTTTGTGAACAAATGATCAGACGCTGGTGTGTAACCCCAACTTTTATTAGTTGGTTTTTATGGAGTTAAACCGTGCCTTTGAATGTACAAGACAAAAAAGCGATTGTTGCTGATGTCGGCGCTCAATTGGCTGGAGCCCAAACTGTCGTGCTTGCTGAATACCGTGGTATTCCAGTAGAGCAGTTGACAAAGCTACGTGCTAGCGCACGTGACCAAGGTGTCTATCTTCGCGTTTTGAAGAACACATTGGCACGCCGCGCAGCCCAAGGCACACAGTTTGAGCCTCTTGCTGATTCGATGGTTGGCCCCTTGATTTACGGCATCTCTGCTGATCCGATTGCTTCGGCGAAAGTATTGCAGAACTTTGCTAAGACTCAAGACAAGTTAGTCATTACTGCTGGCTTATATAACGGCAAGTTGTTAGACGTTGCAGGCGTAAAAGCTCTCGCAACAATTCCAAGCCGCGAAGAGTTGTTATCTCAGTTGTTGGGCGTGATGTTGGCCCCAGTTTCTGCGATGGCTCGCGTATTGGGCGCAGTAGCAGCTCAAAAGGCAGAAGGAGCACCTGCTCCAGCAGCCGAAGCCGCAGCACCTGTTGAAGCAGTAGCCCCGGCAGCAGTAGCCGCTGAAGCCGCACCTGAAGCAGTCGCTGAGCCTGCAGCCGCAGCCCCAGAAGCTGGAACAGAAGCAAACGAAACCCCTGCCGCTGAATAAGCGACAGATTAACTATTTAAGTATTAGGAGCTAAAAATGGTGATTACTAAAGAAGAAATCATTGAAGCAGTAGGTAGCATGTCCGTTATGGATTTGAACGACTTGGTTAAAGCGTTCGAAGAGAAGTTTGGTGTTTCAGCTGCAGCGATGGCTGTTGCTGGTCCTGCAGGTGCTGGTGGTGGTGATGCTGGTGGTGCAGAGCAAACTGAATTCACAGTAAACCTCGTTGAAGCTGGCGCAAACAAAGTTTCAGTAATTAAAGCAGTTCGCGAAATCACTGGCCTTGGTTTGAAAGAAGCTAAAGATTTGGTTGACGGTGCACCGAAGCCAATCAAAGAAGGCGTTGACAAGAAGACTGCTGAAGAAGCTAAGAAGAAGCTTGAAGAAGCTGGCGCTAAAGCAGAACTCAAGTAATACAAACACTGCTGGCGCCTCTCACAAAGGGGCGTTAGCCATGTTGGGTTTGCCTTCTGATACGACTGCAGAATGCAAGTTTGGTCGGACACTAGATCTATCGGTTTAGTGTTGTCCGCCAGTGATTGGTAGTGGCCAATCGCCAAATCTTTGTACAGTCGCTGAATTCGGAGATGAAATGAACTACAGCTTCACCGAACGCAAGCGAGTCCGTAAAAGCTTTGCTAAGCGAGTAAACAACCACCAGGTTCCGTACCTGATCGCAACGCAGCTGGAATCCTACGCTAAATTTTTACAGGCTGATAAGCCACCAATGTCTCGTCTTACTGAGGGACTTCAGGCTGCCTTTACATCAGCATTCCCAATTGTGTCTAACAACGGCTATGCACGTATGGAATACGTGTCTTACCAGTTGTCACAGCCACCGTTTGACGTTAAAGAATGTCAACAACGTGGTTACACATACCACTCAGCCTTACGCGCAAAAGTTCGCTTGATTATTTATGATCGCGAGGCGCCTACCAAGGTTAAAGAGGTAAAGGAGAGTGAAGTCTACATGGGTGAAATTCCACTCATGACAGAAAACGGCTCTTTTGTGATCAACGGCACTGAGCGCGTGATCGTTTCTCAGTTGCATCGTTCCCCAGGCGTGTTCTTCGAGCACGATAAGGGCAAGACACATAGCTCAGGTAAGTTGCTGTTCTCAGCACGCATCATTCCTTACCGTGGTTCATGGCTCGATTTCGAGTTTGATCCAAAAGATATTCTCTATTTCCGCGTTGACCGTCGTCGTAAGATGCCTGTCACCATTTTGCTCAAGGCAATTGGTTTAAACAACGAACAGATTCTTGCAAACTTCTTTAACTTTGACCATTTCTCATTGACCGCCAATGGTGCATCAATGGAATTTGTTCCAGAGCGTTTGCGCGGACAGTTGGCTAGCTTTGATGTGCTCGATAAGAATGGCGTTATAGTCATTCAAAAAGACAAGCGTATCAATGCTAAGCACATTCGCGAACTCGAAGCTGCCAAGACAAAGACAATCGCTGTACCTGATGACTACTTAGTTGGTCGCGTTGTTGCACGCAATATTGTTGATCCAGATTCTGGTGAAATCTTGGCTTACGCTAACGATGAAATCACTGAAGAGTTGTTGGCAACATTGCGCGATGCTGGCATCAAGCAATTGGAAACCATCTACACGAACGATTTAGATTCTGGTGCGTACATTTCTCAGACATTGCGTACTGACGAAACTGCTGATCAAACAGCAGCGCGTATCGCGATCTATCGCATGATGCGTCCTGGTGAGCCTCCAACAGAAGATGCTGTTGAGGCCTTGTTCCAGCGTTTGTTCTACAGTGAAGATACTTACGATTTGTCACGAGTTGGCCGTATGAAGGTCAATAGCCGTCTTGGTCGTGCTGAGATGGAAGGCCCAATGGTTCTGTCGAACGAAGATATTCTCGACACCATTAAGTCTCTCGTAGATTTACGTAACGGCAAAGGTGAAGTGGACGATATCGATCACTTAGGTAATCGTCGCGTACGTTGCGTTGGCGAATTGGCTGAAAACCAATTCCGCGCTGGTTTGTCACGTGTTGAGCGTGCAGTGAAGGAGCGTCTCGGTCAGGCCGAAACAGAAAACCTCATGCCGCATGACTTGATTAACAGCAAGCCAATCTCTTCTGCGATTCGTGAGTTCTTTGGTTCATCACAGCTGTCCCAGTTTATGGACCAAACCAACCCACTCTCAGAGATCACGCACAAGCGTCGTATTTCCGCATTGGGACCAGGTGGTTTGACACGCGAGCGCGCAGGTTTCGAAGTGCGCGACGTGCATCCAACTCACTATGGACGCGTTTGCCCAATTGAAACACCAGAAGGACCAAACATTGGTTTGATCAACTCACTCGCGTTGTTTGCGCGTTTGAATGAGCATGGCTTCCTCGAGACTCCATACCGTAAAGTTTCTAATAGCAAGGTAAGCGATGAAGTGGTTTACCTCTCTGCGATTGAAGAAGCCAAGTATGTGATTGCTCAGGCTAATGCGACGATCGACAAAAACGGTAAGTTGGCTGACGAATTGGTTTCTGCTCGTCAAGCTGGCGAGACGATGATGGTTGCGCCAGAGCGCATCGATTTTATTGACGTTGCTCCGAGCCAGATCGTTTCTGCTGCTGCTTCACTCGTTCCATTCTTAGAGCACGATGATGCAAACCGTGCGTTGATGGGTGCAAACATGCAGCGTCAAGCAGTTCCTTGCTTGCGTCCAGACAAGCCTTTGGTTGGCACTGGTTTGGAACGCATTGTTGCAGTTGACTCAGGCACCGTTGTATTAGCAGCGCGTGGCGGAATTGTGGATTATGTTGATGCGAATCGTGTTGTGATTCGTGTAAATGATGATGAAACTGCAGCTGGTGAAGTTGGTGTAGATATTTATAACCTCATCAAGTACACTCGTTCAAACCAAAACACCAATATCAATCAACGTCCAATCGTGAAGGTTGGAGATCGTGTAGCCCGCGGCGACGTAGTTGCTGACGGCGCTTCTACCGATTTGGGCGAATTGGCTTTGGGTCAAAACATGACTGTGGCGTTTATGCCATGGAACGGTTACAACTTCGAAGATTCCATTTTGATCTCTGAAAAGGTTGTTGCTGATGACCGCTACACCTCTATTCATATTGAGGAGTTGTCAGTGGTTGCGCGTGACACCAAACTTGGTTCAGAAGAAATTACACGCGATATCTCCAATTTAGCTGAGTCACAACTCTCCCGTTTAGATGAGAGCGGTATTGTGTACATTGGTGCCGAAGTTGAGGCTGGCGATGTATTGGTAGGTAAGGTAACTCCAAAGGGCGAGACTACACTCACTCCTGAAGAGAAGCTCCTACGTGCGATCTTCGGGGAAAAAGCATCTGACGTAAAAGATACTTCTTTGCGCGTTCCATCAGGTATGGTTGGTACGGTGATTGATGTTCAAGTCTTCACTCGTGAAGGTATTGAGCGCGATGCCCGTGCTCAGTCCATTATTCAAGAAGAATTACAACGCTATCGTTTGGACCTAAACGACCAATTGCGTATTGTTGAAGGCGATGCCTTCATGCGTTTAGAAAAACTGTTGGTTGGCAAAGTTGCTAACGGCGGTCCTAAGAAATTAGCTAAAGGCACTAAGATCGACAAGGATTACCTTACTGACTTGGATAAATACCATTGGTTCGATATTCGTCCAGCAGATGATGAGGTTGCCTCACAAGTTGAAGCAATCAAATCTTCTATCGAAGCGAAGCGTAAACAGTTTGATGAGGCGTTTGAAGAGAAGCGTACCAAGCTCACCCAGGGCGACGATTTACAACCTGGCGTAACAAAGATGGTTAAGGTGTACTTGGCAGTGAAGCGTCGCTTGCAGCCTGGAGACAAGATGGCCGGTCGTCACGGTAACAAAGGCGTGGTTTCTAAAATCGCCCCTGCGGAAGATATGCCATTTATGGCTGACGGACGACCTGTAGACATCGTCTTGAACCCATTAGGCGTTCCTTCCCGTATGAACGTTGGTCAGATCTTAGAAACCCACTTAGGTTGGGCAGCTCAAGGTATTGGTAAGCGTATCGATGAGATGGTTCGTCAACAAGCTAAGCAAGCAGAGCTGCGTAAGTTCCTCAAGCAACTTTACAACGAAACAGGTCGCATTGAAGACATCGACAATTTCACTGATGAGCAGATCACAGTATTGGCAGAGAATTTGCGCCAAGGTTTGCCATTTGCAACCCCAGTGTTTGACGGTGCTACTGAGGCTGAAATTGGTCGCATGCTCGAGTTAGCATATCCAGAAGAAGTTGCTGCATTACTGCAGATGACTCCTTCACGTCAGCAAATGGTTCTGTTTGACGGCCGTACTGGTGATCAGTTCGAGCGTCCTGTAACTGTTGGCGTAATGCACGTCTTGAAACTCCACCATTTGGTTGATGACAAGATGCATGCTCGTTCAACGGGGCCTTACTCTTTAGTAACGCAACAGCCATTGGGCGGTAAAGCACAGTTCGGTGGACAGCGCTTTGGTGAGATGGAAGTCTGGGCCCTTGAAGCATACGGTGCCTCATATGTCTTGCAAGAAATGCTGACTGTGAAGTCTGATGACGTGACAGGCCGTACCAAGGTTTATGAAAACATCGTCAAGGGCGAGCACACGATTGATGCTGGCATGCCCAAATCCTTCAACGTGCTGGTAAAAGAAATCCGTTCGTTGGGTATTGACATTGACATGGAGCGCAACTGATATGAAAGCATTGCTCGATTTATTTAAGCAAACGCAGGGTGATGAGCAGTTTGATGTCATCAAGATTGGCCTTGCATCTCCTGAGAAAATTCGCTCATGGTCTTTTGGTGAAGTACGCAAACCAGAAACCATCAACTACCGGACTTTTAAGCCCGAGCGTGATGGTTTGTTCTGTGCCAAAATTTTTGGACCAACCAAAGACTACGAGTGCTTATGCGGCAAGTACAAGCGCTTAAAGTTCCGTGGCGTCATTTGCGAGAAGTGCGGTGTTGAGGTTACTCTCGCTAAAGTACGTCGTGAGCGCATGGGCCACATTGAGTTGGCGGCCCCAGTAGCGCACATCTGGTTCTTGAAGTCCTTGCCATCCCGTTTGGGTATGGTTCTCGATATGACATTGCGTGATATCGAGCGCGTTCTTTACTTTGAAGCATATGTAGTGGTTGATCCTGGTATGACCCCTGAAGGCGCAATGAAGCGCGGTCAGATCATGTCTGAAGATGAATACATTGCTAAGACTGAAGAATATGGTGACGGTGCATTTACCGCCATCATGGGCGCAGAAGGTATTCGTGATCTCTTGCGTTCAATTGATATCGATCGTGAAGTAGAGACTATTCGTGCCGAATTGAAAGCCACTGGTAGCGACGCTAAGATCAAGAAATACGCTAAGCGCTTAAAAGTGCTTGAGGCATTCCAGACTTCAGGGATTAAGCCTGACTGGATGATCATGGAAGTGTTGCCAGTATTGCCACCAGAGTTGCGCCCATTGGTGCCGTTGGATGGCGGTCGCTTTGCTACTTCTGATTTGAACGACCTCTATCGTCGTGTGATCAACCGTAACAACCGTTTGAAGCGTTTGTTAGAGTTGCGCGCACCTGAGATCATCGTTCGTAACGAAAAACGCATGTTGCAAGAAGCGGTTGACTCATTGCTCGACAACGGCCGTCGTGGCAAGGCGATGACTGGCGCTAACAAGCGTCCTCTCAAGTCCTTGGCTGAGATGATTAAAGGTAAGAGTGGTCGTTTCCGTCAAAACTTGTTGGGTAAACGCGTTGACTACTCTGGTCGTTCAGTCATCGTGGTTGGTCCTACATTGAAATTACATCAGTGCGGCCTACCAAAATTGATGGCTTTGGAATTGTTCAAGCCATTCATTTTCAACAAGCTTGAGACTTTAGGAATTGCAACCACGATTAAGGCTGCGAAGAAAGAAGTTGAAAGCCAGACGCCAATCGTTTGGGACATTCTCGAAGAAGTGATTCGTGAACATCCAATCATGCTCAACCGTGCACCTACATTGCACCGTCTCGGTATTCAGGCTTTCGAGCCAATGCTGATTGAAGGTAAAGCAATCCAATTGCACCCATTAGTCTGCGCGGCATTTAACGCGGACTTTGACGGTGACCAAATGGCGGTTCACGTTCCTTTGTCGCTCGAAGCGCAAATGGAAGCTCGTACATTGATGTTGGCGTCGAACAACGTTTTGTTCCCAGCGAACGGCGAGCCATCCATCGTTCCTTCTCAGGACGTGGTGTTGGGTCTCTACTACGCTACACGTGACAAAATCAATGGTAAGGGCGAGGGTATGGTGTTCGCCAACATTACGGAAGTAGTGCGTGCATACGAAGCAGGTCAAGTTGAATTGGCTTCTCGTGTTGCTGTCCGTATTACTGAGTATGAGATCGTGGATAAGAAGG
Organism: Polynucleobacter necessarius; assembly: GCF_900096765.1. Classification (NCBI taxonomy): domain Bacteria; kingdom Pseudomonadati; phylum Pseudomonadota; class Betaproteobacteria; order Burkholderiales; family Burkholderiaceae; genus Polynucleobacter; species Polynucleobacter necessarius. The sequence continues at coordinate 1,567,553 of NZ_LT615228.1, forward strand.
CAGAAGGCGACGCGCGTTTTGCTGAAAAAACCAAGATTTATCACACCTCAGTTGGCCGCGCTATCTTGTCTGAGATTTTGCCAAAAGGCATGTCTTTCGAAGAAATTAACAAGCCTTTGAAGAAAAAAGAAATCTCACGCTTGATCAATACATCATTCCGCAAGTGCGGTTTGCGTGAAACAGTGATTTTTGCTGACCGCCTCTTGCAGTCTGGTTTCCGCTTGGCTACTAAAGCCGGTATCTCGATTGCGATCGACGATATGCTGATTCCTACTTCTAAAGAGCGCATCATCACTGAAGCGTCTACCAAGGTTAAGGAGTATGACAAGCAGTTCATGTCAGGCCTTGTAACCAATCAAGAACGTTACAACAACGTGGTTGATATTTGGGGTGCTGCTGGTGACCAAGTTGGTAAGGCAATGATGGATGAGTTGTCACACGTTGACGTACTCGATCGTAACGGCAAGGCGGCTCGTCAAGAATCCTTTAACTCTATCTATATGATGGCGGATTCTGGTGCGCGTGGATCTGCAGCGCAGATTCGTCAGTTAGCTGGTATGCGTGGTTTGATGGCTAAGCCAGATGGCTCCATTATTGAAACCCCAATTACTGCGAACTTCCGTGAAGGTTTGAACGTGTTGCAGTACTTCATTTCAACCCATGGTGCTCGTAAAGGCTTGGCTGATACTGCATTGAAGACGGCGAACTCAGGTTACTTGACACGTCGTTTGTGCGACGTAACCCAAGATCTCGTAGTAATCGAAGAAGATTGCGGCGCGACTACTGGCGTAACAATGAAGGCTTTGGTTGAAGGCGGCGAAATTATCGAAGCATTGCGTGACCGTATTTTGGGTCGTGTATGCATCGGTGACATCGTTCACCCTGATACACAAGAAGACATCGTTCCTAACGACACATTGCTTGACGAAGATCACGTTGATCAAATCGTTGCATTGGGTATCGACGAAGTTAAAGTTCGTACAGTATTGTCTTGCTCAATCCGCTATGGTTTGTGCGCGAAGTGCTACGGACGTGACTTAGGTCGCGGTGGTTTGGTTAACGTTGGCGAGGCAGTTGGTGTGATCGCCGCTCAGTCCATCGGTGAGCCAGGCACACAGTTGACTATGCGCACCTTCCACATCGGTGGTGCAGCATCACGTGCTTTAGTTGCAAGCAATATTGAAGCTAAATCTAATGGTTCCTTGAAGTTCTCCGGCACGATGCGTGTTGTTAAGAACGCGAAGGGTGAGCAGATCGTGATTTCACGTTCTGGCGAGGCCTTGATCGTTGATGACAATGGTCGTGAGCGCGAGCGTCATAAAGTGCCTTACGGCGCAACTCTCTTGTTAAAAGAAGGTGCAGCAGTGAAGGCCGGCGCAAGCTTGGCGACATGGGATCCACTAACACGTCCGATTATTTCTGAGTACGCTGGTATTGCACGCTTTGACAACGTTGAAGAAGGTGTAACCGTTGCTAAGCAGGTTGACGAAGTGACTGGTCTTTCCACTTTGGTGGTGATTGACGGTAAGCGTCGTTCTGCGGCAAGCAAAGGCGTTCGCCCTGTGATCAATTTGATTGATGACAAAGGCAATGATGTGATGATCGCTGGTACTGATCACCCAGTAAACATTGGCCTCCAAGTGGGCGCTTTGATTACTGTGAAAGATGGTCAGAAAGTCGAAGTTGGTGAGGTATTGGCACGTATTCCAATCGAATCACAGAAGACTCGCGATATTACCGGTGGTTTGCCACGCGTTGCAGAATTGTTCGAAGCACGCTCCCCAAAAGATGCAGCTGTATTGGCGAAAGTTACTGGAACAGTTTCCTTCGGTAAAGAAACCAAAGGTAAGCAACGTTTGGTCATTACTGACATGGATGGCGAAGCGAATGAATTCTTGATTCCTAAAGAGAAGCAAGTTCTCGTTCATGACGGTCAAGTTGTGAACAAGGGCGAGATGATTGTGGAAGGCCCTGCCGATCCGCATGACATCCTCACTCTCAAAGGTATCGAAGAGTTGGCTATCTACATCGTTGACGAAGTTCAAGACGTTTATCGTCTCCAGGGTGTGAAGATTAATGACAAGCACATTGAAGTGATCGTGCGTCAGATGTTGCGTCGTGTTCAGGTAACTGATCCAGGCGATACATCATTCATCCCTGGTGAGCAAGTTGAGCGCTCCAAACTGTATGACGAGAATGATCGCGTCATTGCTGAAGGTAAGCGTCCAGCTTCATTCGATAACGTATTGCTTGGAATTACTAAAGCATCTTTGTCGACAGACAGCTTCATTTCAGCGGCTTCTTTCCAAGAAACCACCCGTGTATTGACCGAAGCCGCCATTATGGGCAAGACCGATACACTCCGTGGCCTCAAAGAAAACGTCATTATTGGTCGCCTGATCCCTGCTGGTACTGGCTTGTCTTACCGCCGTGCACGCAAGGTCAGAGAGCAGTTCGAGCGTGATCGTGCTCAAATGATTGCCGCCGAAGAGGAAGCATTGGCTAGCGCCCCTGTAGAAATGGAGGCGGAAGTCGTGGCTCCTACTGGGGAGGCTGATCCAAGCTAACTTAGTAATTCTGGCTAGAAATGGCCAGTTTTTCCCAGAAGGTTGACGGGAAAGGCTGGCCAAGCTAGAATGCTGAGTTCTACTGATTCAGGAGAGGATCTTTTTGACCTAGAAATTGTCTAAGTCATTGATTTTCTTGAAGAAAGCAACAAAGAAGTACTAACCGAGCTATTTTATGCCAACAATTAATCAATTATTACGCAAGCCAAGAACAAGACTTACCGTTAAAAGCAAAAGTCCTGCGCTGCAAAACAGCCCGCAGCGCCGTGGTGTTTGTACACGTGTGTATGCAACCACTCCAAAAAAGCCTAACTCTGCGCTTCGTAAAGTAGCCAAAGTTCGCTTAACCAATGGTTTTGAAGTAATTTCATACATTGGTGGTGAAGGCCATAACCTCCAAGAGCACTCAGTAGTTTTGATTCGTGGTGGTCGTGTGAAGGACTTGCCAGGTGTGCGTTATCACATCGTTCGCGGTTCTTTGGACTTACAAGGCGTTAAAGATCGTAAGCAAGCCCGTTCTAAATACGGTGCTAAGCGCGCTAAGAAAGCTGCTTAATTCTTCTGTAATTAAGCAGCTTTAGTATTTGTAGTAAGTCATCGTTTGTCAGACTTAAAAGACAAGTAAGTGGCTGTTCCGTCTAGGAGTTTCTTGGATAGTAGGACAGCCGGAGCGGGTGATTCGGGTGAATCTCCCCTAACTGAACTGAAGGAGTAGTTATGCCACGTCGTCGTGAAGTTCCCAAAAGGGAAATTTTGCCGGATCCAAAATTCGGTAATGTAGAAGTCGCCAAATTCATGAACGTCCTCATGTTGGACGGCAAGAAATCGGTTGCAGAGCGTATCGTTTACGGTGCCTTTGATCACATCGAGAAAAAAGCTAATAAAGAACCGCTCGAAATTTTTTCAACAGCCATGGGCAACGTTAAGCCAATGGTTGAGGTGAAGAGCCGTCGTGTTGGTGGTGCTAACTATCAAGTTCCTGTTGAAGTTCGCCCATCACGTCGTTCTGCTTTGGCAATGCGTTGGTTGCGCGAAGCTGCAAAGAAGCGTGGCGAGAAATCAATGGCTCAACGTTTGGCCAATGAATTATTAGAGGCTGCTGAAGGTCGTGGCGGCGCAATGAAGAAGCGTGAAGAAGTTCACCGTATGGCAGAAGCCAACAAAGCTTTCTCACATTTCCGCTTCTAATCCAATAGTTAAGAAAAAGTGGCACGTAAAACCCCCATCGATAAATACCGCAATATCGGTATTTCTGCGCACATTGACGCAGGTAAGACAACAACTACAGAACGCGTTTTGTTCTACACCGGTGTTAACCACAAGATCGGTGAAGTGCATGATGGCGCAGCTACCATGGACTGGATGGAGCAAGAGCAAGAGCGAGGCATCACGATTACCTCTGCTGCTACCACCACTTTCTGGAAGGGTATGGCAGGCAATATGCCTGAGCACCGTATCAACATTATTGACACCCCAGGACACGTAGACTTCACGATTGAGGTTGAACGTTCAATGCGCGTTCTCGACGGTGCCTGTATGGTGTATTGCGCGGTGGGTGGTGTTCAGCCTCAGTCTGAAACCGTTTGGCGTCAAGCAAACAAATATCAAGTGCCGCGTTTAGCATTCGTAAACAAGATGGACCGTACTGGTGCGAATTTCTTCAAGGTCTATGACCAAATGAAGACTCGCCTCAAAGCGAACCCAATCTTGATTCAAATTCCAATTGGCGCTGAAGAAAACTTCAAGGGCGTTATTGACTTGGTAAAAATGAAAGCCGTCATCTGGGATGAGGCTTCACAAGGTACTAAGTTCACATACGAGGATATCCCTGCTGAGTTGCAAGCTTCTGCTGAAGAGTGGCGCGAGAAAATGCTCGAAGCTGCCGCAGAGAGCTCAGAAGAGTTGATGGAAAAGTATCTCGGTGGCGAAGGCTTGACCGAAGAAGAAATCAAAAAAGCATTGCGTCAACGTACTATTGCTAACGAAATCGTTCCAATGTTGTGCGGAACAGCGTTTAAGAACAAAGGCGTTCAGGCCATGTTGGACGCGGTGGTTGAGTTGTTGCCATCTCCATTAGATGTGCCACCAGTTCCCTGTGAGTTGGAAGACGGTACACCTGCGGTTCGTCAAGCTTCTGATGATGAGAAATTCTCAGCATTGGCTTTTAAGATCATGACCGACCCATTTGTTGGCCAGCTCATCTTCTTCCGTGTTTACTCAGGCGTAATGAAGTCTGGCGATACCATCTATAACCCAATTAAGGGTAAGAAAGAGCGTGTTGGTCGTTTGTTGCAAATGCATGCAAACGAACGTGAAGAGATTAAAGAAGTTTTTGCGGGCGATATTGCAGCGGCTGTTGGTCTGAAAGACGCAACTACTGGCGAAACATTGTGTGATCCAGACAGCATCGTTGTCTTGGAGCGCATGGTATTCCCAGAGCCAGTGATCTCTCAAGCTGTTGAGCCAAAGACAAAAGCTGACCAAGAAAAAATGGGTCTGGCTTTGAACCGCTTGGCACAAGAAGATCCTTCTTTCCGCGTGAAGACAGACGAAGAATCTGGCCAAACCATTATTTCCGGTATGGGCGAGCTCCACTTGGAAATTTTGGTTGACCGTATGAAGCGTGAATTCGGTGTTGAAGCAACTGTTGGTAAGCCACAAGTTGCATACCGCGAAACCATTCGCAAGACTTGTGACGAAGTTGAAGGTAAGTTCGTTAAGCAGTCTGGTGGTCGCGGTCAATACGGTCACGTTGTATTGAAACTTGAGCCACAAGAACCAGGCAAAGGTTTTGAATTCGTTGACGCAATTAAAGGTGGTGTGGTTCCGCGCGAATACATCCCTGCGGTAGAAAAAGGCATTATCGAAACATTGAACTCCGGTGTCTTGGCTGGTTACCCAGTTGTGGATATTAAAGCAACCTTGTTCTTTGGTTCATACCATGATGTTGACTCCAACGAAAACGCATTTAAGATGGCGGGCTCAATGGCGTTTAAAGACGGTATGCGCAGAGCAGCTCCAGTATTGCTTGAGCCAATGATGGCTGTTGAAGTTGAAACACCAGAAGATTTCATGGGCAACGTAATGGGTGACCTCTCATCACGTCGCGGTATTTTGCAAGGTATGGATGACATTCCAGGCGGCGGCAAGATTGTTCGCGCTGAAGTGCCATTGGCAGAGATGTTTGGTTACTCAACTGGCTTGCGCTCGTTGACCCAAGGTCGCGCTACTTACACCATGGAATTTAAGCATTACGCAGAAGCACCTAAGAACGTAGCAGAAGCAGTTATGGCTGCTAAAGCGAAGTAATTGATTAATTTTTGAATATTGACTAGCTAAAGAAGGCAGACAAAAATGGCAAAAGAAAAGTTCGAGCGGACAAAACCGCACGTAAACGTAGGCACCATCGGTCACGTTGACCACGGTAAAACCACATTGACAGCAGCAATTGCAACTGTGCTCTCAAAGGCATTCGGTGGCGAAGCGAAAGCATACGATCAGATCGATGCTGCTCCAGAAGAAAAAGCCCGCGGTATTACGATTAACACTGCCCACGTTGAGTACGAGACAGCGAACCGTCACTACGCACACGTTGACTGCCCAGGACACGCTGACTACGTTAAGAACATGATTACGGGTGCTGCTCAGATGGACGGCGCTATTTTGGTGTGTTCTGCTGCTGACGGCCCAATGCCACAAACTCGTGAGCACATCCTCTTGGCACGCCAGGTTGGCGTTCCATACATCGTTGTGTTCTTGAACAAGTGCGACATGGTCGATGACGCTGAATTGTTAGAACTCGTTGAAATGGAAGTTCGTGAACTTCTGTCTAAGTATGACTTCCCAGGCGATGACACTCCAATCATCCAAGGTTCTGCTAAGTTGGCTCTTGAGGGCGACGAAGGCAAATTGGGTAAAGAAGCCATCATGAAATTGGCTGAAGCACTCGATACTTACATCCCAACTCCAGAGCGTGCTGTTGACGGCGCGTTCTTGATGCCAGTAGAAGACGTATTCTCTATCTCCGGTCGCGGTACTGTAGTGACTGGTCGTATCGAGCGCGGCATCATCAAGGTTGGTGAAGAGATTGAAATCGTTGGTATCAAGCCAACTCTCAAAACCACTTGTACTGGTGTTGAAATGTTCCGTAAATTGCTCGACCAAGGTCAAGCAGGCGACAACGTGGGTATTTTGCTCCGTGGTACAAAACGTGAAGAAGTTGAGCGTGGCCAAGTATTGGCTAAGCCAGGTTCAATCACTCCACACACTCACTTTACCGCCGAGGTTTATATCTTGGGTAAAGACGAGGGTGGTCGTCACACTCCATTCTTTAACAACTATCGTCCACAGTTCTACTTCCGTACAACGGACGTCACTGGTTCAATCGAGTTGCCAAAAGATAAAGAAATGGTGATGCCTGGTGATAACGTCACTATTACCGTCAAGCTCATCGCGCCAATCGCGATGGAAGAAGGTTTACGTTTTGCGATCCGTGAAGGTGGCCGTACTGTTGGCGCCGGTGTGGTTGCAAAGATTTTGGCTTAAGTTTTTAATAAATATTTAGCGGTTTGCTAACCGGTGACATCAGTGCTGCTGATGTCACCGCGCTCTTTAGATGTATAACGTGGCAGCACCACATCGCTCTTTGGAATTAATATGCAAAACCAAAAAATTCGTATTCGCCTTAAAGCATTTGATTACCGTTTAATCGACCAGTCTGCGGCTGAAATCGTAGATACAGCTAAGCGCACTGGTGCAGTTGTTAAGGGTCCAGTACCTTTACCAACCCGTATTGAGCGCTTTGATATCTTGCGTTCACCACACGTTAACAAGACATCCCGCGATCAGTTAGAGATCCGCACCCATCTTCGTTTGATGGATATCGTTGATCCTACAGAGAAAACCGTAGATGCTTTGATGAAATTAGACCTCCCAGCTGGTGTGGATGTCAAAATTAAGTTGCAGTAATTTGTTGTTTCCGGTCTTTTGCTTGTCAAGATCGGCTTTTCAGGATAGAATCTAAGGCTTCGCTCAACTATTTCAACTATTTGGGCGAAAATCTTGGTTTTATCAGCACTAAAAACATTGTAAGTTATTGATTTAGAAGTACTTTTACTTGTAAATCATTTAAATTAATTTTGCCGACCAATCGAAGTCGGGAAGTCGGCGTGGAGCATGAATATGAGCTTAGGCTTAATCGGCCGCAAGGTCGGCATGACCCGTCTATTTACGGACGAAGGGGAAGCGATTCCTGTCACCGTAATTGACGTGAGCGACAACAGAATCGCTCAAATCAAGACCCAGGCAACTGATGGCTATGACGCTATCCAGTTGGCACATGGCACACGTAGAGCTACTCGCGTTACCAAATCAATGGCTGGTCACTTTGCTAAGGCAGGTGTGATGGCTGGTAATGCGCTCAACGAATTTCATTTAGATGCAGCAAAAATTGCAGAAATGACGCCAGGACAAGTTGTGCCTGCTGATGCTGCATTTACAGCTGGTCAAAAGGTGGATGTGCAAGGCGTAACTATCGGTAAAGGTTACGCAGGTACCATCAAGCGTTATCACTTCGCTTCTGGTCGCGCATCACACGGTAACTCACGTTCACATAACGTACCAGGCTCAATCGGTATGGCGCAAGATCCAGGTCGCGTTTTCCCTGGTAAGCGTATGACCGGTCACTTGGGTGACGTTACACGTACCGTACAAAATTTAGTCATCGCACGCATTGATGCAGAACGTAATCTCATCATGGTTAAAGGCGCTATTCCAGGCGCCCCAGGCGGTAAAGTTATTGTTACTCCAGCGGTTAAGACACCGTTGAAGAAGAAGAATTAAGGAGAGCGAATATGGAACTTAAGCTTCTCCAGGACAACGGTACTTTAGGTGCAGGCGTACAAGCTTCACCAGAAGTATTCGAGCGCGAATATAACGAAGCGTTGGTACACCAAGTTGTAGTGGCTTACCAAGCAAATGCACGTAGTGGTAACCGTGCACAAAAAGACCGTGAGCAAGTTAAGCACACAACTAAGAAACCTTGGCGTCAAAAAGGTACTGGTCGCGCACGTGCTGGTATGAGCTCTTCCCCTCTGTGGCGTGGAGGTGGTCGTATATTCCCAAATTCTCCAGAAGAGAATTTCAGTCAAAAAGTAAACAAGAAAATGTACCGCGCTGGTATGAGATCAATTTTGTCTCAGTTAGCACGCGAAGGACGTTTGAATGTTGTTGATCAATTCAACCTTGATGCTCCAAAGACCAAAGTTTTAGCTGAGAAAGTGAAAGCAATGGGCTTGGATTCAGTCTTGATCATCGTTGATCAAGTTAGCGAGAATTTGTACTTGGCATCACGTAACTTGCATAAAGTTGCTGTGGTTGAGCCGCAGCACGCAGATCCATTAGCTTTGGTTCAATACAAAAAAGTATTGGTAAGCAAAGCCGCGATCGCAAAAATTGAGGAGTTGCTGAAATGAGCCAAGTCCGTAAAAACGATCACAACCTGATGAAGGTTCTGCTTGGTCCGGTGATCTCTGAAAAAGCCACTATGGTTGCAGAGAAAAACGAACAAGTAGTTTTCCAAGTAGCTCGCGATGCAAACAAGAGCGATGTAAAACAAGCAGTTGAATTGCTCTTCAAAGTGCAAGTTGACTCAGTTCAAATCGTGAATCAAAAAGGTAAGCCTAAGCGCTATGGCCGTTTTGAAGGTCGTCGTGACCACACTAAGAAGGCCTACGTGAATTTGAAGCCAGGTCAAGAAATTAACTTTGAAGCGGAGGCGAATTAATCATGCCTTTGATGAAAACAAAACCGACCTCACCAGGTCGTCGCTCAATGGTCAAGGTGGTCAATCCTGACCTGCACAAAGGTAAGCCTTTTGCAGCGTTGGTAGAGCCACAATTCCAAAAAGCGGGTCGTAACAATAATGGTCATATCACTACTCGTCACAAGGGCGGTGGTCATAAGCATCACTATCGTGTTGTTGATTTCAAACGCAACGATAAAGATGGCATTCCAGCAAAAGTGGAGCGCTTGGAATATGATCCAAACCGCAGTGCAAATATTGCATTAATCGTATTTGCTGATGGTGAGCGTCGTTACATTCCTGCCGCAAAAGGTATGACTGTTGGTCAGCCAATCATGAATGGCTCTGAAGCGCCAATCAAGTCTGGTAACAATTTGCCTATTCGCAACATTCCAGTTGGTAGCACTATTCACTGCGTAGAAATTTTGCCTGGCAAAGGTGCTCAAGTTGCACGTTCAGCTGGTGGTTCAGCAGTATTGCTAGCTCGTGAAGGCGTATACGCTCAAGTGCGCTTGCGCTCTGGTGAAGTTCGCCGTGTTTTGATCGAGTGCCGTGCCACTATTGGTGAAGTAGGTAACGAAGAGCACAGCTTGCGTCAAATTGGTAAAGCAGGTGCAAATCGCTGGCGTGGTATTCGCCCAACCGTTCGCGGTGTGGCAATGAACCCAGTAGATCACCCACACGGTGGTGGTGAAGGTAGAACCGGCGAAGGCCGTGTACCGGTATCCCCATGGGGCACTCCAACCAAAGGTTATCGCACACGTTGCAATAAGCGTACAACTTCGATGATCGTTCAACGTCGTCAAAAACGTTAAGCGATAAGGATAAATAGATATGACACGTTCAGCTAAAAAAGGCCCATTCTGCGACGCCAGCTTAGTAAAAAAAGTTGAAGTTGCACAAGCCAACAAGGACAAAAAGCCGATCAAAACTTGGTCACGCCGTTCAACAATCCTCCCAGACTTTATCGGTCTGACGATTGTTGTGCATAACGGTCGTCAACACGTTCCGGTTTATGTATCAGAAAGCATGGTGGGTCATAAGTTAGGCGAATTTGCTTTGACCCGTACTTTCAAAGGTCACGCTGCTGACAAGAAAGTAACGAAGAAGTAAGGGGATGATGATGGAAGTTAAAGCTATTCACAAGGGTGCCCGCATTTCTGCGCAAAAGACACGTTTGGTCGCTGACCAAATTCGTGGTTTGCCAATTGCTCGCGCATTAAACATTTTGAACTTCAGCCCCAAAAAAGCTGCCTTCATTGTGAAAAAAGTAGTTGAATCAGCAATTGCAAATGCTGAACACAATAAAGGTGCTGACATTGATGAGCTCAAGGTATCAGCGGTAATCGTTGATAAAGGTACCTCCTTGAAGCGCTTCACTGCTCGCGCTAAGGGTCGTGGCAATCAAATCGAAAAACAAACTTGTCACATTAGCGTGACCTTGAGTAACTAAGGAAAGATATGGGCCAAAAGATTAACCCCACCGGATTCCGACTCGCGGTAACGAAGAATTGGACATCACGTTGGTATGCAAACAATACTGACTTCGCAAAGATGCTGAAAGAGGACGTAGATGTCCGCAGCTATTTGAAGAAGAAGTTGAAGAATGCATCCGTTAGCAAAGTTGTGATCGAGCGTCCCGCTAAGAACGCACGTATCACCATCTATAGCTCACGTCCAGGCGTTGTAATTGGTAAAAAAGGCGAAGATATTGAAGTTCTCCGCCACGAATTGCAAAAGCGTATGGGCGTTCCAGTTCATGTGAATATCGAAGAAATTCGTAAGCCTGAAGTTGATGCGCAATTGATCGCTGACTCTATTACTCAGCAGCTCGAAAAACGGATCATGTTCCGTCGTGCAATGAAGCGTGCAATGCAAAGCGCAATGCGTCTTGGCGCACAAGGTATCAAGATCATGTCTTCTGGCCGTTTGAACGGCGCTGAAATTGCTCGTCGCGAATGGTACCGTGAAGGTCGCGTTCCACTTCATACGTTGAAGGCTGATATTGATTACGCAACATCAGAAGCTGAAACAACATACGGCATCATCGGTGTAAAAGTTTGGGTTTACAAAGGTGACACATTGGGTCGCGGTGCTGAAGCTCAAGTAGCTGCTCCATCTGCTGAGCCAGCTGCCGAAGAAAAGAAAACTCGTCGTGCTCCAACCAAAACAGCTGCTCGTAAACCAGCTGCTGGTGCTGACAAGCCATTAGTTGCTGCTAAACCAGCAGTAAAGCGTGTGCGTAAGGTTGAAACACCAGCCGCAGATACGCAGAAGTCAGGAGAGTAAGCATGCTACAACCAAAGCGTCGCAAGTATCGTAAGGAACAAAAAGGCCGTAACACTGGCGTGGCAACACGCGGTAGTTCTGTAGCTTTTGGTGACTTTGGATTGAAGGCCGTTGGACGTGGTCGTTTGACAGCTCGTCAAATTGAGTCAGCACGTCGTGCGATGACTCGTCACATTAAACGTGGTGGCCGTATTTGGATTCGCATTTTCCCAGATAAGCCAATTTCACAAAAACCAGCTGAAGTACGTATGGGTAACGGCAAAGGTAACCCAGAGTACTACGTAGCTGAAATTCAACCGGGCAAAGTGCTCTACGAGATGGACGGTGTTGATGAGCAATTGGCGCGCGAAGCTTTTAAGCTTGCTGCAGCTAAATTGCCTTTACAGACCACTTTCGTGATTCGCCACTTAGGTTGATCGGGATAGAGATTATGAAAAATACAGAATTAGCTTCAAAAGATCTGGCTGCATTGAATGCAGAGTTAACCGAGTTGTTAAAGACTGGTTTTAAGCTCCGTATGCAAAAAGGCACTCAGCAACTCACTAATACCAGCCAATTGGGTAAAAATAAGCGCGATATCGCTCGTGTGAAGACTTTTATTGCCCAAAAGACTGCACAGAAATAAGGAAAAAGGGATATGACGGAATTATCTAAACCCTTGCGCCGTACCCTAGTAGGACGCGTTGTTAGCGACAAAATGCAAAAAACTGTGACCGTGTTGGTAGAGCGTCAAGTTAAGCATCCTGTGATTGGTAAGTATGTTGGCCAGTCCAAAAAGTACCACGCTCATGATGAAGCTGGCACATACAAGATGGGTGATACTGTTGAAATTGCTGAATCTAAGCCAATTTCACGCACTAAATCTTGGGTTGTGACTCGTTTAGTCCAGGCCTCTAAGGGTATTTAAAGAAATTTTAGGGATTTTGGTGAAGATTCTTCCCAAATCCCTGTTTTACGTAGTAAAATGGAAAGCTTCTCTGGTTTTATTAGAGAAGTAGTGTTGTAGTGTTGAAGTAGTGTTTTTCATTAATTCCGGGTTTTAGCTCACGTTAAGACCCATAGACGGAACCAAGACTGTTTGCCTTTGGCTAATAAGTTGGGGATTAGAAATGATACAAACCGAAAGTAGATTGCAGGTCGCCGATAACACAGGCGCCAGTGAAGTTTTGTGCATCAAGGTATTGGGCGGCTCTAAGCGTCGTTACGCCAGTATCGGTGATGTGATCAAAGTCAGCGTTAAATCCGCTGCTCCACGTGGCCGCGTAAAAAAAGGTGATATTTATAACGCTGTTGTAGTTAGAACAGCTAAGGGTGTTCGCCGTCCAGACGGTTCATTGATTAAGTTCGATGCAAACGCTGCGGTATTGCTCAACGCAAAGTTAGAGCCAATTGGCACACGTATCTTTGGACCTGTCACACGCGAATTGCGTACTGAGAAGTTCATGAAGATCGTTTCTCTCGCCCCCGAAGTGATTTAAGAGGCTGACATGAAAAAGATTCGTAAAGGCGATTCGGTAGTTCTGTTGACTGGCCGTGATAAGGGCAAGCAAGGAACTGTAACGGCTGTTCTCGATAACAAATTAGTTATCGAAGGCGTAAATATTTACAAAAAGAGCGTTAAACCTAATCCAGCTGCTGGTGTTACTGGTGGCTTGATTGATAAGACGATGCCTGTTCACATTTCTAATGTGGCTTTGGTTGACGGTAACGGCAAACCATCACGTGTTGGTATCAAACTCGTTGATGGCAAAAAGCAGCGTTTCCTGAAAACCACTGGCGCAACATTAAGCGCATAAGGGGCACGGAGAAATTATGAGCACACGTTTTCAAGAGCACTATCAAGCTAAAGTAGTTGCAGATTTGATTGCTAAGTTTGGCTACAAGTCTGTAATGGAAGTTCCACGCATTACTAAAGTAACCCTGAACATGGGTCTTGGTGATGCGGTGAATGACAAGAAAATTATCGAAAATGCAGTTGGCGATTTAACTAAAGTTGCGGGCCAAAAGCCAGTAGTAACTAAAGCGAAAAAAGCGATTGCAGGCTTCAAGATTCGTCAAGGTTACCCAATCGGTGCCATGGTGACATTGCGTGGTTCACGCATGTACGAATTCTTGGACCGTTTTGTTACTGTTGCATTGCCACGCGTACGTGACTTCCGTGGTATTTCTGGCAAAGCATTTGACGGCCGTGGTAATTACAACATCGGTGTTAAAGAACAGATCATTTTCCCTGAAATCGAATATGACAAGATTGATGCCCTCCGCGGTCTCAATATCAGTATTACGACGACTGCTAAAACCGACGAAGAAGCAAAAGCTTTGTTGGCAGCATTCAAATTCCCTTTCCGCAATTAAGAGGCTAACGTGGCAAAACTATCCCTAATTGAGCGCGAAAATAAGCGCGCAAAAACTGTAGAGAAGTACGCTGCCAAGCGTGCTGAACTCAAAGCGATCATTGCTGATCAATCACGCAGCGATGAAGAGCGCTATGAAGCTCGCTTGAAGCTACAGGCACTTCCACGTAACGCAAGCCCGATTCGTCAAAGAAATCGTTGTTCATTAACCGGTCGCCCACGTGGCACATTCCGTAAATTCGGTTTGGCTCGTAGCAAGATTCGTGAAATCGCCTTCCGTGGCGAAATCCCCGGTTTAACCAAGGCCAGCTGGTAAGCGGCGTAAGAATTAGGAGAACTCATGAGTATCAGCGATCCAATCGCCGACATGTTGACCCGGATCCGCAATGCGCAAGCAGTGCAAAAACCGCTCGTCACAATGCCGTCGTCAAAAGTTAAAGTAGCCATCGCAAAAGTATTGCAAGATGAAGGCTACATCGAAAGTTTCGAAATCAAAGGTGAAGCAGCTAAGCCAGTGCTCCACATTGATCTCAAATACTATGCAGGCCGTTCTGTTATCGAGTGTATTGACCGCGTATCAACACCAAGTCTGCGTATCTATAAAGGCCGTCATGACATTCCAGAAGTAATGAATGGCTTGGGCATTGCAATTATTTCAACCCCTCAAGGCGTAATGACAGACCGTAAAGCACGTGCAACAGGCGTGGGCGGCGAAGTTATTTGCTACGTAGCTTAAGGAGCGAAATATGTCCCGCGTAGGTAAATCACTAATTCCAGTTCCTAAGGGAGCTGAAATCAGCATCAACGGTGCAAACGTGACAGTTAAAGGTCCATTAGGTACTTTGTCCCAAAATTTGCATCCTTCTGTTGGTTTGAAACAAGAAGATGGCGTACTGACAGTTGTTTTGAATAACGACTCACCAGAAGCTGGTGCTCAGTCAGGTACTGCACGTGCTTTGGTCAACAACATGGTTGTTGGCGTAACTACTGGCTTTGAGCGCAAGCTCAGCTTGGTAGGCGTTGGTTATCGTGCTGCTGCTCAAGGCGAAACATTGAAATTGCAGTTGGGTTTCTCACACGACATTATTTACAACCTGCCAAAGGGCGTGAAGGCTGAGACTCCATCGCAAACTGAAATCATTATCAAAGACTCCAACAAGCAGCAAGTTGGCCAGGTCGCAGCTGAAGTTCGCGCATACCGTTCACCAGAGCCATACAAAGGCAAGGGTGTTCGCTACGTAGATGAGGTTGTGCATCTAAAAGAAACTAAGAAGAAGTAAGCGAGATTAAAAAATGAATAAAGATGAATCCAGACAAAGACGTGCTCGGCAGACTCGTATTCGCATTGCTGAAGCAGGTGCAAATCGCTTAACTGTTATCCGTAGCAATTCTCATATTTCTGCGCAGGTTTATAGCCCGTGCGGAACCAAAGTTGTAGCAGCCGCTTCAACAATGGAAAAAGATTTGCGCCAATCGATCAAAAACGGCGGCAATGCTGATGCAGCTGCACAAATCGGTAAGTTAGTTGCTGAGCGTGCTGTTAAAGCAGGCGTTAGTGATGTTGCTTTTGATCGCTCTGGTCAACGTTACCACGGCCGTATTAAGGCCTTAGCTGAAGCTGCGCGTGAAGCCGGCTTGAAGTTCTAATCGGGTTTAGGAAAAAACATGGCAAAAATGCAAGCTAAGATGCAAAACGAAGAGCGTGATGATGGTCTTCGCGAGAAGATGATCGCTGTTAATCGTGTAACTAAAGTGGTAAAGGGTGGTCGTATTCTCGGCTTCGCTGCACTCACAGTGGTTGGCGATGGTGATGGTCGTATCGGTATGGGTAAAGGCAAATCAAAAGAAGTTCCAGTTGCTGTTCAAAAAGCAATGGATGAAGCTCGTCGCAAGATGATCAAGGTGCCTTTGCGTAAGGGTACATTGCAGCATTCAGTGATTGGTCAACATGGCGCGTCACGCGTTTTGATCTCTCCAGCGAAAGATGGTACTGGCGTTATTGCTGGTGGCCCGATGCGCGCTATTTTTGATGTGATGGGTGTAACCAACGTTGTAGCTAAGTCACTTGGCTCAACCAACCCTTACAACATGGTTCGTGCAACGATTGATGGTTTGAGCAAGATGAGTACTCCTGCTGAGATTGCCGCTAAGCGCGGTAAGTCAGTTGAAGAGATCCTCGGCTAAGACCAAAAAATTAGGAATCTACAAATGACAAAATCAAACTCCAAAGTCAAACTGCAATTAGTGCGCAGCTTGATCGGTACACGCGAAAGCCACCGTGCAACAGTACGTGGCTTAGGCCTTGGACGTATCAATTCAGTTTCTGAATTGGAAGATATGCCAGCTGTTCGCGGCATGATTAATAAAGTTTCTTATCTAGTTAAAGTCATTGGCTAATAACTAGCAAGTAAATAGGCGAAGAATATGCAACTCAACACAATTAAACCTGCAGAAGGCTCCAAGAAAAATCGTCGTCGCGTAGGTCGCGGCATTGGTTCTGGTCTTGGTAAAACTGCCGGCCGTGGTCACAAAGGTCAAAAGTCCCGCTCTGGTGGATTCCACAAAGTTGGATTCGAGGGCGGTCAGATGCCTATGTATCGTCGTTTGCCAAAACGCGGATTTGTGTCTTTGACACGCCGTCATATTGGGCAAATTACTTTGAGCGACTTGGCAAAAATCAATTTGCCAGAAGTAGATCTGTTGGTATTGAAGGCTCACGGTTTTGCTGGTGAACAAATCAATGCAGTAAAAGTAATCAAAACTGGTGAACTCAAGATTGCAGTAACCCTTAAGGGCATTACTGCGACTGCTGGCGCAAAAGCAGCAATTGAAGCTGCTGGTGGCAAATTGGTTGAATTGGCTTAAGGGTCTATACAGCAACTATGGCATTAGCACCTACCAATAACGCAAGCACTACAGCAGCAGGAGGCAAGTTCGGCGATCTTCGTCGTCGCTTGGTATTCCTGGTGCTGGCTTTGCTAGTCTATCGTTTGGGTGCTCATATTCCTGTGCCTGGTATTGATCCAGACCAGTTGGCCCAGTTATTTGCTGGTCAAAAAGATGGTATCTTGGGAATGTTTAACTTGTTCTCAGGCGGAGCTTTATCGCGTTTTACTGTATTTGCCTTGGGAATCATGCCTTACATCTCTGCATCGATCATCATGCAGTTGATGACGATTGTTGTTCCTTCTTTAGAGTCTTTGAAAAAAGAAGGTCAGGCTGGACAGCGCAAGATTACTCAGTACACCCGTTATGGAACTGTTTTCTTGGCAACTTTCCAAGCGTTAGGAATTTCGGTTGCACTGCAAGCTCAACCTGGCTTGGTGATTAACCCAGGTTTAATGTTTGAACTGAACACAGTTGTTACCTTAGTAACTGGAACAATGTTCTTGATGTGGTTGGGTGAACAAATTACTGAGCGTGGTCTTGGTAACGGTATCTCCATCATTATTTTTGGAGGTATTGTTTCTGGTCTGCCAAATGCCTTAGCAAGCTTGTTGGAGCTGGTTCGTACGGGCTCTATGAATATTATTTCTGCACTTCTTATCGTTGTGATTGTTGTGGCAGTGACTTACTTTGTAGTGTTTGTAGAGCGTGGACAGCGCCGTATTTTGGTGAACTACGCCAAGCGTCAAGTTGGTAACAAGATTTACGGTGGTCAATCTTCATACTTCCCATTGAAGTTGAATATGGCAGGCGTTATCCCTCCAATTTTTGCCTCTTCAATCATTTTATTTCCTGCAACGATTGCTGGTTGGTTCACATCGGGCGAGCCTACCAATGTATTTAGCAGAATTATTAAAGATTTAGCGGCAACTTTAGCTCCAGGACAGCCTGTGTACACCATCCTGTATGCAGCAGCAATTATTTTCTTCTGCTTCTTTTACACAGCTCTGGTGTTTAACAGCCGTGAGACTGCTGATAATTTGAAGAAGAGCGGTGCTTTCGTGCCTGGTATACGTCCTGGTGATCAAACAGCGCGCTACATCGATAAGATTTTGATGCGCCTGACTTTGGCTGGTGCAATTTATATGGTTCTGGTTTGCTTGTTACCAGAATTCTTGGTGTTGAAGTACAACGTGCCGTTCTATTTCGGCGGTACTTCATTGTTGATTATTGTTGTTGTTGCAATGGATTTCATGGCTCAAGTTCAGTCATTTGTCATGCAGCAGCAGTACGGCTCTTTGATGAAAAAAGCCAATTTTAAGATGGGCGCTTAACTGAATGTCTAAAGACGATGTAATTCAGATGGCGGGGGAAGTTGTAGAGAATTTGCCGAACGCAATGTTTCGCGTGAAGCTAGAAAACGGACATGTGGTTTTAGGGCACATTTCCGGAAAGATGCGGATGCACTACATCCGTATTTTGCCGGGAGATAAGGTGACGGTGGAGATGATTCCTTACGACCTAACAAGAGCCAGAATCATTTTCCGTGCGAAGTAAAGATTAAGTAGTACCTATTTTTAAGAGGTGAGTTATGAAAGTTTTAGCATCCGTTAAGTGTATTTGCAGAAATTGCAAGATCATTAAGCGCAAACGCGTTGTGCGCGTGATCTGTTCTTCAGACGCACGTCATAAGCAGCGTCAAGGCTGATCTGGTTAATTAAGAGGAAATCTCATGGCACGTATCGCTGGGGTAAACATCCCAAATCATCAACATACTGTTATCGGTTTAACAGCAATTTTTGGCATTGGCACAACTCGTGCTCACCAAATCTGCAAAACCACAGGTGTTGCAATCGACAAAAAAGTTAAAGATCTTACTGACGCTGACTTAGAAAAGTTGCGTGATGAAGTAGGTGAGTTCGTCACCGAAGGTGATCTACGTCGTGAAGTAACTATGAGCATCAAGCGTTTGATGGACTTGGGTTGCTATCGTGGCGTGCGTCATCGCAAGGGCTTGCCTGTACGTGGTCAACGTACTAAGACAAACGCACGTACCCGTAAGGGCCCACGTAAGTCTGGCATTGCACTGAAGAAATAATCAAGAAAGTTTATTGACATGGTACAACAAAAATCCGCTTCCGCTGCAGCACAGCGCGCTCGTAAGAAGGTTAAAAAGAACGTTGCTGACGGTATTGCACACGTTCATGCTTCTTTTAACAACACCATCATTACGATCACTGATCGTCAAGGAAATGCGCTTTCATGGGCAACTTCTGGCGGCCAGGGCTTCAAAGGCTCACGTAAATCAACACCTTTTGCTGCTCAAGTAGCTGCTGAAGTTGCTGGTAAGACAGCTATTGAATGCGGTATTAAGAACTTAGAAGTTCAAATCAAAGGCCCAGGCCCAGGTCGTGAATCAGCAGTTCGTGCATTGAACTCTTTGGGCATCAAGATCACTGAGATTCAAGACGTGACTCCAGTTCCACACAATGGTTGCCGTCCTCCTAAGCGTCGTCGTATCTAAGCTAGGAAGTTGGCATTACAAGTTTTAGTAGTTTTTTATTAAAGCCCACTGTTCGCCTGATTTAAAGGGCGAACTCACCGCCGGTCGATAGACTGCGGCAAAGAAAGGAAAGCATCGTGGCACGTTACTTAGGGCCTAAGGCCAAATTAGCACGTCGGGAAGGTACCGACTTATTTTTAAAGAGCGCACGTCGCGCCTTGTCAGACAAGTGCAAGTTAGATACTAAGCCTGGTCAACATGGTCGCACATCTGGCTCAAGAGCATCTGACTACGGTAATCAATTGCGTGAAAAGCAAAAGGTTAAGCGTATCTATGGCGTATTAGAGCGTCAATTCCGTCGTTACTTCGCTGAAGCTGAGCGTCGTAAGGGAAATACTGGTGAGACATTGCTCCAGTTGTTAGAGTCACGTCTCGATAACGTGGTCTATCGCATGGGCTTTGGCTCAACACGCGCAGAAGCACGTCAACTGGTTTCTCACGGCGCCATCATGCTTAACGGTAGCGCAGTGAATATTCCGTCTATCCAGGTTAAGCCTGGTGACGTTGTTGCTATTCGTGAAAAAGCGAAAAAGCAAGCGCGTATTGCAGAATCGCTGAGCTTGGTTGGACAAATTGCAGCTGTTACTTGGGTTTCAGTTGACGCAGCTAAGCTCGAGGGAACATTTAAGCAAGTGCCTGACCGCGAAGATATTAGCGGTGAGATTAATGAAAGTTTGATCGTCGAATTGTATTCACGCTAATTAGGCACTCTCAAGGAAAAAATATGCAAACAAATTTGCTCAAGCCAAAGATTATTTCTGTTGAAGCGCTTACTGCCAACCAAGCTAAGGTTGTTATGGAGCCGTTCGAGCGTGGCTATGGCCACACACTCGGAAATGCATTACGTCGCGTACTCTTGTCCTCGATGGTTGGTTATGCACCAACTGAAGTAGCCATTGCTGGTGTTGTACATGAGTACTCCACATTGGATGGGGTTCAAGAGGATGTTGTTAACCTCTTGTTGAACCTTAAAGGTATCGTATTCAAGTTGCAGTCGCGCGACGAAGTTACTATCAATTTGCGTAAAGAAGGTCCAGGCGTCGTTACAGCAAAAGATATTGATTTGCCACATGATGTAGAAATCATGAATCCTGATCACGTGATCGCTCACTTGTCTGCTGGTGGCAAGTTGGATATGCAGATCAAGGTTGAAAAAGGCCGTGGTTATGTTCCTGGTAACGTACGTCAATACAACGACGAAGCTACCAAGATCATCGGTCGTATCGTATTGGATGCCTCATTTAGTCCGGTTAGCCGTGTTAGTTATGCAGTGGAGTCTGCTCGTGTTGAGCAGCGTACCGATCTTGATCGTTTGGTAATGACTATTGAAACTAACGGAGTGTTGTCTCCTGAAGAGGCAATTCGTCAGGCAGCCAGCATCTTGGTTGACCAATTAGTTGTATTCGCAGCTCTTGAGAGCAGCGAAGTTTCTGGTGATCTTGCACCAAGCCGCTCTTCAATGGTTGATCCAATGTTGATGCGTCCAGTAGATGACCTCGAGCTCACAGTTCGCTCTGCAAACTGCTTGAAGGCTGAGAACATTTACTACATCGGTGACTTGATTCAACGTACTGAAAATGAATTGTTGAAGACGCCTAATCTGGGTCGTAAGTCTTTGAATGAAATCAAAGACGTATTGGCTGCTCGTGGCTTAAGTCTTGGCATGAAACTCGAAAGCTGGCCTCCAGCTAACCTCGAGAAATAATTAGAAAGGAAGCATCATGCGTCACGGAAACGGCTTACGCAAACTAAACAGAACATCTTCACATCGCTTGGCGATGCTGCGCAACATGTCCAATTCTCTTTTGGAGCACGAAGTGATTAAGACCACTTTGCCAAAAGCAAAAGAATTGCGCATGGTTGTTGAGCCTTTGATTACCTTGGGTAAAAAAGATAACTTGGCAAACCGTCGCTTGGCATTTAACCGCACACGTGATCGCGATATCGTGACCAAGCTCTTTACAGAACTCGGCCCACGCTATGCAACACGTCCAGGTGGCTACCTTCGCATTTTGAAGTTTGGCTTCCGTCATGGCGACAATGCTCCAATGGCATTGGTTGAGTTGGTAGATCGTCCAGAAGTTGAAGAAACAGCAGTTGTAGCGCAAGAGGCTTAAATCTCTTGGTTGCATTGAAAAGCCAGGCTTCGGTCTGGCTTTTTTCATTGATAGGTTTATAAATACGATATGCCTCAAAACTTCACAAACGACTTAATTACGAATCAAAACCAGCTCTTGGTGGTAGTCACGAGCCTTCCTAATATGGAAGACGCCAAAGCATTGGCTCATCATTTGTTGGGGGAAAAGTTAGCAGCCTGTGTTCAGTTAATGGGAGGAATGCAATCGTTATATCAATGGGAAGGAAAAGTTTGCGATGAGCAAGAGGTTTTGCTTGCAGCAAAAACGACTCAAAGTAAGTGGGCAGAAATCTCACGTTTTATCCAAGAAAAACATTCATATGATCTCCCAGAGATTTTGGCGTTCTCACCAATGCAATATGCACGGCAATACGGTGAGTGGGTGCAAGCTGAGGTAAAGTCAAAGCCATGAGAATGCATTCATTTCTGATAAAAATCTTTGCTCTAATGGCGCTGCTTTCAGCGCAAGTATTTGCAGCAACAGATTTCCTCCCCCCAGAAAAGGCATTCCGAGTTGAAGCCACATGGGTAGAAAATACCAATCAAGTTGAGATTGAGTTTTTGCCGGCTAAGGGCTACTACATCTATCAAGAGTCTCTCAAGTTTGATGCTGGCACGCAGCCTGGAAAGTTATATTCCATAAGGCCTGCCCTGCCATTGGGGGTAGAAAAGTTTGATGAAACTTTTCAGAAAAAACTACAGATATATAAACAAGCATTTTTAGTATTGCTTGATTTCAAATCAGAGCCAAGTAAGCCGATTCATCTTCAGGCAACTTTGCAAGGGTGTGCAGAGGCAGGAATTTGTTATCCACCGATGACCCTGAAATTTTTGTTAGCTGCTCCCGGGGTTAAAGTAGGTCCTGTCCCAGAAGCGCTGGGAGATATGCCTGTTGCGGTAAATATCCAATCTGAATTTAGCCTCTCGAATTTATGGCGTGAGAGAGATGACGTAAATGCAATAGGTCGTTTTTTAGAGGGTACTTCAACTACTTATTTATTTTTAGCCTTTTTTGTATTGGGATTGGCTTTAGCGTTTACGCCTTGCGTACTTCCAATGTTGCCAATTCTGTCTAGCGTGATTTTTGGAACTACTGATGGCAAGCCCATCTCTAAAGGCCGTGCGAGTACTTTGGCTGTGGCCTATGTCTTGGGTATGGCAACGATTTATGCCTTGGCTGGCGTCCTCATGGCGGCCTTGGGAGGCAGCGTTCAAAGGGTGTTGCAAAGCCCATTTGCACTGGCTAGTTTTGCTTTACTACTCTTGGTCCTGTCAGGCAGCCTATTTGGACTTTACGACTTACGTTTGCCCCAAGCTTGGCATCACCATGTTGATCGATTGGCAGGGCGTCAAAAGGGTGGCAGCGTCATAGGGGCCCTCGCTCTGGGCGGGATTTCGACGCTGGTCGCTAGCCCATGTATAACAGCCCCATTGGCGGGTGTTTTAGCCTTTATTGCTCAAACGGGGTCTATGACCCTGGGTGCCGGCTTATTGTTTGTGATGGCCCTAGGAATGGGCTTGCCACTCCTCTTTATCGCAGTCGAGGCGCGCATTCTGATTCCATCGACGGGCATCTGGATGGTGTACTTGCAACGTACTTTGGGTGTTTTATTAGTAGCCACAGCTGCCTGGATTGCATCACCCTTATTAAAAGCGAGCGAACCACTGGAGTTCGTCAAAACGATTAACGGTCAAGTTATTCATCAAATTGGTGATGTTAGTTTTGTGGTGATTCACTCACCAGCCGATCTAGAGGCGCAGTTAAGTAAAGCGAAAGAAGAAAAGAAATTATTGCTTCTCGATTTTTATGCCGACTGGTGTATTAGTTGTAAAGAAATGGAAGTGAATACGTTTGCAAATCTAGAGGTGGGTAAAGCGCTAAGAGAGTTTATCTTGGTTCAGGCAGATGTCACCGCAAATTCTCCTGAGAATCAGGCTTTACTAAAGCATTTTGGTTTATTTGGCCCACCAGGCATTTTGATTTTTAATCAAAATTCACAAGAACAAAAAGATCAGCGCATCATAGGCTACATGCCGCCTCAGCGCTTCATCGAGCGTTTGGGGGCGTTAAATAGCCATTGAAGTAGTAGTAATTATTTGCTTGCTTTCATTAGGCGTGCAGCTTCAAGTGCAAAATAAGTTAGTACGCCGTCAGCTCCTGCACGTTTAAATGCGAGCAACGACTCCATCATCACTGCATTATGATCTAACCAGCCATTTTGAGCGGCTGCTTTGAGCATGGCATATTCACCACTGACTTGGTAAGCGTAGGTCGGGTAATTGAATTCTTCGCGCACACGACGCACAATGTCCAGATAGGGCATCCCAGGCTTAACCATGACCATGTCTGCACCCTCGCTAATATCGAGAGCAACCTCCCGCAAAGCTTCGTCACCATTGGCGCAATCCATTTGATACGTTTTTTTATCTGCCTTGCCCAGATTCTTTGCCGAGCCCACTGCATCTCTAAAGGGACCATAAAAAGCAGATGCATATTTGGCGGAGTACGCCATGATACGTGTGTGAATCAAATTCTTTTGCTCAAGTGCTTCACGAATCTTTCCAATGCGCCCATCCATCATATCTGATGGCGCAACAATGTCTACACCAGCTTCGGCTTGCGCAATCGCTTGCTTTACGAGAATCGCTGTTGTCTCATCATTCAGAATGCGGCCTTGTTCATCAAGCACTCCATCTTGCCCATGGCTTGTGTATGGATCAAGCGCAACATCAGTCATGACGCCTAAATTGGGATAACGTTTTTTAAGTTCGCGAACAGCTGTCGGAATCAAACCATTCGGATTAAACGCTTCTTTGCCATCGGATGTTTTTAGTGCAGCATCAATGACCGGAAAGAGTGCTAGAACTGGGATCCCAAGATCAACACATTCGTGCGCAACTGGAAACAGTAAATCTAGAGAAACCCGATTGACGCCAGGCATGGAGGCAACGGCCTCTGATTTGCTTTGGCCTTCAAGTAGGAAAATGGGATAAATCAAATCATTTGCACTAACTTGATTTTCTTGTATCAAACGGCGCGACCAGTCATCACGACGCATGCGACGAGGACGATGACCTGGAAAATTAAGCAATAATTTAGGTGGTGATTTCATCTTCATGGGTTTCTGATTCAAATAGCCATTTAATAATTAAATTATCAGCCTCTTCAAGGCCAATACGTTTGGTACTTGAAAACAATTGTGCCGTAAGTTGTTTTGAGTCACCCGTTCCATCAGGTAAAGCTGGGTCGTATTGCTGGAGCTGCTTTTTGACAGCTTCAAGAGCGTGTTTGCATTCACTTTTGTTCAGCTTATCGCATTTGCTAAGCAAAACATGGATCGGCTTGCCGGTTGGGACAAACCATTCAATCATTTGCTCATCCAGATCGGTAATGCCCCGTCTAGCATCCACAATCAGAACCATTCCAACAAGCTGCTCACGCTCCTGGAGATAATCGCTTAGAAGGCTGTTCCAATGGTATTTGGTTTCATGGTTGACGGCAGCGTAGCCATAACCTGGTAAGTCAACCAAATTGGCTAAAAGGTCATCTTTGGCAAAAAGACCGAAATAATTGATATGTTGGGTCCTGCCGGGCATTTTACTGGCAAAAGCGAGCCTTTTTTGGTTACAAAGGACATTTATAGCGCTAGATTTGCCCGCATTTGACCGTCCAGCAAAGGCCACCTCACGCAGGGGTGAGGCAGGCAGGCAATGGGTGTCATTGACTGTGGTGGCGAATCGGGCTTGAAAGAGTTTAGACATGTCTAGAAGCTATTGTAAAATTACGCAAAATCATGAAATATCTCATGGTGTTGGGTAAGAAGGTTGTAAATGCAGGGCCCAAACACTTTTAGGAATTTTTGCCAAGGTAAACATAATGCGTCAAACCTCCCAAATCTCCAAATTCACTAGCTTGCGCGCTGGTTTTGCAACTCTATCCATTTTCGCTCTGATCGGCGTTTCGGGTTTTGTTGGTGCAAATGAGGCTGCGCCTGCTGCCCCAACCGCACAAGCCAAAGTCGAAGTTCCAGGCAAGCCAAAGGCTGATGCAGCTGCTGGCGAGACCCTGTACTCTGCTGGTGATGCAACGCGCGGAGTGACCGCCTGTATTATTTGTCATGGACCTAAGGGTCAAAGTGCAGTAGGAACATGGCCAAAACTCTCTGCTCAGCATGCTGCTTACACTGCAAAGCAATTAAAAAACTTTAAAGAAGGTACTCGCGCAAATGCAGTCATGATGGGTATGGCTGCAACTTTGACAGAGCAGGACATGATTAATATCGCTGCCTTTTTGTCTAAGCAAGCAGTATCTCAAGGTGTTGCTCAAAACAAAGACACCATTGAATTAGGACAAAGTATTTATCGTGGCGGCATTGCCTCTAAAGGCGTTCCAGCTTGTGCTGCATGTCATAGTCCAAACGGTGCCGGTATTCCTGCACAGTACCCTCGTTTAGGAGGTCAGTGGGCTGATTACTCCTATGCGCAGTTAGTTGCTTTCAGTAACGGTACTCGTAAGAATGGTCCAATGATGACTACCATAGCTAGCAAGATGTCTGATTCAGAGATGAAAGCAGTTGCTGACTACATGGCTGGCTTACATTAAAAACAACTCAGTGATTCAATAAAAACCCCGCTACATAAGCGGGGTTTTTATTTGTGCTGCACTACAAAATATGTGAGCTTATCTACAGAATTATTTAGGCAAAACCGTTTCGCTTGCAAATAAGTCTGAAGTGTTTTCTCGCGCGCGAATGACATAAGCATTTTTGCCCTCAACCATAATTTCTGCTGGCTTAGGGCGAGTGTTGTAGTTGGATGCCATCACAAAACCATAGGCACCAGCAGACAGAATGGCAAGCACATCTCCCTCTTCAACCTTGAGTTGACGATCTCTGCCGAGCCAATCACCAGATTCGCAAACAGGGCCAACTACGTCATAGGTCAAGCCTTTGGCGTCTTTGTTTTCTACTGGGACAATGCCGTGATGGGCTTCATACAGTGCGGGGCGCATTAATTCGGTCATGGCGGCATCAACAATACAAAAGTTTTTTTCTGCACCAGGTTTGAGGTACTCCACAGTGGTTAATAAGACACCAGCGTTGCCCACCAAGGATCTTCCTGGCTCGAGCACAATATCTAGATGGCCAAAGCCACGTTCAGCCACACGATTTAAGAGTGTATTGGTGAACTCTGTAATGTCGGGTGGGGTTTCGTCGCTATAAGAAATTCCTAGGCCGCCACCAAGATCTAAATGGTGAATCACAATGCCTTCTTTTTTCAGTTGCGCAACCAAATCTAAAACCTTATCGAGCGCGTCTAAGTAAGGTGCAGTAGTGGTAATTTGCGAGCCAATGTGGCAGTCAATGCCAACAACATCAATTTGTGAAAGTTGTGATGCTTCACGATAGGTTTTTAATATCTCATGGTAAGCAATACCAAATTTGTTTCCTTTTAAGCCGGTAGAGATATAAGGATGAGTTTGAGCATCCACATCGGAATTCACGCGCAAAGAAATTGGAGCACGAACTTGCAGCTCAGCGGCGACGCGATTAATTTTGTGGAGCTCTGCTATCGATTCCACATTGATGCATTTTACGCCGGCTTTAAGAGCTGCTGCGATTTCACTGGCAGACTTGCCGACACCCGCAAAGACCAGACTTTTCGGATCTGCACCAATGGCAAGGGCGCGCGCTAATTCACCGCCGCTGACTAAATCAAATCCGGCGCCCAATTGCTTAAAGCAATCAATCACAGCTAGATTGCTGTTGGCTTTCATAGCGTAATGAACCCGCGCACGTCGATTGCCTTTGTTATCTACACAGGCTTTGTCATAGGCCTGATATGCCAGTGTGAGGGCTTTTTTGCTATATACATAAAGTGGCGTGCCAAACTCTTTTGCTAAATCTGCCAAAGTAATATCTTCGACGAACCAAGTGCCATTACGTTCACTAAATCCGGAAAGCTGGGGGAGTGGAAGTGCTGTGCTTGTCATTACTGATTAGAAGTTGGGTTGCTTGCCGCAGGTGTCTGTGGTGGATAGAGTTTGCCTTTGGGCTCTGGCTCAGTAGGTGCTGTAGGGGCAGGTGGCACATTTGGCATATATAAAGGCCCTCTAACCCCACATCCAATAAGGGATATTAGGAGGCCAATACTAAGGGCTCGATGAAGAATCGCTATCATATCGCTATCATGAATGTCTCTAAAATGAATGATTGAATATAGCATGCAGGACACTGGTATGAACCCAAATAATTCAGGTGTAGAAACGATTGATGACAAGCAGTTTTATCTACTGGGAGCCCAGGTCTTGCATTCAATCGAAGTGGCTCTAGAGGCCGCAGACGATGCTTTAGATCTCGATTTGGATGTTGAGCGCCAAGGCGGTAATGTGATCAATATTCGCTTTAGGGATAAAAGCGTGATTGTGGTGAATACCCAACCTCCTTTGCATGAGCTTTGGGTTGCTGCTAAATCTGGCGGTTATCACTATCGTTGGGCCGGTACGCAGGCGCAACCCTTATGGCTTGATACTAAGACTGGAAATGAGCTGTTTAGCGATCTATCTCAGTTTGCTAGCGCTCAAGCTGGCCAATCAGTCAAAATCGACCTCATTAAGAGCTGAGTAAGAACTAAGTCTTCTCTAATTAGGCTGCGCCAGTAGCTACCAGCGTTTCAATCACCTGCTCATCAGCCACACTCTGAATTTTGGCTTTGCCGATATTTTCTAAAACGACATAGCGTATCTGACCACCTTCAGTTTTTTTATCCACTTGCATGAGTTCCATATAACGCTGGGAACCAAATTTTGGTGGCGTGATCGGCAAGTTCATAGACTGAATAATATTGGTCAGGCGCTGTACTTCTGCTTGGCTAATGTAGTTGAGTCTGCAAGATAAGTCTGCGCCCAACACCATGCCGCAGCCAACCGCTTCACCATGGAGCCATTCTCCGTAGCCCATCCCCGCTTCAATAGTATGACCAAAGGTGTGACCAAAATTGAGTGTCGCACGAATACCACCCTCTCTCTCATCAGCAGAAACAACCGCTGATTTGATTTCGCAAGAACGTAGTACTGCATGCTCCATGGCATCAGTGTCACAAGTTAATAACGATTTCGCATTAGCTTCGATCCAGTCTAGAAATTGCACATCAGCAATTGCCCCATGCTTTACTACCTCTGCAAGGCCGGCAGAAAGTTCACGTGGTGGCAAGGTTTTTAAAGTATTTAAATCCGCAATGACTGCAACAGGTTGATGAAAGGCGCCAATCATATTTTTTCCGAGCGGATGATTGATACCAGTTTTACCCCCAACAGATGAATCGACTTGAGAAAGCAGAGTGGTCGGTACTTGAATAAAGCGAACGCCGCGCATAAAGCTTGCCGCAGCAAAACCGGTCATATCACCAATAACGCCGCCGCCCAGGGCAACCAGCATGGTTTGACGATCGGCGCCAAATTTTAAGAGGTCATCAAATATGAGCTGGAGATTTTTCCAATCTTTGTATGATTCGCCATCAGGTAACACAATCGTTCTGACAGGCTTGCCAAAGGTCTCTAGTGTTTTGCAAAGACGCTGTGCGTATAGAGGGGCTACTGTGGTGTTGGTAACGATATAAATCGAGGTCGATTTTTCGCAAGCACCAAAGAGGGCTGATTGATCAATAAGGTCTGTCCCAATATAAATAGGGTAACTGCGATTCCCAAGATCAACTTCAAGTGTTTTCATTAAAGTACCAATCTATTTAAGCGGAGAGTTCAAGCTGCATGATTAAGGTATTGACCAATTGGTTGACGCTAGGCTTACCAGTTTCAATGACATGGTCGGCAATTTCCCGGTAAAGAGGGTCACGAATTGCATATAAGTTCTCGAGGATTTTTTTGGCATCACCATTGCGAAGTAGGGGCCTTCCTTCGCCTCCTTTAGTTCGGTGCCACAATTCAATTGGATTAGCGTGAAGATAAATGACGGTGCCGCGCTCACTTAGTACTTGACGATTTTCTGGTAACAAAACTGCGCCGCCACCGGTAGCTAGCACAATGTTTTCTTCGTCAGTGACTTCTCGTAGGGCCTGTGCTTCACGTTTACGAAATCCCTCCTCACCCTCCATCTCAAAGATGACAGGAATTTTTACGCCGCAACGCTCTTCAATAACATGATCAGCGTCTAAAAAGCGGCGCCCTAATTTTTTTGCCAACACTTTACCGACGGTCGACTTCCCGGCACCCATGAGTCCGATCAGAAAGATATTGTTTGTTGCGGTGTTCACCCCTAGATTTTATTAGGGTTTATCAAGAACAGTGGGGGTTAAGAAGACTAAGAGCTCCGTTTTATCTTTTAATTTGGATTTATGGCGGAATAAATTACCTATGAGAGGGATATCGCCTAAGAAGGGAACTTTCACATCATCTTCTCTTTCAGTTGTCTGGAAAATTCCGCCAATAATTGCAGTCCCACCATTTTCAACGGTGACCTCGGAACTGAGGCTCTTGGTATCAATTGCATAGCCTTGCTCAGTTTTCATTCCAATGGTGTCTTTATTAATGCCTATCAGTAGTGAAACTTTGCCGTCAGGATGTATCTTAGGTAGGACCTCTAGACGTAAGTTGGCCTTTCTAAACTGAAGTTTGCTGCCACTTTGCGAGGTGGTTTGGTAGGGAAGCTCGGTTCCTTGTTCTATAGTTGCCTTGACCTGATCGCCCGTCATGATTCGAGGATTAGAGAGAATATTGCCTTGCCCCCTCCGATTCCATGGCAGACAGTTCGATTTGTAATTGGCGACTAGCGTTCCTGGAGATGAGCGTTGCTGCAAGTGTGGCAGGATTAAATCCGTTCAAGCCTGCGCCTCCCAAATCAAGGTTTGAAGCCACCTTATTCTCTGGTACCCCATGAATTGAATTAGCTTGGTATCCCAGTTTTACGCCAAGCTCACGGGCGAAGCGCTCATCAGCTTCAACAATACGGGCTTCAATCAGAACTTGCTGGGGGCTATTAATGTGGTCACCTCCGAATGGAAGTGCTGCATCCTCCCGACGATATTTTTGAAATGCAGCAATTTCCGCATGGGGGCCTATCCAGTAGATATCGCCATTTCTGAGAAGTCTTAATCCTCTACTTGCCAATATTGAATGTAGTGCAGTTTGCCAAGGGGTATTTTGGAGGCTTACTGAAATCTTGCCTTTGATGGAGTCGCTTAACAAGAAATTCGTTTCACCAAGTGAGGCCAATATTTGCAAAAGCTCTGTCAACTCAATATTAGTAAATTGCAGGCTAATTGGTGTTTCAAATGAGCTGAGTTTTGCTGGAGATCCATTGCTTGCATTCGCTAAGAACAAGCCCAGCAATAGAATCCATTTGGACAGATTTTTGGCTGAGGAGATCATTCGCTTTGGGAGGGTTTTAGGGTGATGGATTTACCAATTGCGTGTGTCAGGACTACCGAGCCTTTATTGATGCTTGCAAGCCTCCAATCACCTATAACCACTGAACCTATTTCAAACATTAAGGCGGTTTTCCCATTGTGTAAAAAGGCCCGCTCCAATGTCCCCAAACGACTCGCTCCCAAGTATCGCCAGCGGGTGAGTTCAAGCTCATGAGCGATGGTTTGGTTTTTGGGTTTTGTAGGAGCATTTGCTCCCTTTTTAATTATTGAGTGAATACTTACTTCTAATTCATCGATTGTTTGATATATATGTTCTTCAAGACCCAGCATGTCATCACGCAAATGCTGAAGTTCTTGTTTTAGCTCAGTAACTTGCTTTTCAGAAGCCTGAAAGTCTGAAATTTGGCTGGCATGGAGTCTGTCATAGTGATGAAAAAAGGCAATAGTTGCAACAACTCCAGCAATCCCAAGAGCAACCCAAAGCGCATATTTTTTCCATTCAGGAGGTAGTGTAGAGAGCTCCGTTTTGGCTTGGATCTGAGGGTGATTGAATCCACTTGGAGAGTTAACCTTTGGGCTGTTGGGTTTGCGAATGCCGTGGGGATCTGCAATGGCGGGATCATCTCCCAATTCGCTCAAAATATCTTCGAAAGATTGAGGTGAAATATGGCGAGAAGGCATGACCACATTGTGAAAAAAGCGAGGTCGGAAAACTATCGGGTTGGCTTGAATTGGCCGTATGAAAATGCCCTCTAATGGGATTATTTGTCAGAGTTTCGGAGCTTTTAGTGAAATTGCTTAGGCATCCTATAATTTGGACTTATGGCTCCACCTCTAAAAGACAAGCCGACGTTTAATCGGCGTCCAACAAGTCAGCCCGATAGACGTTCGCGTCAACCTCGAGTGGAATCAGGCGCGTTTCGCAAGTCTTCGGGCAGCCCCTTAGTGAAAGCTTTGCTCATCATTGGGGTTGCTGCTGCATTGGTCGTCACGGTATTGTTAGGTTATGCATTTCTAATTGCTAAGCCGAATTTGCCTAAAATTTCCGCTTTGACGGAATACAACCCCAAAACACCATTACGAATTTATACCGCCGATAAGGTATTGATCGGTGAGTTCGGTGAAGAACGGCGTAAGGTGACCCCTCTGGATGAAATCCCAAAGAGCATGCGAAATGCAGTACTAGCTATTGAGGATGATCGTTTCTATTCTCACGGAGGCGTGGACTATATTGGCATATTAAGGGCCGCTGTCACTAATTTGCGTGGGCACCTGTCTCAGGGTGCCTCAACCATTACGATGCAGGTTGCCCGAAATTTTTTCTTAAGTAATGAGAAAACTTTTAGCAGAAAGATTTATGAAGTTTTACTAGCATGGGAAATTGAATCTCAGCTCACTAAAGACAAGATTCTGGAAATTTATATGAATCAAATCTTTTTGGGTCAGCGTGCGTTTGGTTTCTCTAGTGCAGCCCAGATTTATTTTGGCATTGACTTAAAAGATATTTCCGTTGCACAGGCGGCAATGCTGGCCGGCTTACCCAAAGCCCCCTCAGCCTACAACCCAGTGACAAACTTCCGGCGCGCCAAGATTCGCCAAGAATATATCCTGCAGCGTATGCGTGACCTTGGCTATATCAATACTGATGAGTATCAAAAGGCCATGGCTGAGGAGTTGCACATCCGCGGCCTAGGAAATGAGTTCGCTGTGCGCGCTGATTTCCCAGCAGAAATGGTTCGTCAGCTGTTATTTGCGCAATACGGAGAAGCCATTTATTCCCAAGGGATTGATGTTTATACAACCATCTTGAAGGCTGATCAGGATGCTGCATACAAAGCGGTGCGTAGAGGAATTTTCAAATACGATTTACGCCATGCCTATCGTGGACCTGAGGGCTTTATTGATCTTCCTGATGATCCAGTAAAACGACAGCGCGCTATTGATGAAGCATTACTTGCTTACCCTCAATTGGATGATTTGCAGTCTGGCGTAGTGCTTGATGTAAGGCCTAAAGAAATGCAGGTCATGATTGCTACTGGCGATACGATCAATATCAAGGGCGATGGTATGAAGTTAGCTGCTGCATCTCTAACCGATAGTACCCAGCCAAAGAAGCGATTGCGTCCAGGAGCGGTAGTGAGGTTACTTTCTGAAGGTGGAGTTTGGAAGCTTGCGCAGTTGCCACAAGTGGAAGCAGCTTTTGTATCCATGAATGCTGAAACCGGAGCGATCCTTTCCTTGGTGGGGGGCTTTGATTTCCGTCGCAATCAGTTTAATCACGTAACACAAGCTTTGCGTCAGCCGGGCTCATCTTTTAAACCTTTTATTTATGCAGCTGCGATTGAAAAAGGCTTTACTCCAAGTACGATGGTTAATGATGCTCCTTTATCAATTGGCAGTATGGAAACTGGTAGCCAAGCGTGGGAGCCCAAAAACTATGACGGCAAATACGACGGCATGATGCGATTGCGTAATGCGTTGGCTAAGTCAAAGAATTTAGTCTCTGTTCGTATTATTCGTGCGATTGGCCCATCTTATGCACAAGAATATATTCAGCGTTTTGGTTTTGAGCCTGAAAAACACCCGCCTTATTTAACAATGGCCTTGGGTGCGGGATCAGTTACACCTTTACAAATGGCATCGGCATACAGCGTCTTTGCTAATGGCGGATATCGAGTTGATCCCTTCTTGATCGACAAAATGGTTGATTCCAAAGGCACGGTGTTGTTTGAGGCAAAGCCAATGCGCGTAGGTGAAGACGCGCCACGTGTATTAGATGCACGTACTGCTTTTGTCATGGATAGCATGTTGCAAGAGGTCACTAAAACAGGTACTGCTGCGTCTGCTAGGGCCAAACTTGGTCGTACTGATATTGCAGGTAAGACTGGCACCACCAATGAGTCGCATGATGCTTGGTTTGCTGGCTATAACCCGAAAGTAGTGGCTATTGCCTGGATTGGTTTTGATAAGCCGGCTAGCTTGGGAGACCGCGAGACCGGAGGAGGTCTTGCTCTTCCAATGTGGATCTCATACATGCAAACTGCATTGAAGGACTCTCCGCAAATAGCGCGTGAGGTGCCAGAGGGAGTTACTCAGTTCGATGGAGATTGGTTTATTCCTGAGTTTTCGCGCAATGGCGGCGCTCGCGAACTACAGTAGTTCGTTTTCAAAATGGCTCGGCAAGCACGCACTGTAATACCTGGCCAAGCAATGCATGTGATGGTTCGCGGAAATAATCGCGAAACACTTTTTTTAGCGACCAAGACCGCATTAGGTACTTGCAGTGGCTACGCGAGGCAGCAGGGCAGTTTGCCTGTGCAGTACATGTTTTTGCTTTAATGCCGAATCATGTGCATTTATTGTTCACACCCCAAAATGCAGATTCACTGGCTAAAACTATGCAATCTTTAGGGCGGCGCTATGCCCAATACTTCAATCAACAGCATCATCGCTCTGGGACGATTTGGGAGGGAAGATACCGATCATCTTTGATTGACCCAGATTATTTTTTACGTTGTCAGCGTTATATTGAGCTCAATCCCGTCAGGGCGGGATACGAGTCAAGCCCTCAAGATTCTAGCTGGACCAGCTTTGCAACGCATATTGGAGGCAATTCTGAACCCTGGCTCGTAGATCATCAGCATTTTTGGAAGCTTGGCAACACGCCTTTTGAGAGGCAGATAAATTGGACTAACTTTGTAAAAGAGGGCGCTCCGCACTGGGAAGATCGTCAAATCACTGAATCATTGTTACGGTCAAAGCCTTGGGTTAGTGATATTTACGCAAAAAAGCTATTTAAAGACGCTCCAGATTTGGTAGCAATAAGGCGCCGTGGGCGCCCAAAGAAAATAAATTCTTTAAATTCAATAGCTTAATTTTTTTAATCGTAAAAGTGATTTATTAAGTAACGAGTCTGTCTCCATTATAGTAATTCATTTTGGTGCGATCTTAAAAAAAAATGGGACAGACACATTTTATTTCTATTGCATCGTTATGGGTATTCACCTATATTGGATCCTCCAAATGTTATTAGGCCTTTGTCGCCACTCAGAAAAACTATGACTACACAAATCCATTCTGATCTTCGCCCAATCGCTCAGGGTCTTTATGACCCACAAAATGAGCATGACGCTTGTGGCGTAGGATTCGTTGCGCATATCAAGGGTAAAAAATCCCACGAGATCGTTTCTCAGGGACTAAAGATTCTTGAGAACTTAGATCACCGGGGGGCAGTTGGTGCTGATCCACTCATGGGTGACGGTGCCGGCATTTTGATTCAGATTCCAGATACTTTGTATCGCGAAGAAATGGCAAAGCAAGGCATCACATTGCCGCCTTTCGGTGAATATGGGGTGGGCATGATTTTCTTGCCGAAGGAGCATGCATCTCGTTTGGCATGCGAGCAGGAGCTAGAGCGCACTGTTCGTTTAGAGGGTCAAGTAGTTTTAGGTTGGAGAGATGTGCCGGTAGATGTAAAACTACCAATGTCTCCAACAGTGCAAATGACAGAGCCATTTATTCGTCAAATTTTTATTGGACGTGGCCGCGACATCATGACAACCGATGCACTTGAGCGCAAGTTGTATGTGATTCGTAAAACAGCAAGTCATGCAATTCAGGATTTGCATTTGAAGCATGGCAAAGAATATTTTGTTGCTTCAATGTCCGCGAGAACCATTGTTTATAAGGGTTTGCTGTTGGCAAATCAGGTAGGCGCTTATTACCAGGATTTGCAAGATAAGCGCACAGTATCTGCGTTAGCATTAGTGCATCAACGCTTTTCTACGAATACTTTCCCAGCCTGGGAATTAGCTCACCCATATCGCATGATTGCGCATAACGGCGAGATCAATACTGTAAAGGGTAACGTTAACTGGGTTAATGCACGTGAAGGCGCAATTAGCTCGCCAGTACTTGGTGATGATTTGCAAAAATTGTGGCCATTGATTTATCCAGGTCAATCAGACACTGCATGCTTTGATAACTGTTTAGAGTTGTTAGTGATGTCTGGATATCCATTGGCACAAGCCATGATGATGATGATTCCCGAGGCATGGGAACAACACACATTGATGGATGACAATCGCCGCGCATTCTATGAATACCATGCTGCCATGATGGAGCCATGGGATGGCCCTGCTGCAATGGCATTTACTGACGGTCGTCAAATTGGCGCAACACTCGACCGCAATGGTCTGCGACCAGCACGCTATTACGTAACGGATGATGATTTAGTGATCATGGCATCAGAGGCTGGAGTATTACCAATCCCTGAGAGCAAGATCGTTCAGAAGTGGCGCTTACAGCCAGGCAAGATGTTTATGATCGATATGGAGCAAGGTCGCATCATTGATGACGTTGAGCTCAAGAACGCCGTATCAAAAGCCAAGCCTTATAAGAGCTGGATTGATGCCGTACGCGTGAAGCTTGATGAGGTTGATGCAAGCAAAGCTGACCTGATTGATGAGAAAAACAATATTCGCCCAGCTGCGAAGTTGCTTGATCGTCAACAAGCTTTTGGTTACACCCAAGAGGATATTAAGTATCTGATGGCTCCAATGGCCATGAACGGTGAAGAGGCTATCGGTTCAATGGGCAACGATAGCCCGTTAGCTGTTTTGTCTAATAAGAACAAGCCTTTATATAACTACTTTAAACAGCTGTTCGCACAGGTTACCAATCCTCCAATCGATCCGATTCGCGAGAACATGGTGATGTCATTAGTTTCTTTCATTGGGCCAAAGCCTAATTTACTCGACACCAACAACATTAATCCACCAATGCGTTTGGAGGTCAGTCAACCGATTCTGGATTTTGATGATATTGCCAAGATTCGTCATATTGAGCACTACACCAATGGTAAGTTCCGCTCTTATGAATTAGATATTTGCTACCCAGTTGCATGGGGTAAGGCAGGTATTGAAGCGCGCTTAGCATCTCTTTGTGCACAAGCGGCTGATGCTGTGCGTTCTGGATACAACATCTTGATCGTCAGTGATCGTCAAGTTGATGAGAAGCATGTTTCTATTCCAGCATTATTGGCAACTTCAGCAATCCATCAACACTTAGTTGAAAAAGGTTTGCGTACAAGCGTTGGCCTAGTTGTTGAAACGGGTAGCGCTCGCGAAACACATCACTTTGCTTTGTTGGCTGGTTATGGTGCAGAGGCTGTTCATCCATACCTTGCAATGGAAACATTGACCGAAATGGCTAAAGGCTTGTCAGGAGATTTATCTGGCGAAAAAGCAGTCAAGAATTTTGTGAAGGCAGTCGGCAAGGGCTTGCAAAAAGTGATGTCTAAGATGGGTATCTCTACTTACATGTCCTACACAGGCTCACAGATTTTTGAAGCCATTGGCTTAAATCGCGACATTATTGATCAGTACTTCAAGGGCACACCATCGAACGTCGGTGGTATTGGCGTATTTGAAGTAGCAGAAGAAGCCTTGCGTATGCATAGTGCTGCATTCGGTAATGATCCTGTCCTCACTAATATGCTTGATGCTGGAGGGGAATATGCTTTCCGTATTCGCGGTGAAAACCATATGTGGACTCCTGACACGATTGCGAAGTTGCAACACTCTACTCGTATCGGAACGGAAAAGGGCTACCAAACTTATAAAGAATACGCCAACATCATCAATGATCAGACTAAGCGTCAGATGACTTTGCGCGGCTTGTTTGAGTTCAAGATCGACCCAAGCAAAGCCATTCCATTAGATGAAGTTGAGCCAGCAAAAGAAATTGTGAAACGTTTTGCAACCGGCGCGATGTCTTTGGGCTCTATCTCCACAGAAGCGCATGCAACTTTAGCGATTGCAATGAACCGTATTGGTGGCAAGTCCAATACCGGTGAGGGTGGAGAAGATCCCAATCGTTATGTAAATGAGCTCAAGGGTATTCCAATTAAGAAAGGCGAAACCCTTTCCAGCATTTTGGGTAGCGATGTAGTTGAAGCCAATATTCCATTACAAGATGGCGATTCATTGCGTTCCAAGATTAAGCAGGTGGCCTCTGGTCGTTTCGGTGTAACGACTGAATACTTGCGCTCCGCAGATCAATTGCAAATTAAGATGGCGCAGGGTGCTAAGCCTGGTGAAGGAGGTCAGTTACCTGGTGGAAAAGTTTCTGATTACATCGGTAAGTTGCGCTTCTCTGTGCCAGGCGTAGGGTTAATTTCCCCACCCCCACACCATGACATTTACTCTATTGAAGACATTGCTCAGCTAATTCACGACTTGAAGAACGTCAATCCAAAAGCCGATGTTTCAGTGAAGCTGGTATCAGAGGTTGGCGTTGGTACTGTTGCGGCTGGTGTTGCTAAAGCGAAAGCAGATCACGTGGTGATTGCTGGCCATGACGGTGGCACAGGCGCATCTCCACTATCCTCCATTAAGCACGCTGGCTCTCCTTGGGAGTTGGGTTTAGCCGAAACTCAGCAAACTTTAGTGCTCAATGGTTTACGTAGCCGTATTCGTGTTCAAGCTGATGGCCAAATGAAAACTGGTCGTGACGTAGTGATCGGTGCTTTGTTAGGTGCGGATGAGTTTGGCTTTGCAACTGCTCCATTGGTTGTTGAGGGTTGCATCATGATGCGTAAATGTCATTTGAATACCTGCCCAGTTGGTGTGGCGACACAAGATCCAGAGTTGCGCAAGAAATTCTCTGGCAAGCCAGAGCATGTTGTGAACTTCTTCTTCTTTATTGCTGAAGAAGCTCGTGAAATCATGGCTCAGTTAGGTATTCGCAAGTTTGACGACTTGATTGGTCGTGTTGATCTTCTCGATACTCGCAAAGGTATTGAAAACTGGAAAGTACATGGATTAGATTTCAGCAAGATTTTTGCTGAGCCTCAGGTAGCTAGCGATGTTCCGCGCTACCAAGTGCTCACGCAAGATCATGGTTTGGCAAGCGCGCTTGACAATATCTTGATCGAGAAGAGCGAGCCAGCTTTAGAGCGTGGCGAAAAAGTTTCATTTATTGTTCCTGTAAAGAACGTGAATCGCACTGTTGGTGCCATGCTTTCTGGTGAAGTGGCTCAGCGTTATGGTCACGCAGGTCTTCCCGATGACACAATTCATATTCAATTAAATGGCACAGCAGGTCAAAGCTTTGCAGCCTTCTTGGCACGTGGCATTACCCTAGATTTAGTAGGGGATGGTAACGACTACGTTGGTAAAGGTTTATCTGGTGGGCGCGTTATCGTACGTGCTCCACATGAGTTCCATGGTGATACTGCAAAGAACATCATCGTTGGTAATACTGTTCTCTACGGTGCAATTGCCGGCGAAGCATTCTTTAATGGTGTTGCTGGTGAGCGATTCGCAGTTCGTAACTCTGGAGCCACTACTGTTGTTGAAGGCACTGGAGATCACGGTTGTGAGTATATGACTGGCGGAACAGTAGTTGTGCTTGGTACAACTGGCCGTAATTTTGCTGCTGGTATGAGTGGCGGTATTGCTTATGTTTACGATGAAGATGGCTTGTTCGATAAGCGTTGTAATACCAGTATGGCGACCTTAGAAAAAGTATTGCCCTCTGCAGAGCAGAGCTCCAAGATGCCTAAAGCCGAATGGCATGCTCCTATTGACGTTAAGGATGGCGGCGAGCGCTTAACAGATGAGCAAATCTTGAAAGGTTTGATTGAGCGTCATTTCCGTTACACCGGCTCAGAGCGCGCTAAGGCAATTTTGGCTGACTGGGAAAATGCTCGTGGTCGTTTTGTGAAAGTTCTTCCCACTGAGTACAAGCGTGCGCTTGGTGAGTTGTGGGAAAAATCACAAAAGAAAACGGTTGCTGCTTAATTAATAGAGACATTAAGAAAAGATACTAAGGATTAGATATGGGTAAGGTAACTGGATTTATGGAGTTTGAGCGCGTCGATGAAACATACGAAGCGCCTACTAAACGTCTCCACCACTATAAAGAGTTTGTTGCGGCATTAACTGATGAAGAGGCCAAAATTCAAGGTGCGCGCTGCATGGATTGTGGTATTCCATTTTGCAATAACGGCTGTCCTGTCAACAACATCATTCCTGACTTTAATGATTTGGTGTTTCATAACGACTGGAAGAATGCATTAGATGTTTTGCAGTCAACCAACAACTTCCCTGAGTTCACAGGACGTATTTGCCCCGCTCCATGTGAGGCAGCATGCACTCTAGGTATTAATCGTGCACCGGTTGGCATTAAATCCATTGAGCATGCCATTATTGATAAGGGTTGGGAAAATGGTTGGGTTAAGCCACAACCATCGAAAACCAAGACTGGTAAAAAGGTAGCCATCGTTGGTGGTGGCCCTGCGGGTATGGCGGCAGCTCAACAGCTTGCACGCGTTGGTCATGACGTGACTGTATTTGAAAAGAATGATCGAGTTGGCGGTTTACTTCGCTATGGCATTCCTGACTTCAAGATGGAGAAGTGGCTGATTGATCGGCGAGTTGAGCAAATGCAAGCTGAAGGCGTGAAATTTGAAACGGGTGTATTTGTAGGTAAAG
This sequence comes from Polynucleobacter necessarius, assembly GCF_900096765.1. NCBI lineage: Bacteria > Pseudomonadati > Pseudomonadota > Betaproteobacteria > Burkholderiales > Burkholderiaceae > Polynucleobacter > Polynucleobacter necessarius. The sequence continues at coordinate 1,608,029 of NZ_LT615228.1, forward strand.
AAGCTATTGGTGTTGAAGTAAAAAACTACTCTACTAAGACTGTTTCCCCAGAACAGTTGATGAAAGATTTTGATGCGGTAGTGATTACTGGTGGTGCAGAGCAGCCACGCGATCTTCCAGTCCCGGGCCGTGAACTTTCGGGCGTGCATTTTGCGTTGGAATTTTTAATTCCGCAGAATAAAGAAAACGCTGGCGACTCTAAAAATGAAATTCGCGCAACTGATAAACATGTTGTTGTGATCGGTGGTGGCGATACTGGTTCTGATTGCGTCGGCATATCGAACCGTCATGGCGCTACAAAAATTACTCAGTTTGAATTACTCCCTCAGCCGCCAGAAGTGGAAAACAAGCCCTTGGTATGGCCTTATTGGCCAACGAAGTTGCGCACCTCTTCTTCTCATGAAGAAGGTTGTGATCGCGACTGGTCTGTTGGTACTAAGCGTTTTGAAGGTAAAAATGGCAAAGTTGAGAAGCTGATTGGCGTACGCTTGGAGTGGAAAGACGGAAAGATGTCAGAAGTTCCAAACTCCGAATTTGAGATTAAGGCAGATTTAGTGCTTTTGGCGATGGGCTTTGTATCCCCTGTTCAGCAGGTATTAAATGTCTTTGGTGTTGAAAAAGACGCTCGCGGCAATGCAAAAGCCACTGTAGATGGTCAAAATGCCTATCAAACTAACGTTCCAAAGGTATTTGCTGCTGGTGATATGCGACGTGGGCAATCTCTGGTGGTTTGGGCAATTCGCGAAGGTCGTCAGTGTGCTCAGGTAGTAGACCAGTATTTAATGGGGTCATCTGTTTTACCCCGATAATATCGGGGATATGAAAAGTTCTGACCCAAACGTATTCGTTGTCAATAAATCTCTAGGAGAGGTTGTCGTTTCTATTGAGGACGTCAACTTTTCCTATGCGCCTGGCGAGCGTCAAATTTTGTCAGGTCTCAATATGGAGTTTCGCCGTGGCCAAGTGGTTGCGGTGATGGGCGGGTCTGGATGTGGCAAGACTACTATTCTGCGTTTAATCGGCGGTCAATTTTCAGCTCAATCTGGCCAAGTTTTATTTGAAGGTCAAGACATTGGCAAGATGAATGGTGAGCAATTGATGGCGGCTCGTCGTCGCATGGGAATGCTCTTTCAATTCGGTGCTTTGTTTACAGATCTGAGTGTTTTTGAAAATGTGGCATTCCCTCTTCGTGAACATACAAAACTAAGCGAAGAATTATTGCGCTCGTTGGTGTTGATGAAACTCAATGCCGTAGGATTGCGCGGAGCTCGGGACTTAATGCCCTCACAAATTTCTGGTGGCATGGCAAGACGGGTTGCGTTAGCAAGAGCAATCGCTCTAGACCCTCCGCTCATCATGTATGACGAGCCATTTGCTGGCTTAGACCCAATTTCACTGGGTATTACTGCGCGCCTGATTCGGGATTTGAATAACGCCCTGGGGGCGACGAGTTTGTTGGTCACTCATGATGTTGAAGAGACTTTTGAAATTGCGGATTATGTGTACTTTATCGCCAATGGAAAGATTGGTGCACAAGGAACCCCAGAAGAGCTTAGTCGCTCTACAGATCCCTTTGTAAGACAGTTTTTAGATGCTGCTCCAGATGGCCCTGTCCCATTTCATTACCCAGGCCAGAGCTTGGAAGAAGATTTTGGGATGAAAAAGTGATGACAGCCCTTCATAAACTTTTAGATCTGTTTGGAGATCTCGGATTTTTTATACGCCGCAATTTAAGTAGTCTGGGGCTTGCAGCAAGAATGTTTGCGGCAGTAATGTATCGCTCTGTATTTTTATTAAAAAGACCGGGTCTTGTTATTGATCAAATCTTATTTGTTGGTAATCATTCCTTTGTCATTATTGCGGTGTCTGGTTTATTCGTTGGTTTTGTATTGGGTCTGCAGGGTTACTACACATTAAATCGCTATGGCTCAGAACAAGCATTGGGTTTATTGGTTGCCTTATCTCTCACCCGTGAGTTGGGTCCAGTCATTACCGCCTTGCTATTTGCTGGTAGGGCGGGCACATCCTTAACAGCAGAAATTGGACTGATGAAGGCTGGTGAGCAACTGAGCGCAATGGAGATGATGGCAGTCGATCCGCTAAGTCGTGTGATTGCACCAAGGCTATGGGCTGGGATTATCTCAATGCCAATTTTGGCAACAATCTTTACTGCGGTTGGAGTGATGGGCGGATATTTTGTTGGTGTGCCTTTGATTGGTGTTGATTCAGGTGCTTTTTGGTCTCAAATGCAGGGTGGAGTTGATCTCTTCTCCGATATTGGGAATGGCCTGATTAAAAGTATCGTATTTGGTGTAGCCGTGACTTTCATAGCACTGTACCAAGGTTATGAGGCGAAACCAACACCAGAGGGTGTTTCACAAGCAACCACGCGTACTGTTGTGATCTCTTCTTTATCGGTTTTAGCATTAGATTTCTTGCTAACCGCAATGATGTTCTCAAACTAGAAAGAATAAACTGGAGCTCTTATGAGAAAAAGTGCAATTGATATTTGGGTAGGAATTTTTGTTGCCATTGGTCTGCTGGCAGCACTATTTCTTGCATTGAAAGTGGGGAATATGAATGCGGTTTCATTTACCCCAACTTATAAGATTTCAGCGCGCTTTGACAATATTGGGGGATTAAAGCCTCGCGCTCCCGTTAAAAGTGCTGGCGTAGTGGTGGGACGTATTGCCAATATTTCTTTTGACGACAAAACCTATCAGGCTACAGTCGTGATGACTATTGAAGACGCTTATAAGTTCCCAGCGGATTCTTCAGCCAAGATTTTGACTTCAGGATTGCTTGGTGAACAATATATTGGCCTTGAAGCTGGGGGTTCAGATGATATGTTGGCTGATGGCGGTAAGATCTCCCAAACACAATCTGCGATCGTTTTAGAAAGCTTAATTAGTCAGTTCTTGTATAACAAGGCTGCTGATAGCGGCCAAGAAAAGAGCCCGGCAAAATGATTTTATGGTTGCAGCTAAAACGCTTTTTTTTGCTTTGCTTAGCTGCTGTGCTTGTGGGATGTGCCTCTATTCCTGCTGGGGTGCCTCCGTCCCCAGATGACCCATGGGAGCCATTTAATCGCTCAGTTTTTGAATTCAATGAAGGTTTAGATGCCTATTTACTAAAGCCAGTGGTAGCTGGTTATCGCTTTGTATTGCCAGAATTTGTACGTGATGGTGTCTATAACTTTTTCAGCAACTACAACGATATCTATACGGCTTTATATAATTTATTACAAGGTAAGCCTGCTTATGCATTTAATGACCTTATGCGTGTCGCGGTCAACACCACAATGGGTCTGGGCGGACTTTTAGATTTGGCAACATCGGGTGGTCTTGAAAAGCACAAAGAGGATTGGGGTCAAACATTTGGTGTCTGGGGCGTTCCCGCCGGTCCATATGTTGTATTGCCTTTTTTTGGCCCAAGCAATGTACGAGATACTTTTGGAACCATTGCTGACTTGGAGTCGGACTATCTCTTTAAATATGTAAAAAATGTTGGCCTGCGAAATAGCATCACAGGATTGCGTGTAGTGAATGCGCGTAATACCTACTATGAGGCAGGGGATTTATTAGATAGTGCCGCTATTGATAAGTACAGCTTTATGCGAGATGCTTATATTCAGAGGCGTCAGTATCAAATCAATGAGGGCAGGGAAGATGAAGAGCCGCTGATGCCTGCATACGAAAACCAATACGAGTAAAGTGTGAGGGGCTAAAATTAGCCCCAATAAATATAGATAGTGAGATAGCGCAAATGAAAATTCACCAAATGATTTCTAGATTCCTAGCGACAAGTTTGCTGTTGGTTTCTGGCGCCTTATTTGCGCAAGCATCAGATCAAACCACTGCGCCAGACGCTCTCATTAAATCGGTTGTGACCGATGTAATGACCTCCGTGAAAGCTGATCCAGAAATTCAAAAGGGCAATATTCCAAAAATTGTGGAGTTAGTAGAAAAGAAAATTGTCCCTTATACCGATATGCGTCGTACTACTGAAATGGCGATGGGACCTAATTGGAAAAAGGCTAGTCCTGAGCAGCAGGCACAGCTTACTTCAGAGTTTAAAAATTTACTGATCCGTACCTATTCTGGAGCTCTGAGTCAGTTGCGTGATCAAACGGTACAGTTCAAGGCTTTCCGTGCTGCGCCTGATGATAAAGAAGTGGTTGTTAAAACAGTTGTTCTAGGCCGTGGTGACCCCGTGCCATTGGATTATCGTCTTGAGAAAACTGATAAAGGCTGGAAAGTTTATGACATGAATATCATGGGCGTATGGTTGGTTGAAGCGTACCGCAATCAGTTTTCCAATCAGATCAGTCAAAATGGTATTGAAGGCTTAGTGAAGTTCTTGCAAGACCGCAATAAACAGTTAGCAAGTGCTAAGCCAGCGAACTAACTTTTAAACTCATATGCCATTTTTATTGCCTAAGTCAGTAACACAAGAAAATGCATTACAAGTGCAGAAGGATGGTCTCTTGAATTTAGTAAGTCTAGGAACGGTCGATTGTTCTTCTTTAAAAGACTTTGATTCCACTGTATTGACTGTTCTTTTGACATGGCAAAAAAAATTATCTACTCAGGATCAGGCACTCATAGTGCTGCAAGCGCCTGAAAAGTTAAAAGTCTTGGCCAGTGTTTATGGTATTTCAGCATTGTTAGGCTTGTAGTCGCATGCACTCAGCGATTTCAATTCAACATATTTCGAAACACTATGGAGTTCTTCAAGCTCTTGATGATGTTTCTTTAACAATTGAGCCTGGAGAATTTTTTGGCTTACTGGGTCCAAATGGTGCAGGTAAAACCACTCTCATCTCTATATTGGCCGGCTTAGTCAGGGCCGATCAAGGTCACGCAGCAATTTTGGGTGCCGATGTTCAAAAATCGTTTCGAGACGCTCGTCGGATGCTGGGCGTTGTTCCTCAAGAATTAGTTTTTGATCCCTTTTTCACTGTTCGTGAAACCCTGCGTTTTCAATCGGGTTATTTTGGGATTCGTAATAACGATGCTTGGATTGATGAAATCATGGCTAACCTTGATCTCACTGGAAAAGCAGACAGCAATATGCGGGCTTTATCTGGTGGCATGAAACGTCGTGTCTTAGTTGCTCAAGCCTTGGTACATCGTCCACCGGTAATCATCTTGGATGAGCCAACAGCAGGCGTTGACGTTGAGTTGCGTCAATCACTCTGGCAATTTATCAGCAGACTCAATCAAGACGGCCATACGATTGTTCTTACTACACACTACTTAGAAGAAGCTGAAGCCTTGTGCCAACGCATTGCTATGCTTAAGCAAGGCAAGATAGTGGCTTTAGATACCACCGCTAATTTATTAACCCGTTATGGCTCGGTCAAGAAAGATGGCGAAGGTAAAACAGATTTGGAAGATGTCTTTGTCAACATCATGTCTGGAGGTGCATTATGAAATATGCACTAAATAAGCCTACTCTTGAGTACGGCAGTGGATTTCCGACGCTCTTGTTTAAAGAGGTCAAGCGTTTTTACAAAGTTGCTTTCCAGACGGTCGCCGCCCCAGTGCTGACGGCCATTTTGTATCTAATGATTTTTGGCCATGTGTTTGAAGGCAAAGAGGTATATGGCCGATTGAGCTATACCGCCTTCCTCATTCCTGGGTTAGTGATGATGAGTGTCTTGCAAAATGCCTTTGCGAATACCTCATCTTCACTGATTCAATCCAAGATTACTGGTAATCTTGTTTTTGTATTGCTGGCTCCATTAAGTCACATTGAGTTTTATACAGCTTATATTTTAGCTGCGGTATTTCGTGGGATTGTTGTGGGCTTGGGCGTATTTTTAATTACGGCCTGGTTTGCAATGCCATTACTTGAGTACCCCTTGTGGATTATTGCGTTTGCATTTTTAGGCGCCGCCATATTAGGCAGCTTAGGGCTGATTGCTGGTATTTGGGCGGATAAATACGATCAGTTAGCAGCGTTTCAAAATTTCATCATCATGCCGGCAACGATGTTGTCAGGCGTTTTCTATTCAATCCATTCATTGCCTTCAGCATGGCAGGTAGTTTCGCATCTCAATCCTTTCTTTTATATGATTGATGGATTTCGCTTTGGATTTTTTGGGGTGTCTGATGTTTCCCCGTGGAGTAGCTTGGCTATCGTGCTCTGCTTCTTTATTGTTGTATCAGTGATCGCTTTGCGATTGCTTCAGAAGGGTTATAAGCTTCGTCATTAATTACTACGCATTCGCATTATTAGGAGAGAAGTATGTTACCAACACCGGAGCAGATTGAGGGCTACATCAAACAAGGTATTGACTGCACCTATGTTCAAGTTGAAGGTGACGGACAGCATTTTTTTGCCACTATTGTGAGCCCAGCATTTGAAGGTAAGCGCTTGGTGCAGCGTCATCAATTAGTTTATGGTGCGATGGGTGATCGTATGAAGGCCGAGGTACACGCTTTGTCCATTAAAGCTTTTACTCCAGAAGAGTTTGCTCAAAACTCTGCCTCATAACAGTCATTTTTAACTACTACATCACACACGTTTTTAATAGAATCGGTTTATGGACAAATTACGAATGGTTGGCGGTACCCCCTTAAAGGGAGAGGTCCTCATTGCGGGAGCCAAAAATGCTGCGCTACCAATTTTGTGCGCCTGTCTATTAACCGATCAGACTGTGACTTTACGCAATGTGCCTGATTTACAGGATGTGCGTACGATGCTCAAGCTTTTACAAGAGATTGGTGTAGCCATCAGTTTTCCGGATCCATCTGATCGTAGTCACATTGTTTTAAACGCAGCCATCATCAAGAGTTCGGAAGCAACTTACGATATGGTCAAAACGATGCGCGCATCTATTTTGGTGTTGGGCCCACTTCTGGCCAGAATGCATAGTGCCAAGGTGTCTTTGCCAGGCGGTTGTGCCATTGGAGCACGTCCTGTAGACCAGCACATCAAGGGCCTAAAGGCCATGGGTGCCAATATCAAAATTAAGAGTGGCTACATTCAGGCAGAAACAAAGCCACAATCAGATCGTCTAAAGGGTGCCTCGATTCTGACGGATATGATTACCGTCACTGGTACCGAAAATTTATTAATGGCAGCAACCTTGGCATCGGGCACTACTATTTTGGAAAATGCGGCGCGCGAGCCAGAGGTTGGTGACTTAGCTGAATTATTGGTCAAAATGGGCGCCAAGATTTCTGGGATTGGTAGCGATCGATTGGTCATTGAGGGTGTGGAAAAGCTCCATGGTGCTGAGCACTCTGTTATTCCTGATCGCATCGAGGCGGGAACTTTTTTATGTGCAGTTGCTGCTGTAGGTGGCGATGTGCTGGTAAAGCAATGCAGACCAGATACTTTAGATGCGGTGATCGTAAAGCTTAAAGAGGCCGGCTTACAAATAGAAGTGGGCCCCGACTGGATTAAGGCTGCTATGCAAGTTCGCCCAAAGGCTGTTAGTTTTCGTACCTCAGAGTACCCAGCTTTTCCAACGGATATGCAGGCACAGCTAATGGCTGTCAATGCAGTAGCAACTGGCAGCTCAACGATTACTGAGACTATTTTTGAAAACCGTTTTATGCACGTTCAAGAGCTCAATCGTTTGGGCGCTGATATTGCGATCGAAGGAAATACTGCGATTGCCCAGGGTGTAGAAAAGCTATCGGGAGCAATTGTGATGGCTACTGATTTGCGTGCTTCCGCGAGCTTAGTGATCGCAGGCCTTGCAGCTCAAGGCGAAACTCAGGTCGATCGTATTTACCATTTGGACCGCGGATACGACCGCATGGAGCAGAAGTTAACCCTATTGGGCGCCAACATCGAGCGCGTGAAGTAAGGCTGAGGGATAATTAGGGCATGAAATTGACTCTAGCCCTATCTAAAGGGCGCATCTTCGAAGAGACTGCAGAGATCTTATCTAAGGCGGGTATCGCGCCTAAAGAAGATCCCGAGAAGTCATGCAAATTGATAATTGAGACGTCCAATCCAGATGTCCGCCTGATAATTGTGCGCGCTTCAGATGTGCCAACCTACGTTCAATTTGGCGGCGCTGATTTTGGCGTGGCTGGTTTAGATGTATTAATGGAAAAAGGTAGTGATGGTTTATATGTGCCTTTTGACCTCAATATTGCTAAATGTCGTATGTCGGTTGCAGTGCGCGATGGCTTTGATTACGCAGCCACCGTGAAGCAAGGATCTCGATTAAAGGTGGCTACTAAGTATGTCAATTGCGCACGTGAGCATTTTGCCAATAAGGGTGTGCACATCGATACGATTCAGTTATACGGATCAATGGAGTTAGCCCCCTTGGTTGGGATGGCAGATGCAATCGTTGACCTGGTTTCTACTGGTAATACGCTCAAGGCTAATGGTTTAGTGGAGGTGGAGCCTATCGCTGACATTAGTGCGCGCCTGGTTGTTAATCAAGCCTCATACAAACGCAAGCGTACTCAGTTGCAACCTATTTTTGAATTACTTAAGTAAGCGGTCAAACATGTCATCGACCGTTTCCATTCAGCGCCTGAAAAGTACCGATCCAGGGTTTGAAGAAACTCTGCTATCCAGCCTCTCTTTGCCTATGACGGATGATGCTGCAATTGATGCTGCTGTTGTCAAAATTCTCAATGCTGTTAAGCAAGAAGGTGATGAGGCGGTTCTCTCTTTTACCAAGCAATTTGATCGCCTTAATGTTACCAGTGTTGCTGAGTTGGAGATTCACAAGAAAGATTTGGAAAGCGCTTATCAGTCCTTATCTGCTGAGCAAAAGAGCGCTCTTGATATAGCCGCAAAAAGAGTACGCGCTTATCACGAGAGGCAAAAAATTGAAGCAGGTTGTCATTCATGGGAATATGAAGAAGCAGATGGAACGCGTCTTGGTCAAAAAGTAACTCCTTTAGATCGCGTGGGTATATATGTTCCAGGGGGTAAGGCTGCTTATCCCTCATCCGTTTTGATGAATGCCATTCCAGCAAAAGTGGCCGGCGTTGCTGAGGTCATCATGGTAGTGCCAACCCCGGATGGCGCTCGAAATCCACTCGTTTTAGCGGCTGCGTATTTGGCTGGGGTTGATCGTGTTTTCACCGTAGGAGGCGCTCAAGCAGTTGCAGCCTTAGCGTACGGAACAAAGACCATCCCTTCGGTAGATAAAATTGTTGGTCCGGGTAATGCGTATGTTGCCGCCGCTAAGCGCCGTGTATTTGGCACGGTAGGCATTGACATGATTGCAGGCCCTTCTGAAATTCTCGTACTGTGTGACGGCTCCAGCAATCCAGATTGGATTGCAATGGATTTATTTTCTCAGGCTGAGCATGATGAGCAGGCACAATCTATTTTGTTGTGCCCTGACCCAGCATTTATTGACCAGGTTCAAGCAAGTATTAATCAATTGCTTCCTGAGATGCCCAGGGCAAAAGTGATTGAGGCGTCCTTAACAAACCGAGCGCTTTTAATTCAAGTCAAAGATATGGCGCAGGCTTGTGAGATTGCTAATGCCATTGCCGCAGAGCATTTGGAGATTTGCGCTAAAGAACCTCGGCAGTGGGCAGAGCAGATTCGGCATGCGGGCGCGATCTTTATGGGTAATTACACTAGTGAGTCTTTAGGTGACTATTGTGCTGGCCCAAATCACGTTTTGCCAACTGCACGTACAGCCCGCTTCTCTTCTCCGCTAGGCGTTTATGACTTCATTAAACGCTCGAGCATGATTGAAGTTAGTGAGGCAGGTGCACAGACTTTAGGAGCTGTTGCTAGCACCCTTGCTCATGGGGAAGGTTTGCAAGCGCATGCTCACGCTGCAGAGATGCGCCTTAAAAAGTAAGCCTTACTTTTTTACTTAAGCCAGGATTTCTTTTAAAGCGGCGACAAGTTCGCCACTTTGTTCATCCGTGCCAATTGTTATTCGTAAAAACTCTTCAATCCGTGGAGATTTGAAGTGACGAACAATAATTCCGCGATCACGCAATGCTTGATAAAGCTTTGCTCCGGCATGCTTTGGATGACGGGTAAAAATAAAATTAGCAGTCGAGGGTAGTGTGTCAAAGCCTAAGGTACTTAATCGCCCTACTAGTGCCAATCTTGTTTTAATGACCTTGGCACTACTTTCTTCTAAATGTGCTTGATCTTCAATTGCAGCAATCGCACCAGCTTGTGCAAGGCGTCCTAGCGGATAAGAGTTAAAACTATTTTTAACGCGCTCCAAGCTTTCAATCAGATCAGGGTGACCAAGTGCAAAACCAACCCGCAGGCCTGCTAATGCACGTGATTTAGAGAGTGTGTGAACAACCAATAGATTTTCTGGACAAGCGTTACCACGCAATAGAAGAGCGCAAGATTCTGTTCCGTAGTCAACATAGGCTTCATCGATCACTACAACGGAATCTTTGTTTGCTGCTAGGAGCTTCTCAATTTCTGTGCGGGGTATTGATCTACCCGTTGGAGCATTAGGATTGGGAAAAATGATTCCACCATTTGGAGCGGCGTAATCTAAAATATTGATCTCAAAATTAGATCCTAGAGGGATGGTTTTGTAATCGATTTCGAACAGCTTGCAGTAAACCGGATAGAAGCTATAAGTGATGTCTGGAAATTGAACCGGTTTATTTTGTTTTAGTAAGCCCGCAAAAACGTGTGCTAGGACTTCATCTGAGCCATTTCCTAAAAACACTTGATTGGGGTTCAGACCATGCAGTTTGGCGATGGCTTGTTTAAGCGAGACACCTTCGGGGTCTGGATAAAGACGCAAATCATCTGTTGTTTGGCTACTGATTGCTGCAAGCGCTTTAGGTGAAGGGCCGTACGGGCTCTCATTGGTGTTGAGCTTTATCAAGCGCTGCATTTGTGGTTGCTCCCCTGGAACGTAGGGGGTCAAAGCTTGCACAACAGGGCTCCAAAAGCGACTCATGAGGGTACTCGGGTCAAAAAACACAAAGAAAGTAAATCAATATCCATATTTGAATATCTTCTAGGAATGATATTATGAGGCTTCAATCAACACTTCGCCTCGCGGCGTAAAGAAGCATGCGGCAAGCCGACGTAACCCGAAACACTTCGGAAACCAAAATTCAGATTTCCATCAATTTGGATGGTACCGGTAAGGCTGAGCTGGCCTCCGGCGTACCTTTTTTGGATCATATGCTTGATCAGATTGCCCGACATGGCATGATCGACCTCAAAGTGATTGCTCAGGGCGATATCTATATTGATGATCATCACACTGTTGAAGATGTGGGTATTACCTTAGGTCAGGCCTTTGCAAAGGCCGTAGGCGATAAGTCAGACATAACGCGTTATGGTCACTCTTACGTGCCTTTGGATGAAACTTTGTCTCGAGTGGTGGTGGATTTCTCTGGTCGTCCAGGCTTGGAATTTAATGTGCCATTTACCCGCGCTCGTGTAGGTGACTTTGATGTGGATCTGAGCATTGAGTTTTTTCGCGGTTTTGTGAACCATGCCGGAGTGACTTTGCACATCGATAATTTGCGTGGCATCAATGCTCACCACCAAATTGAGACTGTCTTCAAAGCCTTTGGTCGCGCCTTGCGTATGGCCTTAGCTATTGACCCACGCGCAGCGGGTGTCGTCCCTTCAACTAAAGGCAGCCTCTAATCTAGAATTTCTAGTTGCCTTAGATCACAGTAAAGATAGACTAAATTTTGGCGCAAACAATTGCGATCATTGATTACGGAATGGGTAACCTTCGTTCCGTTTATCGGGCATTTCGTCATGTTGCGCCCAATGATAATGTCTTGATTGCGCATCAGCCTGAAGAAATTCGTTCTGCTGATCGAGTAGTCTTACCTGGTCAAGGGGCTATGCCCGATTGCATGAAGCATCTGGAAGAATCTGGTCTCTTGGAGGTCTTGCTCGAAGCTTCTAAAAATAAGCCTTTATTGGGTGTTTGCGTAGGCGAGCAAATGTTGTTTGATCAAAGTGCTGAAGTGCGTCTTGGGGAAAGGTGGACGCCATGTTTGGGGCTAATTGCTGGTGAAGTTCGTCGTTTCGAACTTGCTGGAAAGAAGCAGGCAGATGGTTTAGCTTATAAAGTACCGCACATGGGTTGGAATCAGGTTCGCCAAGATCGCTCTCATCCCATTTGGAAGGGTATTCCTGATTTAACAAGCTTTTACTTCGTGCATAGCTACTATGTTGTGCCGCAGCGATTAGAAGATAGCGTGGGCTCCACTGAGTACGGAGATTGGTTTACATCTGCAGTTGCGCGGGATAATATTTTTGCAACGCAATTTCATCCTGAAAAAAGTGCAGAATACGGATTAATGCTTTATCAAAATTTTGTTTCTTGGCAACCTTAAATTCTTAACGATTCTTTATGCTGCTCATTCCTGCAATTGATCTAAAAGACGGCCACTGTGTTCGACTCGAGCAAGGTGACATGGACAAAGCTACAGTTTTTTCTGAAGATCCAGGAGCGATGGCAGCACATTGGATTAGTAAAGGTGCGCGTCGCTTACATTTAGTCGATCTCAATGGTGCTTTTGCTGGCAAATTAAAAAATGAGTCTGCGATTAAATCTATTTTGAAAGCGGTTGGCGATGAGATTCCGGTTCAGTTGGGTGGCGGTATTCGCGATCTAGAAACGATTGAGCGTTTACTGGATGATGGCATTAGTACTGTGATTATTGGAACGGCTGCAGTCAAGAATCCTGGCTTTGTACAGGATGCATGTACTGCTTTCCCTGGTCAGGTCATGGTTGGTTTAGATGCTCGTGATGGCAAAGTCGCGACCGATGGATGGAGCAAGATTACTGGCCATGAAGTGATTGATCTGGCTAAGAAGTTTGAAGACTGGGGTGTAGAGGCGATTATCTACACTGATATTGGTCGTGATGGCATGCTCAAGGGTGTCAATATAGAGGCAACGGTGAAGTTAGCCCAAGCGATTCGGATTCCCGTAATTGCTAGTGGTGGCCTTTCTAATAACCATGATATCGAGGCGCTTTGTAAGGCAGAAGAAGAGGGTGTGATGGGCGTGATTGCGGGCCGCTCAATTTATGCAGGTGATCTTGACCTTGCTGCTGCTCAAAAATATGCGGATGAATTAACCCTGAAATACGCAAAGAAAATTATCTAGTGCTAACTAAAAGAATTATTCCTTGCCTAGATGTCACTGCAGGGCGGGTTGTAAAAGGTGTGAATTTCGTTGGTCTGCGCGATGCGGGTGATCCTGTAGAGATTGCTAAGCGCTATGACACCCAGGGCGCTGATGAGCTTACCTTTTTAGATATAACAGCAACTTCTGATGGTCGTGATCTCATTTTGCACATCATCGAGGATGTGGCATCCCAAGTATTTATTCCGTTGACAGTTGGTGGTGGTGTTCGTGCCGTGTCTGATGTTCGTCGCTTGTTAAATGCTGGCGCAGATAAGGTGAGTATGAATTCTTCTGCAGTTGCTAATCCAGATTTGGTTACGGATGCCGCCGCTTACTACGGCTCTCAATGTATTGTGGTTGCTATTGATGCCAAGCAAACACTGGCGGGTAACTGGGAGGTGTTTACTCATGGCGGCAGGACTCCTACCGGTATAGATGTTGTGAGCTGGGCTAAGGAGGTAGCGCAGCGAGGCGCAGGTGAAATTTTGCTGACCAGCATGAATCGAGATGGTAGCAAGGATGGTTTTGATTTAGCACTCACCGCGGCGGTGAGTGATGCCGTTTCTGTTCCTGTGATTGCTTCAGGTGGCGTTGGTAACTTACAGCACTTAGTCGATGGCATTACAAAAGGCCATGCAGACGCAGTGCTGGCGGCCAGTATCTTTCACTATGGTGAATACACCGTAGGCCAAGCAAAAGAATATATGGCATCCCAGGGAATTCCAGTTCGCATATAGTGAGTGAGCGCCTCAGATTCGCGGTAAAGTTCTGGTATGAATAAGTTTCAGAGTGCCTTTACCCCCATCACCACAATCGAAGCTGGTCCATGGCTGGATGCTGTTACATGGAATGAGCAAGGTCTAGTCCCAGTGATTGCCCAGGAATTTGGTAGTAACGATATCTTGATGATGGCTTGGATGAATCGAGATGCCTTATTGGCCACTTTGCGTTTGGGTGAGGCAGTTTATTGGACTCGTTCCAGACAAAAGCTGTGGCACAAAGGCGAGGAGTCTGGCCATACCCAAAAAGTGAAAGAAATTCGCCTGGACTGTGATGGCGATACGATTTTGCTCATTGTCGAACAAAAGGATGGCATTGCCTGTCATACGGGCGAGCACAGTTGCTTCTTCCGGCAATGGGATTCTGATAAATTGACTTGGGTCGATGAGTCCAAGGTGAATAAGTAAAAGTCTTTTTATTAAAAGACATAAAATGAACCAATGAGTAGCCCCTCCAATAAAACCGCTAATTTAGACTCTGCATTGGCTCACTTGGCTGATGTTGTCGATCAACGTCGAGATGCGTTCAAAGCTGGTACAACAGATCCGAAGACTTCGTATACTGCTTTACTCTTTTCCAAGGGTGATGATGGTATTTTGAAAAAAATTGGGGAAGAAGCAACCGAAGTAGTTATGGCGGCGAAAGATGTGCGCTCCTCGAATTTGGCCGCAGAGCAAAAGAAGCTCTTAGTTGGTGAAATGGCAGACCTTTGGTTTCATTGTTTAATTGCGCTCTCACAATTTCATTTGCGTCCTGAAGATGTGATTGCTGAGCTCGATCGTCGCTTAGGAACCTCGGGCACTGAAGAAAAGGCTGCTCGTAAAGCCGCCGGTAAAGAGTAACTTTGGAATAGGCCATGTCACACGATCCTAATTGCTTGTTTTGTAAGATTTCTCAAGGTTTGATTCCGTCTCAGAAGGTATATGAGGACGAAGAGATATATGCATTTAAAGACATTAATCCAGCTGCACCAGTCCATTTTTTAATCATTCCCAAAAAACATATTCCAATGCTAGAGTCCGCACAAAGCGCAGATGCCCCATTGCTAGGTAGAATGATGGAATTGGCGCCCCGACTTGCTAGAGAACAAGGTTGTCGACCTGGAAAGGAAGGCGGCTTTAGGTTGATGGTAAATAATGGCGCAGATGGAGGGCAAGAGGTTTATCACCTGCATGTGCACGTGATGGGCGGTCCGCGCCCCTGGAAAAAATAATCCAAGGAGATTAAAGATGGGTTCATTTAGCATTTGGCATTGGTTAATTGTATTGGTCATCGTGATGTTGGTATTTGGTACCAAAAAATTGCGCAATATTGGCCAAGATTTAGGTGGAGCAGTAAAGGGTTTCAAAGAAGGCATGAAATCTGCTGATGAACCCTAAAGAGCAAATTTCCCAAAACTCTGCAAGCACCGATAAAACTGTTGATGTGCAAGCCAAAGATTTAAATAAGTGATTTTTGAAAGCGCAATTGAAATCGAACAGTCCCTATTTAGTTTCCTCAGATGATTGATTTAGGGGTTTCAAAACTTGCGCTCATTGCCGTAGTAGCATTAGTGGTGGTTGGTCCCGAGCGCTTGCCAAAGGTTGCCCGAATGGCTGGCAATCTATTTGGACGCGCTCAGAGATATATGGCTGACGTCAAGTCAGAAGTCAATCGCCAAATGGAGATTGAGGAATTAAAAAAGTTTCGCGAAGAAAGCGCCTCAGTACTTAGGGATGTTGAAAATAGTATTAGCTCGGTAGCTAAAGAGGCTAATGCGAATTTAACTGATCAAGCGGATATTTTTGAGACTAATTTTGAAAAGCTGCCCCTAGATGAAAAAGAGGTGCTTCGCAAGACCAAGCGACAAGGCCGTAATAGCTGGGGCGTCAGGCGTGCTGCAAGACCTATTTGGTTTAAGCGCTCTGCCGGAGTGCGTACTCGAGTGCAATCAGGTGCAGCAAGAATGAAACGTTTTCATCATAGCAGTGGCAAGTAATCCATTAGCGCAAGAGAATAACTAGAAGATATTTGCATGACAGAAAACCATTCACCTGCAGACTCGGGATTGCAAGAGTCATTTCTGTCCCATTTATTTGAATTGCGAGATCGCGTCATCAAAGCGGCGCTTGCAATCATCATCGTCTTCTTGTGCCTGGTGTATTGGGCACCAGACATATTTCATTTATTTGCCCAGCCCCTTTTGCAAGCACTGCCCGCAGGTGGAAAAATGATTGTGACTGATGTCACTGGTTCATTCTTTGTCCCAATGAAGGTGACAATGCTAGTAGCATTCATCATCGCATTGCCGGTGGTCATGTATCAGCTGTGGGCCTTCATTGCCCCTGGCCTCTATTTGCATGAGCGCAAATTAATTTTGCCTCTAGTAGTGAGTAGTTACACCCTATTCATTATCGGAATGGCATTTGCTTACTTCTTAGTATTTCCCACGGTATTTAAATTTATGGCGAGTTATAACGCACCATTAGGCGCTGAGATGTCAACTGACATTGATAACTACCTGAGCTTTGCAATGACAACTTTCTTGGCATTTGGTATTACATTTGAGGTTCCCGTGGTGGTGGTGGTGCTAGTTCGCGTGGGAATGGTATCTCTGGCTAAGCTAAAAGAAGTTCGCCCTTACGTCATCGTTGGCGCATTTGTGGTTTCAGCGGTAGTGACACCCCCTGATGTGCTCTCACAGCTGCTATTAGCTGTGCCGATGACCTTACTTTACGAACTTGGGTTATTGGTTGCCCATCTTTACGTGCCAAAGCCTTCCGAAGTTGAGGCCAATAGGGCGGCTTAAATATTCTCAGTCTCTTCTAAGGCTTTCATATTTTTTGAGAATGTATTTTTGAGCCAACTGCTGACTTGATCAAAGCGATAGCGTCTTTGTCTTAAGTTGCCTTCGATATCAGTCTCGGTACCTGCGAAAGCTTTGCCGGCAGCCAAGAGAGTGCGACGTTGCTGAATGGTTTCAATCTGAATAAGTCTAGGCAGTATCTTAGGTAATTCCCAGCGGATGTCGACAACCACACAATGTTCATGTTGAAGTTGACCTACTTCACAGAGTAACAACTCTGCTTTGCTAAAGTTAAATTGATTGGCAATGAGAATGCGATGACACAGTAATAGCCAATCATGATCCATCTTATGTTCTGCGTGATGATTGATGGCTTGCTCGGCATATTGTGCCAGTTCATACCAGTCATTTGATTTAGGATTGGGACAACTACCCAGTATTTTATTGAGCAACTCTTTTGCTTCAGGTACGCCTTGTTGGTGGGCTTGCCATGCCCAATAAGAGGCTTGTAGACCACGTACTTTTTCCTCTAACTTCTCGCGCTTACGCCATAAGTTGGCGCCTTTACGTAGTTGAGCTTGCGGATGTCCTAGGTCTGCTGCGCGATCGAAACAACGATCACTTTCATTAGCGTTATATCCAGAAAATTGTGGGCGACGATAAATCTCTCCAAGAGCGTACCAAGCATCACGATCACCATCTTTTGCTGCAAGTTCTAACCAATGAGCAGCTTTCTTGAGTGAGGCGTTCGATTTGTTGTCGCCACTACCATCTAACTGTGCAAGGCGCAAACCTAAAGTGAGTTTTGCAACGGTGAGGCCTAGTTCAGCTGCTTGCGTCAAGGCATCTTCATTTTGAGTGTCGAGCCATACATTCCACAATGAAGTGAGCGCTTCATTTTTAGGCTGAAGCTTAATGAGTAACTCCTTTGCGTGATCTGAGAACGCACAATTTATCTCTGCTAGCTCTTTAAGAAATTGGTGAGCTATTTTTTGTAGATCACCAAGATCAGTATTGGGTGATGTCTCGTCTAATGCGCTGGATGATCTTTTTTTCAGCCAGTTGGCTAGTTCAGCTTGCGCTTCTTTTTTGCTGGGATTGATCAGAAGG
Organism: Polynucleobacter necessarius; assembly: GCF_900096765.1. Lineage (NCBI taxonomy): Bacteria > Pseudomonadati > Pseudomonadota > Betaproteobacteria > Burkholderiales > Burkholderiaceae > Polynucleobacter > Polynucleobacter necessarius. The sequence goes on from NZ_LT615228.1 coordinate 1,625,800, forward strand.
TTAGCAATCTGCCACTTAGCAGCAAATACTGAATCTGAGTCGGTGTTGTCCTTAGCTAGCTTCCATAAGGCATCCCACCCGAATCCAAAAGCAGGGGACTGAACAGTTTGATCGAGTGGAATATTCGCAATTTGTTTAAGGATCGTCAGATTTTCAGCGCCGCTTGAGCTTTCATTGCCAAGTATTTGATTTTGAATTGAAAAATAAGATTTTTCTAACCAAATCAGGGCATTAGAAGGCTGTATCGGGGTTTTAAAAGCGCCGGTAAGGTAAGCTTGCGCCAATTTTTGTTGCGCGAATATATCACCAAGGCGGGCTGAACTGAGGATTTTTAAGAATTCGCGACTTGCCATCTGACAATTTTGACATTCAAGACGCCTAAAAGACAGAAAACCAAGCCCATGTTGCCCTGATACAACGAAGAAAGCCAAAAAACTACCTTTTGACAAGCAAAAAGAGGTCATAAATACCCTTACCCCCAGTCTAGCGGGGCAAAGGAGAGAAAATTCTCGAGTCCCAGCTTTATTTGGGCATTACTTTCAATTTATGGAGATTTACAGAATGAAAAAATCGCTATTCGCACTCGCAGCTTTGACAGCTGTTGCCGGCGCAGCTCAAGCTCAGTCCAGCGTTACCGTTTACGGTATTTTGGACGCTGGTTGGGTTGGTGGTAACTCAAAGTTATCTGGTCCTAATGCAACTCCTCAGAACCAAGCTGGTACATGGAGCAAGTTCAGCATCTCTGGTGCAGAAGCTACTAGCCGTTTAGGTTTCAAGGGTACTGAAGATATTGGCGGCGGCACATCTGCTTTCTTCACTGCTGAAATGTCTTTGACTGGTGATTCAACAGCACCTTTGGGTTCTGTTCGTCAAATGTTCGTTGGTCTGAAGAAAAATGGTATCGGCGCTGGTTCTATCGGTACTGTTAATACAATCATCCACAACGCTGTTGCTGTTACTGATCCAGGCGCACACATCGCTGGTAACGTCTATGCAACCAATACTGGTGCAACTGCAACTCCTGATTTGACAAACTATGGTCAATCAGCTGCTTACACAGTTCGTACAGCAAATACATTGGCTTTGGCTACTGACACTTTTGCTGGTTTTAGCTTGAATGCTAACTACACACAAAACGGTGCAAACGTTAACCAACAGGGTAACTACAACATCAGTGGCGGCTCTTCAAACGGTGGCTCTACAAACTTCACAGGTTGGGGCTTAGGTGCTAACTATGCTTGGCAAAAATTGTATGCAACTGCTAACTACCAAGCTTTGAGGAGCGTTCAGCCATATGGTAGTGCTGCTACAGCATCCAATCCGTACTCTGCAGCTGATGCAATCTGGTCCAATTCTCTTGGTGGTGTTAACACTCAAGACAACCAGGCATACATCGCTGCAACTTATGACTTCGGTATCTTGAAGGCCTACGGTCAGTGGGTAAGCCGTAAAGCAACTGCTGTTCAATTTTCAAACTTCTACGCTAAGCGTACAGCTCAGCAGTTAGGTGTTCGTAGCTTCATTACCCCTACTGTTGAAGCATGGGCAAGCTTAGGTAATGGTCGTTACACAGCATTCGGCAACGGTCAACCAACAGCTAACTTCACCGGCTATCAATTAGGTGGTAACTACTACTTGAGCAAGCGTACAAACTTGTACGCAATCTACGGCTCAACAGAAACTTCAAGCGTATCAACCCAAGGTTCTGCTAGCCAAAACAACTATGCAGTGGGCGTTAAGCACACTTTCTAATTCCGATGCTAGCGTAAGCTAGTTGAAGATTTAGTTGTATAGAAGTTCAAACCCACCGTGGTAACACGGTGGGGTTTTTTATTTGGCAAGTATCATTTAGTTTCATCTAACTAAGTCGGCAATTCATGAACTATCTTCTACAACAGGCAGTTATTTATCATCAGCAAAAGAACTGGTCTGAGGCTAAAAGGTTGTATGAGTATTTGCTAAAGGTTGAGCCTAAAAATTTTGATGCCTTACTTCTTCTGGGTCTACTACATGCCGAAAAGGGAGACTCTGATCAAGCCTTAAAATTTTTGCAAAATGCCGTGAAAATTAATCCATCCTCTGAGGCTGCTAAATATAACTTAGCGTGCACATTTGTCGCCAAGGGTGATCTAAGTTCGGCTGAGAAGTATTTCTTACAAACTCTAAAAATAAATTCTACGAATGTAAGAAGTTATTTTGAGCTGGCGAAAATAAACAGGCTTCTTGGCAAAAATAGTGTTGCACAGAAGTACTTTGATGAGTTGATTAAAATCGAACCAAATAATGCAGAAAATTACTATGAGTATGCCTTGTGCCAAGTTGACTGCAAGAACTATGAAGCTGCAGCAGAATTACTTCAAGTCTCTTTAAAACTAAATCCCTCTTATGTGGATGCTTTGATAGTTTTGGGTCGAACGTACTTTGAACTGAGAATGTTCGATGATTCAAGAAGAATATACGATCATTTATTGGGCATAGACCCTCATTCAGCAGTTGCCAATCGGAGTTTGGCAAATTTATGTAAGCGTTCCGGTCAGTATTATGAAGCCATGCTTTTTATTGATAAAGCAATCGAGATACAACCAAACACAGTGACAGACTTTATCAATAAAGGGGGCATTTGGCAGTTAGTAGGCAATTATTTAGAGGCTATTAATGCGTTTTCCCATGGTATTAGTATTGATGCGGATGCACCGAATTTATATGGAGCATTTATTGATTCGAAATTACATCTATGTGATTGGACCGGACTTCAAGGTTATGTGAATTTAATGAAGCAAAAAATTGTTGCTGGAAAGCCGGTCTGTGATCCATTCATAGCGTTGGCACTATACGATTCCTTGCAGACTCAGAAGCAGTGCACTGAAGCATCGGTGGCTACGCGTTTCAAAAATCAGGATGGGGTTTTAAGCTTTTCTTCTCGATTTTCTAGGTCTTCGGAAAAAATTGTTGTTGCTTACATATCTGCTGACTTTAGGAACCATCCGATTTCATTCCTAATGGCTGAACTATTTGAGCTCCACGATCGAGAGCGATTTGAGATTATTGGAATTTCTTCCTCACCTACTAAAGACAATTTAACTGAGAGGCTTTCGAAAGCATTTGATCAATTTATTGATGTACATGACAAATCTGACCAAGAAATCATTTCTATATTGAAAGATTTAAATGTTGATATTGCGATTGATTTGGGTGGGTATACGCAGGATTCTCGTTTTGGAGTATTGGCTCAAAGAGCTGCCCCTATCCAAATGAGTTATTTGGGATTCTTGGGCACAACTAATCACCCCTCTATTGACTACATTATTGCTGATGAAGAAACTATTCCCCCAGAGTCACAACCGTTTTATAGTGAAAAGATTGCCTACCTTCCAAGCTATCAAGTTAATGATAGTAAGCGTAAGGCATCTGACCGAATATTTACAAAAAAAGATTTTGGAATACCTGAGGATGCATTTGTATATTGTTGCTTTAATAACAACTACAAACTCATGCCAGAAGTTTTTTCGTGTTGGATGAATATATTAAATCGAGTCAGCAAGGGAGTGCTATTACTCTACGCTGAGAATGAAGCAGTCAAAGAGAATCTGAAAAAAGAGGTGGTTGTTAGAGGCGTCGATCCCGCTAGACTTTTCTTTGGTGAGAGACTCTCTCAGCCCGACTATCTTGCAAGATATAGATTTGCCGATTTATTCCTAGATACCTTTCCTTATAATGCAGGCACTACTGCTAGTGACGCATTATGGATGGATGTTCCGGTACTCACTCGGCAGGGGGAGACCTTTGCAAGTCGCGTTGCGAGTAGTATTCTCAAGTCCATTGGTTTGCCTGAGCTGATTACTAAAACAGTTGAGGAGTATGAGTCACTAGCTTGCGAGTTGGGTACTAATGAACTAAAGATGCGTACATTAAAGGAAAAGTTGATTTCGAATAAATCAACTACGCCCCTCTTTGATACACCAAAATTTACTCAAGACCTTGAGCGCTTATATGAGATAGCCTTTCAAAAACTGCAAAGAGGAGAGGGGCCAAGCAATATCCGGGTTATTCCATAAAGGAGTGATTTAGATAAGCTTGACCACTTTGAAGACCTACTTTTTCAGGCTATCGCGAATCTCACGCAACAAAACAATGTCTTCTGGGGTTGGAGGGGGTGGAGGTGCATCTAATAACCTGACTTTATTGACCACTTTCACCATTTGAAAGATAACAAAAGCCAAAAGGATGAAATTGATCGAAATAGTGATGAAATTTCCGTAGGCAAAAATCGGGACACCAGCTTTTTTCAGTGCATCAAAAGTTCTAGGCACCCCATCTGGAATATGACCCAAAACAATGAATAGGTTTGTAAAGTCGATATGGCCGTCCAAAAGGGTCGAAATCACTGGCATCATGATGTCATTAACTAGGGAATCAACAATCTTGCCAAAGGCGCCACCAATAATTACACCTACCGCCAGATCGATTACGTTGCCTCTTACGGCAAAATCCCTAAATTCCTTTAAAACGCTCATAATTACTCCCTTTTTTGAATAGTGATTAACCCGAGATTAACCTCATAACTTTCTTGCTTACCCCACTTTTTACTTTAAAATCTTAACTTTTAGCAATATCCACCCATAGATACCCTTTTTAGGAATTTTGTAAATGAGTGACAAGCCCTGTATGGACAAAGATCGCCGTAATTGGTTGATTGCCACATCGGCGGTTGGTGGCGTAGGTGCAGCCGCGGCCCTTTACCCTTTTGTAGACAGTTTTGAGCCTTCTGAGCGTGCTAAGGCTGCTGGTGCTGCTGTTGAAATTGATATCACTGGTATGAAGCCGGATGAGATGAGAACGGTAGAGTGGCGTGGTAAGCCAGTATGGGTGGTGCGCCGTACCCCAGAACAGGTTGCCGAGCTCTCTAAATTAGATGGCGAATTAGCCGACCCCAATTCCTTACGTGATCCATCCCAATTTACGCCTCCATATGCCCAAAATCAATGGCGCTCAATTAAGCCTGAGTATTTAGTGGTCGTGGGGATTTGTACTCATTTGGGTTGCTCGCCATCAGCGAAGTTTGAAGCCGGTCCACAACCATCCCTACCAAGTAGCTGGCCAGGTGGCTTCCTATGCCCATGCCATGGCTCTACATTTGATATGGCGGGTCGTGTATACAAAAATAAACCAGCCCCAGATAACCTTGAAGTGCCGCCGCATATGTACCTAAGCGACACCAAGATTCTGATTGGCGAAGACAAGAAGGCCTAAGGAGAGATAAATGGCATTCCAAGAAAAACAAGTCCCAGCAGATGCTCCGGTAGCCCAAAAGGTATTGGCTTGGGTCGATTCCCGCTTTCCATTGACATCCACTATTAAGGATCACTTAACCGAGTATTACGTCCCTAAAAACCTGAATTTTTGGTACTTTTTTGGCTCTTTAGCAATCGCTGTTTTAGCGCTTCAGATCATTACCGGAATTTTCTTGGTAATGAACTACAAGCCTGATGCTGCCAAGGCCTTTGAGTCCGTTGAGTACATCATGCGCGAAGTACCTTGGGGATGGTTGATTCGCTATTTGCATTCAACCGGTGCCTCTATGTTCTTCGTAGTGGTTTATATGCACATGTTCCGTGGATTGATTTATGGTTTATATCGCAAGCCACGTGAACTTATTTGGATTTTTGGTTGCGCAATCTTCTTGTGCTTGATGGGCGAAGCATTCTTCGGCTACTTGCTCCCATGGGGTCAGATGTCTTATTGGGGCGCTCAAGTGATTGTGAACTTGTTCTCTGCAATTCCTTTCATTGGCCCAGATTTGTCTCTCTGGTTGCGTGGTGACTATGTTGTGGGTGATGCAACTCTCAATCGCTTCTTCGCATTCCATGTGATCGCAATTCCATTGGTATTGATTGGTTTGGTTGCTGCCCACATCATTGCTTTGCATGAAGTGGGTTCAAACAACCCGGATGGCGTTGAGATCAAAGAAAACCTTGATGCAAACGGTCACCCAGTAGACGGCATTCCTTTCCATCCTTATTACACCGTGCACGATGTTTTTGGTTTGGGTGTGTTCTTGATGATCTTTGCATGCATCGTATTTTTTGCTCCAGAGATGGGCGGATATTTCCTTGAGGCAAATAACTTTATCCCTGCAAATCCATTGCAAACGCCTCCGCACATTGCTCCAGTTTGGTATTTCACGCCGTTCTATTCGATGTTGCGTGCAACCACTTCCAACTTCTTGCTGCCTTTGTGGATTTTCTTGGCAGTGATTCTTGGGATGTTTGCGAAGAGTGCTAAGGACATCAAAATCAAAGGTGTTTGTGCTGCGATCGCCTTGGTGTTAGCTGCTGGCTTTTACATGTTTGATGCAAAGTTTTGGGGCGTTGTGATCATGGGCGGTTCTGTTGTGATCATGTTCTTCTTGCCTTGGCTCGATCATTCACCTGTTAAATCCATTCGCTACCGCCCACAGTTCCATAAATATATCTATGGTGTGTTTGTGGTGAGCTTTGTGATCTTGGGCTATTTGGGTATCCAGCCACCATCTCCAGTGTTTGAAAAGATTTCTCAGATTTGCACTATTTATTATCTGGGCTTCTTCTTGGCAATGCCGTTTTGGAGCAAGCTTGGCACGTTCAAGCCAGTTCCAAGCCGCGTTACTTTCAAGTCCCATTAATTGAGCCTGAGATATCAGCAAAGAGAAATTAGGAACTAGTATGAAACGAATTCTGCAAACTTTGATGGGCGTCTGCCAAGCAACAGTATTGGTTGCCGCTCTTGGCTTTGGTGTAGCCGCCAATGCAAATGAGGGTGGCTACCCATTAGATACGGCACCTAATCGTGTAAGCAACAATGCATCCTTGCAAAATGGTGCCAAGTTGTTTGTGAACTACTGCTTAAACTGTCACGCTGCCTCCAGCATGCGTTACAACCGCTTGCGCGATATTGGGTTAACCGATCAACAAATCAAAGACAACCTCATCTTGAATGATGCCAAAGTTGGTGATTTGATGACCATTTCCATGACACCGAAAGAAGGTAAAGCGTGGTTTGGTAAGACGTCGCCAGATTTATCCGTCGAAGCCCGTGCTCGTGGAACGGATTGGCTCTATACCTACCTGCGCACTTTCTACAAAGATGACACCACTCAAACTGGTTGGAATAACTTGGTATTTCCAAAAGTGGGTATGCCTCACGTTCTTTGGCAATTGCAAGGTGAGCGCGCTGCTAAATTTGAAGAGCGTAAAGATCCGCACGATGAAAGCAGAACCGAGGAAGTTTTTGTTGGCTTTGAGCAATTAACTCCAGGCACTATGAAGCCCCAAGAATATGATGACAATATCGCTGATTTAGTTGCGTTCATGTCTTGGATGGCTGAGCCTGTTCAGTTAGAGCGTAAGCGTCTTGGCGTTGTTGTTCTCCTGTTCTTGGCGATCTTCACATTGCTAGCATGGCGCTTGAATAAGGCCTACTGGAAAGATATTCATTAATTTAAATCCATAGCACTACCTAAGTGGTGCTATGGAAAAGATTTAAAGTCGCTGTTTGTTGTGTGTATGTTGTATTGAAGTAGAAATTTAAGGAAATAAATTTATGATGGTGTTGTACTCGGGCACTAACTGCCCATTCTCGCAATGCTGCCGTTTGGTGCTTTTTGAAAAAGGCATGGATTTTGAAATCCGCGATGTTGACTTATTTAATAAGCCAGAAGATATCTCAGTAATGAACCCTTATGGCCAAGTTCCTATCTTGGTAGAGCGGGATCTGATTTTGTATGAATCAAACATCATCAATGAATATATTGATGAGCGTTTCCCTCATCCTCAGTTGATGCCGCCCGATCCCGTAGCGAGAGCACGTGCACGTCTCTTCCTCTTTAATTTTGAAAAAGAGCTGTTTGTTCACGTCGTTGCTTTGGAAAATGAAAAAGGTAAAGCTGCAGAAAAAGTTCATGAGAAAGCGCGCTTAGCTATTCGTGATCGCTTAACTCAACTAGCGCCTATTTTTGTAAAGAATAAGTACATGTTGGGCGATGAGTTCTCCATGTTGGACGTTGCAATTGCGCCCTTATTGTGGCGTCTTGAGCACTACGGAATTGATTTGTCTCGGAATGCAGCTGCTCTATTGAAATACGCTGAGCGTATTTTCAGTAGACCTGCTTATATTGAGGCTTTGACTCCATCAGAGAAGGTAATGCGCCGCTAATTTATTGGCGACTCAGTCCAACTAGTCAGGATGTCTGACGTTCCAAGCAACAAACCCTACCTAATCCGTGCCCTACATCAGTGGTGCACGGATTTTGGTTTTACACCTTTCATTGCTGTTTTTGTGGATGCCAGAGTAGAGGTCCCTATGGAGTATGTCAAAAACGATGAGATCGTGCTGAATCTCTCGCTTGAGGCTTGCCATCAATTGCAAATAGAAAATGACTGGATCAGCTTTCAGGCAAGGTTTGGGGGTATTCCGCGGAAGATCATGGTCCCAGTAAGCCATGTTTTAGCAATCTATGCTCGTGAAAATGGTCAGGGGATGTCCTTTCCATTTGACCCGTCAAAAATTAGTGATTTACATCTTGCTGACAATGCAGATGATCCTGTTGAAAAGCCAAAAGTTGGAAAACCTTCACTCAGAATTGTTAAATAATTCTTATGGTTGCAAACAGACTGCAAGAAAATATAGGTTTGGCAGAACAGTATTTTCTTCAGAATAATTTTTCTCTAGCAAAATCCATATTAGAAGACGTAATTAAAGAATACCCTGATAGCCCCCGGGCAAATGAGCTTCTTGCCTATGTTGTTGGAAATGAAGGCGATCTTAATAATGCATTAAGTCTTTTAGAAAAAGCCGTTTCATTTAAAGACTGCTCTCCTACAGCGTTTTATGAGCTTGGTAGTATTTACTTAAGTTGTAATGAGGATGAGAAGGCTGGACAGGTGTTTCAAAAGGCAATTGCACTTGGTTTAAAGACTTTTGGGTTGCACTTTGAATATGGTCAAGCGCTCGCTTGACTCGGTATGTATGAAAAGGCTGTAGAGCAATTCCATATTGCCAAGGCTATTCAAGATAATGTACCCGAGGTATTTTTTAATTTAGGTAAATTACATGAGTGCTTGGGAGATCGAAAAACTGCTTTTGCTCAATATGAAAAGGTACTTGAGCTTGACCACAATTTTGTTCCGGCATGGGTGGGAGGCGGCGCCATCTTACAGGGTGAGGGAAAATTAGATGCTGCATTAAGTGCTTTTGATAAAGCCCTCACGCTTTCTCCGGATTATGCAGAAGCACTTTTTTTAAAAGGGAATGTATTGCGGGCCCTTAGGCGGTATCAAGAGGCTTTGGATGCTTATTCGAAGTGTCTGAGTATTGACCCTAAGGTTCCTTTTGTATTGGGTGCATATGCCAATACTAAGATGCTGATATGTGATTGGAGTCATTTTGATGAAGATCTTGACAAAATCAAGAGCCAAATCCTGCAATCTCAGGAAGTAATTCCACCTTTTCCTCTGTTGGCGTTGATTGATGATCCTGATCTGCAATTAATGGCAGCAAAGACGTGGACCAACAACGAAAATAAGAACCTAGAAGTTTCCAGGGTGGTGCATAAAGATACTCATAGCGAAAAAATTCGGATTGGCTATTTTTCTGCAGATTTCGGCTTTCATCCAGTTGCATTTCTGATAGCCGAAATTTTTGAATTGCACAATCGACAGCAGTTTGAGATATATGGATTTTCAACTGGACCTAACACTGAGGATCCTATGAGAAAGCGCCTTGAGCAGTCTTTTGATGAGTTTATAGATGTTCATAGCTGGTCGGATGCTCAAATAGCAGCCAAAGCTAGAGATTTGAAGATTGATATTGCGATTGATTTAACGGGCTTTACTCAAGATGGTAGAACTAACATTTTTGCATTGGGCGCTGCTCCTGTTCAAGTGAATTTTTTGGGCTATCCCGGAACTCTGGGTGCCTCATACATGGATTACATCATTGTTGATCCTGTTATAGCGTCTGAAAATAATCAAAGATATTATGCGGAAAAATTAGCCTTCCTTCCTGATGCTTATCAGCCTAACGATAGGAAGCGTACCCGACCTAAAAATAGAGTGAACCGTAACAAGGCTGGATTACCTGAACAGGACTTTATTTTTTGCTGTTTTAATAATAATTTTAAAATCACTCCACATCAATTAGATCTGTGGGCGTCAATATTGAAGCAGGTTGAGGGCAGTTTTCTCTGGCTACTTGAAGACAACCCGATGGCATCGCAAAATTTAAGATATGAGATTTCCAAAAGAGGGGTGTCGATAGACCGTCTGATATTTGCCTCTCGCGTAGCACCGGAAGATCATTTGCATAGAATGTCTGCGGCAGATTTATTTCTGGACACCTCACCTTACAATGCGTACACCACTGCTAGTGAGGCATTATGGGTGGGATTGCCCATACTAACTCGTATTGGCAAAAGCTTTTGTAGCAGGGTGGCGGCAAGTCTAATAAGGGCCGCGGGGGTTCCAGAGTTAATAACCACTACCGATGATGAATATGTTGAGCTTGCTGTGAATTTGGCTAGGTCTCCATCAAAATTGGATGCCCTAAAATGGCGACTTGGACAGGCACAAGAAAATGCCCCATTATTTGATTCCGAGAGATTTACTAGAAATCTTGAAAATTTGTACCTTCAGATGCACGAAAAATCAGAGCTAGGTCAACCTCCCGCTCAAATTTCAGTTTTTGAGGGTAAAGCTTAAGTTTGGGTTAAAATAACTGCGTTGCCCCTTTAGCTCATCTGGTAGAGCAACTGATTTGTAATCAGTAGGTGGTCTGTTCGAGTCGGACAAGGGGCACCAAATTTCTTGATGTTATTTGCATAAGAGCTGATTGGCCAGCAAAAACCTAGGCTTTTTAAATGGCTGAAATAATACAATGTCGATTATGTGAGGGGCCCTGCGACATTTTGTTTTGAGAAGCTTGTCCTCAAAAAATATTTAGTTTCCTACTATCGGTGCGAATCTTGCGATTCTCTCCAAACCGAAAATCCTTATTGGTTGGCCGAGGCTTATGACCCCCTTAATGAAAGATTTGATACGGGGCAGTTAATTAGATCGATTAATAATGCTGCATTTATAAACGCACTATTAAAAACCCTGGATCTGAATAAGCAAGCAGTCCTTGATTATGGATGTGGCTCTGGGTTATTTGTCAGATTGCTACGGGATATTGGAGTTGATGCCTGGGGTTATGATGCTTACGGAGCCCCTCGACTTTCAGTTGGATTTCAAACAGACTCTTTAAAAGACGCCAAGATCATAAACCTGAGCTTTTAGTTATGCAGACTGGGATCATTCAGGATTTGAATCCTGAATGGGACTATTTATCGGTAGAGCATGGGCAGCATATTTTCTTTTACTCCTCTAAGAGCATTGAATATTTAGCCAAAAGATATGGAATAGCTGCAACATTCCTCGAGGGTTTCATCGTTTTCTTTAAGCCTGTATATTTATATCATCTGTTTATTGCAAATTCGTCAGAAATTAGCCCTAAATTAGGTACGCATTTAAGAGGATATGTACCAAATTACATGGAAAAGTTGCTCACCAGTGGTTACAACTATGCTCTTTTGGATCATAGCCTCATTGCGGCGAGGGACTTATGACGCTGAATGATAAAAAACCCCTTAAATTAATTTTTGCAGGCGTAGCTCGTGATTGTGAAAAATATTTACCAGCGGTTTTGAGGGGTATTGAAGCACTAGCTGAGCACTATTCTGATTCGGCCTTTATTTTTGTTGAAAATGACTCTTCGGATTCAACAAAAAAAGTATTTGGGGAGTGGGGCGAAAAAAGAAGCAATTTCTACCCAATTAATATAGATGGCTTAGGTGCAATACCCAGAAGAGGGCTTCGCTTAGAAATTGCTAGGGCCAGCTATGTTGAGTTTATTAAGAGTGACGTCCAATTAATCTCCTATGATTATTTAGTTGTTTTAGATATGGACGATGTGAACACTTTGGGCGTTAACCCCCAAAAATTTATTGAAGCCACAACCTTCCTGCAGGAGCGTGATGAGAGGGCTGCGGTTTTCGCTAATCAGCTTGGTACTTATTATGATATGTGGACTTTTAGGCATGAGTCCTTGTGCCCAGGGGATGTGTGGGAAGAGATTTTTGATTGTGTTCAGCATAGCAATCTTTCAGATGAGGAGGCATATTTAAAGACATTTTCGCCGAAAATTTTATCGTTACCACCAATTAATGAAATGCTTGAAGTGGAATCTGCTTTTGGTGGATTTGGAATCTACAAACTTAGCTACGTATTGAAAAATAAAAATCCATATTTAGGTTCAAAGGTAAAAATTTCTAAAGATGCAAATGGGCGGCGTACACTTTGTAGGTGGGAGATATGCGAGCATGTTCACTTTAATCTCGGAATAAGAAATTTAGGTGGTAAGCTTTTTATTAAACAAGATCTCATTAACGCTGCTAATCATGGCCTTAGTTTCCCACCTTCAGCTTACAGAAACTTTATTTTTTAATCAGATAACTTAAATTTATGAGTTTCTGGAAGCAATCTTGATGCACTAATCGCTGCAAGCATTAAAAATAAAGTGGGATACCAAAGCCCTGCTAAGCTAGTTCCCCAGACCTGATTTATCCAGGTTACTATTAATGGCAGCAATCCCCCTACCCATCCAGCTGCAAGATTATGTGGCAGAGTTGCTGCGCTATTTCTAGATCTTGCTGGGAAAAGTTCTGCAAGAATTGCCGATTGTGGACCTACAACTAGGCTAAGGAAGAGTGACAAAATAGTCATCACAATACCAATAGCAAGTAAGAAGATATTTTCTTGGAGTTGAAGATACTGGCCTCCAAAACTTTCTAATAATTGAAATGCCGGCAATAAAAGTGTGGAACCCAAAAAGATTCCGCTAACAATTACAGGTTTTCTGCCAATTTTGTCAGATAACCACCCTGCAAAAATTGTGAGCGGTAAAAGAACTATCGTTGCAAAAATGTTTAAGTGATCCACTAATTGGGGTGGTAGCTTAACGCTGGTTTTTAGAAAAACGGAGACGTATACCTGTACGCAAAAAAATAGAATTGCGCCGCTTGAGGAGATGCAAAAAAATAGGAGAAACATTCTCTCTCTAATCTCTTGATCTTTGAAATTATTAAGTAATTGAGATTGATTTTTCTCAATGCCTTGCGTGAGTTGTAAAAAAACAGGCGTTTCTTCTAGTGATTTCCTAATATAGAAGGCGATCATTAGCAGTAACAGAGACACCCAAAATGGAACGCGCCAACCCCATGACAGAAATTCTGCAGGGGTGAGAGATTGCTGCAAAAAAGTAATTTGTAATGTTGATGCCAGAATTCCTAATGGCCCCATGAGCTGCAAGAAACTTGTTTTAAACCCACGATTTTCATCGCCCGCATGCTCTGTGAGATACACTGCGCTACCACCAATCTCGCCTCCTGCAGAAAGGCCCTGCATGAGACGCAAGCCTACTAGTAGAATTGGGGCCCAAATACCAATTTGTGCATAAGTTGGCAAAAACCCCACGCAAACAGTAGCAAACCCCATGAGGGATATTGTGATCATAAAAACAGGCTTGCGACCAATTCGGTCTCCTAAGGACCCAAATAGCGCCGATCCAATCGGGCGCACAACCATGCCCACTCCAAACGTTGCCAAACTTGCCAAAAGGCCTGTGTTGGCATTATTTGAGGGAAAAAATAAAGGCCCAATTATCACCGCAAGAGTGGCAAAAGTTAGGAAGTCATACCACTCTAAAAAAGTCCCAAAACAAGCGGCTATGGCTACTTTTCTATAAGAATGATTCTTCTTGAATAAAGGATAGTAGGTATTGCTCAATTTAGAGGCGAATAATCTTTGCCTGATGATGGGTTATAGGGATCATTCAGAATCGGAGGCTGATTCTATTAATGGAGGGGATAAATTCTTGCTTGGCTTTACACCAAGCTCTCGAACCTTCTCTGCGGCACGAATAAGATTACCTTTGCCAGTCTTGAGTTTATTAAAGGCGTCGTGATAGCTTGTCTGGGCTTGATCAAGGCGTTGCCCAAGTTTTTCAAGGTCATCAACAAAGCCCACAAACTTGTCATAGAGATTGCCACATTGCTTAGCGATTTCTAGAGCATTGCGATTTTGATGATCCTGCCTCCATAAATGGGCCACAGTGCGAAGAGTTGCCATTAATGTGCTTGGGCAAACCAAAACAATATTTTTAGTCAAAGCCTCTTGATATAAATTGGGTGCAGCTTTTAGCGCTGACAAGAAGGCTGGCTCAATCGGCACAAACATGAGTACAAAATCTACAGATCCAAGGCCATAAAGCGAGCTGTAGTTTTTTCCTGATAAGCTCGCAATGTGTTGGCGCAAGGATTGAATATGGGCAGCAAGCTCTTTCTCTGCAGCGATGGGATCGGTAGTTTCTGCGTGCCTTGCATAGGCGGTGATCGAGACTTTACTATCAACTACTAGGCTTCTGCCTTCTGGTAACTTAATAACAACGTCAGGCTGAAGGCGTGCGCCATCACTCTGGGTATGACTGTCTTGAACAATGTACTCTTCGCCCTTGCGTAGACCGGAAGATTCAAGGATGGATTCAAGGACGAGTTCACCCCAGTTCCCTTGAACTTTTGAGTCGCCCTTTAATGCTTGGGTTAATGAGCGCGTTTCATCAGACATGCGCAAGTTTAGATTGGCTAGACGCTCGATTTCGCTCTTCAGAGCAAAGCGTTCACGCGCTTCATTTCCATAAGAGTTATTTACTTGCTCTTTAAATTCAGTAAGCTTAGTTTGCAGAGGTTTTAAGAGCGCATCTAAGTTTGCTGCATTTTGCTCTGTGAAGCGTTTTGATTTATCTTCCAGAATTTCATTAGCCAGATTTTTAAATTGACTGGTTAATGCTTCTTTGGCCTCATTGAGTGATTCAATTCGACCAAGTCCTTGCTTACGCTCAGACTCTAGTTCTGCTTCTAGGCGAATAGCATTTTGTACAGCTTGATCACGCTCATTTCGAAGACTTAGTGCTAGAGATATTTCTGATTGCACCTGTTGTTCTAAGCGCGCCAAAGAGGATCGTAAGCTCAGGGCATAAACTATAAGGCCCGCACACAGTCCAAGTGGCAGGCCAAATAGTAGAAGTGAGCTTAAATCAAAGATCACTGAGGTTGAGCTAAATTAAGCTTTAACTAATTTTTGCAACTCACCAGACTGATACATTTCAGTCATGATGTCTGAGCCACCAATGAACTCACCATTGATGTAAAGCTGCGGAATAGTTGGCCAGTTGGCAAATTCTTTGATGCCTTGGCGAATTTCTGCATCTTCTAATACGTTCACAGTGTGAAGTTTTTCAACGCCACTGGCACGCAAAATATTTACAGCGTTTCCTGAGAAACCGCATTGAGGAAATTGAGCAGTTCCCTTCATAAACAATACAACGGGATGGCTAGTAACGATTTCTTTGATTTTAGCTTGTGTATCCATAAATTCTTTCTAGAAAAACACTGATTCAGTAAGGAAGATTTGTAGTGCTGTTGCTCTGATTTTAAGACTTTATCCAGAAAAAGGTGGTGAAGTAGCTTATTTCCTTGCGGAAACGACTCGATCATGGCCGGATAAATCTAGATGCTTTTGAATGTCGCTAAATCCGGCTGTTTTTATTAGACTAATCACCGCCTCGGACTGGTCAAACCCATGCTCAACTGCAATGAGGCCATCATTTTTTAGATGCCTTGGAGCATTGGCTATGATCTCCTCAAGGCAGCTCAAACCGCCGGCATGGTCGGTTAATGCTGAGATGGTCTCAAAGCGAAGATCTCCCCGCTCAAGGTGTGAATCCTGGTGGGCAATATAAGGCGGGTTACTCAAGATGATGTCAAAGGGAGCGTCGTCACTAAGTGATTCATACCAGCTACCCTGTTTAAATTGCACGCGAGATTCAAGTTTTAGTAGTGCGGCATTTTTTTTCGCGATGGCAAGGGCATCGGGAGACTGGTCTGTCGCAGTGACTTTGACATGGGGTGCTGAATGGGCAATCGCCAACGCAATTGCTCCTGACCCAGTTCCTAAATCGAGAATTCGCACTTCTTGATTGAGTTGCGAAATTTCTTTTAACGCGATCTCAACCAAGAGCTCGGTTTCGGGGCGCGGTATCAATACTCCAGGTGCTACAAAAAGTTCAATCTCATGGAAACCCTTTTTGCCCACAAGATAAGCAATTGGTTCACCTCGCAAACGCCTTGACTGAAGGTCTTCCCATTGTATTTGAGCATCTGAATGAATTTGCATGTCATCACGCGACAATAGGGCAGAGCGAGGGAGTTGATAGTGCTTTTCAAGCACATGAGCCAGAAGTATGCGCGCTTCATTTGGTGGCAGCATGGTCTGTGCCAATAGTGAGCGCAAGCTTTGGGTTTTACCCATTTTTACTTAGTTATCACCCAGCGCTGCAAGTAACTCGGCTTGATGCTCGGATGCAAGGGCATTGCATAAATCATCAATATTACCATCCATCATCGCGTCGATCTTGTAAAGCGTGAGATTAATGCGGTGGTCAGTAATCCGGCCTTGTGGAAAGTTATAGGTGCGGATGCGGTCGCTACGATCACCTGATCCAATGAGTGACTTTCTGGTTTGAGCCTCTAGTTGGTGTTTCTCGCGCTCACGTGCATCCATGATTCGAGAGACTAATACTTTCATTGCTTGTTCTCGATTGCGATGTTGGCTGCGGTCGTCTTGACACTCAACTACAGTTCCAGTTGGTAAGTGAGTAATCCGTACAGCGGAATCGGTTTTATTAATATGTTGCCCACCCGCACCTGAAGCTCTGAAAGTATCAATCCGTAATTCAGCAGGATTAATTTTGACTGCCTCTAATTCATCTGCTTCTGGCATCACAGCGACAGTGCAAGCGGAGGTATGAATACGACCTTGCGTTTCAGTTTGCGGAACACGTTGAACGCGATGTCCGCCCGACTCAAACTTCAGGCGAGAATAGACAGACTGGCCTACCAGTCTGAGAACGACTTCTTTATAGCCGCCTAAATCAGATTCAGCTGCGCTAACGATCTCAACCTTCCAGCCTTGACGTTCTGCAAAGCGGGTATACATGCGCAACAGATCACCTGCAAAAAGCGCGCTTTCATCTCCGCCAGTGCCTGCGCGGATCTCTAAGAAAACATTACGCTCATCGTTCTCATCTTTAGGTAGTAAGAGTTTTTGTAAGGTCCCCTCAAGCACTTCCATCGTTTCTTGAGCTCGTTTTTGTTCTTCATCGGCAAAGTCCTTCATTTCTGGATCTTTACGCATTTCTTCGGCAGCCTGCGCATCAGCTTCAGCTTGCTTATAAAGACCAAATTGCTCAACTACAGTGGCAATATCAGAATGTTCACGTGTAAGCTTCCGATAGGCTTCCATATCTTTGGTCGCTTCTTCAGAAGTTAAAAGGGAGTTGAGTTCGGCTAAGCGTGTATCGAGATGTTCCAGCTTAGCCCGCATGCTGGGCTTCATCTAATGGTCTTCAGGCTTGGCGTGAGAGGCGAATAGTTTTGGTAGCAACTTAATCAAGGCATCACGCTCAGCGCCATTAGAGTGTTGTAATGCATGCAAGGATCCATGTAAAAATTTATTTGTTAAGCCTTGAGCCATTGCGTTTAGTACTTCCTGAGGATCATCGCCACGAACTAAGCGTTTCATAGCGCGCTCTAATTCAAGTTGTCTTAAGTGCTCACCCTGTTGCTGAATGTCCTGAATCAAGGGCACAGCATTGCGGCCTTGCATCCAGTGTATGAAATTACCAACGCGATCTTCGATGATAGCCTCGGCTTGGCTGACTGCTGCTTGACGTAAGTTAGCACCTGTTTGGATCATGACACCAAGATCGTCGACGGTATAGAGATACACATCATCGAGTCTGGAGATTTCTGGTTCAAAGTCACGCGGTACTGCTAAGTCAATCATGACCATCGGCTTGTGGCGTCGTTGCTTGAGAGCACTTTCAACCATACCAAGCCCAATAATGGGTAAGGAAGAGGCGGTGCTGGAAACAATAATATCGAATTCGTGAAGTCGCCCTGGAAGCTCTGACAATTTGAATGACTCAGCTTGTACTTCTTGTGCGGAAATAGAGTCAGCCAATTCTTGGCCACGCTCAATCGTGCGATTAGCAATAGCCACATTTTTAGGTTTACGTGCTACAAAGTGAGTGGCGCACAAGGTAATCATGTCACCCGCACCAATGAATAACACTTTTTGTTCGGATAACTTTTCAAAAATACGCTCAGATAGACGCACTGGTGCAGCGGCCATCGAAATAGAGTGCGCTCCGATTTCAGTAGAGCCCCGAACTTCTTTTGCTACTGCAAATGTTTTTTGAAACAATTGATTTAAATAAGTGCCTAGTACCCCTGCATCATTTGCGGTACGGACAGCATCTTTCATTTGACCTAATATTTGGGTCTCACCGATTACCATGGAATCAAGACCGCAGGCCACTCTAAATGCATGTCGCACCGCATCCGATTGTGGAAGCGAGTAGATGTGGGGCTCAAGACTGCTGGGCGCTAGTTTCTGCGTCTTGGCTAGCCAATCAAAAGTAGCTTCATGCAGAATGCTGGCGGCATCTGCATCATTGGCAGCGCAATAGACTTCGGTGCGATTGCAGGTTGACAATATGGTGGCTTCGGGCAGGCCGGATTGATTCGCCCCAAGTAAATGTTGGCGAAGATTGTGCAACGCTTCTTGAAGAAATTCAGGATCGAAGGCGACCTTTTCCCGAATGGCGACCGGCGCTGTGTGATGATTGATGCCGAGTGTCAACAACTTCATAATGGTGATTATAGATTTGATGACGTGATTATTGGGGGTAAGAATGGGGTTTTTAGCTTTTCTGCTAATTGGCGGGATATCCGGGACTTCTGCTTGGATTTTTTACCCTGGAAATGCCGCTGGACGCAGGCCTAGAAAGCTATTGACCGCTTTTCTGTTGGGATTTATGGCTGCCATTCTGAGCTCATATGCAGGGCAGTACGCTGGGTTATTTCAATCGGGTCAAATGTTGGAATGGCTTAGCGCCATTTTAGGGGCCTGTCTTGTAGGTTGGCTCTACACGACCTTATTTAAATAAATCAGGCTGTTTGAGGGCGTTGCCCCTTGCTGTCGGGGCTTTAACCCATTGAATTGGTTTTAGGCCACGTGAAGTAAGCCAGTCATTTGCT
This sequence comes from Polynucleobacter necessarius, assembly GCF_900096765.1. Lineage (NCBI taxonomy): Bacteria > Pseudomonadati > Pseudomonadota > Betaproteobacteria > Burkholderiales > Burkholderiaceae > Polynucleobacter > Polynucleobacter necessarius. Next base: position 1,645,028 of record NZ_LT615228.1, read on the forward strand.
TTTGAGAAATGTTTGCAGCTACCACCAGTTTTTTCCAAAAAGGGCTTATCGGTTTTATAGACTCCAAGCCCAGAAGGATGTGAAGACAGCAAAATGTTCTGCTCTTTTCCAGTTTTAATGAGGTCAAGCTTGGATTGCGCATGAGCACCCCAAAGCATCCAAGTAAGACCAGGCTTTTCTTTGCTTAGGCAGATGATGATTTGATCGACCAATCCTTTCCATCCTAAATGGGCATGGCTTCCAGCTTTGCCTAATTTCACGCTAAGAGCCGTATTGAGCAATAGAACACCCTGTTCGGCCCAGTGATGTAAGTCACCATCTCCAAGTGGACCAAAGCCTTCAATAGCTAGTGCTTTGCTGATATTGCGAAGTGAGCTTGGAAATTCACGCGAGTTAGGGGGAATCTCAGCCGGTATCGAAAAGGCAAGACCTTGTGCCAGTCTTGGTGAGTGATAGGGATCTTGACCAACAATAACCACTTTTACCGAGCTTACGGGTGTTAGTTGTAGGGATTTGAAAAAATTCTGCGGTTCAGGACGAACACTATCGAAATCTTGTTCAAGGACTGATTGAATATTTTTTTCTAAGTGAATCCATTCATTTGACTCAAGGTAATTTCTAAGTAGCCTACGCCAATCTTCTGGGATATCGTTTTTAGAAAAAGCAGGCATCAGATGATGAAGGCATTAATTGATTGAGCTTATCTCATATTGAGCCGGCTGCTGGGAAGCCTTCAGCACCAAAATACGCTCATACTCTAAATCATCTCGATAAAAAGTGAGATGAACTAGCTGATCTTCAGAGAGGCCGGCGAGAACTTTATCTAAGCGAGCACTGGTAAGGCGTTGACCATTAATGCTTGCAAGTAAATCTCCTGCCGCTAAACCAGCGGCTTGCGCTGCACCGCCGTCTAGAACGTGACTTACTTTAAGCCATCCATTGCTATCTGTATGGCGCATTCCCAGCTGCAATTTTATTTTTTCGAGCTTCGATTGATTTTTGAGGTTTACAGAAATTGTTTTAGATGGAAGCCATTTCTGTAGCGGAATATCTTTTGTACCAAAAATATAGTCTGATTTAAATTGATTCCAGAGTGACTTGAATGCATCGCCAAGAAGCTCTCTTATCAATGGATCTAAACCATTCTCAGAAATTCCCTCTTGAGGTTGACCATGTTTTTGCCAAAGCAGGCACATCAGATCATCTAAAGATTTTGTATTTTTTGAAAACGCACGAATTTGTAAATCCAGACCCAGGGCTAGCAGAGCGCCTTTGCCATAGTAACTCACCACAGCATTGGGGGTATTCTCATCGGTTTGGTAATACTTAGTCCATGCATCAAATGAGCTATCAGCCAGACTTTGCTTCAGTCGACCTGGTCCTCGCAGAACGCCATTCCAGTTATTAGCAACTAATTTCAGATAGGTATTTAAATCAATGCGCTTGCTGCGCAACAGTTGTAAGTCATCGTAATAGCTGGTGAAACCTTCAAATAGCCAAAGTAGTCTTGTGTAATTTCTATCGCTCAGTAAATACGGCTGGAAAGCCTTTGGCTGAATACGTTTAACAAGCCATGCATGAAAGTACTCATGACTGCATAGACCCAGAAATTCACGATAGGCTTCTTCATCAAATGGAATATTGTCTTGCGGGATTTGATCGCGGCGACATAGTAATGCAGTGGTATTACGATGCTCAAGTCCGCCATAGCCACTTAAGACGGCATTAACTAAAAATAAATAGCTAGAAAATGGCGCTTGTTTTGTTTTGGGTTCGAAGAGCTTTATGGTTGAGCTACAGATGGCTTGAAGATCTTGCGCTAAACGAGTGGCGTCTACCGGATGAATGCACCCCTGAATCGCCATGCTGTGATTTGTATTGTTTGACTTCCAGTGAATTAACTGAAACTCGCCCAACGCAATTGGATGATCCATCAGATCATCAAAATTTTGGGCAAGATAAAAACCAAAACCTCGAGCATCTGTCTTGACAGGCCTCAAGTTTGTTTGAACTGACCAAGCGTCAGCAAAGGCTACTTCTGGAGCTGTAATGGCTAACGAGCAGGGGGCGTGTTCTTGCCCCAAAACCTCTAAACATAGGCTGGTGGGGTTAAAAAATCCGCGTTCAGTATCCAGATAGGCGGCACGAACAGAAGAGTCAAACGCATACACCGTCATCAGGATATCTACGGCACCATCAATCTTAGGTAGACGCCATTGATTGCTATCCACTCTCTCTAAAACAATTTTTTTCTTGGTGGCGCTTGCAGTAAAGGCCTCAATTGTTTCAATGTGTTTGGCAAAGTCACGAATTAAATAGCTTCCTGGGATCCATGCTGGCATTTGCATAATCTGTCCCTCGGGGGCAGGATTGGCAATATGAAGTTTTACCTGAAAACGATGACCATGAAGGTCGGCCGGCCAGACGGTGTATTGAATTTGTGGAAGGTCAGACATTTTGATTGCCTCTATTGCTTACTTAAGGGTATTGAGCTTCTTCTCAATATCGGCAATCTGAACAGCCCCAGGAAAGCGGCTGCCATCTGTAAAAAAGATGGTTGGAGTGCCAGTAATTCCGTAACTCTTGGCAATATTAAGATTTTTATCTAAGGGTGTGTTGCAATCCATTTTTCCAGCTGGGGGAACGCCGTTGACCATCCAGTCAATATAGGTTTTAGAGGCATCTGATGAGCACCAAATTTGCTTTGCTTTATGGGTTGAATCAGCAGACAAAATAGGAATGAGATAGGTATAGATTGTGACGTTGTCAAGTTGTAATAAAGATTTCTCTAGGCGTTTACAGTAGCCACAATTAGGGTCGGCAAATACAGCTATTTGACGGCTACCATTACCACGAACGGTTTTAAAGGCGTTGGCTGTATTGAGGTCAGCCCATTTAATGCGATTCAGGTCTGCTTGCCTTTGTTCGGTAATATTTTTTCCTGTAGATAACTCAATAATCTCACCTTGAATAAGGTATTTTCCAGTGCTGTCGGTATAAAAAATATCGTTACCAACCAGTACTTCGTACAAGCCTGAAACTGGCGCAGGACTTACGCTTTTCACTTTTGCATTGCTACCCAATTTTTTTTTTGTAAATCTGTTTTGATTTGTTGGCCGACTTGCGCATTAGCAAAATTGGCCAGAAAGGCCCAAACAATAAGAAGTGCTGAGCCGTTTAAATATTTATTCAAAATGAATTTCTCCTAGCGCGCGCTCGATGAGACGCTGTTTTATAAAATGACTTTTATTTACCAGGCCAAGACCCCAGTTGCGTAATTGTTTTTCAGAAGCGCTAGTCCCGGAAAATAACTTTTTCAGTTTGTCTGTTACCAAAAGAAGGGCGCTAGTATCACCCTGTCGTTGGCGTTCGTAGCGACGCAATAGTTTGAGATCATTGAGCGGTCTGAATGACTCACGCTTAGATAAAATATTGAGAAGAACAGCGACATCGCGCAAGCCCAAATTTAATCCTTGTCCAGCAAGTGGGTGCATGACATGAGCTGCATCACCAACCAGTGCAACACTTGGATTATCTTCGGGCCCAATAAAGCGTGCTGCGCGAATCTTTCGTAAAGGAAAGGCTGCAGGGTTCGAGTTCAGGGTGAGCTCACCAAGCTGTTGGAATATTGCACCATTCGCAATTGAAGCAAATTCATCTTGCCATTCATTTGGATTTAATTGCAGCAACTTGGTGGCATGCTCTGGTGAGGTAGACCAAACCATAGACACTTGTTTATTCGGGAGTGGTAGCATGGCAACAATATCCCCGCCAGGCAAGAACCACTGGAATGCAGTTTCAAGGTGTGGGAAAGTGCAATTCCAGTTAGCAACCACCGCACTTTGTGAGTAACTCTCTTCGCTCGTAGTAATTCCAATGGCGGTCCGAATTGGAGAGTTGGCGCCATCTGCGGCAATGACCAATTTCGTTCGAATAGATCCGCCATTTTTCAAATACAAGGCGCTGTCATTTATATCGGCAGCAATATTTTCAACTACATCATTGATGCGTTCTAATTTATTTTGAAAGCGTGATGCTTGATCAAGGGTATGCTCGATTAGGTCAGATTCACCAATCCACGCAAGCTGAGGAGTTCCGGCTTCGAAGGCTGATAAATGAAGTTGATCAGTTTTTTCTCCGCGATCGCCATAAATTCGCATATCGCGCACTGGCTGCAATCGATTTTGGTCCAGAGCATCCCATATTTGTAAATTTGCCAAGAGATTTCGGGTGCTTGGGGAGAAGGCGTAAATTCTTTGTCCCCATTGACTACCTTGGGGGATTGGGATCGCATGGTCCAGATCTGGGGCAATCTGTGCAGTTTGAAGGCCTAGTTGGGCTAAACCCAGAGCGCAGGCCTTCCCAACGATGCCTCCGCCGACCACGGCGACATCTACGGAGCGAATTTGTGATGGATTTGCAGTCGATTTACGCAAACGAATTTGATGAGCTTCTGACATAACTCGATGATATCGAAACCAGCCCCTTTACAATATCGGTATGTCTTTAAAATGTGGTATCGTCGGCCTGCCTAACGTCGGCAAATCTACTCTCTTTAATGCGCTTACCAAGGCTGGGATCGCAGCGGAAAACTATCCTTTCTGCACGATTGAGCCCAATGTAGGCGTTGTAGAGGTTCCTGACCCCCGTCTTGCCGCTTTGGCTGAAATCGTTAAGCCTGAGCGAATTTTGCCTGCCGCTGTCGAATTTGTTGATATTGCGGGACTGGTTGCGGGTGCTTCTAAGGGTGAGGGGCTGGGAAACCAGTTTTTGGCCAATATCAGGGAAACTGACGCTATTACCCATGTGGTACGTTGTTTCGAGGATCCCAACGTGATCCACGTTGCTGGCAAGATCGATCCAATTGCTGATATCGGTGTTATTGATACAGAACTCGCTTTATCTGACTTGGCAACCGTCGAAAAGACCCTCAATCGCTCTAGTAAGGCAGCAAAGTCGGGTAACGATAAGGAGGCTGCTGCCTTGGTTGCTGTCCTCACTAAAGTGCAGGCCCATTTGGATTCCGCATTGCCGGTTCGAAGTTTAGATTTAACTGATGATGAAAAGTTATTGATAAAACCGCTTTGCCTGATTACCGCAAAGCCAGCAATGTATGTCGCAAATGTGAAAGAGGATGGTTTTGAAAATAACCCCCATCTTGAAGCAGTAAAACAGCATGCGGCCAGAGAGAAGGCCCCTGTAGTGGCAGTATGCGCAGCAATTGAAGCAGAAATTGCTGATTTAGATGATGCCGATAAGACCGAGTTTTTAGCTGATCTGGGTATGGATGAACCAGGATTGGATCGGGTGATTCGTGCCGGCTATGCGCTACTTGGCTTGCACACCTACTTTACTGCGGGCGTAAAAGAAGTGCGCGCTTGGACAATTCATCAAGGCGATACCGCACCACAAGCTGCTGGCGTGATCCATACGGATTTTGAGCGCGGCTTTATTCGTGCCCAAACAATTTCTTACGATGATTTCATCCAGTTTAAAGGTGAGTCGGGTGCAAAAGAGGCCGGTAAGATGCGGGCCGAAGGTAAAGAGTACGTCGTGAAAGATGGGGATGTGTTGAATTTCTTGTTCAATGTTTAATTGATATCAATGCTTCCTTAAATAAAAAAGCCCTTTAACCAAGGGCTTTTTTATTGGGTAAAGAGAATCAAAAAAATGCTTAAGCTGCCTTAACTGCTTTCTCCAGGCAGCGAGAAATTTCTTCGTAACGTTTAATGGCTAGCTTGGTCGGTAACACTTCTTTTTTTCGACCATCAATATTCTCGACCATCTGGATATAGCCCATAGCAACCAGATTCTTAAGGCGACCATGTAATGTGGCTTGTGAACCTAATTGAGACATAGAAATTAAGTTGCCAACCAAAATCAGTTTTTGAGCATGAGCGTAAGTGACGATTTTGTCTAAAAGACCCTTTTCAATTTCATCCGGTTTTTTGCCGGGATTCATGCGATCTAGGGCATCAAGGAGATTTAAAAATCGCAGGTAAGGGGTTTGTTTGGTCACTGACATAGTTGGGGCTAAATGAGTTTGATAGCTCTAGGGCTAATTTGATTCTATTCTTCGCTAGAGGTCCCAGCAATTGATGGCTATCAAGGGAAAATGATTTTTTCTTGAATTCGGCGCTACTTTTGATGAGTTTTTGGGCTTTAGTCAAATAGATCGCTAAGTGCTTTACCAGGATCAGTGGATCGCATGAATGCCTCACCAACTAAAAACGCATGAATTTGGTTATCCCGCATCAATTGCACATCGGCCCTATTGAGAATTCCAGACTCGGTGACGAGTGTTTTGTTTTGAGGAATTGAAGGCAAGAGCGAAAGTGTAGTTTGGAGTGTTACTTCAAAAGTTTTCAGGTTTCGATTGTTGATTCCCAGTAGCGGAGTCTTCAGTTCAAGCGCCTGGTCAAGCTCAGCGCCATTGTGCACCTCGACTAAAACATCCAAACCAAGCTCATGAGCGCATGCCTCCAGCTCTTTCATTTGATTGAGCTCAAGACAAGCAACAATTAGCAAAATGGCATCTGCGCCAATCGCGCGAGCCTCATAGATTTGGTATGGGTCAATCGTAAAATCTTTGCGTAGTACTGGGATCGCGCAGGCCGCACGCGCCTCTTGTAGGTAGGCATTGCGGCCTTGAAAATAATCCACATCCGTCAGCACTGATAAACATGCGGCGCCATGCTTTTCATAAGAGCGAGCAATATCAGCAGGTACAAAATTTTCTCGGAGGATGCCCTTGCTTGGACTTGCCTTTTTAATTTCAGTGATTACACCTGCTTTGCCGGCTGTGATTTTTTGTTCGATAGAGCGAATAAAACCTCGGGACTTTAAGAGTGCATCTAAATTATTCAGCTTTGCAAGCTCTTGCTGATTAGATAGAGAAACTTTTTTTAAGTTGTTTGCAATTTCTACTTTTTTGGTTGCAACAATTTTCTCTAGGATATCGCTCATGACTAATAATTTATTTAGATTGAGTTGCTGCAACAAAAGTATCTAGCTTTTTACGGGCAGCGCCGGAAGTAATGGCTTCTCTCGCCTTTGCAATCCCGCTAGCAATATCTGGTGCAACACCGGCTACGTAGAGTGTAGCGCCTGCATTTAAGCAAACAATATCGCTAGCAGCTCCAGACTGGTTGTCTATGACTTCTAAAACAATTTGTTTTGATTCTTGGGCATTGGCAACTTTAAAGCTGTTGGTAGGTGCAGTATTAAGCCCAAAGTCTTTAGGGTGGATTTCATATTCACGCACAGTACCATCTTTAAGCTCTCCAACGAGAGTAGGGCCTTCAAGGGAAATTTCATCTAAGCCGTCACGACCATAAACAACGAGGGCATGTTCCATTCCCAAGGCTTGTAATACGCGCGCCTGAATACCAACAAGGTCTGGATGAAATACGCCCATCAAAATGCGTTTAGCATCGGCAGGATTAGTTAAGGGTCCCAAAATATTAAAAATCGTTCGCACGCCTAGTTGCTTGCGAATTGGAACAACATTTTTCATGGCAGGGTGATGATTTGGTGCAAACATAAAACCAGCGCCCATTGAAGAAATGCAATTGGCAACCTGTTCGGCCGATAGGTTGAGATTGACTCCTAAAGATTCCAGTACGTCCGCACTGCCAGATTTACTGCTGACACTGCGATTTCCGTGTTTAGCAATTTTTGCTCCAGCTGCTGCTGCAACAAACATGGCTGCAGTGGAAATATTAAAAGTGTGGGCACCATCACCGCCGGTGCCAACGACATCGACGAGGTGGGTGCGATTTTGTATATGAACTGGGGTTGCAAATTCGCGCATGACTTTTGCTGCAGCTGCAATTTCACCAACAGTTTCTTTTTTAGTTCGCAATGCTACCAAAAGACCTGCAACTAGCTCTGGCGCCATTTCGCCACTCATGATAAGACGCATCATGTCTGTCATTTCATCATGAAATAGTTCACGATGTTCGATGCAACGTTGCAGTGCTTCTTGCGGAGTAATTGCCATGACGAGGATTGTTTAATTGTTGAGTAAAAAATTCTTGAGTAAAGCGTGACCATGCTCGGACAAAATGGATTCAGGATGGAACTGCACCCCTTCTACCTTGAGATCGCGATGACGAACACCCATAATTTCGCCATCTGAGGATGTAGCGGTGACTTCTAACACTGCAGGCAAAGAAGTCTGCTCAATTGCTAGCGAGTGGTAACGAGTTACCTTGAATGGATCAGGTAAATTTTTAAATACACCTACCCCAGTATGGTGAATGCTATCGGTTTTTCCGTGCATCACTTTCTGTGCACGAACCACTTTACCGCCAAAGGCCTCACCAATGGCTTGATGCCCTAGGCACACTCCCAAGATTGGAATTTTTCCTGCGTAGTGTTTGATGGTTGCCACTGAGATACCTGCTTCTGCTGGGCTGCAGGGGCCAGGAGATATACAAATGCGCGCTGGATTTAACTTGGCAATATCTTCAACTGCAATTTCATCATTGCGTAATACTTTGACCTCTTCACCGAGCTCTGCAAAATATTGCACGAGGTTGTAAGTGAATGAATCATAGTTATCAATCATTAGGAGCATTAAGCCCTCCTTGTACTAAATCAGCGGCAGTGAGTACTGCACGTGCCTTTGCTTCAGTCTCTTTCCACTCAGCTGTTGGATCTGAATCTGCAACTACTCCCGCACCTGCCTGAGAGTGCAACATACCGTTACGTATGACGCCGGTACGAATGGCAATGGCCACATCCATATCGCCCGAGAACGAAAGGTATCCCACAGCGCCGCCATAGATGCCGCGCTTCACAATTTCCATTTCATCAATGATTTCCATTGCCCGAATTTTCGGTGCGCCGGATAAGGTTCCTGCTGGGAAGGTGGCACGTAACACATCCATATTGCTCATCTTATCCAAGAGATTGCCCTCAACAGAGCTAACAATGTGTTGAACATGAGAGTATTTCTCAATAGACATGGAATCAGTCACTTTGACTGAGCCAGTTTTTGCAATGCGACCCACATCATTGCGCGCTAGGTCAATTAGCATAACGTGCTCAGCAATTTCTTTGGGGTCTGCTAGTAATTCTTTGGCCAGGCGATCATCTTCTTCTGGACTAACTCCGCGTGGACGTGTGCCAGCAAGTGGGCGAATCGTCACAATTTTTTCGTCAGCACGCTTTTCTTGGCGCACTAGTATTTCAGGGGAAGACCCAACAATTTGTAAGTCCCCAAAATCGTAAAAATACATGTAAGGAGATGGATTTAAAGAGCGCAACGCTCTGTATAGCGCCAAAGGTGAATCGGTGAAGGGCTTGCTAATACGTTGACCGATAACAACCTGCATGCAGTCGCCAGCCAAAATATATTCTTTGGTTTTTCGAACCGCTTCTTCAAAATCAGCCGCTTTAAATTGGCGGATCAATTCGGTTTTTGAACTAGGCAAGAAAGGAGGCGTAGCAACGGGCTTACTCAGGCAAGCCATTAATTCTTTTAAACGTGCCTGCGCTATTTCAAAGCTACCAGTGATGCTTGGGTCGGCACAAACAATGAAGTAGATTTTTCCAGCTACGTTATCAATCACTGCCAACTCTTCAGTAAGCATTAACTGTATGTCTGGCACGCCTAATTCGTCAGGCAAATGATATTTGGCGAGGCGTGACTCGATATAGCGAACTGTATCGTATCCGAAGTAGCCCGCTAGGCCTCCGCAAAAACGTGGCAAGCCTGGTTGGACTGCGACTTTAAAACGTTTGAAATAAGCATCAATAAAATCTAATGGATTGTCCGTGCTGCTCTCAACTACTTTGTCATCAGTCAGCACTTCATTTATTGGTGCTGTTGGGCTTCCTACAGCGCGGATCAGGGTTCTTGCCGGTAAGCCAATAAATGAGAAGCGACCAAAGCGTTCCCCGCCCAAAACTGATTCCAGAAGATAAGTATTTTTTTTGCCAAAGGTTTGGCTTAGCTTGATATATAGGGATAGTGGGGTTTCTAAATCTGCTAACACCTCTTTTACAAGGGGTATCCGATTGAAGCCTTGTTTCGCTAAAGCATTAAATTCTTCGCGCTGCATTAAGCTTTACCCATCTTTCTTAGCTCTGCACGCATCGCCTCAACTACTTCGGTGTAATTGTCTTTACCAAAGATAGCTGAGCCTGCAACGAAAGTATCTGCACCAGCTTGCGCAACTTGTCCAATGTTATCAACCTTAATTCCACCATCAACTTCAAGACGAATGCGACGACCCGTTTCTGCTTCGTAACGATCTAAGCGAGTGCGCACTTGAGTAATTTTTTGCAGAGTACTGGCTATAAATGATTGGCCACCAAAGCCTGGGTTCACTGACATGAGTAACACTAGGTCTAGTAATTCAAGTGTGTGATCTAAGTGATCAAGAGGGGTTGCTGGATTTAATACCAAGCCTGCTTGACAACCCTGATCTCGAATCAAGTTGAGTGTGCGGTTAACGTGCGGGCTTGCTTCAGGATGAAAGCTAATTAAATTGGCGCCAGCTTTTGCAAAATCTGGAACGATACGATCTACTGGTTCAATCGTGAGGTGAACATCAATCATTGCAGGTTTGCCGTTTTTAACTGCGTAAGGGCGAATAGCCTCGCAGACTAAAGGCCCAATAGTGAGATTGGGTACATAGTGGTTATCCATCACGTCAAAGTGAATCCAGTCAGATCCAGCTGCAAGTACGTCCTGAACCTCTTTGCCCAGACAGGCAAAGTCAGCCGACAAAATAGATGGGGCGATAACAAATTCGCTTGGAGATAGTGATTTTTGGCTTTCCATCCCTAGATTCTAGCTTGCAGTTGGCCTTGGGATAGAGCAGAATTCGTGCATGAACCCCCACGAAATCAGTATTACTGTCAAAGCCCAGTATTTACCGGAGCAATCTGACCCTGATAATCGCCAATTCGCCTTTGCCTATACTGTTAGTATTTGCAATTCTGGCACTGCCAGTATTCAGTTGATTGGGCGCCACCGGTTTATTACCGATGGCGATAACGACGTTCAGGAGGTGCGTGGTTTAGGGGTAGTAGGGCAGCAACCCTTACTACGCTCTGGAGAGCATTTTGAGTACACCAGTTGGGCTACTCTGCCAACGCCCGCCGGAACCATGCGGGGAGAGTATTTTTGCGTTACTGAAGATGCACAATTTTTCCAAGCGCAAATCCCTGAATTTGCCCTAGTAATGCCTAGAACTCTGCATTAAGACTGAAGGCGGCTATTTTTTGCCGTTTCCTGTCCAAAGAACAATAAATAACAAAAGTCCCAAAGCGATAGCGCCTTCAACGATAAAAAGCAACATTGGGTATTCATCAAGTAAATTGGCGATCATGATTTCTAAATTTAAATTAATTCAGCTAAGTGTATTCGCAATCGTAATCGCAAGTTTGACTGCGGGATGTTCCACTCCCCCCACACGTGGGACTGGATATAGATCGGGTACACAGGGCTCTGGAGCTAGCCCAACGACTTATAGTTCGCCCATAGCTATGTTTAGTGCGGTTTCATTTCAGGCCTTGCCTGGTTGGCAAGAAGATGACTTGTCACAAGCTTGGCCAGCATGGTTAAAAAGTTGTGATGTGTTGCGTCGAAAAAATACCGAAGTAAATTGGCGGCCAGTTTGCGCACAGGCGGCGAGTGTTTCTGGTCGAGATAATCAGGCCATTCGTCGTTATTTTGAAAATAATTTTCAAGCGTATGAAATTCGTAATACCGCTGGCAATGACACTGGCTTAATCACTGGTTATTACGAGCCATTAATGAATGGTTCTCTGACACGCACTAGTACCTATACTGTGCCACTCTATGCCTATCCAAAAGCCTGGCGCAGATCTAAACCGAGTCCAGCACCTACTCGAGCGGAGCTCATCAGTTCTGGCATGTTGAATGGATCTGAAATTGCATGGGTTCAAGATCCAGTAGCAGCAGCATTTATGCAAATCCAGGGCTCTGGAAAAATTCGCTTAGAAGATGGACGTATTCTTCGTCTTGGTTTTGCAGGAACAAATGACCAGCCATTTAAATCATTTGCCCAGTGGCTGTTAGATCGCAAAGATATTACCCGTAGTGAAGCAACAATGCAGGGAATTTCTCAATGGGCAAAGCGCAATCCTGATCGCGTTGAGTCCATGCTTAATGCAAACCCCCGTTTTGTTTTCTTTAGAGAATTACCTGGTAATGTGGATCCAAGTTTGGGACCGGATGGTGCTCTTGGTGTGCCTTTGACAAATGAACGAAGTATTGCTGTTGATTTGCAAGCCATGCCTTTGGGCGCTCCAGTCTTTTTATCCACTACTAAGGCGGTAACTGGGCAATCTTTGCAAAAATTAGTCATAGCCCAAGACACTGGTAAAGCGATTGTTGGTGGTGTCAGAGCAGATTACTATTGGGGTTCTGGTGAAGCAGCTGGTGAAATGGCTGGTAGGATGAAACAAAACGGCAAGATGTGGTTATTGTTGCCACGTTGATTAAATACTGACAGAGAGAAATTCATGAGCTATAAAACTATTTTGACCGAAGTTGAGGGTAAAGTTGCTACAGTCACTTTAAATCGCCCTGAAGTACTCAATGCTCTCAACGATCAATTGATGGATGAGTTGGGGGCTGCACTTCTTGCATACGATGCAGATGACAATATTGGTTGCATCATCGTAACCGGCAGTGAGAAGGCATTTGCAGCTGGAGCCGATATTGCATCGATGGCCAAGTATGGATTGAAAGATGTATACCGTGGCGATTTTATTTCTCGAAACTGGGAGCATATTCGCAAGGTACGTAAACCAGTGATTGCTGCAGTCTCTGGTTATGCACTTGGCGGTGGCTGCGAATTAGCAATGATGTGTGACACCATCATGGCTGCGGATAATGCAAAATTTGCGCAGCCAGAAATAAAGTTGGGGATTATTCCTGGCGCCGGTGGAACTCAGCGTTTGCCACGTGCAGTATCGAAAGCAAAGGCGATGGATCTAGCCTTGACTGGTCGCATGATGGATGCCGCAGAGGCTGAGCGTTCAGGCTTAGTGTCCCGCATTTTTCCTAAGGAAGATTTATTAAGGGAAGTCAAAGCCGTTGCCAAAGATATCGCTGATATGCCTTTGTTAGTCAGCATGATGGTGAAAGAGAGCATTAATACTGCGTATGAGACAACCCTCTCAGAAGGAATTCATTTTGAGCGTCGTTTATTCCATGCTTGTTTTGGTATGAATGATCAAAAAGAGGGCATGGCGGCGTTTATGGAAAAAAGACCAGCTAAATTTACCAACTCATAGTATTTTTTTAATACAAGAAAAATTACTTGAGGTAGCGCTGAGCTAGGGTTACCCAGTAGCTCGCGCCTACCGGAATAAGGGCATCATTGAAATCATAGGATGGGTTGTGTAGATGACATGGTCCCATGCCGTGACCCACGGAGCGATGATCGCCATCCCCATTTCCTAAAAAAACGTAGCAGCCCGGTTTTTCTAAAAGCATAAAAGCAAAATCTTCAGCGCCCATAGTGGGGTCAATGGAGGTATCTACATTTTGCTTGCCCACAAGATCACTCATGACTTCGCTCGCGAATTGAACTTCATTGGCGTGATTAATGAGTGGCGGATAATTTCTAGTGAAGGTAATTTCAGCCTGACAATCAAAGGCGACAGCTATGCTATGGGCAACCTCTCTCAGTCTTAGTTCGATGAGATCTAACACCTCAAGTGTGAATGTGCGTACAGTTCCACTGATAAAAGCGCTATCTGGAATGACGTTACTGGTTTCGCCAGCATGAAATTGGGTCACAGAGAGAACGGCTGCATCTACTGGTTGTTTATTGCGAGTGATGATGCTTTGGAGTGCTAAAACAACTTGCGCTCCTGCGAAAACCGGATCCGCACTGTTATGTGGAAGCGCCGCATGACCGCCTCTGCCTTGAATGGTGATTTCAAAAGTATTGCTGGAGGCCATCATAGGCCCTTCTGTTACACCGAAATGGCCTTCTGCTAATCCTGGCCAATTATGCAATCCAAATACGGCATCGCAAGGAAATTCTTTAAAGAGACCATCTTTAATCATTTCACGTGCACCTGCGCCACCTTCTTCGGCTGGCTGAAAAATAAAGATGATCGTGCCTTTAAAGTCGCGATGATTGGATAAATATTGAGCCGCACCTAACAGCATGGCTGTGTGACCATCGTGCCCACACGCGTGCATTTTTCCAGGGTTGCGGGAGGTGTGCTCAAATGCATTGTGTTCTTGGAGTGGCAGCGCGTCCATATCAGCACGTAAGCCAATCATTTTTCCGGGGCCCAAATCTCCATCTAGTCGACCAACAACACCCGTTTTGCCCATGCCGCGAAAAACAGAGATACCCCAACTTGATAAAGCCTCTGCAACTAAATCAGATGTACGATTTTCTTCAAAACGCAACTCAGGATGAGCATGAATATTGCGTCGAATATCTTGAATATCGTTTGCGGAATCGACAATTTCAGGGATTAAATGCATCCCTTCATCTTATCCGAAAAATAGTAGGCAGTGCTTGCCCATCGGTTTAGCTAGGATTATTAATCTGGCAATACGATGTGCTGCGCAGCAAATTGCATTGCCTCAATCGAGTATGGCTTGTTGATGGGTTTTTCAATACTTTTTGGAAATGTTGGAATAAGACCTAAAAAAGGTGCTTCAATTCTGGAGCGTAGAGTTTTGATGTTTTCATCTAAATATGACATTTCAGTTGATAAGGTATTGGCAACCCAGCCCGCAATTTTGAGATCTTTATTTTTAATAGCTGCGCAAGTCAGCAGGGCGTGATTAATGCAGCCCAGTTTCATGCCAACCATCAAGATCACTGGTAAATCAATTGCCTTCGCAAAATCACTTAAATCTTCCTTGTGATTGAGGGGAGTAAAAAAGCCTCCAGCACCTTCGCACACAACCCAATCGCATTTAGCTCTGATGCCGTGATAAGCCTCCAGCATAGTGCCAAGTTCCAGATCTATTCCCAAATCTTGAGCTACCAAATGTGGAGCTGCAGGAATGTCTAAAACATAGGGACATAAATTTTCTTCACCTAGCTTAAGGCTGGAAGCAATTCGGAGTGTTTCCAGGTCTTCATTGAATAATTGGCCGTCTAGGCTCGTATAAGTTCCGGCAACAACTGGCTTAAATCCAAGTGTATTCTTATTTAAATGACGTAATTTCAAAATGAGGGCGCCGCTTACTAAAGTTTTGCCAACTTCAGTATCCGTACCGGTAATAAAAAAGCCAAGATGTTTGCGCATCATACAGTTTTTCCAATAACAATTTTCTCAATCGCTTGAAGTGTTTGAATGAGTGCTCGAACATCATCTTCCGAGTGATTCGCAGAAAAAGTGATGCGTAAACGTGCGCTTCCTTGTGGAACGGTGGGTGGACGTATGGTCGGAATCCAATAGCCAGCCTCATCTAGTAGTTTGGCTGCCAGAAGGGCATTGGCGTTGCTACCAAGAATGAGAGGCTGTATTGGTGTGCACGAAGCAATTTTTCCCCATTGAGAAAAATGCATCTCTGTTTGCCAGATATCGATGAGCTTATGAAGCTGCGTGCGACGCTGTTTGCCTTGACCGGATTCGATAATTTCCAAACTTCTAAGGAGTGCATGAGCAATTGCTGGTGGCGTTGCAGTGCTGTAAATATAGGGTCTACCTTTTTGAATGAGCCATTCAATAAATGAGTCTTGGGCACAAATAAATGCACCACTTACACCAGCGGCTTTTCCAAGCGTGCCAACGTAGATGATGCGATCAGAGTAAATACCCTCTTGCTCTAAGATCCCGTGTCCTTTTTTGCCAAGAACACCAAATCCATGTGCATCATCGACGAGAAGAAGGGCGTCAAATTTTTCAGCAATAGCAAGCAAGTCTTTAACTGGTGCGAGATCGCCATCCATGCTAAAAACACCATCTGTCACAATGATTTTGAGAGGGCGATGATCTTTTTTGAGTGCGTCAATCAATGAGCTCAGTTGAGTGTGTTCAAACAAGGTGACCGTAGCACTAGTTTGTGAGCTAGCAAGACGCACGCCATCAATGAGTGAAGCATGATTGAGTTTGGCTGAGTAGATGCTGGCTTGTCCGTTGGGCCCAAGCCTTGTTAAACCAGTGATGGCCGTAATATTGGCGAGATAGCCAGTACTGAAAAATAGAGCGCGTGCATCTGGAATATATTTTGCTTCAAAGTTTGCCAATCTTTTTTCGAGTAACTCATGAGCAATGCTGTGGCCGCTGATTAGATGAGATGCGCCACTTCCAACCCCATATTTTTGGGCACCCAAAGCTAAAGCTTCAGCAATTTGAGGGTGGTTAGCAAGCCCAAGGTAATCATTGCTACAAAAGGCTTGAAGTTGTCTTTGGTCTACTAGTGATTTGGTATCGCATGGTGAGCTTGTGATTCGTAATTTGCGCTTGAGAAGCTGTAAGTCCAAGTCTGCAATTTGGTCTTTTACAAGCTGGAATGCATGAAAGGACTTGTTCATACCAAAACCTTATCAAGCGCACGTGCAATAGACAGACCCATTTGGGCTGATTCGTCTGCGGTCAGAATATAGGGCGGCATAACATAAACTGTATTGCCGATCGGTCTAATTAGCACGCCCTCCTCTAAGCATTTAGCAAACATTTCGCGTGGAAATGATTTTGGGTTTTTTAATGCGGAATTTTTTACATCAAATGCAATGATCATTCCCTGTTGACGCCAATGCTCAATGCGCGAATCCGTTCTTGCCCAAGCAAAAGCATTTGCTAAATCTTTTGCTCGATCAATATTTTTTTCAAGCACTTGTTCTGTTTGGAAAATTTCAAGACAGGCTAGCGCTGCTGCGCATGCTAGTGGATTGCCAGTGTAAGAGTGCGAGTGTAAAAAGCCCTGTTGAGTTTGATCGCTGTAAAACGCTTGATAAATTTTCTCAGTCGTCATGCATAACGATAGGGGTAGATAACCGCCACTAATCCCTTTGGAAAGTGTTAGGAAATCAGGCCAGATATCAGCATGCTCGCACGCAAAGAATTTACCGCTTCGTCCACAACCGACAGCGATTTCATCTGCAATCAGATGAATCTCATAACTATTACAAAGATTTCTTACGAGACGCAGATATTCTGGGGAGTGCATGGCCATTTGACCGGCGCATTGCACTAATGGTTCAACAATAATGGCGGCAATATTGTGATGTTCTTTTTCAAAGAGTTCTGCTAGCTCGGCAGCAGCTTCTTTCGCAACATCTTCAGAACTTTGGCCAGGCTTTGCTTTGCGTGCATCTGGGGACCGAGTGGTAAAAACATCTTGCAACAGCGCCCCATAAGCATCTCTAAAAATAGCAACATCTGTTACAGCCAGCGCACCAAGTGTTTCTCCGTGATAACCGTTTTCAAGACAAACAAATTTTTTCTTATTGGGTTTGCCGCTCAATTGCCAATAGTGGTGGCTCATCTTCAGAGCAATCTCTACAGCAGAGGCCCCATCAGAGGCGAAAAAAACATGCCCTAAGTTTCTTTTTGTGAGTGCGCAGAGTTTTTCAGAGAGCGCTACAACTGGTGGATGAGTAAAGCCAGCGAGCATGACATGCTCAATTTTTTCGAGCTGTTCTGTTATTGCACCATTAATTCTGGGGTTGGAATGACCAAATAAATTGGTCCACCAAGAGCTGATGCAATCGAGCAGCGCCATCCCTTGTTCATCGTATAGCCATGGTCCCTTACCTTTGGTGATGGCGACCAGCGGCATAGATTCGTGATGTTTCATCTGGGTGCAGGGGTGCCATACTGCTGCTAGGCTGCGATCAACGAGTGTGGGTTGATTTGGATCAGAAATAACCTTCATGTTTGATATTTGACCACTAGTTTTTCCAAATACAGGCCTGTATCTGTTATGTTTATGGCTAGAATTCATTTATTTTCTGGAATTTACCCATGTTGGATGCTCAAACTGTAGAAAAACCCCTTACTCACGTCAAATCTAAGGCTGATGTTCTTAAAGAGGTAGATGCGTCCGGCAAGTGGTCAGTAGCTGAGGTCGAGGCACTATTTGCCCTCCCTTTCAATGAGCTTTTGTATAAAGCTCAAGAAACCCACCGCACCCATTTTCCTGAAGGGGATGTGGAGTTAGCAACCCTGCTATCGATTAAAACTGGTGGATGCCCTGAAGATTGTGGTTATTGTCCTCAGGCGGCGCGTTATGACACTGATGTCAAAGCCGAAAAGCTGATGGGTCTCGAAGAGGTTTTAGAGGCTGCGAAAGCCGCTAAAGCAGCTGGCTCAAATCGCTTCTGCATGGGGGCTGCCTGGCGCGAACCAAAGGATCGTGATATCGAAAAAGTCACTGCCATGATTAAAGGCGTAAAAGCTTTGGGTTTGGAGACTTGCGCTACTTTAGGTATGCTTGAAGCAGAGCAAGCAAAGGCATTATCAGATGCCGGCCTTGATTTTTATAATCATAATTTAGATACAAGTGAGGATTTTTATCGCTCAGTAATTTCTACGCGCGGTTACCAAGATCGTTTAGATACGATTTCTCATGTTCGCTCAGCTGGAATGTCTGTCTGTTGCGGTGGCATCGTTGGCATGGGTGAATCTCGTCAGCAGCGAGCTGCCTTCTTAGCTCGCTTAGCAAATTTAAGTCCTTACCCCGAGTCTGTTCCGATCAATCATTTGGTGCCTGTTGCTGGTACGCCATTAGCCGAACAAAAGCCTTTAGATCCACTCGAATTTGTGAGAACTATTGCCGTTGCTCGCATCACTATGCCAAAGGCGCGTGTCCGTCTTTCTGCAGGTCGTCAAGAGCTCGGAAGAGCTGTCCAGGCCATGTGTTTTCAGGCTGGAGCCAATTCCATTTTCTATGGTGAGCAACTACTCACTACTGGCAATCCCGAGGCAGAACAAGACCGTGAGCTCTTGGCCGAGCTTGGTCTCAAGACCAAACAAAGTTGCAAAGCCGAGGTTTTGGTCTAAAGATTTTTTGTGATGTCACCCATAGATCGTTTCATTGCTGAGTTTGATACCGCTCTGCGTTCGGTTGTTGGTGGAGCAAATGCACAGCGACCCACTCCAGGTTCTGGTAGTGCTTCAAATCAAGCTTTAGATTCTGCACAACGTCAGCATGCTGCTGGTTTGATGCGGGTCAATCACGTCGGTGAAGTTTGTGCACAAGCCTTGTATCAATCTCAAAAATTGCTTGCAAGAGACCCTCAAATTCAAAAGATGCTTGAGCATTCAGGCCTAGAAGAAATGGATCATTTGGCATGGTGCGAAATACGTCTGCAAGAGCTTGATTCACATACAAGTTATCTGAACCCATTCTGGTACGCAGGTTCTTTTGCAATTGGATTGCTTGCAGGCTTAGCTGGCGATAAGTGGAGCTTGGGCTTTGTGGCTGAAACTGAAAAGCAAGTTGAGAATCATCTCGAAAGTCATCTTGAAAAATTACCAGAGGAAGATTTTCGTTCGCGAGCCATTGTTGATCAAATGCGAATCGATGAGATTGAGCATGGACAGTCTGCATTGCATGCAGGCGGAAAAGTTCTTCCGGAATCGATTCAAAAAGTAATGCAGGCAATGTCAAAATTCATGACCACAACAGCCTACAAAATCTAAAAAAGGTTCGTGTCCCCTTTTCATGGTTTGCAGCAAATATTGAATTATTTTGACTGGATTATTTTTCATATACTGTATTTAAATACAGTATATTTTTAGATTATCCTGCTCTATAGCTAAGACCTATTCTTAAGTGTATTTTCCAAGCTATTGTTTCAAGTAACTATTTTATTATCACCAATTTATTAACACATGACGCTAAGTGTTTGTAAACACTAGAGAAATTCCCAAAAAATACCCAAAAACACTTGACCCCCTTATTGCGATCCTCTAAAGTGGGAGGAAGTGTGAAAAAGTGGGGAAAATGGTGTTTCAAGGTGCGTCAGCTCTTAATTTAGATGCAAAAGGTCGGATGTCTATTCCGGCAAAGCATCGCGACGCCCTAATAGTGCAGGGTGAGGGCAGAATTACGCTCACCAAGCACCCAGATGGATGCCTCCTGCTATTCCCAAGACCCGAATGGGAAACTTTTAGAGCCAGGGTTGCGCAACTTCCAATGGATGCCCATTGGTGGCGCAGAATTTTTCTTGGTAATGCTGCAGAGGTGGAGCTTGATGGTGCTGGTCGCGTGCTGGTCAGTCCAGAACTGCGTTCGGCTGCAGGAATCGAAAAAGAAGTGATTTTGCTTGGCATGGGAAGTCACTTGGAGTTGTGGGATGCGGCAACTTATGCCGCAAAAGAACAGGCAGCAATTGCGCAAGGCATGCCTGATGCACTCAAGCAATTTAATTTTTAATGACAGGCTGCCATGAACTTATCTCATCGCCCAGTATTACTGGCCGAGGCGGTGACGGCGCTGATCAGTGGTCCGCTCATTCAAAAACAAACAGCAGAAAATCCCATTGTGGTAATCGATGGAACATTTGGGCGCGGTGGTCATACGCGAGCCTTGCTAAAAGAGTTGCCATCATCAGCACGCATGATTTCTTTCGACAAGGATTTGGATGCGATAGCAGTCGCAGAAAAAATCAACGATTCACGTTTAACCATCGTGCACGACAGCTTTGCGCAAATGGATCAGTATGCCCAAGCAGAATCAGTCGATGGGATTTTGTTGGATCTCGGAATCAGCTCTCCGCAGGTGGACGAAGCTCACAGGGGCTTTTCCTTTCGCCGCGAAGGTCCGCTCGATATGCGGATGAATACAGAGCATGGTTTAACAGCTGCACAGTGGTTAGAGCAAGCCCCGTTGGAGGAAATCACGCACGTGATTAAGACGTACGGAGAAGAGCGTTTTGCATTTCAAATCGCAAAAGCCATTGTGGCAAAGCGAGAAGCAGGATCGTGCCCAAAAACCACAATGCAACTTGCTAGCTTAATAGCCAGTGTTGTTCAGACTCGTGAGGTTGGGCAAGACCCAGCCACTCGTACATTTCAGGCTCTGCGTATTTTCATTAATCACGAATTAGAAGACCTAGAGCTTGGGCTGAAAGCTGCGTTGAAATTATTAAAGCCCGGAGCAAGGTTGGCTGTCATTAGCTTCCACTCTCTGGAAGATCGTATTGTTAAGCAATTTTTGCAGTCTCATGCAAGGATTGAAATTCCTCGTGGCTTGCCAGTACGTGAAAAAGATTTGCCCCAAAGTGATCTTGAGATTATTGGTCGTGTTAAGCCAAGCGATCACGAGGTCTCTGAAAATCCACGCGCTCGTTCTGCAATTATGCGTGTCGCAGAAAAACGTATGGAGGCGCAAGCATGAATCGCGCAACTCTAACTCTATTAGCGCTACTGTTGATTTGCGCTTTATCACTGGTTGCTGCCCAACAGCGCGCACGTACACTGTTTATTGCTCAAGAGCGTGCTCAGATTGAGGAGCGTAAGTTAAATCAAGAATGGTTGCGCTTAGAGTATGAGCAACGCAATCTTTCTAAATCGGCGCGGATTCGCGATGTGGCGCGTAATCAATTGCATATGGTGCCGATTACTCCTGAACGTACTCTGTACCTGAAGGAGTCTCAATGAGGCCGGTTGGATTTTCTACAACTCCAAATTTAGTCTTGCGTCTTCCGATGTGGCGCGTAATCAATTGCATATGGTGCCGATTACTCCTGAACGTACTCTGTACCTGAAGGAGTCTCAATGAGGCCGGTTGGATTTTCTACAACTCCAAATTTAGTCTTGCGTCTTCCGATGTGGCGTTCGAGACTAATGCTATTCCTTTTATTTTTCGTATTCATGATGTTGCTCTTAAGGGCTTTTTGGATTCAAGGTCCAGGCAATGCTTTCTATGAGGCGAAAGGTGTCCGTGGAACGCAGCGAGAGCTAGAGCTTCCAGCAAGTCGCGGAAAAATTTTAGATCGTAATGGTCAAGTGATTGCTACCAGTCTTGAGGCAAAATCGGTCATCGCCTATAACGACACAGTGTCAGACGATTTAGCGGCTGACAAGTTGCACAAATTAGCCAGCTTATTGCAAATCAGCGAATCAGAGTTGCGTAAAAAACTCAAGGATGAGCGCAAACAGGTTTTCTTAAAGCGTCAAGTTGATCCAGATGTCGCCCTACAGATTAAGCAATTAGAAATTCCCGGTATTGGCCTGAATAACGAATATCGCCGTTTCTATCCAGAGGGTGAAGCGATGGCTCATGTAGTGGGCTTCACCAATGTGAATGACAAAGGTCAAGAGGGAATGGAGCTTTCTCGTGAAAATGAGCTTGCTGCGCATCCCGGCCAAAGGCGTGTTGTAGTGGATCGTTTGGGTCGTGTCGTTGAGGATGTGGCCATTGAGCAGTTGCCGCAAAATGGAAAAGATCTGCAACTTTCGATTGATAGCAAGATTCAGTATTTGGCGTACAACGCGGTTAAGAGCGCTGTTGAGCAGCACCATGCTAAAGCCGGAGGTACGGTAGTTTTGGATACACAAACTGGTGAAATTCTTGCGCTAGCCAATTATCCAAGCTACAACCCAAATGACCGTAGAAATTTAAGTGGTGAGCAGTTACGCAATCGAGTCTTAACTGACACGTTTGAGCCTGGCTCAACAATGAAGCCATTAACTATTGCTATCGCATTAGAAAAAGGTGCGGTCACTCCAAATACCAATATGGTGATTGGTGCAAAGTATTTAGTAGGCCCCAAGCCGATTACTGATACACATCCTTATAGCAACTTAACCGTTGCTCAGGTCATTCAGAAATCAAGCAATATTGGTACCGCAAAGATTGCGATGAATAATCTCTCACCTGAAGAGATGTGGGATTTTTACACTGCAGTTGGATTAGGTCAGGCTTCCAAAATCGGATTCCCTGGCGCAGTGGCAGGTACAGTACATCCATTTAAAAAATGGATGCCAACTGATCAGGCGCGTATTGCATTTGGTTATGGCATTTCTGCATCACTTTTTCAGGTAGCTCGGGCTTACACCATTTTTGCGCGGGATGGCGAGCTAGTACCACTCACTATTGAGCGTAGCCCTGACGTCAAGCAAGGCACACGAGTTCTTTCAGCAAAAACTGCCATAGAAATGCGTGAAATGATGGAGACGGTTACTGAGCCTGGTGGCACAGCCGTTAAGGCTCAAACTGAAGGGTATCGCGTAGGCGGTAAGACTGGTACGGCTCACAAGTTAGTAGGTAAAGGATATGGAAATTCTTACCGCGCTTACTTTGCTGGCTTAGCCCCAATTAGTGCTCCCCGTATTGTTGTTGCCGTCATGATTGATGAGCCCACTGGTGGTAGTCACTATGGTGGTGATGTGGCAGCACCAGTTTTCTCAACCATTGTTGGCGAAACTTTAAGGACCTTAAACGTAGTTCCCGACAGTAAGTTGAATCAAATGGCTCTAGATGACAAAACTCCTCTAGAGATCCGTACTGCAAATGTACAAACTCAACACGTGGCTTTGAAAAGATGAGGGTGGCTTTGAATATAGAACCCAATCACTTGATTGACCACTTGCACACCTTGGCAAATCCAGCTGCTAAGGTAAGTGCAGATAGTCGCCAGATTGAACCTGGCGATATTTTTTTTGCTTACCCGATTGGACATGGGAACGCCCAACGAGATGGACGCCACTATATTCATGCTGCAATAGAGAATGGTGCAGCAGCCGTAGTATTTGATCCAGAGAATATGGGTGAACAATATTCAGATCATCCTCAGTGTTTTCCAGTTCCTAATCTTGCAAAGAGGGTTGGTGATCTGTGCGCACAATGGTATGGCTATCCTAGCAAGCACATGAACGTGATTGGGGTTACTGGAACCAATGGTAAAACTAGTATTACTCAGTGGTTGGCACAAACGCTCGATCAAGCTGATCATCGTGCGGCTGTAATTGGAACCTTGGGAACAGGATTTCCTGGAAAATTATTTAAAACTGGCTATACAACGCCAGATGCACCAAAACTGCAAACCCAATTCAAAGAGCTGCTTGAAGCGGGGGCTAAGCATGTAGCTATTGAAGTTTCGTCGCATGCCTTGCATCAAGATCGCATTACGGGCACTTGGATTAATTGCGCAGTATTTACAAATCTCACGCAAGATCATTTGGATTACCACGGCAGCATGACTGAATATGCTGAGGCAAAAGCAAAATTATTTAAACAGCAGGGCTTAGAGCACGTAGTTGTTAATTTTGATGATAGCTTCGGTCGCGAATTAGCACTAAATTTGTTAACAAAAGGTGATGTACAAGTTTGGGCTTACTCTTTAAATCAGGATGCTTTTAAGGGATTTGAAAAATTTACTGATCGCTTGCGCTCTGTTTATGCGAGCGGAACAAAATTCAGTAATGCAGGCTATGACTCGGTGTTTTCATATGCCGGATCTACTAATTCACTACATATTCCCTTGTTGGGTGAATTTAACTTAAGTAATGCTATTGCTGTTTGGACGGTGTTGCTGACGCAGGGTCTTAGTGCTGAAGAGGCCAGTAAGCGTGTGAGTCAATTGCATCCAGTCCTTGGCCGAATGGAGTTAATTTCGTTATCTAAAAATGCAAAAGCTGAAGGCCCATTAGCTGTAGTGGATTATGCGCATACTCCAGATGCTCTGCAAAAAACTTTACAAGCACTTCTTCCTATAGCAGCACAACGTGGCGGCAAGCTCTGGTGCGTTTTTGGATGTGGGGGCGACCGAGATAGTGGAAAGCGTTCGCAGATGGGGGCAGTAGCAGAGAGTTTTGCTGATCAAATTATTATTACCAGTGATAACCCAAGATCAGAGGATCCTCAGGTAATCATGTCGATGATTCGTGATGGCATGGATCCCTCATCTACTAAGGTCCAGGTAATTACCGATAGAGCTTCCGCTATTTTGGCTGCGGTAAGACATGCCGGGACGCAGGATATTGTCCTGGTGGCTGGCAAGGGTCATGAGACAACGCAAGAAATCGCTGGCAAGAAATTTGATTTTTCTGATCAAGAACACATTCGCTTGGCAGCAGGGGGAATGGCTTAATGACCCCCATGACAACACTTGCTCAAGTATGTGCCATGCTACCTACAAGTAGTTTGGTGAATATTTCTATGGAGGCCGCAAAGGAAGTTTCCATTACAAGAGTTGGTACCGATAGTCGTCAGATAGACACGGGGGAGTTATTTGTTGCCTTAGTTGGTGAGCGATTTGATGCACATGATTTTTTATCGGATGTAACTTATTCAGGTGCAAGTGCAGCTTTAGTCAGTAACATTAGTAAATGTCCAAAAGATTTTCCTGCAGTTTGTGTGGACGATACAAGAACTAGTTTAGGTGAGTTAGCAAAAACCTGGCGTAGGCAATTTGACATACCGCTTGCAGTAGTAACTGGTAGCAATGGCAAGACAACAGTAAAAGAAATGATCGCTGGGATATTTAAGGCGGCAGTAGGCGAAGGTCATGCCTTAGTTACTCAAGGCAATTTAAATAATGACATTGGTTTACCGCTAACTGTATTAAAGCTACGCTCGAGCGATCATCTTGCTGTAGTTGAGCTGGGCATGAATCATCCGGGTGAAACAGCAATATTGGCAGATATTGCAAAACCAACTATTGCATTAATTAATAATGCCCAACGTGAGCACCAAGAGTTTATGGCAACAGTATCTGCGGTTGCGCAAGAACATGCAGATGTGATTCGCGCCTTGCCACAAGAGGGCATTGCTGTATTCCCAGCAGATTCAGAATTCACACCTGTTTGGCGTGAAGCCGCTGCTAAACGTGTTGTGATGGATTTTGCTTTAGCCTCTGAGAAAAATAATGTGGCTGCTTCAGTAAAGGGCCAATTATTAAGTAATGGATGCGTAGAACTATCGACAGATAGCGGCTCTATAGAAATTAAGCTCAATACTTTAGGCAGTCATAACGTTCGCAATGCGCTGGCTGCTAGCGCAGTTGGCTTAGCTGCGGGCATCAGTTTAGAAAAAATTAAACAGGGCCTGGAATCATTTACTCCGGTGAATGGTCGCATGCAGTCTAAAAATATCACCTCCAATTACACACTCATTGATGACAGCTATAACGCAAATCCTGATTCAGTCAGGGCGGCAATTGATGCATTAAAGCAATCTGGAAATATTTCTTGGCTCATTCTGGGAGATATGGGTGAGGTTGGCAATCAGGGCCCTGAGTTCCATCGTGAAGTGGGTGCATATGCTGCCGAGCAAGGCGTTGCTAAATTATTTGCATTAGGCGAGCAATGCCAATTTGCAATTCATGGTTTCGATGACGCAAATAAAGCGAATTCTGTGCAGGCGATTCATTTTTCGGATATGGATAGCTTGATTGCGCAGTTACGCAATGCCGTATATGCCCAGTCAACTTGCAGCAATCAGCATCTCAATATTTTAGTTAAAGGTTCACGTTTTATGCGCATGGAGCGTGTGGTGCAAGCCTTATTAGAGGAGGCTAAAACATGCTCTTAATTTTGGCTCAGTGGTTGCAAGAAGATTTTGGATTCTTCCGAGTTTTCAACTACATCACCTTTAGAGCGGTGATGGCAACGGTAACCGCATTACTAATTGGTTTAGCCGCTGGTCCTTGGGTGATTCGTAAGTTATCAGAATTAAAGATGGGGCAGGCTGTTCGTACAGATGGGCCGCAAACTCACCTGGTGAAATCTGGAACGCCTACGATGGGTGGTGTATTGATTTTGATTGGTATTTTTGTCTCTTGCATGTTGTGGGCTGATTTAAGTAATCGCTTTATCTGGATTGTGATGATCGTGACATTTGGATTTGGAGCGGTAGGTTGGGTTGATGACTATCGGAAGGTAGTTCGCAAAGATCCCAAAGGTATGGCTTCAAGAGAGAAATTCTTTTGGCAAACCTTGATTGGATTGTTTGCTGCGATTTATTTGGCCTTCTCTGTTTCTGAGGTTAATAACCTCAAGGTATTGCAATTATTTTATGAATGGCTTAAGAGTGGATTTGCATTAGATCTGCCAGCAAAGACAAACTTACTGCTGCCATTTATGAAAGAGGTGAGCTACCCCTTGGGAATGATGGGCTTCATCATTTTGAGTTACTTAGTCATTGTGGGAAGTAGTAATGCTGTAAACCTAACTGATGGACTTGATGGCCTGGTCATCATGCCGGTCATTTTGGTAGGTGCTGCATTGGGTGCATTTGCCTATGTCATGGGTAATGCTATTTATGCCAAATATCTATTATCTCCCTACATTCCTGGGGCTGGTGAACTCATGATCTTCTGTGGTGCGATGGGTGGTGCCGGGTTGGCATTCCTTTGGTACAACACCCACCCTGCACAAGTGTTTATGGGTGATGTCGGTGCGCTCGCTTTAGGTGGCGCTCTTGGAACGATTGCTGTGATTGTTCGTCAAGAAATTGTGCTGTTTGTGATGGGTGGAATCTTTGTTGCTGAAACTGTTTCAGTCATGATGCAGGTCGTTTGGTTTAAGTTCACCAAAAAGCATTTCGGAGAAGGACGCCGCATTTTCCGTATGGCGCCTTTACATCACCATTTTGAATTGGGTGGTTGGAAAGAGACGCAAGTGGTTGTGCGCTTTTGGATTATCACCATCTTATTGGTATTGATTGGTTTGTCTAGCTTGAAATTACGGTGAGCCAAAGAATAAATATGCGTAATTTAGAAAACACTTTCGCCAATCCAGATGCAGTAGCTAATCCTGGCTATCAGGCCCCGCATCGCTTTTTGATTATGGGTCTGGGTGAGTCTGGTGTTGCCATGGTCAAATGGTGCTTGCGCAATGGCGCTGCAGTCCGTTTGGTCGATACCCGTGATCAATCTAAATTTACTGAGCGTCAATTAGCGTGGCTTGAAGAGTTACGTGTTGCAGGACTGAGCGATATTCAGTTTGGGCCCTTAGAAGATGAATTGCTAACTGATATTGATGTTATCGGAATTAGCCCTGGTTTATCACCAATTCAAGAGCCAACCGAATCATTCTTGATTAAAGCGCGCAAGGCACGCATTGATGTTTGGAGCGAAATCGAATTTTTTGCCCGCGCTATTGCAGCATTAAGTCGCATGGCTCAGGCAACTGAATCAAGCTATGCATCTACAGTGCTCGCGGTTACTGGTACTAATGGCAAAACTACTACAACTGCTTTAACGGGCCAATTATGCGAGCGTGCTGGCAAGAAGGTGGCGGTTGCTGGAAATATTAGTCCAGCTGCACTGGATAAATTGATGAGCTGTCTTGATGGCGCTGATCAAATTGAAGATATGCCAGAGATCTGGGTATTAGAGCTATCAAGCTTCCAGTTGGTACACACCTATTCATTAAATGCAACTGCTGCTGCGGTGCTGAATATTACGCAAGACCATTTAGATTGGCATGGCGATATGTCTGCCTATGCACAAGCAAAATCTCAAATATTTGGTTCTAATACGATTTGCATCCTTAATCGCGATGATGCCTTGGTGGTGAATCTCATTCCCGAAGATCAAAAAGTGGATAGATCTATTGTGACCTTTGGGTCAAGTAGGCCAGATGAGCAGGGTGCTTTTGGTATAGAGCATGATTTACGCGCCGGTGGGATTGATTGGCTGGTATGGGCTGAATTAGCTGAAGAGCTTGACTCAACATCTAAGCGCCGCCGTAAGTCTGCCGTGATTGAGGAGTCTGAGCCACTACGATTAAAGCGTTTGATTCCGGCTGATGCGCTTCGTATTCGTGGTCGTCACAATGCCTTGAATGCCCTGGCTGCTTTGGCTTTAGCGCGTTCCGCCGATTTGCCAATGAATGTGTTGTTACACGGTTTACGTGATTACCATGGTGAGCCACATCGAGTACAGAGTATCGCTATTCATAATGATGTGGAGTATGTAGACGACAGCAAGGGTACTAATGTTGGCGCAACAGTTGCAGCACTAAATGGGCTGGGAAGTAATGAGGCTGATAAGCGAATTTGGCTGATCGCTGGAGGCGATGGTAAAGGTCAAGATTTCAGCCCACTTCGCGAGCCAGCTTTGCGCTTTGTAAAGGGTGTTTTTTTAATCGGCAAAGATGGAGAAAAAATTGCTGAAGTGATCGGAAAAGATATTCCATGCACTATCAGTGGTGATTTGCCTTCAGCAGTTCAGGCTGCGGCTGCTCAAGCGGTTTCTGGCGATTTAGTTTTGCTCTCGCCAGCGTGTGCCAGCTTAGATCAGTTCCATGACTACAAAGAGCGCGCTCAAGTATTTACGTCTGAAGTTGAAGAACTGGGAATGCGCTTCGAAGGGGTTCGGGTATGAATTTAAAAGAAAAAATATTCCCGGAAAACAGCTTAGGGTTAGACCGCTTCTGGAATTTCTCTAGAGGAGGCATTGATAATTTCCGAAGTGGTTTAAGAGATGCCGTTACTGGAGTCGAACAAACGCGCTCGCGAATGATGGAATACGACCAATTATTGGTTTGGGCAGTGCTGTCTTTGGCTTTAATTGGTTTGGTGATGGTGTATTCCGCATCTATTACTTTGGCTGATGGTCCAAAGTACGCTAATTACAGCAGCAACTTTTTCTTAATACGCCATTTGATTTCTCTGGCAATTGCAATTGTCGTGGGCATTTGGGCATTTAAGATTCCCACTAAAGTTTGGGATCGTTATTCGCCGGTGGTCTTTGGCTTTGCAGTTCTATTGCTCATCGCCGTGTTGATTCCTGGTATTGGCAAGGGAGTGAACGGTGCAAAACGTTGGATCCCTCTGGGCTTGATGAACTTTCAGCCATCTGAGCTAATGAAATTTGCTGCAGTGATCTTTGCAGCAAGTTATACGGTTCAGCGTCAAGACTACTTGCACTCATTTGCAAAAGGAATGTTGCCAATGGGTATCGCAGTTGCACTAGTAGGCGGTCTCTTAATGAAAGAGCCTGATATGGGCGCGTTTGTAGTGGTTGCCTTAATTGCATTTGGCATTTTGTTTTTAGGCGGTATCAATGCAAAATTATTTGGAGGCTTGATCGCAGTTGGATTGCTTAGTGGAGCTGCGATGATTGCTCTCTCTCCATTCCGTCGCGGCCGGATGTTAGCTTTTATGGATCCTTGGCAAGTAGATAACGCTGCAAATAAGGGTTACCAACTTACTCATTCATTAATGGCCTTTGGTCGCGGCGAATGGTTTGGCACCGGCTTAGGTGGGAGTGTCGAGAAGCTTCATTACCTACCTGAAGCACATACTGACTTCATCATGGCGGTGATCGGTGAAGAGCTTGGCTTTGTTGGTGTAGTGGTGATGATCTTCTTGTTCTATTGGATCGTACGTCGTGCCTTCATGATTGGCCGTACTGCACTTCAGTTGGATCGAAGCTTTGCTGGTCTTGCTGCAAAAGGTGTGGCGCTTTGGATCGGCTGGCAGGCCTTTATCAACATGGGTGTGAACTTAGGTTTGTTGCCAACAAAAGGTTTAACTTTGCCTTTAGTAAGCTATGGCGGCTCTGGCATTTTGATGAATGCAGTTGCTGTTGCAATGTTGCTTCGAATTGATTACGAAAATCGTATTTTGATGCGCGGAGGGAAGTTGTGACAAAACCCTCAATTTTGGTGATGGCTGGTGGTACTGGCGGGCATATTTTCCCAGGGCTTGCTGTTGCTGAATATTTGCGGATCTGCAGTTGGAATGTCTCTTGGTTGGGCAACCAAAATGGTATGGAATATCGATTGGTTAAAGCTTGTGATTTTCCATTTGAGTCAGTCGAGTTTGGCGGACTGCGTGGAAAAGGAATCAAAGCTAAGCTCATGCTGCCGGTAAATTTAGCTCGTGCATGTTTCCAGAGCTGGAGGATTATGCGTCGCTTAAAACCTAGCGTTGTTCTTGGTATGGGTGGGTACATTACATTCCCAGGCGGTTTAGTGACAAAGTTATTAAAACGTCCACTGGTCTTGCATGAATCTAATTCTGTGGCTGGTAGCGCGAATCGTGCCTTAGCGAAGATTGCGATGCGCACACTGACTGGCTTTCCAGATACGATGGAAAAAGCAGAGTGGGTTGGTAACCCTATACGTCAAGAGTTTGAGGTAATGAAGTCGCCTGCACTTCGCTATGAAGAACGTCAGGGCCCGCTCTCTATTTTGGTTGTTGGTGGCAGCTTGGGTGCAGCAGCACTTAACGAAAATATACCCGCAGCCTTAGCCCTCATCCCCATTAATGAACGTCCTAAAGTCATACATCAAGCAGGTGAAAAACACTTAGCTGATTTAGAGCGGCGCTATGCTGATTTAGGGGTACAGGCTGATATTCGTCCTTTTATTGACGATATGCCAACAGCATATGCTCAGGCAGATTTAGTAATTTGCCGTTCTGGCGCTATGACTATTTCAGAGTTAGCGGCGTGTGGTGTTGCCTCTTGCCTGATTCCGTTCCCTTATGCGATTGATGATCATCAAACGGCAAATGCGAAATTTTTATCGGATGCGAAAGCTGCTGTATTGCTACCTCAGCAATATCTGAATGCTCAGGATCTAGCTTTGCTGATTCAAAATTTTAATCGTGTAGATTTAAAAGAGATGGCTATTCGTGCTCATGCCTTAGCAAAGCCTCATGCTACTCAACGTGTTGCAGAAGTATGCGCAGATTGTGCGGGGGTGGGCGTATGAAGCATATAGTTCAGCAAATTCACTTTATTGGTATTGGTGGTGCCGGTATGAGCGGCATTGCTGAGGTGCTTCTCAACTTGGGATACCAGGTTTCTGGCTCTGATCTTGCTGAAAGTGTTGCTACCAAGCGTCTCAAAGATTTAGGTGCGGTGATTCATATTGGCCATGATGCCAAAAATATTGGTACTGCTGAGGCTGTGGTGATTTCTACTGCGGTCGCTGGAAATAATCCTGAGGTATTAGCTGCTCGAGCAGCAAAAATTCCCGTGATTCAGCGTGCAGTCATGTTGGGCGAGTTAATGCGTTTAAAGCAGGGTATTGCGATTGCTGGAACACACGGCAAGACCACCACCACTAGTTTGGTCGCATCTGTATTGGCGGAAGGTGGGTTGGATCCAACTTTTGTCATTGGCGGCAAGCTCAATTCTGCTGGCGCTAATGCTCGTTTAGGTCGCGGCGATTTTATTGTGGTTGAAGCAGATGAATCCGACGCTTCTTTCCTGCAGTTATTCCCAGCGATGGAGGTGGTTACCAATATTGATGCTGATCATATGGATACCTATCAGCACGATATGGCGAGACTAAAACAGGCATTTGTGCAGTTCATTCAACGAATGCCTTTTTATGGCGTAGCAGTTTTATGTATTGATGATGCCAATGTGAGAGATATTATTCCCTTTGTATCTCAACCTGTATTGCGCTACGGTTTATCTGATGATGCGGATATCCGTGCAAGCAATGTTCGTGCTGATGGAACACGTATGCACTTTATAGTGGAGCGTCGCACTGTTCGTCGCCATGGAAATAAGCCTGGCCCGCTCGATGTAACTCTCAATTTACCTGGCCTACACAATGTTCGCAATGCTTTAGCGGCAATTGGCATCGCAACTGAATTAGGTGTTGGTGACAAGGCCATTGTGAAAGCATTGTCTGGATTTGGCGGTGTTGGCCGACGTTTCCAGCGTTATGGAGACATTCCTCTCGCGGCCGGTGGCAGTTTTACTTTGATTGATGATTATGGTCATCACCCAGTAGAGATGGCTGCTACTTTAGCTGCTGCACGGGGGGCTTTTCCAGATCGGCGTTTTGTTCTCGCATTTCAGCCTCATCGCTTTACAAGAACCCGCGATTGTTTTGGTGAGTTTGTGCAAGTCCTTAGAAACTTTGATGCTCTCGTGTTGACCGAAGTATATCCAGCTGGAGAAGCAAAAATTCCAGGGGCTGATGGCAAGAGTTTGATGAAAGCGGCGATAGCTGAAGACAAGTCAGCAAAGTTTTTGCTTAACTCTAACGCAGTGCTGTTTGCATCAAATGTAGCTGAAATGCAAGAAAAGTTAAGTCAAGTATTAAAAGATGGGGATGTATTGATTACGATGGGCGCTGGTTCCATATCTGCTTTGCCTCACACTTTATCGGAGGCGAATAATGTTTAATCAAAATCTTAGCTTGTGGGGTGATCGTGTAAAAGCTCGATTGGCCAATTTAGATGTGATGTCTCTGGGTCGTGTAGGTGTTTTATTAGGCGGGCGCTCAGGTGAGCGCGAGATTTCATTAATGTCAGGCGATGGTGTTTTGCAAGCACTCCTATCTAAAGGGGTTGATGCACATGGCTTTGATCCAGGTGAACGCGACCCTACTGAATTAGTGGATGAAAAATTCAATCGGGTGTTTATCGCACTGCATGGTCGATATGGAGAGGATGGAACTATTCAAGGATTGCTAGAGATCTTAGGATTGCCTTATACCGGCAGTGGAGTTTTGGCTTCTGCATTAGCGATTGACAAGATTGCGACTAAGCAAATCTGGATTAGCAATGGCTTATCTACTCCTGAGTTCGAGGAGTTAACTGCTACCAGTGATTGGAATGCGGTGGTTAAGCATCTTGGCTTGCCCTTAATTGTTAAACCAGCCCATGAGGGGTCCTCACTTGGTTTAACTAAGGTGAAATCGGTTGAAGAGTTGCCGGCAGCCTATCAACTAGCCGCAGGTTTAGATAGGAAAGTAATTGCAGAAACTTGCATCATTGGTGATGAATTAACTTGCCCGTTGGTTGGCTACGGTGAAGCTGCAGAAGCTTTACCGGTAATAAAAATTATCCCGCCGCAAGCCAATTACGACTTCCACAATAAATATTTTTCTAATGAAACCCGGTACCTATGTCCAACTGATTTAGCTCCCGATGTTAATGAGTGGGTACAAGAGCTCGCTTTGGCTGCATATAAGGCTTTGGGTTGCCGCACCTGGGGTCGTGCAGATCTCATGTTGGATCAAAAGACTGGCAAGCCTTATTTATTGGAGATGAATACATCTCCTGGGATGACCTCACATTCATTGGTGCCTATGGCAGCTAAGGCTGTTGGTGTTGAGTATGCAGAACTAGTGCTTTGGTTATTGAGTCAGACGCTAGAAGAAAAAGAGGGTGTTGCTGTATGAGTTCTTTTATGGACCGGTTCGGTGAAATTTTCACCATGCTGATGTCTCCCCTTTGGAATCACCCAGAGAGGATGCAAAAGCTTAGCCGTTTCTTGATGAACTGCTTCTTTGTAATGTTGGCTATTGGCATTTTCGTTTGGTTAAGCCAGCGGCCAGTGTTCTCTTTAAAGCAAATACAAATCGAACCAGTGGCTGGTCAAACCTTAAAACATATTAATAAGTCGATTGTGAAGCAACAAGTTTCAGAGACTGTGCAAGGTAATTTCTTTAGCGTTCGATTAGAGGATGTGAAGCGTGGATTTGAAGGTATGCCTTGGGTACGTCACGCAAACGTTCGGCGTGTGTGGCCCAATGGCCTGATCGTCAGTATTGAAGAGCAAAAGCCATTTGGTACCTGGGGTGGAGTAGATAGTCATGTCTTGATTAATAGTCATGGAGAGATTTTTGCCGGTCGTATTTCTGAGATCGGTGATGACGTGCGTTTGGTAGATTTTTATGGTCCCGAAGATGCGGGCAAAGAAGTGATGAGTCTTTATGAGAAAGCAAACAATTGGTTTAAGCCTTGGGGTGCTGAGATTGTTAGCTTGGCTCTTACTGAGCGCTATGCATGGCATATCAAGCTTTCTAATGGAATGAAGATTGAGTTTGGACGTGATGAAGAGAGCTCTGACAAGTCATTAACTGAGGAGCGGGTTGCGCGTCTCTTTAAATATTGGCCGCAGGTACAAGAGAGGTGGTCAAACCGAATTGATGGAGTGGATCTTCGTTACGCAAACGGTTTTGCGGTTCATTTGGCTTCTGCAAGTTTGAAGAAGAGTGATGTTGACGGCAAGAAAAGTGAACTGAAGCAATGAGGAATGTGAATGAGTAAAGATAATCGCGACTTGTTAGTCGGCTTAGATATTGGAACCTCTAAGGTGGTTGCCTTGGTTGCTGAATTGGCGCCGGACGGTCAGTTTAATGTTGTCGGTGTTGGTCAAACAGCCTCAAAAGGTTTAAAAAAAGGGGTCGTAGTCAATATTGAAGCTACCGTTCAGTCAATTCAAAAGGCATTGGAAGAGGCTGAGATCATGGCAGATCGTCAGATTGTTCAAGTCTTTACAGGTATTGCTGGCAACCACATTGTGAGTTTTAACTCTAGCGGCATGGTTGCGATTCGGGACAAAGAAGTCAGTGCTGGCGATGTTGAGCGGGTGCTAGAGACTGCCAAAGCAATCAACATTCCGACAGATCAACAAATTCTCCACATTCTGGTTCAAGAATTCATTATTGACGGCCAAGAGGATGTGCGTGAGCCGATTGGTATGAGCGGTTTACGTTTAGAAGTGAAAGTTCATATTGTCACGGGTGCAGTGAGCGCGGCACAAAATATTGTTAAGTGTGTTCGTCGTTGCGGACTTGAAGTCAATGATTTGATATTACAGCCTTTGGCTTCTAGCCTAGCGGTGCTAACTGAAGATGAAAAAGAGCTTGGCGTGGTTTTGGTTGATATTGGTGGCGGTACCACTGATATTGCAATCTATTGCCAGGGTTCTATTCGTCATACTGCGGTGATTCCAATTGCCGGAGATCAAATCACCAATGACATAGCAATGGCATTGCGTACCCCAACTATTGATGCAGAGGATTTAAAAATTGCTCATGGTATTGCTCGTCAAGAAATGGCCGATCCAGCGGCGATGATCGATGTGCCAGGCGTTGGTGATCGCGATCCGCGTCCAATGTCTAAGCAGGCATTGGCTGCCGTAATTGAGCCGCGTGTAGAAGAGCTATTTACTCTAGTCAGAGGTGTGGTTCGAGACTCAGGTTATGAGGACATGGTCTCTTCTGGAATTGTGCTGACTGGTGGCACCTCCTTAATGCCGGGGATGGTTGAGTTGGCGGAACAAGTATTTTTACGTCCAGCTCGTATTGGCACCCCTGAATATCGTGGACATTTACATGAGGTGTTACGTAGTCCTCGATTTGCCACCAGTATTGGTTTGCTAATGGAGGGTCAAGCACAGTTATTGCGTGGTCGTCGAGTTTCCCAATCAGGCGCGTTGCAAGGTGTTATCTCACGCATGAAGGAATGGTTTGCAGGAAATTTTTAAGTTTTTCGTCGTCGTCAATGTAGTAAGTTTTTTACCTAGGAGGGTATATGGAATTTGAAATGTTAGATCAGGAAACAGCCGGTAAAACCATTATTAAAGTGGTTGGAGTCGGTGGGGCTGGTGGTAATGCGGTCCAACACATGATCCGTCGTGGAGTTAACGGCGTAGAGTTCATTTGCATGAACACCGATGCTGGCGCGTTACAGCGTTCAGAGGCATCTGTGAATTTGCAACTGGGTTCTAGCGGATTGGGTGCTGGCGCTAAACCAGAAATCGGTGCGGCTTCAGCTGAAGAGGCGCGCGCCCGTATTGCTGATGTATTGCAAGGAGCACACATGGTATTCATCACTGCTGGCATGGGTGGTGGTACTGGTACTGGAGCGGCGCCAATCGTTGCTCAGGTGGCAAAAGAGATGGGTATTTTGACTGTTGGCGTTATCAGCAAGCCATTTGACTTTGAGGGTGTGAAGCGACTGAAGGTTGCTGAGAATGGCGCAGCTGAGCTCGAGTCTTATGTGGATTCATTGATCGTGGTTCTCAATGAAAAGCTATTTGAAGTCATGGGTGAAGATGCCGAGTTTGATAAAGCGTTTGCTTGCGCTGATGATGTATTGCATAACGCGGTTTCAGGCATTGCAGAAATCATCAATGTGCAAGGTTTGATCAACGTAGACTTTGAAGATGTGAAGACTGTAATGGGTGAGCAAGGTAAAGCCATGATGGGGACAGCGACTGTTTCCGGTATGGATCGTGCTCGCTTAGCAGCTGAGGCTGCTGTTGCATCTCCGCTTTTAGAGGGTGTAGATTTATCAGGTGCGCGTGGTGTACTCGTCAATATCACTGCTAGTCGTTCATTGAAGTTGTCTGAAACTCGTGAGGTAATGGCAGCAATTCGTGGTTATGCTGCAGATGATGCAACGGTAATTTTTGGTACTGTGTATGACGAGAGCTTGGGTGATGCCTTGCGCGTGACAGTAGTGGCAACAGGTTTGAACAATCCGCAAGCACGTCAAAACCATCAACCAGAAGTTGTTTGGAGACAGGCTACTGGTACGCATGATGCAATGCCAACGATGGCTGATCTCAATAGCTTTGCTCCTGCCAGTGCATCTGCTGCTATAAGCAAAGTCAATTTAGATTCTGCCTTAAGCACTAGTGCTGGCATGGCCTTGACAGGTTCTGCTAGTACGCTTGCGACCACTGCTCAATCAGCAGCTGGTGGCGTTGATTACAGTCAATATGACTTGCCACGTGTTTTTCGTAGCTCTCGTGAAGCGACTTCTGCGCCTACTTTAGGTGCGGATAGTTCTCCTCAAGCAAAAACCTTGCTTGATAAAGGGGCTGATTACTACGAAATCCCAGCTTTTTTGCGTAAGCAAGCAGACTAATTGACTGCTCAATACAATAGGTGATTGCTAAATGCCAGCGCGGCGCCCCTCCGGACGACGAATCCCGCGCTTGCGTTGGCATAATTACTAACAATGACTTATTGGAGACGCCATGATCGCTGTCGGACAAAAATTACCAAACGCTACCCTGTATGAATTCTTTAATGAAGAAACTGAGGGTTGCGCTTTAGGACCAAATGCCTTTGAGGTTGAAAAGCTTGCGGCTGGAAAAAAAATCGTGATCTTTGCTTTGCCTGGAGCATTTACTCCAACCTGTTCCGCTAAACATGTACCAGGATACGTTGAGCACTACGATGCGATTAAAGCAAAGGGTGTTGACGAGATCTGGTGTATTTCCGTAAATGACCCATTTGTAATGGGTGCCTGGGGGCGTGATCAAAAGGTTGGTAAGAAAATCCGTATGCTTGGTGATGGCAGTGCTGAGTTCACCAAAAAAGTTGGCTTAGAGTTAGATCTCACTGGTCGAGGATTTGGTGTGCGTTCAGATCGTTATGCCATGATTGTTGAAGATGGCGTAGTCAAATCTTTAGATCGTGAAGCTCCTGGAAAATTTGAAGTGAGTGACGCCGCTTCTATTTTGAAGAAGCTCTAACTCCTATTTATTCATTTTCCTGAAGTTAGAGAAGTCATCATGATGAAGCAAAGAACGATTGCCACCCCGGTTAAAACCGTGGGGATTGGTTTGCATTCGGGTCGCAAGGTGACTATCTCTATCAAACCTGCCCCCATTAACTCTGGGGTTCAGTTTGTGCGAGTGGATACGCCAGAGCAATCAGTTGTGCCAGCAACCGCTTTGGCAGTATGTGATACCCGCTTAGCTTCTGTTATTCAAAAAGATGGCGTTCGAGTTTCTACAGTAGAGCATCTACTCTCTGCTTGTGCTGGCCTGGGTCTAGATAATTTATTGATTGAGTTGGACGGTGAAGAGGTGCCCATCATGGATGGAAGCGCCGCTTCATTTTTATTCTTAATTGAATCGGCTGGCATCGTAGAACAAGACGCTCCTCGACAGTTTGTAGTCATTAAAAAACCAGTAGAAGTGCGTGATGGCGATAAGCTTGCCCGTCTTGAGCCATTTTTTAGTTTTAAGCTGGATTTCACAATCGACTTTAAACATCCGGCTGTTGATAAAACGGGTCAACGCTTTGTAGTGGATTTTGCAGAACATACCTATCGTAGTGAAATTGGTCGTGCTCGCACCTTTGGCTTTGCTCATGAAGTAGAAGCATTACGCGAGATGGGTTTAGCGCGCGGCGGTAGTCTGGATAATGCAATTGTTTTGGATGAGCACCGAATTCTCAATAACGAAGAATTACGTTATGAAGATGAATTTGTGCGCCATAAAATTTTGGATGCGATTGGAGATCTCTTTTTAGTTGGTCATCCGATTGTTGGGGCATATGTCGCTCATAAGTCAGGTCATGCCCTAAATAATGCGCTCTTACGCAAGCTTTTAGAGGATCCAAGCACTTACGAAATCAGCTCTTTTGCTGAAAATAAAGCCCCTGAGGCGTATTCACAGGAAAACCAACCCTTATTTTTTTGAGGCTTTTGGCCTATTTTGAGTTATTTTGGAGTAGCCGTTCAACGGTCTTGCGAAGTTCGGAGTCCGGAGCGAGCTTGCCGAGCAAGTCTTCCCAAGATTTTTTTGCGATTTCGTTAAAACCCTTTGGCGTATCCAATTTTTTATCGCCTGACCGCGGCTTGATTTCCCACTGTGATGGCGCGGGCCTTATTTTGACTTTAATGGCAGTGCACCGTACCCCCAAAATCCCTAACTCATTGATTAAACTAGGTAAAATTTGTTGTAAACGTGCAGCCATACTGGCGTTACTCACGAGCAGAAATAGCTCTTCTTTCCCGCCAGCCTGCCATCCAACCTCAATTTTGGATTGAATCTGGTCTAAACCTAACTTATCTAGGGCTTTGCCGAGTGAAACTTTCAGTTTGGCTAGATCCTCGGTTTTAGCCAAGATACTGCCTAGACCATTGGATTCCCGCAGGTAATCAAGCCAATCATGGGCTGTTTGCTTGCGGGTGGGTTTAAGGGAGAAGTTCATAAAAAAGGTTGCGAGTGATAAACTCAAGGACTTAATTTTCTTCAATATCCCATGGTAATCGGTCTTCTTAAAACCCTGGTCGGCAGTCGTAACGACCGCCTCTTGAAACAGTATCGCAAAGTTGTTGCTAAGGTTGCCGCTTTCGAGCCAAGCCTGCAGTCTTTGGATGATGCCGCACTTGCAGCCAAGACTGCAGAGTTTAAGTCGCGACTTGCATCTGGCGAGTCATTGGATGATATCGCTCCTGAGGCATTTGCGGTGGTGCGCGAGGCTAGCGTGCGGGTTATGAAAATGCGTCACTTTGATGCACAGCTCATCGGTGGTCTCGCCTTACATCAAGGCAAGATTGCTGAGATGGGAACGGGCGAAGGAAAAACTTTAACTGCTACCCTTCCTGTTTACCTAAATGCCTTGACGGGCAAAGGTGTCCATGTGGTTACCGTCAACGATTACTTGGCGCAGCGTGATGCTGAATGGATGACCAAGCTGTATAACTTTTTGGGAATGCAGGTTGGTGTCAATCTCTCGCAGATGGATCATGCTACCAAACAAGCTGCCTATGCGGCTGATATTACTTACGGCACTAATAATGAATTTGGGTTTGACTACTTGCGTGACAACATGGTCCAAGATTTAGGCCAACGTGTTCAGCGTGGTTTAGCTTATGCAATCGTCGATGAAGTTGACTCTATTTTGATTGATGAGGCACGTACGCCTTTGATCATTTCTGGTCAAGCTGATGATCACACAGATCTTTACATCAAAATTAATGCCTTGCCTGCTTATCTTGAGCGTCAAATTGGTGAGGAAAAAGCGGATGGCACTGGCGTTGAGAAGCCAGGCGACTATTGGGTTGATGAGAAATCTCAACAAGTATATTTAACTGAGCGCGGCCACGACAAGGCTGAAGAAGTTTTAGTGAAAATTGGCACATTAAATGATGGGGATTCGCTTTATGCTCCACAAAACATTACCTTAATGCACCATGTGTACGCCGCTCTGCGTGCCCATACTTTGTACAACCGTGATCAGCAATATGTTGTGCAGAACAATGAAGTCATCATTGTGGATGAGTTTACTGGCCGCCTAATGCAGGGTCGTCGCTGGTCTGATGGTTTGCATCAAGCAGTAGAGGCCAAAGAGGGTGTGCCGATTCAAAACGAGAATCAAACATTAGCCACTATTACATTCCAGAATTACTTCCGCATGTATGGCAAGTTAGCCGGTATGACTGGTACTGCGGATACTGAAGCCTATGAATTCAAGGAAATCTACAACCTAGAGACGGTAGTTATTCCACCAAATCGTATTAGCCAGCGTATAGATAAGCAGGATCAAATTTACAAGTCTTCACGCGAACGCTATGACGCAGTAATTAAAGATATTGAAGATTGCTACCAGCGTGGTCAGCCTGTATTGGTGGGTACTACGTCGATTGAAAACTCAGAATTAATTTCTGGTTTGCTAGATAAGCGCAAATTACCCCATCAAGTGTTAAATGCTAAGCAACACGCGCGCGAAGCCGAAATCATTGCGCAAGCGGGTCGTCCTAAGATGATAACAATTGCAACCAATATGGCTGGTCGCGGTACTGACATTGTGTTGGGGGGTAATGTAGGTAAGCAATCTGCCTTAATTGAGGTTGATGAGACCTTATCTGATGCAGAAAAGGCTGCAAAGATTCAGCAACTTCAAGATGAATGGCAAAGCATTCATGATCAAGTGCTTGCGGCTGGTGGTTTACACATTATTGGTACAGAGCGCCATGAGAGTCGTCGTATCGATAATCAGCTAAGAGGTCGCTCGGGCCGCCAAGGCGACCCTGGCTCCTCACGCTTCTATTTATCCTTGGATGACCCTCTGTTACGTATTTTTGCAGGCGACCGTTTGCGTGCAGTGATGGAACGCTTGAAGATGCCTGATGGCGAACCTATTGAGGCAGGCATGGTTACCCGCTCCATTGAATCCGCACAGCGCAAGGTAGAGGGTCGTAACTTTGATATTCGTAAGCAATTATTAGAGTATGACGATGTTGCAAACGATCAGCGTAAAGAGACTTATCGCCTCAGAAATGAAGTACTCGAGAGTGTCGATATCGGTGATTTGATTGCTAATTTACGTGAAGATGTGCTTCGCACAGTCTGCTCTTTCTATGTCCCTGTAGATTCAATGGAAGAACAGTGGGATCTTGCTGGCTTGGAGAATGTTCTGGCTAATGAGTGGGGCCTTGTCGTTGATTTGCGCAACTGGGTAGAAGGTTCTGCAAGTATTGAAGACGCTCAAATCATCGACCGTGTCCTTCAAGTCGCTAGAGAATCTTATGATGCAAAAGTAGAGTTAGCGGGTCGTGAATCTTTTGCTGGATTTGAGCGATCAGTTCTTTTGTATAGCATTGATACCCATTGGCGTGAGCACTTGGCGGCGTTAGATCACCTACGTCAAGGTATTCATTTGCGCGGCTATGCTCAAAAAGATCCAAAACAAGAATATCGTCGTGAAGCCTTTGAGCTTTATGGCGAGCTATTGAATGTTATCAAGAATGATGTAGTGAAAAGCATTATGTCAGTGCAGATTCGTAGCGCAAGTGAGTTAGATCGCGCTTCTGAATCTATGAATGAAGATTTAGCTAAGCTAAAAGATTTGCAATATCAGCATGCCGATGCTGATATGGAGGTTGCTGGTTCAACTGGGGATCGTGGGGCTGCAATGGATATTCAACCTGCACCAGTTCGTACTGGTCCTAAAATTGGTCGAAATGACCCATGTTCTTGCGGTAGTGGCAAGAAGTATAAAAATTGTTGCGGCGCATTGGCTTAAAAGCAGAATCAATTTATTCTCAGTATTGGAATGGCCCAGATCACTCTGGGCCATTTTTCTTGGTGGAATCCCTAATCATTTTCGTAAGCAGGAGGTAGGCATATCTGTCATGATTTGCGGGTACACAATCCGTTCAATTTTCACTTTTTAAGGGGGCGTCATGGCCGTTTCATTTACTCTCAATGGCAAAGCGATTACCTTTGATGGCGATCCCGAAACTCCGATTCTTTGGGTATTACGAGATCATTTAGATGTGACAAGTCCAAAGCATGGCTGTGGAGCAGGCCTATGTGGTGCTTGCACTGTTCACCTTGAGGGCGCTGCGATTCGATCTTGTTCAACGCCAATATCTGCGGCATCAGGCAAAACGGTTACCACTTTAGAGGGTCTCTCTGCAAAAGTGGGTAAGGCATTGCAAGATGCCTGGATTGAATTTGATGTTCCTCAATGCGGCTATTGCCAAACTGGGCAAATGATGTCTGCCGCTGATTTATTGGCTAAGAAAAAGCAACCAAGTAGCGATGACATTAAAAATGCCATGAGTGGAAATATTTGTCGCTGTGGAACATATTCCCGTATAGAAAAAGCAGTCAAGCGCGCTGCTGATAAATTGGCTTAAGGGGCAGATTAAATGAAAAATCATTCTTTAAAAAATCAAGGCCGTCGTCAGTTTTTGCAACAAAGCACAGCGCTTACGGGTGCATTTGTTGTTGGAATGTACTTGCCTTTATCAAGCGATGCTGCGACTTCTGCGAGTAGACAACCTACACTTGCGAATGCCTGGATTCGTATCACGCCCAGTAATGAAATTACCTTAATCTGTGCTCGCTCAGAAATGGGGCAAGATGTTTACACTTCTTTGCCTGCATTGCTTGCGGAAGAATTGAATTTGCCACTATCGATGATTCAGGTGGAAATTGCTGGTGTTGCCCCGGTATATATCAACGCGATGTTAGGTGGACAGATCACCGGTGGATCAACTTCGGTGCGCGAAGCATTCGATAAGCTCAGAACTGCTGGTGCGGCAACGCGGGCTGTGTTGGTGCAAGCTGCCGCTCAACGTTGGAATGTAGCAGTTGCAGATTGTAAGGCGATGAACGGCAAGGTGACCCATGCAAGCTATGGTGAATTAGCTGCAGACGCTGCAAAACTGCCTTTACCTGATAAGCCAGCTCTGAAGTCTCCGACCAATTTCATGGTTATTGGTAAAGAATCAATGCGTCGCTTAGATACTCCAGCCAAAGTGAGTGCTATGGCGGTTTA
Organism: Polynucleobacter necessarius; assembly: GCF_900096765.1. Taxonomy (NCBI): domain Bacteria; kingdom Pseudomonadati; phylum Pseudomonadota; class Betaproteobacteria; order Burkholderiales; family Burkholderiaceae; genus Polynucleobacter; species Polynucleobacter necessarius. The sequence goes on from NZ_LT615228.1 coordinate 1,688,690, forward strand.
TGGAATAGACGTAAAGATTCCTGGAATGGCTATCGCTTCTTTGGCCCAGTGCCCTGTTATTGGTGGAACGCCTTCATCCTATGATGCCTCAGAAGCTCTGAAGGTATCGGGCGTGCTTAAGGTAGTACAAATCTCTGATGGTGTTGCAGTTCTTGCAAAAGATTTTTATGCTGCTCGTAAGGGTCGTGATGCACTCAAAATTACTTGGAACGAGGGGGCTAATGCTTCCTTAAATAATGCCGTTGTGCGTAAATCACTTGAAGACGGCTTATCTAAAAAAGGAGCAGTCATTAAGACCATTGGCGATGTCAGCGCCAATGTGTCAAATGGTAAGTCAATCAGCGCTCAATATTTCTTGCCTTATTTAGCCCATTCGACTATGGAGCCGGTCAACTGCTCTGCTGATGTATCCAATGGCAAATGCAGAATTATTGGACCAATTCAGTTCCAGCAAGGTGGTCAGGCTGTTGCGGCGGCCGCTGCAGGGGTTAAGCCAGAGGACGTCACCATTGAAACTACCTTCTTGGGTGGCGGATTCGGGCGCAAATTAGAGCTCGACTTTATTCGCTAGGCCGCAGAAATTTCTAAAGCAGCAGGTATGCCGGTAAAAATGCTTTGGACAAAAGAAGATGACATTACACATGACTTTTACCGTCCAATGAGTATTCATCAGGTGGATGGCGTCTTAGATGCCAAGGGTCAATTGGCTAGTATGAAAGCCAAGATGGTCTCTCAATCAGTGACAGCGCGGGCCTTCCCAGGTTTCGTAAAAGATGGTTTTGATCCTTTCATGGTGGAAGGCTCCAATAACATCACGTACGACATTCCAAATATGGAAATCACAAATGTGATTACTGATACAGGCTTACGGGTTGGTTACTGGCGTTCAGTGAGCAATGCTCTAAATGCATTTGCAATTGAGAGTTTTGTGGATGAGGCTGCAAAAGCGGCAGGTAAAGATCCGGTTGCTTATCGTTTAGCTGCATTAGGTAAACATCCTCGCGCAAAAGCGGTATTAGAAACTGCCGTTAAGAAGTCAGGATATACATCGGGTAGTAAGCGTTTTGGTGTGGCACAGATGGAGTGTTACGACACCTACTCAGCCTGTATTTTGGAGCTGGACACCTCGGCGCCCGACACCAAGGTGAAGAAAATCACCTTTGTATCGGACTGTGGCATTACAGTCCACCCAGATCAAGCTAGAGCTCAGCTCATGGGAGGAGTGATTTATGGTTTAAGTGCTGCACTGGGTAATGCCATTACGATTGAAAATGGCCGAGTTCAGCAAACGAACTTTAATAACTACCCGAGTTTGCGCCAGAATCAGGTGCCAACCATTGAGGTTCATCTAATCGCCAGTCAAGAAAAGCCGGGTGGTCTTGGGGAAGTTGGGGTGCCTTTGGTAGCTCCTGCCTTAGCTAACGCGATTGCGGCTGCTACTGGTAAACGGATCAGGGAGTTGCCAGTAAAAGCTTAGAATTTGAACTTCTCAAACAGAGTAAAGCGCGTCTTCCCAAGGTGCGCTTTATTTTTTTTAGGCCTCATCTACAATAATCAAACTATGACAGTTAATCTACCTCTCCCCCAAAAAGCCGAGCTTAAACCCGTTAAAGGTTTTGAGATGGGCATTGCGCAAGCCGGCATAAAAAAGGCAAATCGTAAAGATGTATTAGTGATGACTCTTGCCCCAGGATCTCAAGTAGCAGGTGTATTTACCTTAAATCGCTTTTGTGCCGCACCTGTTCAAGTATGTCGAGAACATTTAGCGCAAGCAGGTCGTCATGGAGAAATTCGAGCTTTGGTCGTCAATACCGGTAATGCAAATGCTGGCACAGGAGAACAAGGCATGAAGCATGCGCTTGAGACCTGCGCTGCTTTAGCAAAAGACCTGAAGATTAATCCTGAGCAAATCCTGCCTTTTTCTACTGGTGTGATTTTGGAGCCATTGCCAATTGAGAAAATTGTGGCAGCACTACCTAAGGCTGTTGCAAATTTGGGTGCTGACCATTGGTTCGATGCCGCTGAGGCAATCATGACCACCGATACTCAGCCTAAGGCTAGCTCTATCACAGTGCAAACGCCTGCCGGTTCAGTTGTAATAACTGGCATCTGCAAAGGTGCCGGCATGATTCATCCAAATATGGCAACCATGTTGGGCTTTATTGCTACCGACGCTGGTTTTGCTCCAGGCTTATTAACTGAACTCACACGTGAAGTGGCCGATCTCTCGTTTAATGCAATCACGATCGATGGCGATACTTCAACGAATGATTCGTTCATCATCATGGCTACTGGACAATCGTCCGTTCAAATCCAAACTGCTAGTGATCCAAGTTATGTAATCGTACGTGATGCACTTGTAGGGTTAGCTCGAAAACTGGCCCAAATGATTGTGCGTGATGGTGAGGGTGCTACTAAGTTCATGACCATCGAAGTGGTTGGCGGAAAGACGGCGGATGAGTGTCGCTTGGTGTCCAAAGCAGTGGCGCATTCACCATTAGTAAAGACAGCATTCTTTGCAAGCGATCCTAATTTAGGACGAATTTTGGCGGCGATTGGTTATGCTGGCATTGCTGACTTAGATGTCAACCGTGTTCAAATGTGGCTTGGGGATGTTTGGGTCGCTAAAGATGGTGGTCGTAACCCAAGTTATCAAGAGGCAGATGGTCAAAGAGTGATGCAGGAGGCGGAGATTACTGTCAAGATTGATTTAGGTCGTGGCTCTGCTGCTCAGACCATGTGGACTTGTGATCTCTCTCATGACTATGTTTCCATTAACGCAGACTATCGCTCTTGAAGCATTAATCCGAAATGAATGAAAAATTAGACCGTCTTTTAGAGCATTTAGAGACTTTCTTGCCCAAACCACTTACTGAGGAGCAGTGGAAATCATCGACTGCCTTTAGATGGCGTCGTAGAGATAGTATTTTTGGCAGCATTGGTTTCTTGCAACCTGTCAAGCATGTGTCTGATATTACTTTTGAAGATCTACAAAATATTGACCGTCAGCGTGATGCTATTCGTGACAATACTAAAAACTTCATTCAAAAAAAAGCCAGCCAATAATATTTTGCTCACTGGTGCCAGGGGGACCGGTAAGTCTTCCTTGATTAAAGCATGCTTACAGGAATTTGCTGGACAAGGCTTACGCTTGGTAGAAGTTGAAAAAGAACATCTGGCGGATCTAGCCGAGATTACTGAGCTACTGGCGGACCGCCCTGAACGTTTCATTATTTTCTGTGATGACCTCTCCTTTGAGGATGGTGAATCAGGATATAAAGCCATGAAGTCAGCGCTTGATGGCTCTGTTTCAGCTCAAGTTGATAATGTTTTGATTTATGCCACCTCAAATCGTCGTCATTTATTGCCTGAGTATATGAAGGATAACGAGGGTTATGTGCACAGTGACGATGGAGAAATTCATCCTGGTGAAGTGGTTGAAGAAAAAATTTCTCTTTCAGAGCGCTTTGGTTTGTGGCTTTCCTTTTACCCACCCAAGCAAGATGAGTATCTTGCAATTGTTGGTCACTGGTTGAGTCATTTTGGTTTAAGTGCTGCGCAAATTGATGCTGCACGCCCCGAGGCTCTGGTATGGGCATTGGAGCGAGGCTCAAGATCAGGTCGCGTTGCTTGGCAGTTTGCTAAGCACTGGGCAGGGTCACACTCTTAAATCATTGTTTGTATGGTTGAAAATACTCGCCCTGTTACCGAGGTGGCTGCTGGAATTTTGCTGGATAAAAATGGCTGTTTTCTTTTGGGTCAAAGGCCAGAAGGAAAGCCTTACGCTGGATACTGGGAAGTGCCGGGCGGGAAGATTGAAAATGGTGAATCTGTGTTTGAGGCTTTGCGGCGTGAGCTTCAAGAAGAGCTGGGAATTGATATTCGGTCCAGCCAAGAACTGATAATCTTGGAGCACGATTACCCTCATGCTTATGTGCGCTTACACGTGAGCATTATTCGAGATTGGAATGGTACCCCAAGGGGTTGTGAGGGGCAGGCGTTTTCTTGGGAGCCATTAAATGCAGAAAAGCCCAGTGTTCAGCCTTTATTGCCAGCCGCTTGGCCAATGCTCGAGAGGCTGAAAGCCCTTTTAGCTTAGAACTGACAGAGGGTCAGCTTGAAGCCGACATCTTTATTCACAGGCTGAGCTTTTTTATCGCGGTCTGACTGCATAAAGCGAACGGATAAAAGATATTTATTGGCACTGATTTCAGAAAACAGAGTGTCATCATCAATTGCAATGCGCATTAATTGGTAGACTTTTCCAGAGGGCGCTTGTTGAAAAGAGCCATTGTGAGCAACCACATCCTTTGCTTCACCAGATTGTCGTAGTAAGCGCAAGAATAATTGGCACGCATCCTGCCAAGGCGAAAGCGGGGAAGCAAAACTTTCTAATAATTTGCGGCGCTCAGACGACGGGCTATTTTTCCAGGCGTGATAACTTGGTAAATCAATTGGACTTGTACCGCCGGGAATATTCAAGCGTGTGCGAATGGCGTTTAGCCACTCACTCTCGGTAATGGCTAAATTTGGCCTACCAGCAGACCGATTGATGTTGCTTGCAACGACATCAATTTCTGCCATAGTTTGGCTGAGTGCCTCCTGGTCTACTTTTTGAGATGACTTTAGGCCATTCAATGCGTATTTTTGACGCTCAAATTCTTTTAACAATAAAGACTTGATATCACCACGGGCGCCAATATCTCCGAGATCAAACAAAATAGAGATCGCATTGTGATGAAGTTCGGGATCATCTGAGCGAACAAAATGATTGAAACGGGCGAACAAATACTCCAGTCGAAGCATGCTTCGAACTAATTCGTTGAAGGGGTATTCGTAAACAATCACAAGCCCATATTCTATGACGAACTGAGCTGATCTTTCTTAATCTGTAGGATTTTTTGATGCAATTGGGCCACATCGGCCTCTAATTCTTTCAAGTTGCCTTGATTTTCGAGAACTATATCTGCGTGTTTCAAGCGATCTTCCCGAGAGGTTTGGGCCTGCAAAATTTTCTCTACCTCAGCGCGGGTTAAATTGCTGCGCTGCATTACTCTTTGGATTTGAAGTTCTTTAGGGCAGTCAACCACCACTAAAAGATCTGGCACACCGTGCCAACTGGTAGATTCAATCATTAGAGGCACGACAAAAACTAGGTAGGGAACGCCATTCTGGTCTAGTTCCTTTGCCAGTTTGATGGTCTCTTGTCTGATTAAAGGATGGGTAATTGCCTCTAGCTGTTTTCTTGCTCCAGAGTCTGTGAAGACAAGGGCGCGCATTTTGCTGCGATTGAGCGCCCCAGTGGCATCAATAAATTCGGCGCCAAATTTTTGCTCAATCGCTTTAATCGCACTCCCATTAGGCGCAGTGATCTGGTGAGCAATTAAGTCGGTGTCGACGATGCCGGCGCCAAGCTTACCAAGTAGCTCACTTACTGCCGTCTTCCCTGAGCCAATGCCCCCAGTTAAGCCAATCAGTGGAATGAAGCCTTTAAGCGAGTTAAGGTCAGATTGATCTGAATCGGTGTTTTGATGAAATGAGGCCATAACAGCTCAATAATGCCAGCAAAGGTAAGAAATGGTCCAAAAATGACAGTTGCAAATATTAAGTCATTAAAAAAGCGCAGATTCATTAAACCAGTAAAAGAAAGTTGTTAGGCCAGGCATTAAACAATCTGTCCTAAATTAAAGATCGGTAGATACATGATGATTACTATGCTACCGATAATGATTCCGACGGTGATAATGAGAAGGGGTTCCAGAGTTTGGCTTAGTTAACTTAATCGATTGCTTAATTCAGATCCTAGCGTGTTAGCCCGCTTGTTCAACATTTTTGGCAAGAAACCGCTCTCAGATGAGATATGAAGTAATTGTAAAGTTTCTGTATCAAATAGGACACGCTTAGGATCTGCTTTTTTAAAGCCTCACCCAAAGGCCACCCACGGGTTAAATGCTTAAAAACTTCAGCACTGCAGTCGTGAGTGAGCCAGTGGTTTGATGATTGTGCGGTGACTCGAAGAGCATCTGGCAAAGGTAGTCCTGAATCCAGTAAATGCCCTAAGGTTCGGCACCAATAGGTGAGAGTTGCTAAGCGGAATAATTGACCAAGTATGGGGATTTGAAAGCACCATAGATCACATTTCTTTTGAAAGTTTGCGGATTTAAACCATGCCAAGAAGAGCAGGGCGGCAATGCTCAGAATACATAAACTTATTTCGATAAAAAAGTGATTAATAGCTGATGAAACTTGAATTAGGACTTTTGTCGGCAGTGGTAGCTCTGCTTGAAATTGAGTAAACACATCCTTAAAAACGGGTACTACCCAAATCATCATGATTACTACCAGTATTAAGGAGCTGAATAATGTAATGAGGGGATAGCTCAGTGCTTGCTGTAGCTTGTGTCTTAATTCCAGCTGCGCTTCAAATTGTGCAATGATGGTCCGTAAGGCAAGTTTGATATCCCCAGTGCGCTCACTGACGCGGATGAGATTAATAAACTCAGGGCTAAAGCCATTCTTTGTGAGTGCTAGACTTTGAGAAAAGCTATTACCATTTCGTAGGTGGCTTTGTATCTCCTCAAGCCAGCATTGCCATTTCTTTGGTGCAGAAGCTTGAATTAGTTCAATTGCATTGAATAGGGCAAGACCAGCATCAAGTACGTTGAGCAACTGCTGAGCAAAGTCTAGTTGGCTTTGCTTATCTAATGCCATGTGCCAACCTCATCATCTAGAGAGGATTGATCAATCAATCCTTTTTGAACGTGCTGTAAGCCGGCCTCATAAAGATCAAGGCTGGGAAAGGTTGGATTAATTAGGTGCGCTGTGCTCAGTACTTCATGTACCCCTATTCGCCCAAAGAAACCACTGCCAGAGCATTTGATGCAAGTCTTACTAGGTTCTCGGTTGAATGGATTTTGGCAACTAGGGCAGATTTTGCGTATCAAGCGTTGCGAGCTGACACAACGCATGCAGGAGAGAAGAGTATCTTGATCTATGCCCAAACTTTGCATCCTGAAAGTGGCCGCTCTTGCATTTCGAGTATGGAGGGTGCTGAGAACTAGGTGGCCTGTCTGTGCGGCTTGAATCGCTATCTTGGCAGTTTGGCTGTCTCGAATTTCTCCAATCATGATGACATCTGGATCTTGCCGTAGAAGCGCTCTAATGATGACTGGAAAATCTAGACCTGCACGAGGGTGATATGCCACTTGATTAACACCTGGTAAACGAATTTCGATAGGATCTTCAATCGAGCATAAATTGCGATGGCTTTGATTGAGTGCATTTAAGCAACTATATAAAGTACGTGTTTTGCCACTTCCTGTCGGGCCGGTTACTAAGATAAGTCCGTTGGTTTGAGCTATTGCATTTTGGAAAATCGCTAACTGCTCAGGTAAAAGACCGGTTTGGTCTAAGGCTAATTCTTTTATTTGACTTTGTAGTATTCGAATCACTGCTTTTTCTCCGTGAAGTGTGGGCAGTATCGAAACCCGACAGTCAATATTGGGATTTGAAAAATTATGGCCTATGCATAAGCGCCCGTCTTGTGGAATACGCTTTTCAGCAATATCTAGGCGGGCTAATACTTTGATTCTGGTAATGAGTCGTTCGTGTAGTTCAATTGAAATTTTTGAGAGAACCTGCAACCAACCATCTACCCGAATCCGAATTATTGTCTCTTGTGCGCCCGCTTCAATATGAATGTCGCTTGCTCGAGCACGAAGCGCATCTGTTGCGATTTCATGCCAGGCGCGAATGATTAGAGAGTCATCATGTTGATTGCTCAATCTTGATTGTTGCTAGGGGTGGGTCGGTAGAGCTTGACGGTTTTTACGCCTTGATCGTCAAATTGAACAATTTCCATGACGATACCAGCAATTTTGAGGCTGACATCATGGTCAGGAATGGCCTCCAGTTTTTCAAGAATAAGGCCATTGAGGGTGCGCGGACCCTCTAGCGGGAGCTCTAAATTCAGAAGGCGGTTGAGGTCTCGCAAGGAAGCGCCTCCACTCGCTAGATAAGTTCCATCAGCTAGATAAGTTCCATCAGCCAACCAATGGGGATCGGTTGAGAGGTTAGAGAAAGATGTGGTGAACTCGCCAATGAGTTCTTCCACAATATCTTCAAATGTAACTAAACCTAGTACTTCACCATATTCATTGACGACCAAGCTCAGACGCTGTTGATTATCTTGAAAAAATTGCATTTGCTGTAAAACAGGCGTGCCGCTGGGAATGAAGTAGGGGTCGTTCAATAAAGATCGAAAATCTTCATGTTTTAAATCAGAATCGCCCAATAGGGACAACGCTTTTTTAACCGACAAAATACCAACAATGCGCTCTGAGTCGCCATCGCAAACAGGCAGTTTATTGTGATAGCAAGTTTCTAGTTGTTGCACTACTTCGTCAATAGGCCTGCCAAGATCTAACACCTCAATTTTGGATCTTGGGGTCATGACGTCATCGACAGTAATATTCTCTAAGTTAAAGAGATTTAACAAAATATTACGGTGGTGGGTTGAAACAAAGCGATTTGACTCAAGGACTAGGCTTCGCAACTCTTCCTTACTCATGGTTCTACTGTCTGCAGAAGACTGGAGTCCGGATACTCTCATCAGACCAGAAACAAAATTGTTGATAAACCATAGCAAGGGCTTGAGAACATATGTCAGAGGCAGAATTAACCAACCAACATTCGAGGCAATCTTTTCCGGGAACGCTGCCCCAATCACTTTTGGGGTAATTTCGCTAAAAATGATGATCAATAGAGCAACTATGAGAGTTGCAATTGAAAGTACAAATCCACTATCCCCAAAAAGATGTAATGCAATGCCGGTTACTAGAATCGGCAAGATCGTATTAATGAGATTGTTAGAAATCAGCAGAACAGATAGCAAGGAATCAATTCGCTTTAAAAGCCTCTCGGCTAATAAGGCTCCTGAGTTTCCATTATTAGCCATTGCCCTTAAGCGGTGCCGATTCGAAGACAGCATGCTCGTTTCAGTCATTGAAAAAAATCCAGAGAGAGCGAGCAAAAAGAGGACTAGAGCAACCTGACCATAGAGCGGCCAATCGTCAAAAAAAGTGTCCATAAAACCTGTCTACAAGAAAGTTATGAGGATTCAATATAGCAAAGTAGCATTTGATAGGCTATATCTAGCCCGGAAAAGCGGTGTGCTATGGCGCTCACAATTCTGTAAGATTCATTCAGAATGACTTTGCCAACCAATTCCTCCTCTATCAAAAGTAACGATTACTGCGTTATTGCTGCGCCCTTTGGCCGCTTGGGTATCCAAACTGAAATGGTTGAGGGCAGTTTGATGGTGTCCAGGATTGATTATTTGTCTGCAAAGGTGGCGCTGATCTTTCCTAAAAATCACCTTGCTAAAAAGGTGGCAGTGCAATGCCGGGAATACTTCAAGAATCCTGCAGCAAGGTTTGATTTGCCATTAAAGCCGCTTGGCACACAGCACCAGCAACGAGTGTGGAGTTACATTCGTGACATTCCAGTGGGTGTATCCAAAACATATGGTGAGATTGCTGCAGTGATTAAAAGTGGCCCACGAGCTGTCGGCTCTGCTTGTGGTGCCAATCCCTTCCCTTTGGTAACTCCTTGTCATCGAGTAGTTTCTGCCCAAGGAATTGGGGGATTTGTGAAGGAGAACTCGCCTGGTTTATATCGTCAAATTAAGATTTGGCTCTTAAAGCATGAAGGTGTTTTGTAGCGCTTAGGCCTTCTTGCTGAGAAATCTCCCGGCAATAATGAAAAATATTCTCATGAGACTATCGCTAGCCACGGCAATTTTTGTAAAAGCATAGAAAGTCATGACAGTCTTTCTGGAGAGTTTTATCTCACTCTGACCGTGCCAACTTTTACGCTCAGAAATTTTGGATAGTGTCATGACGGCCAAGCCAAAAGCTAAGAAGCAAAAACGCCTCATACCAGGCTCACTCTTGGGAATGAGGAGAATGTAGTCTAGAGCGTCTTTTGGCTTGCTATGTGCAATGTTGAGTAGGCTTGCTTGACTGATGTCTGCAGGTTTCCATGAAACACCGCGAGCTATGTCTTCCGGGGAGTCTTTGAGAATATTGGTCATTTGTAGTGCTTGTCCAAAGTCAATTGCTAAGGGCTCATGACCTTGAATGCGTTTTGCAAATGCGGGAGAGTGGTTGCTAAAAATAGTGGTCAAGAGCTCACCCACCACACCCGCTACTACATAGCAATACTCTTCAAACTCCTTGAGGTCTTTTAAGCCCGCACCAGTTTGTTTGCCGTGAAAGCGAGACATGCCTTCTGACATGATGGAAATACACCGACTTACTGCTGCTTGATCATTTGCCGAATAGGTATGCAAAATTCTGAGTACTGTTGGGGTGTGGGCAATTAAATCTAACTCGTCCTGATTTCGGTAATTTTGTAGCGCCAAAAGGCATGGCTCAACAAAAGACTCTACGGTTGTTCTTTCAAGCACAGCATCAAGAAATAGTTTTGAGAGCGCTTGCTTAGTTTCTGGACTTAAATCCGAGGCATCTTCAATGGTGTCTACGATTCGACAGAGCAGGTAAGTATTTCCAACCACCTTCTCAATTACCGGGGGCAATAGGGGAATCGTGAGAGCAAAGGTTCTTGAGACCGAGCCAAGAATTGCTTTTTGGTAGGCTAGGTCAGTGTCTAGGCTCTGGTTGGGCTGTATGAGGGATGAATGCACCCATGAATTATGTCAGACCTGTATGCTCTAAATTGGCCTTAATTCCCTTACTGGCAAAAGTGACATGGCCATATAATTTCACAAAATTCTGGAAGGAGAAGTAGGGCGTGCTCATTTGGTTCGTCATTATTTATTGGGTTGTCTCTGTTGGCATTGGTCTGTGGGCTGCGCTACGCGTCAAAAATACGGCCGACTTTGCTGCTGCTGGTCACAGCCTTCCAATGCCGATTGTGACGGCTACAGTTTTTGCTACTTGGTTTGGCTCTGAGACTGTCTTGGGAATTCCGGCAACTTTCTTAAAAGAAGGTTTAGGCGGGGTTGTGTCTGATCCGTTTGGATCCTCCTTGTGCTTGATTTTGGTTGGTCTATTTTTTGCGCGTCATCTTTACAATCGCCGCATGCTGACCATTGGTGATTTCTTTCGGGAAAAGTATGGTCGCACTGTTGAGGTCTTAGTAACTCTTTGTATTGTCGTTTCCTATTTGGGTTGGGTTGCGGCTCAAATTAAGGCATTGGGTTTGGTCTTCAATGTGGTTTCTGAAGGCAGTATTTCTCAAACGGGTGGAATGTTGATTGGCGCGGCCAGCGTTTTGATTTACACCCTCTTTGGTGGCATGTGGTCTGTAGCCATTACAGACTCTATCCAAATGATCATTATTGTGATTGGTATGCTCTATATCGGTGGGGAAATGACTATTCAAACAGGCGGTATTGGGGTAGTGATCGAGCATGCAAGTGCAGCTGGTCAGTTCAGTAATTTCTGGCCTGATCTGAATCTTGCTTCGATTCTTGGATTTGTCGCTGCTCTCTGTACCATGATGCTGGGCTCTATTCCACAGCAAGACGTCTTCCAGCGAATTACCTCTAGCAAGAATGTGAATATCGCTGTGAATGCAGCCATTCTTGGTGGCGTCTTGTATTTTATTTTTGCATTTGTGCCAATGTATTTGGCTTACTCTGCAACCTTAATTAATCCTGATTTGGTGAAGCAATATTTGGACAAAGACCCACAAATGATATTGCCAAAGTTAATTTTGAATCATGCGCCGATCATTGCTCAGGTCATGTTCTTTGGTGCATTGTTGTCGGCAATTAAGAGTTGCGCGAGTGCAACTCTCTTGGCGCCCTCGGTAACCTTTGCAGAAAATATTGTGAGGGGCTTTTTCCGACATCTTTCAGATCATGATTTGCTGAAGGTGATGCGAATAACTGTCTTGTGTTTTGCGGTGGTGGTGACCTTCTTTGCGGTGAACTCAGAGTTATCCATTTTTAAGATGGTAGAAAGCGCCTATAAGGTGACATTAGTCGCAGCGTTCGTGCCATTGGTCTTTGGGGTTTATTGGCCCAGAGCAAACTCTCTGGGTGGATTATTGGCAGTTGTAGGGGGTTTAACCATTTGGATTAGCTGTGAAATTTTGGCCCCAGATTCAATTGTTCCCCCGCAATTAGCGGGTTTATTAGCCAGCATTGCGGGCATGATTTTAGGTAGCCTAGTTCCAAAAGATGAGCTAAAAGCAGTTTTAAGCAAAATTTGCTTAAAAATTAGGCGATATAAATTGTTGCACCGCAAAATGTTCTCAACTAATATGACATTAATTCAAAAATTTTTGTTCTTATGGAGTTTTTATGAAAATCTGTGTGATCGGTGGGGGCGGCGCAATCGGCAGCTACCTAGCTGTCATGTTGGCTAGGGCGGGTAACGACGTTACTGTTGTCGCTCGTGGCGCAACATTGGCTGCGATTAAAGAGCGTGGCCTAGCGCTAATTGTGGATGATCAACCAGAGCCCTTAGTGGCTCAGGTCAAAGCGGTTGAAAAAATCCGTGATGCAGAGACGCCAGATGTTGTCATTCTCGCGGTAAAGGCTCACCAAGTTGAGCCAATTATTGATGACTTGGCTGCAATTATGGGTCCCGAGACCATCTTGATTCCAATGCAAAACGGTATCCCTTGGTGGTACTTTCAAAAGCTGGGCGGTGAGTATCAAGATCACTCTGTTGAAACTGTTGATGCAGGCGGACTTGCTAAGAAGGCGATCAATCCAAACAACATCATTGGTTGTGTAGTGTATCCAGCAACCTTTACGCAAGCCCCTGGCGTGATTCGTCACGTAGAGGGTAATCGTTTCCCTTTAGGTGAATTAGACGGCAAAACTACTGAGCGTATTCAGAAGATTTCAGAGATGATGGGTGCTGCAGGCTTTAAGTCACCTATTTTGGATGACATTCGATCAGAGATTTGGCTCAAGCTCTGGGGCAATATGACTTTCAACCCGATTAGCTCTTTGACGCACGGCACTCTTGAGGGTATCTGTCAGTATCCATTGACTAAAGAGTTGGCTCGTAACATGATGGCTGAAGCGCAAACTATTGCAGAAAAATTAGGTGTTACTTTCCGTGTCGATATTGAGCGACGGATTGCTGGCGCTGAGAAGGTTGGCAAGCATAAGACTTCCATGTTGCAAGATTTGGAAGCTGGCCGTAGCTTGGAGATTGATGCATTGCTTGGCTCTGTCATCGAGCTCGGCAAGATTACTCAAACCCCAACCCCATGCCTCAATACGGTATTCGCATTAACCAAGTACTTAGATGAGAATGTTCAAGCCTCTAAAGGTAGCTTGGCTTTGCCATCTGTATCGGGCTACTAAACGAAATAACTGCTACAGCAGTATATTTTGAGTGTTAAATACCCTTGCTAATAATTTAGCGAGGGTTTTTGTTTTGGGTAGGTCGAGATTATTCGAAACGATTGTCTAGACGCCCAACCCCATCAATGATGATGCTGACATTGCTGCCGGGTTTCATGGAGCCTACCCCAACAGAAGTTCCGCAGGCAATGATGTCACCCGGTTCTAAGGGGACATCTTGAGAGATGAGGCTGACCAATTTAGCGGGTGGGAAAATCATGTCTGCCACCGGATAATTTTGACGCTCTTGATCATTCAAAATAGTTTTAATGGTTAGTTTGCTAGGATCTACATCAGTGGTGATGTATGGGCCAAATACACCAAAGGTATTAAAGCTTTTTGAGCGCGTCCATTGTGCATATCTAGGATTACGATTGAGGATTTCAATAGCGGTGACATCGTTGATGCAGGTATAGCCAAAAATAGCTTGCGCCGCTTGAGCTTCGCTGACTTCATGGCAGCGCTTGCCGATCACAATCCCTAGCTCACCTTCGTAGACTACTTTTCCAGAGTAAGACTTCGGAGTGCGAATGACTTGCTTCGCAGCCAAGAAGGAGTTGTTGCCTTTGAGAAAGTACAGTGGCTCTACAGGCACAGCATGCTCAAGCTTAGTCACTAAGGCGTGGAAGTTATCAACCATTGCCACCATTTTGGATGGGGTGCAAGGAATATCGATGGTGACTTCAGCTAGAGTGAGTAGATCACCTGTTGGTTTGGGTTGGTTAAAGAGGTCGCCTGAGTAAACGGCAATTTGATCGCCTTGAACTTGCCCCAGTCCACTTTTTCCTTGGTGTGTAAACCTTAATCATTGAGCCATGATGTGTTCCTTAAAGTAAATGTAAAGTTTAAGTTTGGCGCGTGAGCGAATAGCTGCACAAGTTGCGTAGTGCTTTCGTGGCCTCATTTTCTGGAAAGTCTTGAATGCATTCCAGAGCTAAATCTGCTTCACGTTTAGCTGTCGCCTGGGTGTAGTCGAGGGCGCCAGAGTTTTGTACAGTTGCTAATATTTGTTCAAATACATCGTCCGGTAAGTCTTGATTTTGTTCAATGGCAGCGCGCACTAATAGTTGCTCCTCATGACTGCCATTTTCTAGCAAATAAATCAGTGGGAGCGTAGGTTTGCCTTCACGCAAATCATCGCCAGCATTTTTCCCCATCTGAGCAGCATTTGCGGTGTAGTCCAAAAGATCGTCCATCAATTGGAAGGCCGTTCCAATATGTCTACCAAATGCGCTTGCCTGCTCACGTTGCGAATCACTGGCTTTGGTCAAAATGGCTCCAAGCTCGGTAGAGGCTTCAAACAGTTTGGCAGTTTTGTAGCGAATCACTTGAAGATAGCTAGCCTCATCCACTTCAGGGTCATTCATATTGAGAAGTTGCAAGACTTCGCCTTCAGCAATCGTGTTGGTGGCATCAGACAAAATTTGCATTACCCGCAGATCCTCTGGTCCCACCATCATCTGAAATGCTCGGGAATATAGAAAATCTCCGACTAAAACGCTGGCGGCGTTACCAAATGCAGCATTGGCGGTCTCTCGGCCCCTACGCAAGGTAGATTCATCAACCACATCGTCATGTAAGAGGGTGGCGGTATGGATAAATTCGACAACCGCCGACATTTCTAGAATATGTGGGGTGGGTTTGCTGTTGGCAAGAGCCTTGGCCACCAACATCAAAAGGGCGGGTCTAACCCGCTTGCCACCGGCCTGGATGATATAAGTGGAGATTTGGTCAATTAGGGCGACTTTTGAGGCTAGTCTTTGGCGGATAACCTCATCTAAGGCCTTGAAATCTAAGGCAATTGGGGCCAGAATTTGGCTTAAGTCATTGGTTTTGACAGTGCTCGTCATGCAAGATATAATGATCGGCTTAGCTTCTCCGGGGTGGATTAGCTTAAATATAATAAATTGAGGTTTCAAACCATGTACGCGGTCATAAAAACCGGTGGCAAACAGTATAAAGTTGCTGCAGGCGAAAAATTGAAAATAGAACAGATACCAGCGGAAATCGGCAGCGAAATCACTCTTGACCAAGTCCTCGCCGTTGGCGAAGGCGCTTCACTGAAATTAGGTGATCCATTGGTTAATGGTGCAGCTGTGATGGCCACTGTCGTCTCCCAGGGACGTCACGATAAAGTGACAATCTTTAAGATGCGCCGTCGCAAGCATTATCAAAAGCACCAAGGCCATCGTCAGAATTTCACTGAAATTTTGATCAACACCATTAAAGCCTAATTCAAGGTAGGAGAAAGATATGGCACAGAAAAAAGGCGGCGGCTCAACACGAAATGGCCGTGACTCAGAATCGAAACGCCTAGGCGTTAAGGTATATGGCGGCGAGCATATCAATGCTGGCAGCATCATCGTTCGTCAACGTGGCACACGTGTTCATCCAGGTGCTAACGTTGGTATTGGTAAAGATCACACTTTGTTCGCTTTAATTGACGGCCAAGTGGAATTCGGCGTCAAAGGTGCTTTGAAGAAGGCCCAAGTTTCAGTTTTGCCTCGTTCATAAGGTGCCTGACTGAGACTCGTTTGATTCAGATTTATTCCGAATTTAACTCTTAGGAACAGGCCTCGCTAAGCGAGGCCTTTTTTATTCATGAAATTTATAGACGAAGCACGCATTGAAGTCATAGCAGGCCAGGGTGGCGCCGGGAGCGCCTCTATGCGCCGCGAGAAGTTTATCGAATTTGGTGGTCCTGATGGTGGCGACGGCGGCAAAGGTGGAAGTGTGTGGGCAATTGCCGATCGCAACATTAATACCTTGATTGACTATCGCTATGCAAAAACCCATACAGCTAAAAATGGTGAGCCAGGGCGAGGTGCAGATTGCTACGGTCGTGCTGGTGACGATATTGAATTGCGTATGCCAGTTGGAACCATTATTTCTGACTACGAAACAGGTGAGCCGATCGCCGACTTGACTACGCATGGTGAGAGCTTATGTCTGGCGCAAGGTGGTGTAGGTGGGTGGGGCAATATTCACTTCAAGAGCAGTACCAACAGGGCGCCACGTCAAAAGACAAACGGCAAACCTGGTGAGCGTCGCAAACTCAAGTTGGAATTAAAAGTATTGGCTGACGTTGGGTTATTAGGCATGCCTAATGCTGGTAAATCTACTTTGATTACAGCGGTTTCTAATGCAAGACCAAAAATTGCAGATTACCCATTTACGACTTTACACCCTAACTTGGGCGTAGTACGGGTGGGTAATGAGCGGAGCTTTGTCATTGCCGATATTCCGGGATTGATTGAAGGTGCCGCTGAGGGTGCGGGATTGGGGCATCGCTTTCTGCGTCACTTGCAGCGCACAGGTGTTTTATTACACCTTGTTGATCTAGCTCCTTTTGACGAGAATGTTGACCCAGTTGCCGATGCAAATGCGATTGTGAATGAACTTCGCAAATACGATGAAGCTTTGCTTGAAAAGCCGCGTTGGTTAGTGTTGAATAAAGTAGACATGATTCCGGAAGAGGATCGAAAAAAAGTAGTGGCTGACTTTGTGAAGAAGTTTAAGTGGAAAGGTCCAGTTTTTGAGATTTCCGCGTTGACTGGCTTAGGTTGCGAAAAGCTGTGTTATTCCTTGCAGGATTATTTGGATTCTGTGCGTCGCGATCGTGATGATGCTGAGGAGCGTGCCGCAGATCCTCGCTATCAGAATCAGGCTGAAGACAAAACTCCAGATTAAAGTATGGAATATTCTTTTTTATGAACCTGGTTAAAAATAAACGTATCGTTGTTAAAGTGGGCTCTAGCCTAGTCACTAATAATGGTGAAGGCCTAGATTATGCTGCGATTGCAATGTGGGCTGAGCAAATTGCTGCCCTCTTAAAGGCTGGGCATGAGGTATTGATGGTGAGTTCGGGTGCGATTGCCGAGGGTATGCAGCGACTCGGATGGGTAAAGCGTCCACAAGAAATTCATCAGCTTCAAGCAGCAGCAGCTGTCGGGCAAATGGGTTTAGTGCAGGTTTACGAAAGTGCGTTTGCGAAATTTAATTTACGTAGCGCTCAGATTCTGCTTACAAACGCAGACTTAGCCCATGACGAGCGTAATGCAAATGCAAAAGCTACTCTGGATACTCTACTGAAACTCGGTGTAGTTCCTATCATCAATGAGAATGATACGGTTGTTACCGATGAGATTAAGTTTGGTGATAATGATAGCTTGGCTGCATTAGTCACCAATTTAGTCCACGCTGATTTATTGGTAATTTTGACGGACCAAGGCGGTTTGTTCACTGCCGATCCTCGCCAAAATCCTGATGCAACTTTGCTGACAGATGCCATTGCCGGTGATCCTGCCTTAGAGCGCATGGCTGGTGGTGCTGCCAGTGAGCTGAGCAAAGGCGGTATGTTGACTAAGGTCTTGGCTGCAAAGCTTGCTCAGCAAACTGGGGCCTCAACGGTGATTGCTTCTGGGCGCGAACCCCACGTTCTTACTCGTCTTCTAGATGGGCAGAGAATTGGTACGTGCCTTAGACCCCAATAAGTACATTCCAAAAATATTTATTGCTATTGCACCCCAAAAGAATTGGTTGGCTTGGTGCCGCCAGTAAATGATTTGGGATTTAGTGATTCAATGATTGTCCTGAGGTTTTTTTCTTGAGAAGTGAAATTGCAAAATGCGCCTTGCGCTAAGGCTGCTTGATATCGGTTTGGAGATTTGTCTTTGATATCTAGCCAGCTCGATAGGGGATTTTCTCTCCAAGTGCCATTCTCTAGAGTTCCATATAGGCGCCACTGAAATGAATCACACCGAATACCTTCATATTGGGCTTGATCATTACCATTTGGGCTTGTAATCACCACGATATAGCGGGTGACGCCATCTGCGCCAATCAGAATTGAATCAGTGTCTACTGCGAACTTAAAGCTGGTCCCTGCAGAGACGTAAAACTTCTGCAGGGTAGATGGATTCGGAGGATTGAGGGGCATTTTAGTAGCGCCCTCCTTAAATACCATTGGCGCAAATGGATCAAGACCACTTTCCATGGGGTCTCCCGCGCATCCAAAAAGCGCGGTGGTAACGGCAAGGGTAATGAGGCAGTAGCTCAGCGGGCGAAAGAGCGAGTTCATATCAATGATCTTTATCCGATTTGGGGGTCTGATTAGAGGCCTCTTCATTTTTGGGATAAAAAGATTGAAGTAGGTCGAGCGGATAGCCCCATGCCAATTGTTGCATGCGGACCCCCTTTGCAAGATAGCGAGCTAACTCGGAGAGGGCTAGTTGATAAACCTCTCTTTTGAAGTCAATAACAGTATCCAATTGAACCCAGAAGGGAACCCAGCGCCAGGCATCAAATTCTGGTTGTTCTGTAGCGCGAAGTTGAATATCTGAATCTAGGCCAATAAAACGAAGCAGGAACCAAATCTGTTTTTGACCGCGATAAGCCGCGCGATGGATGCGGGTTGCATGTTGACGGCGCAGGTACTCCTCAGGGACGTCGTAGCGAAGCCAGTCCCTAGTTCGTCCAATAATCTGGACGTGTTCCGGTAGTAAGCCAACCTCTTCATGCAATTCGCGGTACATTGCCTGCTCAGGGCTCTCGCCATGAGCAATCCCGCCCTGCGGGAACTGCCACGAATGCTGCCCAACGCGTTTTCCCCAGAAAACCTCGTTACGGCTGTTGAGGAGGACAATGCTGACATTGGGTCTATACCCTTCACGGTCAAGCATGATCGTGCCCCAAATCCTTTAAAATCAATGATTTGATTATATCCATACATGATGATTATATCCATACATGAAAGCCATACATATGAAAGCATCACAATCATTTCTCGCTACTTTAAAAGAAGCCCCCTCTGACGCAGAGGTAGTTTCACACAAGCTTATGGTGCGCGCAGGCCTTATTCGCAAGCTGAATGCTGGCATTTATAACTATTTACCTCTCGGGTTAAAAGTCATTCGTAAGGTAGAAAACATCATTCGCGAAGAAATGAATCGTGCGGGCGCGATTGAATTGTTGATGCCAATGATTCAGTCAGCTGAACTATGGCAAGAGACTGGTCGCTGGGACAAAATGGGTCCTGAGTTGCTTCGCATTAAAGATCGTCATGATCGTGATTTTTTAATTCAGCCAACTTCCGAAGAAGTCATCACTGATTTAGCTCGTAATGAAATCAAGAGCTACAAACAATTACCGGTCAATTTTTATCAGATTCAAACGAAGTTTCGTGATGAGCGTCGTCCCCGTTTTGGCATTATGCGTGGTCGCGAGTTCAGCATGAAAGACGCCTATTCGTTTGATCGTGATGCAGAAGGCTTAAAAAAGTCTTATCAAAACATGTTTGATGCCTATACCCGTATCTTCAGGCGTATGGGCCTGCAATTCAGAGCAGTGACAGCGGATAACGGGGCTATTGGTGGCTCAGGTTCACAAGAGTTTCATGTGATTGCAGAAACTGGTGAAGATGCGATTGTCTATTGTCCAAATTCTGATTACGCAGCTAATCTTGAGGCTGCTGAATCTCTGACATTAATTGCGACGCGCGGTCCTGCAAATGCATCGATGACTAAGGTAGCAACCCCAGATCAAACCAATTGCGCTGATGTTGCTAAGTTCCTCAATATCCCACTTCATAAGACCGTTAAATCTTTATTGTTTGCCGCTGATCAAGAAAAAGGTCCAGCCAAACTGTTTATGTTGTTGATTCGTGGCGATCACGAACTTAATGAAGTCAAGGCTAGCAAGATTCCAGGAATGACCCAGTCTCGCTTTGCAACTGAGGCGGAAATTAAACAAGCATGCAATGCGCCTGCCGGATATCTCGGTCCTGTAGGTGTTAGCGCTGATGTTAAGGTTGTGGCAGATCGTACAGTTGCCAATATGTCTGATTTTATCTGTGGTGCCAATGATGCTGGTTACCACCTGACTGGCGTCAATTGGGTGCGTGATTTACCTGAACCATTGGTAATGGATATTCGCAATGCCGTAATCGGTGATCTTTCTCCTGATGGAAAAGGTGCGGTTGATATTTGCCGTGGCATTGAAGTTGGCCACGTTTTTCAGTTGGGTACGCGCTACTCTGAAGCAATGGGATGTACGTATTTGGACCAACAAGGAAAAGCGCAGCCGATGGTGATGGGCTGCTATGGCATTGGTGTGACTCGTTTGCTTGGTGCTGCAATTGAGCAGGGTCATGACGATAAAGGGATCATTTGGCCAATTTCAATGGCTCCTTTTGAGGTAGTGATTTGCCCAATGGGCTATGAGAAGTCTGAGGCGGTGAGAGCGGCATGCGATCAATTGCACGATGAATTACTCGCTGCTGGTATTGATGTGATTTTGGATGATCGTAACGAGCGTCCCGGCGCGATGTTTGCTGATTGGGAGTTGATCGGTGCACCATTCCGCGTAGTGATTGGTGATCGTGGTTTAGCTGATTCTCAAGTGGAATTTAAAGGCCGCACTGACGTTGAGTCACAAAATATTCCGTTGGCGCAAATTAAAGAGAAGGTGATTGCCGCAGTTCAAGCTGCTAAAACCCTTGTGAATTAATTCATTCACAAAACTAAGCACTAAGTACACGTATTGAGTTATTTTTTAAAAAGTCCGCCAATACCCTTGGCGGCTCCTTTGGCAGCCATCGCTGCCATCGTGCGGGCCATTTTCCCGCCTTTGAATTGTTTCATCATGGCCTGCATTTGCTCGAACTGAGCTAGCAGACGATTGACTTCTTGAACTTCTACGCCAGCACCGGCAGCAATGCGACGTTTACGGCTGGCTTTGAGTAATTCAGGTTTGCTGCGCTCGCGTGGCGTCATGCTGTCAATAATTCCACGCATACGTTTGGTTTGTTTGTCAGCGTTGCTCAGATTTGCTTTGGATGCCGCTTGCGCCACTTGACTAGGTAATTTATCCATCAAGCTGGCCATGCCACCCATTTTTTGCATTTGCATGAGTTGATCTCGAAAGTCTTCTAGATCAAACCCGCCTTTAGATATCTTGCTCGCTAGTTTTTCTGCCTTTGCAACATCCACATGTTGCTGCGCTTGTTCCACTAGAGCCAGAATGTCGCCCATTCCTAAAATGCGGTTAGCCATGCGCTCCGCATCAAAGGCTTCAAGACCATCCATCTTTTCTGCCACACCAATGAATTTCAGTGGCACACCAGTAACTTGGCGAACTGAAAGTGCGGCACCCCCACGGGAGTCGCCATCTAATTTGGTGAGGATGACGCCAGTGAGGGGAAGCGCCTCATGGAAGGCTTTAGCAGTGTTGACCGCATCTTGTCCGAGCATGGCGTCAACGACAAACAGAGTTTCAATCGGATTGAGGCTGGCGTGCAAGGTCTTAATTTCTTGCATCAATGCCTCATCAATACCAAGGCGGCCTGCAGTATCCACAATCACCACATCAAAATAGTGGCGGCGCGCCCAATCGAGTGCGGCTGTTGCAATGTCATTTGGCTTTTGATTGACGTTGCTTGGGAAAAATTCTGCACCTACTTGTTTTGTAACGGTCTCTAACTGTTCGATAGCGGCAGGGCGATATACGTCACAAGAAACTGTTAAGACTTTTTTCTTCTTTTTCTCTTGCAGCCATTTGGCCAGCTTTCCCACGGAGGTCGTTTTACCAGCACCTTGCAGACCTGCCATCAAGATGACCGCAGGAGGTTGGGTGGCTAAATTGAGTTCACCACTCTGATTGGCTTCGCCCATCATGACTTGGGCAAGTTCGCGTTGAACAACTCCTACTAACGCCTGTCCAGGGCTCAGGCTGCCAACCACCTCCTCACCCAAGGCTTTAAATTTAATTTGCTCGAGCAAAGACTTCACTACTGGCAGGGCAACGTCAGCCTCGAGCAAGGCTAGACGTATCTCCCGCAGCATTTCTGCGGTATTGGCTTCAGTGAGGCGGGCTTGCCCCCGCATGGTTTTAACAACGCGGGATAGACGGTCGGTGAGGTTTTCTAGCATTTATCGATTAGACTTTCCAGATGGATATTTTAGGTCACTCAAGTTACGGCTTGCTTCCCAGCGCACTTTACTTGCTTCTTTTGCTCTTTTTGAGCTTGAGATCAAAGGGTGGCGCCGAGTCCTTAGGCTCTACTGGACTAGTTCAAGTGTTCATTTTGATGATTTTGGTGATTCATGGAGTGGTCTTACATGAATCTGTTTTTACCGCCCAAGGTTTTGTATTTGGTTTTGCTCAAGACTTATCTCTCATTGCATGGGTTGGGCTTGCCTTTTATTGGTTTCAGTCCTGGTTCTTGCCGATTGCCAGTCTGCGTTGGCTTGCCGTTCTGTTTGCCTTGGTCTGCTCGTTGTTGCCAAGCTTATTTCCTGGAAATCTGATCTCTCCTAAGGCGGTTTCTGACCCTTGGTTTAAAGGGCATTTTATTGTGGCAACGATCTCAGTTGGTTTGCTCAGCTTGGCCGCCATGCATGCTATGCTTATGAGCATTCAGGACCGCGCCTTACATCGCCAGCTTGCTATTGTTCCCGATAGCCGAGTAGCGCATTGGTTGGAAGATTTGCCGCCTCTCATGACTATGGAAAGCTTGTTATTTAATTTGCTGTATGTTGGTTTTGCACTCTTAAGCTTGACAGTATTTTCTGGTCTACTTTTCTCTCAAACATTGTTTGGTAGACCCTTGGTCTTTGACCATAAAACCATCTTTGCTTTAATTTCTTGGTTTTTATTCGCGGGCCTGTTGTTGGCGCGTTGGCGAGTGGGCTTGCGAGGCCGGGCTGCGATTAGGTGGGTATTAAGCGCGTACACAGCTTTGTTACTTGCTTATGTAGGTAGTCGTTTTGTTTTAGAAGTGATTCTTCAAAGAGCATGACCCTTGATTAAATGGCTTTTATTAATTGCGATCGGGTATTTTTTCTATCGCTGGCTCAAGCTGCAAAAGCAAGCCAAAGAGAATGTAAATAATCCCTCCAAACCTATGTCAGATAAGGCTTTGGATTCAGAGCCAGTAGTCCAATGCCAGTCTTGCCAAGTGCATCTTCCAAGATCCGAGGCGCAGATCTATGACTCCCGTTTTTATTGCTCACAAGAGCATCTCAAAAGCATGGATGAGCAAGGTTGGCTTGGTAATGCGCATTGGCGTTTATCACCCAATCAAGATGATCGACCTGAAGAAGTGCGGCCTGATTTAGTGGTAATCCATCATATTAGCCTGCCACCCGGAGAATTTAAATCTGGCGAGGCTACTCAGTACGTCGTAGATTTTTTTCAAAATAAATTAAATCCCAATGAGCATCCATATTTTGCACAGATTGCCGATCAAAAAGTATCTAGCCATTTTTTGATTAGCAGATCTGGTGAGTTGTTTCAGTTTGTTTCCATTCAAAAGAAAGCTTGGCATGCAGGAGTTTCTTTCTTTAAGGGTCGAGAAAAGTGCAATGACTTTTCAATCGGAATTGAGCTCGAAGGTGATGGAGACACCCAATTTGAGCAGGCCCAGTATGAAACACTTGCCAATCTTGTCCGTGAACTAGCAGTGCGTTACCAGCATCTGCAATTTGCTGGACATAGTGATATCGCCCCGACTCGAAAGACAGATCCTGGAATCTTCTTTGATTGGAAAAGATTCCAAAATGACGCAGGTATTTCTTCCGATCGGCTTCCATACGGAATTGCTAAGCGTTAATCCTTTTTGTTTGTGAGCGTACGCTTACTTTTTTAGCCTTTTCCTAAAACGGTCTAAAAACTACGCACCAAAATAACCCTCAAATTGCTGAATTGCTTAGTAAAAATACTGATAAGTTTTTGTCAGAAAAACCTTACCAAACACTCAATATTTCCCTATACTTAGTGCCTAATACACTTTAAAATACTAGATGTAGTGTTTTAACCAAGCAATACTTCATTGTTTTTTAACGATTTTTTGTCCAAATTACTATATAGACGAGCAGGAGCAACATGACATGCGCCAATCCACAGACAGCAGGCCAAACACCCGGAGCAAATAACCCAGGAATGAGCCCTGCAGGAACAATGAATCAAGCTCCTTCTGCTAGTTTTGTAGCCGGTGGTGTTGGTGGTACTCAGGCAATCCAATTGTCTGAGTACAAAATTATTCGTCGTAACGGCTCAGTGGTGGCTTTTGAGCCATCCAAGATTGCAATTGCAGTAACAAAAGCATTTTTGGCGGTTAACGGTGGCCAAGGGGCTGCTTCTGCGCGAGTGCGTGAGCAAGTTGAGCAGCTTACTCATTCAGTAGTGCGTGCTTTGTTGCGTAGTCGTCCGAATGGCGGAACATTCCACATTGAAGATATTCAAGACCAAGTTGAATTGGCTTTGATGCGCAGTGGCGAGCACAACGTTGCGCGTGCATATGTTCTTTACCGTGAAAAACGCAATCAAGAGCGCGCTGCTCAACAAGAAGTTTCTCAAGATGCTCAAACAGCAAACCAAACTGCTGAGTCAGGTATTAAGGTAACCGACAATGGTGTCGAGAAGTGGCTGGATATGGCTGCCTTGCGGACTGTGATTGAGGCCGCTTGTGAAGGCTTGGGCAATCATATTGATGCCACTCCAATTATTACTGAAACGATTAAGAATTTGTATGATGGTGTGCCGATGGCGCAAGTATATGACTCTGCAATCTTGGCCTCACGTACATTAATTGAAAAAGATCCTGCATACAGTCAGGTAACCGCTCGCATCTTAATGCACGTGATTCGCAAAGAGATCTTAGGTAGGGAAGTATTACAAGGTGATATGCAGGCTGAGTACACCACCTATTTCGCTAAGTACATTAACGAAGGTATTTCTGCCGAATTGCTAGACCCACGTATGCGTGAGTTTGACTTGCCACGTCTGGCAGCAGCTTTGAATGCCAGCCGTGACTTGCAGTTTAACTATCTCGGTTTACAAACTTTGTATGACCGCTATTTCTTGCACATTGAAGATCGCCGTATTGAGATGCCACAAGCGTTCTTTATGCGTGTTGCAATGGGCTTGGCCTTAAATGAATTAGACCGCGAGCGTCGGGCTATTGAGTTCTATGAAATTCTCTCGACATTTGATTTCATGTCCAGCACTCCAACCTTATTCAACTCAGCGACAACTCGTCCGCAGCTCTCTAGCTGCTACTTGACTACTGTTGAGGATGATCTTGATGGCATCTATGAAGCACTAAAAGAAAATGCTTTGTTGTCTAAATTTGCTGGTGGCTTGGGTAATGACTGGACCAATGTTCGCGCATTGGGCAGCCATATCAAAGGTACTAACGGTAAATCACAAGGTGTAGTGCCCTTCCTAAAGGTGGTCAATGACACAGCTGTTGCTGTGAACCAAGGCGGTAAGCGTAAAGGTGCGGTTTGCGCCTACTTAGAAACCTGGCACTTGGATATTGAGGAGTTCTTGGAATTGCGTAAGAACACTGGTGACGACCGTCGCCGTACTCATGATATGAATACCTCTAACTGGATTCCTGACTTGTTCATGAAGCGCGTCATGGAAAACGGTGATTGGACACTGTTCTCGCCATCTAACACTCCAGATTTACATGACAAGTTTGGCAAGGCATTCGAAGAGGCTTATGTTGCTTACGAGCAAAAAGCGGATCGCGGTGAGTTGAAACCATTCCGCCGCATTCCTGCGCAGCAATTGTGGCGCAAGATGCTCGGTATGTTGTTTGAAACTGGCCATCCATGGATCACTTTCAAAGATCCTTGCAATATCCGTAGCCCACAACAACATATCGGTGTTGTGCATTCCTCTAATTTATGTACGGAGATCACCCTCAATACAAACGAGGATGAGATTGCGGTTTGCAACCTGGGTTCTGTGAACTTAACTGCACATATGACTACTGACGCGAACGGTAAGCTGGTTCTAGATCACGAAAAACTCCAAAAAACCGTACGTACTGCAATGCGTATGCTTGATAACGTAATCGACATCAACTACTACGCAGTAGCAAAGGCACGTAATTCCAACTTGAAGCACCGTCCAGTTGGAATGGGCATCATGGGCTTCCAGGATTGCTTACATATGCAACGCATTCCTTATGCAAGCGATGAGGCAGTGAAGTTTGCCGATTCTTCAATGGAAGCAGTTTGCTACTATGCTTACCAAGCTTCTAGCGAATTAGCTGAAGAGCGTGGCGTTTACAGTACTTATAAAGGTTCTTTATGGGACCGTGGCATTCTCCCGCAAGATTCAGTAGCTTTGTTGGCTGCTGAGCGCGGTGGTTATGTTGAGGTGGATAATTCCTCTACCATGGATTGGAATAACTTGCGTGCCCGTATTAAGCAACACGGCATGCGTAATTCTAATTGCGTAGCGATTGCTCCAACGGCAACGATTTCCAATATTATTGGCGTTTCAGCTTGTATTGAGCTTACCTTCCAGAACTTGTTTGTGAAATCTAACCTTTCAGGTGAGTTCACAGTGGTTAATGAGTACCTGGTACGTGATTTGAAAGATCGTGGCCTGTGGGATGAGGTGATGATTGCTGATTTGAAGTACTTTGACGGTACTTTGTCCAAGATTGATCGCATTCCACAAGATTTGCGCGATTTGTACGCAACCGCCTTCGAAGTAGAGCCAAGCTGGTTGGTTGAGGCAGCTTCTCGTCGTCAGAAGTGGATCGACCAAGCTCAGTCACTAAACATCTACATGGCTGGTGCATCTGGCAAGAAACTCGATGACACTTACAAGTTGGCATGGTTACGTGGCCTCAAAACTACTTATTACTTGCGCACTATGGCTGCAACTCACGTCGAGAAATCAACTGTTGCCAGCGGTCAATTGAACTCTGTATCCAGTGGTGGCGGGGTGAATGGTACCGATGCAGCTGCAGTTGCTAATGCTGCAGGCGCAGTAGAGGCGGATGGTCCAGTTTGCACAATGCGTCCAGGTGATGCAGGATTTGAAGAATGTGAAGCATGCCAATAAGCCATTTGCTTATTGGCCACAAATAGAAGAATTTAGGAGAAAGTTATGTTGAATTGGGATGAGGAAGTTGCTCCAGCACTGGCGAAAGCTGGGTTTGCACCGCAGCCGGTTGCAGTGGAGCCACAACGTCCACAGCCAGATCAAGCTGCAATGCCTGCACAAGATCAAAGTGCGCCTGCTGTGGGCGCAGCTATTGGCGCGGAAATGCGTCGTGTGAATGTGGCTGATAAGCGCGTGATTAATGCCAAGACTGACGTTAATCAGTTGGTTCCGTTTAAATATAAATGGGCTTGGGAGAAATATTTAGCTGGTTGTGCAAACCACTGGATGCCACAAGAAATCAATATGAATCGCGATATCGCTCTCTGGAAAGACCCAAATGGTCTTACTGAGGATGAGCGTCGCATTATCAAGCGCAATCTTGGTTTCTTTACCACTGCCGATTCTTTAGCGGCAAACAATATTGTTTTAGGTACATACCGTCAAATTACTGCTCCAGAATGCCGCCAATACTTATTGCGTCAAGCTTTTGAAGAGGCAATTCATACCCATGCATATCAATATATTGTTGAATCTTTGGGTTTAGATCAGTCCGAAATCTTTAATGCGTATCACGAGATTGACTCGATTCGCGCTAAAGACGAGTTTCTTATTCCATTTATTGACGTATTAACTGATCCAACATTTAAGACTGGCACATTAGAAAACGATCAAAAATTACTTCGTTCTCTAATTGTTTTTGCCTGCGTAATGGAAGGTTTGTTCTTTTATGTTGGTTTTACGCAAATACTTGCTATGGGTCGTCAAAACAAAATGACGGGTGCTGCTGAGCAGTATCAATACATCCTTCGTGATGAGTCAATGCATTGCAATTTTGGTATCGATTTGATTAACCAAATTAAGCTGGAGAACCCGCAGTTATGGACTTCCGCGTTCAAAGATGAGATCAAATCGATCTTCGAAAAAGCGGTCGAATTAGAGTACCGTTATGCTGAAGATACGATGCCTCGTGGAGTGCTCGGATTGAATGCTCCAATGTTCAAAGGGTACCTAAGATACATTTGTAATCGCAGATGTTTGCAAATAGGACTTGACGCGATGTTCCCAAATGAAGAGAATCCATTTCCATGGATGTCAGAAATGATTGATCTTAAGAAAGAAAGAAACTTTTTTGAGACACGCGTTATTGAGTATCAAACTGGCGGTGCGCTAAGTTGGGAGTAGTAAGTAGCAAGTAAGCGCATAGCCGGCTAAATAGGAGATTAGATGGTTGGATAGTTTAAGTAGTCAGCAAAAACAGACTCAAATCCAAAATCCCTCGCGTAAGGGTACCTGGGCTATTTCCCCTATTTTTTCCAGCAAATTTAAAAAGCCGTTGTCCTTCGGGGTCACGGCTTTTTTCCAAGATTCATTAGCGTGCAGCACTTAGCTTCAAGCCGCGCGCCGATGAATGGCTCGCTCGTCAGCTCCAAGGGGTTGCAAAACCCGGTGGAATTAGATGGTCGGGTCTTCTTAATGTAGTTTTGTACTAATCCTCACGTGAAGGAGTAACACACATGGCAACAAAGAAAAAACCTGCTGCAAAGAAACCGGCTGCTAAAAAAGTAGCTGCTAAGAAGCGTCCTGCTGCTAAAAAAGTAGCTGCTAAAAAAGTAGCTGCTAAAAAAGTAGCTGCTAAGAAAGTAGCTGCTAAGAAAGTAGCTGCTAAGAAAGTAGCTCGCAAAGTAGCAACTAAGCGCGTCGCAAAAAAAAAGTAATTAAGCCTGCTGCGAAGAAAGCGGGACCTGCTGTAAAAAAGCCCGCGGCTAAAAAAGCTGCCCCAACGACTAGTGCGTTGAATCCTGCAGCTGCTTGGCCCTTCCCAACTGGCACACGTCCTTAATAGACGGATGTTATTAGAAGGGGTCTCTTACGAGACCCCTTTTTTATTGGTCAAAGTTTGCATTTAAAAGCTAAATCCGAACGCTGATTTGAATTGTTCGACAATCTGCGATTTGCTGGTTTGGTGATTTTGTGGTCCTTGATGGGTAATTTTGATTGAACCCATTAGGCTGGCTAAGCGACCAGTAGTCTCCCAGCCCATACTATTTTCTAGTCCAAACAAAAGACCTCCGCGAAATGCATCGCCACAACCAGTGGGGTCTACTACTTTTGCAGCTGGTACAGGTGGGATGGCGATACATTTACCCTCGCTGTAGATATCTGCACCCTCAGCGCCTTTAGTAACGATTAAGGCTTTGACGCGCTCAGCGATTTTGGCCAAGCTCAATCCTGTTCTTTGCGAGAGCATCTCACCTTCGTAGTCGTTAACTGCTAAGTAGCTGGCGATATCGATCAGCTCTAGAAGCTCTGGGCCATCAAACATTGGCAAACCTTGGCCTGGATCAAAGATAAAAGGAATATTGGCCTCTGCTAACTGGTGGCAGTGCTCCCACATTCCTTGGCGCCCGTCGGGGGCTACGATTCCAAATTTAGGAACGCCCTTGGCATTTTTATTGCGCTCTGCAACTACAGCAGCAACTTGGTTTAAGTGAGACTCTCCCATAGCGCCTGGGTGGAAGGCAGTTATTTGATTATTCATTTGGTCAGTGGTGATCATGGCCTGAGCTGTAAAGGCGTGATCAATCTGACGAATATGGCTTGCATCAATTTTGAGATCTTTGAGTCGACTCAGATATGGTGCGGCATCAGCACCTACCGTTGCCATGATGATCGGATCGCCACCCAAAAGATTGAGGTTGTACGCAATATTGCCGGCGCAACCACCAAATTCACGACGCATACTGGGTACTAAAAAAGCAACATTCAGAATATGAATCTGGTCAGGCAGGATTTGATCAGCAAATTTGCCTTCAAAGTTCATGATGGTGTCGTATGCGATAGAGCCGCAGATCAGGCTAGCCATAAATTACTTTCTGTAGAGATGTAATTGAAATAAAAGGTTAAAGAAATTATTTACTGGGGGTAAGCAACGCGCAGTCGGTACCCCGCGGCATTTGTGGGCAAAGATATTGGTAATTCCGCTTGAATGATTTCACCGGAAGGTGCGCCTATTTTTAAAAAATCTGGATGAGATTCTTGCCAGCTAGCTGGTAACCACTCTTTTGGGCTGAGTAAAATGACTTTGATCTCAGATTCTTCCGCATCGGTGAGAGAAATTTCTAAATTAGGCAGCAAAATTGGTATTGCAAGTCGATTTTGTATTTCAACACGCAGCATGGATTGATTTGTAGTGCTTTTTAGGCCCTCTGTCACGTTTTCAGGAGATAGTGCGGCTTGAAATTATTTTCCACGCAGCAAAATCGCTTACAGGGCGATTTAGACATCCTAACGCATGACACAGTTTTTCATCAAAGCGCTGCAATATAGAAAATGCTTGCACGTAAACGGATGAGGAGCTTCCATCAACACGAGGCGCTAATGCAGGCAGCAATGAATTTCTGGAAAGATGCTCACCAAATGCGAGCAATACAAGAAAAAGTAGACTAAGAAAAACTAGCTTGAGAGATTTACTACTTTTTTTTTGAGTCAAAGTTGAAGGGGTGCCAGATTCTTTATTGCTTAAGACGCCATGTAGACAAACCCATCCTTCACTTTCTTTCCACACCGAAAGTGAGAGCCACTGGCTATAGGTGGCAATGACTTCATCTGCTTGTCTTGCTAACACTCCGGAGAGCACAATTTGACCGCCAAGCTTCATCTTGTTGACCAAAGCAGGAGCTAAGACCTGCAGAGGGTTGGCCAAAATATTGGCCATGACGATGTCATATTTGGTTTCTGCTGCGAGCTCTGGCGCGCCTTCATTCGGGAGTACAAAGCTGATGGTAGTGTGATTAATCTCTGCATTGCTGCGCGCCGCAAGCATCGCTTGAGGATCGATATCGGTCCCAACCACAGGATTGCAGCCAAGTTTTGCCGCAGCAATTGCCAAAATTCCCGAGCCGCAACCGTAATCGAGAAGACTTTGGTTTTTGAGCGTTGAATGTTCTTCTAGCCATAAGAGGCATAGGTGAGTTGTGGGATGGCTTCCTGTCCCAAATGCAAGTCCTGGATCAACTGCTAAGCAGATTGCGTTTGGATCGCTTGGTGCGTCGTGCCAAGACGGCACTACCCAAATGCGTTTTCCTATTTGGATGGGAGCAAATTGGCTTTGGGTAAGTCGTACCCAATCTTGTTCTTCTACTGTTCTTTCTTGGGGTGGGTCTAAATGAAACCCAGCCTCTAGGAGATCAGAAAGTAGTTGTCCAATAAAGTCCGGACTATTTGAGTTGTCCAGTTCTGGATTAAAAAGCGCAGTAACGGAAGATCTATCCCAGGCCTGTACTTCTGGCGATAAACCCGGCTCACCATACAGTGGGTTTTCATCGTAACCACCTGCAGCATCATCTTCAACGGTGACTGAGAGAGCGCCCAATTCCAGTAAAGCATCACCTAAGGGCTCAGCAGTTTGAGCTGCGACCGTGAATACGAGCTCACGATAAGACATGGGCTACTCGCATTAATTAAGATTTTCCGCGGCTCGCTGCCTGCTCTTCTAGGCGGTGCTCCAGATAATGAATGCTGGTGCCACCTTCCATGAAGTTGGGGTCGAGCATCAATTCGCGATGGAGCGGTATGTTGGTGGTGATGCCATCAATCACCATCTCAGAAAGAGCAATTTGCATCCGACGAATTGCTTGTTCGCGTGTATTGCCATAAGCAATTAGTTTACCAATCATGGAGTCGTAATTTGAAGGCACCATGTAGCCGCTATAAGCGTGTGAATCAACGCGAATGCCAGGACCGCCAGGCATGTGGAATGAACCAATGCGGCCAGGACTTGGAGTGAATTTGAATGGATCTTCGGCGTTTAAGCGGCACTCAATAGCATGGCCACGGAAAATAATATCTTTTTGGCGGTAACTTAACTTCAGGCCAGCCGCGATACGAATTTGCTCTTGAACGATATCAACCCCAGTAATCATTTCGGTTACAGGGTGCTCCACCTGAACGCGGGTATTCATCTCAATGAAGAAGAATTCACCATTCTCATAGAGAAATTCAAATGTACCTGCACCGCGATAGCCAATTTTTCTACATGCTTCTGCGCAACGCTCGCCAATTTTGGCGATCAGGCGACGATCAATACCAGGCGCTGGAGCTTCTTCAATCACTTTTTGATGGCGGCGTTGTATGGAGCAATCGCGTTCGCCCAACCAAATTGCATTCCCGTGAGTGTCGGCCAAAATTTGGATCTCTACGTGGCGAGGTTTTTCTAAAAACTTCTCCATATAGACTTCTGGATTGCCAAAAGCACGACCCGCTTCTTCGCGCGTCATATTGACCGCATTGATAAGATGCGCTTCAGTGTGAACAACACGCATTCCGCGGCCACCACCACCGCCGGCTGCTTTAATGATGACTGGATAGCCAACCCTCTTGGCTGTAGCAATAATTTCTTTCGGATCATCTGGTAAGGCGCCTTCCGACCCAGGAACGCAAGGTACGCCCGCTTTAATCATGGCGCGCTTCGCGGAGACTTTGTCGCCCATCAAGCGTATCGATTCTGCACGCGGACCAATAAAAGCAAAGCCGGATTTTTCTACACGCTCGGCAAAATCAGCGTTTTCAGAGAGAAAGCCATAACCCGGATGAATTGCTTCTGCGTCTGTGACCTCTGCAGCAGAAATAATGGCAGGCATATTGAGATAGCTCTGCGGTGATGGTGCTGGCCCAATACAAACAGCCTCATCTGCAAGCTTTACATACTTAGCTTCTTTATCGGCAGTGGAATACACCACCACAGTTTTGATTCCCAACTCGCGACATGCGCGTTGGATACGGAGAGCAATTTCTCCCCGATTGGCGATCAGAATCTTATCGAACATGTCGGCTCTGAGTTAATTTAATGAGTGGAAAGGGGTGCTAAGAAAATTTATGCAATGACAAATAGAGGCTGATCAAACTCAACGCCTTGGCCGTTTTCGCAAAGGATTTCTTTAATAACACCATCTTTTTCTGATTCGATTTCATTGAGTAACTTCATGGCCTCAATGATGCAAAGGGTTTGACCAACTTTGACGGTATCGCCGATGTTGACGAAATTTGGCGACTCTGGGTTTGGAGCGCGGTAGAAGGTGCCTACCATTGGTGAGCGTGCTACAAATCCAGACTCCACCGCAGGTGCTTCAGTCGCTGGTGCTGCTACAGCGGCCGGTACTACAGGGGAGGCTTGCATCATAGGTGCAGGAGCAGGGTTGGCGTAGACGACTTGTCCTGCGGGTGCTGGAGAGACTGCATTCACAATACGAACACGGTCCTCGCTTTCATTCACTTCTAGTTCAGAGATGCCTGATTCAGAAACTAGATCAATCAAGGTTTTGAGTTTTCTTAGATCCATTTAAGTACGTCCTCTCTTGAAATTCTTTCAATAAATTATTTTTGTAAACGGGCAATGGCAGCTTGTAGTGCTAGCTCGTAGCCAATTGCCCCTAGGCCACAAATGACACCAGTGGCGATATCGGATAAGTAGGAATGCCTACGAAATTCTTCGCGCTGATGAATGTTTGATAAATGTACTTCTGTAAAAGGAATGGCAACTCCGGCTAGCGCATCCCGAAGGGCAACACTAGTGTGTGTAAATGCGCCTGGATTGATGATGATGAAATTCACCCCATCTTTTTTAGCCTGTTGAATACGATCAATCAACTCGCCTTCATGGTTACTCTGATAAGTATCTAGTTCCACCGATTGGGCATTTGCAAGCTCACCCAGTCTATTGTGGATGTCTTGCATAGTAGTTTTGCCATAAACCTCTGGCTCACGAGTTCCCAATAGGTTTAGGTTTGGGCCTTGAATCACGAGAATTGAAGCTTTTTTCGACATAGATCCCTATTTTTAAAAGCAGTTAGGTGTCAATTGTTTAATTTGGCTGTTAGCCACCTGCGTACATCTTGCTTCACTTGTTATGGAGGGAAGTATACCTTTTTCGAGTTTGTATTAGGTTAAAAATTGGATTCTGAAGTTAAATTTTCACTACTCTTTTAAGCGCAAATATTGGAAATTAATGAGTTCAATGTCTTTTATTCGTGTATCAAAGAGTATGGTAATTTATCTGATTATTTGTTAAAAAACGCTATAAACTTTTATTTATAGCGTTTTTGATGTCATCTTCATTTATTTTTCCTAATTTTGTATAAATGGACTTGCCCTGAGGATTAATGATCACAGTGCAGGGTAGGGCTCCTTGAGTGTTTCCCATTTGTTTAGCAATATTGCTACCCTCCAGACCGCCAATCACTATCGGGTAGGAAACAGGGTTTTTTCCAGAAATTCACGTATGTTAGACGGTGAATCGATACCGATACCA
Source organism: Polynucleobacter necessarius (assembly GCF_900096765.1). NCBI lineage: Bacteria > Pseudomonadati > Pseudomonadota > Betaproteobacteria > Burkholderiales > Burkholderiaceae > Polynucleobacter > Polynucleobacter necessarius. The sequence goes on from NZ_LT615228.1 coordinate 1,723,294, forward strand.
ACAATTAATACATTTTTATCTGCGTATTGCTGAGAGATTTTGTTTAAGGCGGGCATTTCCTCTACGCAGGGGGGCGCCAGGATGCCCAAAAATTCACAACGAGGATTTTGTTACGCCAATTTTCGGAATTTGCTGCTTTGCCATCTGCGGTTTGCCAAGAATTGCCAAAAAATGCCTTGATTGAGGGGTCACTCGCTAGCCCAGTTTGAGATATCCAGCGCGATGACACTACGCCAGCGAGAAGCGCAAGAATACAAACAGCGCCAGCAATAATCCATTGTCTTCGGTTCAAGGCAACTCCTTCGCTAAAATTCGCAGATGCATATACATATCTTGGGCATTTGCGGTACTTTTATGGGCGGCATTGCTGCAATCGCTCGGCAGGCCGGACATCGTGTTACGGGTTGTGACGCCAACGTTTATCCCCCAATGAGTACTCAACTTGAGGCTCAAGGTATCGAGCTGATCGAGGGATTTTCGCCAGACCAATTATTACAGTTTGAGACCATGCCTGATTTATTCGTGATTGGCAATGTGGTTTCTCGAGGCAACCCTCTGATGGAGGCTATTCTTAATCAAGGGTTGCCCTATATTTCTGGTCCCCAATGGCTTGGTGAGCAAGTTTTATATGAACGTCATGTTCTAGCGGTTGCTGGCACGCATGGGAAAACCACCACCTCTGCAATGCTCGCCTGGATTTTGGAATTCAATGGTTATAAGCCGGGCTATTTAATTGGCGGAGTGCCACTGAATTTCACTGTGTCAGCCCGCTTAGGCGAGAGTCAATATTTTGTGATCGAGGCTGATGAATATGACACTGCTTTTTTTGATAAACGCAGTAAGTTTGTTCACTACAGACCACGTACCGCTTTATTGAATAATTTGGAGTTTGATCACGCAGATATTTTTGCTGATCTCGCGGCGATTGAAACCCAGTTCCACCATTTGGTGCGTATTGTCCCAAGCGACGGTCTGTTAGTGGTGAATGGTGAGGAGCCAGCCTTAGAGCGGGTTGTCGCACGCGGCGCCTGGGCCCCAGTAGAACGTTTTGGTCATGATGACGCTAATGAGTGGTCCTTGGTTTCGCAAGAGGATGATGGCTTTATTGTGCTTAAAGCTGCCAAGGATGTAGCGATCGTCAAGTGGGCGCCAGATTCAGGTGTGATGGGGCGACATAATCAACTCAATGCTTTGGCCGCTATTGCGAGCGCAAATCACATTGGTATCTCACCAGAAAATGCTGCGCGAGCTTTGGCTGAATTTAAGAATGTGAAACGCCGTTTGGAAACCATAGGTATTGCAAATGAGATCACTATTTACGATGACTTTGCTCATCATCCAACTGCCATTACGACAACGGTTGATGGCCTTCGTCGCCGGGTAGGTAAGGCCCGCATATTGGCAGTCTTAGAGCCACGTTCGAATACGATGAAGTTGGGGGTTATGAAAGCGCAATTGCCGGACAGCCTGCAAAAAGCCGATCTGGTGTTTGCTTATGGTGCTAATAGCGGTAAAGAGTCTTTGGGTTGGGACTTGGCAGAGGTGTTATCACCCCTGAACTCCAAGATTGCTGCTAAGGCCCATGCTTTTGATGATCTCAACGTACTTGTCAGTGCTGTTGCTCAGGCGGCTAAGCCTGGTGATCATATCCTCGTAATGAGTAATGGTGGTTTTGGCGGAGTACATCAAAAAATATTACAAGCGATCACTGTTTAATGTGGTCTAAGCTAACTAAGTGAATACATTCTGAGAGTACATCATGAGCAATCGATTGAAAGATAAGGTAGCAATTATTACTGGTGCAGCAAAAGGAATTGGTTTTGCAACTGCACAACGTTTTGCGCAGGAAGGTGCGAAGGTCATCATTGCAGATATGAATTCTGAGGCAGTGCAAGCTGCGGCTGAGCTGATTCCTCATTCTGAAGCCCATGCAATGAATGTAACTGATCGCGCCAGTATTCAAGCGGTGGTGGACGAGATCATACAAAAACATGGTCAGATAGACATTTTAATTAACAATGCAGGCATTACTCAGGATGCTCGATTAATTAAGATGACGGAAGCGCAGTTTGATACCGTGATAGATGTCAACCTTAAGGGCGTCTTTAATTGCACGCAATTAGTTGTGCCACATATGCTAGAGGCGGGCTCTGGCGCCATCGTCAATGCCTCAAGTGTGGTGGGTTTATATGGCAACTTTGGACAAACAAACTATTCAGCAACTAAGTTTGGTGTTATTGGGTTTACCAAGACTTGGGCTCGTGAGTTAGGTCCAAAGGGCATTCGTGTAAACGCAGTCTGTCCAGGTTTTATTGCTACTGAAATGGTGAAGGCAATGCCAGCAAATATCTTGCAAGACATTGAGCGCAGAAGTTGGCTTGGCCGCCTTGGTACCCCTGAAGAAATGGCTAATGTGTATTTATTCTTGGCTAGCGATGAAGCAAGCTATGTCAATGGAGTGGCATTAGAAGCTAGCGGCGGGATATCCCTCTAAGCATGAATCTAGTCTATGAAGAAGGTGGTGATATCAAAATCGCTACAGTGCAGTCTGCATCTGGTTCGGGAGATGCTGAGTCATGGCATGCCACGAGTCTTTCTGGGAAAAAGATTAAGTTAAAAGCTAAAGAAGTGTGGTTGCGCTTTGCACAGCCAGAAGCCCAATCTGTGATGGATGAAGCAAATACTTTATCCAAAGATATCGATCTGCAATTGCTCTGGGATTGCGCACCTGAAGAAGAGTTTGCGCTAGCAGATGTCTCGCAAGAATATTTTGGGTCGCAATCGAGCGTTTCTCAGCAGGTAGCTCTGGCTATTGCTTTACAGGGCGCACCAGTTTTCTTTCGCCGCAAAGGACGCGGCCGTTTCCAGCGTGCTCCCTTAGAGCAATTACAAGCCGGTCTTGCTGCGCTTGAGCGAAAACAAAAAGAATTAGAACAGCAATCGGCTTGGCAAGCAGAATTGGTTGCTGGAGCTTTCCCGCAGACGCTCAAATCATCGGCCAATCAACTACTTTTTTCACCCGACAAAAATACAACTGCCTATAAAGCCTTAGTGGCAGCCTGTACCGAAACTGGAGAATCTCCTGCGCAGTTGATGATTCGTTGCGGCGCAATCGATTCACCATTGGCATATCACCAAGGAATGTTTCTGAAGGCGCATTTTCCAAATGGCGCTACTCATCAGGAGATCGGGGTTGATCAGGCTGCTTATGCTGCTGCAGTTGCCGGGTTGCCATTAGCGCAAGTCCAAGCATTTTCAATTGATGACTCCGGCACCACAGAGATTGATGACGCGCTATCAGTCACCGAATTGCCTGATGGCGGCCATCAGATTGGCATTCACATTGCAGCGCCAGGTTTGGCAATTTCAAAAGATGACCCCTTAGATCAAGTAGCTCGCAGCCGTATGTCTACGGTGTATTTCCCGGGCGACAAAATTACGATGTTGCCTGACTCGGTAATTGAGCAGTTCTCGCTTGATGAAGGAGCTCCAAGGCCTGCGCTATCGATTTATGTTGATCTAGATGCCGATGGCTTGGTGAAAAGAGGGTCATTACAAATGCGTACTGAGATGGTGCCGATGGCAGCCAATTTGCGCCTTGAAGATATTGAGCATCTTGTGAGTGAAGAGAGTTTGGCCGATGAGGGCGCAAATTATCCGTATCGCAAAGAGTTAGTAATTTTGTGGCGCTCGGCAAAGTTATTGCATGCAGGACGCCAAGAAAAGCGAATTGCAAATGGTCTTCGTGCTGAGCAGCTAGGTGTGATTGACCCCAATGCTTTGGCACGTGACTTTCATTTTCAAATCAAAGATGTTGATGATGTGCAGCGTGTTGAGATTGTTCCGTGTCAACGCGGATCAATTTTAGATACCGTGGTTGCTGAGTGGATGATTTTTTGTAATAGCGCCTCTGGTCAACTGCTTGCCGATCATGGTCTACCAGGGCTTTTTAGAACTCAAAAGGGTTGGGGCCCATTGCGTACGCGTATGCAAACTACCCCAGGACCCCACGAGGGTCTAGGCTTAGATTACTACGCTTGGTGCACTTCTCCTTTACGCAGATACTCGGATTTGGTAAATCAATGGCAATTGATTGCGCTTGCCAAGCATGGTGTTACTGCCAAGATGGTTGCTCCATTTCCGCCGCGTGATGCGGGTTTGATGGGAATTGCTGCCGATTTTGAAACTTGCTATCAAGCTTATGGTGAATATCAGGATCGTCTAGAAAAGTATTGGTGCTTGCGTTGGATTTGTCAGGATGAAGGCTTTAAGAGTGTTCACATGCGACATCTTAAAGAGGGTATGTCGAGAGTAGAGCCTATACCTCTGCACTTAGCTGTGCCAGAATTGGCGAGCCATCCCAGAATGACACGTGCGCAAGTCGAGATCTCTGATGTTGACTTGTTGCAACTGACTGCCGCAGTTCGGGTTCTTGACATTGAGACTAAGATAGATCAAGACGTCAAAACGCCAGATAGCTCTGAAGAAGATGTTAGCCCAGATTAAATCGCTCGAATGTCCGCGCTCTGACAAATGGTGTAGAGCAATACTCTATTTACAGCACGCTTGGCAACGTCATCCATTTCGTCTAGCGCTTTGTGCCTCACTGCTGATCCATGTTGTGTTCTTGTCCTTCCGCTGGGGTGTGGGGGAGATTCAAAACCGGCGCCTCAATACACCCCTCAGCGTAGTCTTGGTCAATGCCAGCAATAAAGCACCGCTAAAACAAGCCAACAAATTAGCGCAGGCTGATTTACAAGGCGGCGGTAATACACCGGATCAAGATGCCACTGCTTTGCATCGAGCCAGGTTGGGTGCCCAGGCGCGTCTAGAGGTTTTGGAGAAACAACAAAAGCAGATGTTGGCAAAGCTAGATGAGCAGCGAGCTCGTTCTAGCGGCCGTAAAAGTGGTGATGAGCAAAAAGCAGCATCCCAACTCAATTCTCTGGAGGCTGAGTTGGTCAAACGCTTTCAGGCTGATGGACGTGAGCCACGACGTAAGGTAATAACGGGTACCAATACTAAGGCAGTGAGTTTTGCGCATTACTACGATGCCATGCGGCAAAAAATCGAAGCCTATGGCAGCGCATTTTTCCCGCGTGCTAATGGCCGACCGCTTTATGGAAGCTTGATTATTGTGGTGAGTGTGGATTCACAGGGAAAAATTACCAATAATGCTCAAGGCAAAGATGGGTTATCGATCGGACGCAGCTCTGGCAACCCTGAGTTAGATCGTCAGGCATTGGCTATTGTTCGGGCGTCAGCTCCATTTGGTCCCTTCCCATCAGAAATGCGCAATCAGATCGATGTTTTGGATTGGGTTTCTACTTTCGAGTTCACACGAGACGGTGATGATCGCTTGGAATTAAAGCAAGTAAAGCATTAATCATTTTTAGAAATTGATCACAATTTGCCTTATTCTCTAAGCAATATGAACCCAGATAATTCCAGCGACCTCCATACTGATCCAAGCCAATATCCCGGCCTGGATGTCTATGCAGTTGCTGGTAATCCAATCTCCCATAGTAAGTCACCATTAATCCATGAGCAGTTTGCAAAACAGGCAAAACAAGCTATGTACTATGGCCGCTTGCAACCCGAGCTGGGATCTTTTGCGCAGGCTGCTAATACATTCTTTGCAGCAGGCGGTAAGGGTTTGAATGTCACAGTACCTTTTAAGTTGGATGCACAAGCGCTTGCTGCTGTTGTCAGTCCAAGGGCGCAACTGGCTGGTGCGGTCAATACTTTATGGTGTGAAGATGGCAAGATTATTGGTGATAACACCGATGGCGCTGGTTTAGTGCGTGATTTATTGGCGCAAGGCATTGCGCTTCACAGTGCGCGTATTTTGTTATTGGGAGCTGGCGGTGCTGCTCGAGGAGTTATAGGGCCTTTGTTAGAGCGGTCGCCTAAATGCATTGTGATTGCCAATCGCTCACCTGCTAAAGCAGATGAGTTAGTAAAGCTTTTTGCAAACTTGGCAGCCGCTAATGAGGTTTCATTAGAGTCTCGCACCTTGGCGGATCTAGAAGATTCGGAAAAGTCACCATATCCTTTTGAATTGGTGATTAATGCCACTGCAGCGGGACTCTCGGATGCATCACCCTTGAGTAGATTGGCGGTAAATAATATTTTTACGCCAAGTTCATTTGCGTATGACATGGTTTATGGCAAAACTACAGCGTTTATGCAGCAAGCCTTGCAAAGGGGCGCCAGAATTAGTGATGGATTGGGAATGTTGGTGGAACAAGCTGCCGATGCCTTCTTGCTGTGGCGTGGCGCTCAGCTAGCTTCAGCAATTGATCCGCGCGCCGTTCTATCTCAATTACGCAGCTAGCCCTTTTAACTCTCTTAGTAATGCGCTGGCTCGCTTACCCCATTAAATGTCTCTTTTGTGGTTTGCTGGCTATGCAGACCTATTTTGCAATTCAAATCCTTTTGTGGATCAGCCTAGATCCAATTAGTACGGCCTTTCAGAGAGCTGAGCAGTGGCGTCTCTGTTCTTGGCATTGGTCATGCTCGGTGCAATCGAAATGGACCCCTTACGACAAGATTTCCAATAATCTCAAGCGGGCCGTACTGGTCAGTGAGGACGATATTTTTTTTCAGCACAAAGGTGTGCGTGTCGAAGATATGCAAAAAGCCTGGGAAAAGAATCAGGAAAAGATGCAGTCAAAAAATAAAGCTAAAACTGCTTTAAGAGGTGGTTCCACGATTACACAACAGCTTGCTAAAAATTTATTTTTATCTTCAGAGCAAAATTATTTTCGTAAAGGCCAAGAGCTAATCATCACTGGTTTATTGGAATTCATACTGACTAAGCAAAGATTATTTGAGATTTATCTCAATTCAGTGGAGTGGGGCGAAGGTATTTTCGGAATTGGTGCTGCTGCCTCACATTATTACGGTATTAGTCCTGCCGCATTAGATCTTGAGCAATCTGCAGCCTTAGCATCTGCTTTGCCTGCGCCAAAATGTTTTGACAAAGAGAAATATTGCCGCAGGGGGAGTATTAATTACTCTGTCCGCCAAGAATTTATTTTAGAAAACATGGGGCGCGTGGCTTTGGCGCCTATACCAATACCTAAAAAAGCTAAGTAGCGGCTTTTAGCGCATCGCGTGTGCTCAGCGCAACTTTTCTGGCTGCCTGAGCAAAATCACTTCCTGAGCTGGCATACAAAATTGCTCTAGATGAGTTGATGATCATGCCTGTGCCGGGTTTTCCCGCGATGCTACCTGCCTTAACAGTTGCTTCAATGTCACCACCTTGTGCGCCAATGCCGGGGATCAGTAATGGCATATTACCCACAATGGCGCGCACCTTGGCAATTTCTTCGGGGAAGGTTGCGCCAACTACAAGACTAATTTGACCGCTGACATTCCATTGAGTGGCAGCCAGCTTAGCTACATGTAAATACAGAGGCTCACCACTGGGCGATACATTCAGAAACTGCAAGTCTGATCCCCCTGGGTTAGAGGTGCGGCATAGAACAATGACCCCTTTGCCACTATGTTTCAGGTAAGGCTCGATGGTGTCAAAACCCATGTAGGGATTGACGGTAATTGCATCTGCCCCATAACGTTCAAACGCCTCAAGGGCGTAATGGTCTGCAGTGCTACCAATATCTCCCCGCTTGGAATCGAGGATGACTGGAATGTGAGGGTATTTATTTTTTAGGTGGGCAATGAGCTTCTCAAGTTGAGCTTCCGCCCTTTGCGACGCAAAGTAGGCAAACTGAGGCTTAAATGAGCAAACTAAATCTGCCGTCGCATCAGCAATATCACGGCAGAACTCAAAGATCCCCTCGGGCTTACCTTGAAGGGCTGTAGGCAAGCGTTTCGGGTCGGGGTCAAAACCAACGCACAGCATGCTGCCTTGGGAAGCCCATGCAGACTGGAGTTGCTGGTTAAAGGTATTTGAGCGAGAGTTCATTGGGTTTGGATTTATTTTAGTGAAACTGTCATGGTCTATAGGATAAACTAGCGCACATTCCCTAGGAGTTCACCATGATCAACTTGTTCGTCCTGCAAAATGGCCGCCTCTCTCAAGAGCAAGTCGAAGATCGCAATGAATTATTGCAATATGCCAATCCTATCTGGATTGATGTGGTTGATCCAGAGGAAGAAGAGCTTATTTGGATTAAAGAGGCATTTGGTGTGCTTTTGCCTGAGCTCGATGACTTGGGTGACTTGGAGGCTTCCGCTCGCTACTTTGAGGCCGATGACGGCCATCTCCATATTCGTACTGACTTCCTCCTGGATGAAGAAGAAACCTCTCGTAACGTTCGAGTTGCTTTCGTGCTCACTAAGCAAGTCTTGTTTTCTATTCATGATGAAGATTTGCCCGTATTCCGCTTAATGCGTTTGCGTGCGCGTTTGCGTCCAGGCTCGGTAAGTAATGCAAAAGATGTGTTGCTTGACCTATACTCAACCGATGCCGAGTATTCCGCTGATGCCTTAGAAGAGGTCTATGAAAATTTGGAGCAGGCTGGCAAACGTGTTCTCTCAGACAACATTAATGATGCTGATGCTGCTGAGGTTTTAGAGACTATTGCAACTGAAGAAGACACCAACGGGCGCATTCGACGTAATGTAATGGATACCCGGAGAGCCTTATCTTTTTTGATGCGCAGTAAACTTCTCTCAGATGAGCAGCAGGAAGAGGCCCGTCAAATTTTGCGCGATATTGATTCTTTAGAGAATCACACTGCTTTCTTATTCGATAAGATTAACTTCTTAATGGATGCCACAGTGGGTTTCATTAATCTGAACCAATCCAAAATTATTAAGATCTTCTCGGTGGTATCTGTCGCCTTAATGCCGCCTACCTTGTTGGCGAGTATTTGGGGAATGAACTATAAGCATATGCCAGAGCTCGATGCGACTTGGGGTTATCCCATGGCGATTATCGCAATGATTATTTCAGCGATCATTCCATTATGGTACTTCCATCACAAAGGCTGGATGAAGTAATGCATTTCTGAGAAGGCAGAGCTAGTCCTGTTAGTTTTTCAGCAGCCTCAGTAACTCGCTCAGAACAAAATCACGCGCTTGCTCACGTACGCTTTGGCGGTCTCCAGTGAAGTGCATCGTTTTACTCAGCACACGGTTGCCAGAGTCTCCTCGAATCGCCCACCCAAAACATACTGTTCCAATCGGCTTTTCTATTGACCCGCCGCTAGGCCCAGCAATACCGGTAATGGAGATAGCGATATTGACTCCTGCTTGTACTTGGGCGCCCTCTGCCATGGCGATGGCTGTGGGCTCACTCACGGCGCCATGCATTTCAATTAACTTGGCTGGAATCCCTAAGTATGCAGACTTAGCCTCATTGCTGTAGGCTATAAAGCCACGTTCAAACCAATCGCTGGAGCCGGCTAGTTCGGTCAGTGCTGCACACACCAGTCCACCGGTGCAGGATTCGGCTGCCGCCATTTGCCAATTTCGAGAGCGCAATATTTCTGCTAATACTTTGATAGTCTCAATCGTGCTCATATCAGTCTCCATCCATTTTGTTGCATATAGAGTTGGAGTAAGGCGATGACTAAAAGTGTAAAAAATGCTGCAGCAAGGTCATCAACCATGATGCCAAATCCACGCCAAATGATTTGCCTGAAATTAGATGGTCCATCATGATGTTCAAGATCCTTAAAGTGACGATCAATCATGCCAATAGGACCTGGTTTGACTGCATCAAAAAACCGAAAGAGTGCAAATGCAATGATTTGTATCCAAATGCTGGTGGGCATGATCAAAATAAGAACGAGCCAAAAGGCTAGCATTTCATCCCAAACAATTCCGCCGAAATCTTTTTTACCAAGCTCCTCGCTCACTTGACCGCAGATCCAGCAGCCAAGTGGTATTCCGCCGACAATAATCCAAAAGATATCTTCGGTGGTGAAGAAGTGTTCGCCAATCAAGAATGCCGCCCAAGCCCAAAGGGTGCCAACTGTTCCTGGTGCTATGGGACTAAGACCGCTACCAAATCCGAACGCTAGCGTACGACTAGCAGTTTGAAGCATCCATTTAAAGCTAGGCTTTATTTCGGTGTGCACAAATTCAGTCATATTGCAAAGTGATTGAATGATTTTAGAAGTATGGCTGTTTGCGTCTCGTTTACGATACTGCCATCGGTATTGAAAAGACGGATTTCAGGAGTGTTGTTTTGAATAGGCACGATTTTGCCTATACGTGTCAATGGAAGATTGAATTCATTGCTGATCTTTAACAGATTAGCGCGATGACTTTCAGGTGCTGTGAAGCAAAGCTCATAATCATCGCCGCCACTCGCGGCGTATAGATTCTGGATTGAAATTTCTTGCTCTTGTAGTGTTGCCGATTTAGGGAGTTGATCTAAAACAATTTCAGCGCTTACTTCAGATTGGCGCAAGATATGTCTGAGGTCTCCAAGTAAGCCATCTGATATATCTAGAGCGGCGCTAGCAATTTCTCGTAAGCGTTTTCCAAGTTCTAATCTGGGCAACGGTTGATGCATTCGATTTTCAACCAGCTTTAGGGCCTTTTCAGTGAGGTGAATTTCATGACGCAGTGCAGCAAGTGTGAGGCGTGCGTCACCCAAAGTTCCCGAAACCCAAATATCATCATCAATTTTTGCGCCTGATCTGCGAATAGCTTTCCCGCTTGGAATGCTGCCAAATGCAGTAATCGAAATTGTGAGTGGGCCTGCGGTGGTATCGCCACCAATCAGTGGACAGGCAAACTGGTTTGCAAGATCCAACAAGCCCTTGGAAAACGCGCCTAGCCAAGCTTCATTGATTGCAGGTATGGAGATAGCTAGGGTAAAGCCAAGCGGGCTTGCCCCCATCGCTGCTAGGTCAGAAAGGTTTACTGCAAGAGCTTTGTGGCCTAGTTGTTCTGCATCCGTTTCTGCAAAAAAATGCCTGCCTTCAACCAGCATGTCGCTAGTAACGGCAATTTCTTCGCCGACAGGGGGGTTAATAAGGGCGCAGTCATCACCAATACCTAGTTTTAGAGTAAGGTATGAGTTTTTGAAGAGGGGATTGGCCCTCGTTTTGAAAAAACGATCAATCAGGTCAAATTCCCCAAGGGGGCTAGGTTGGGAATGCATGTCTCATTTTATGGCTCTTAGGAGTACGGTGTCCGAGAGGAATAGAATTAAAGTCTAATAAAACTGATATAAAACGAGTTAGCGAGTTAGTTGATGAGCAAAGAAAACAATAAAGAACAGCAAATTGCAGCCCTCAGAGAAGCTGCCCTTCATTATCACGAGTTTCCAGTTCCCGGAAAGATTGAAATTGCCCCGACCAAGCAACTCACGAATCAGCGAGACTTGGCGCTTGCATATACCCCTGGAGTAGCGGCACCTTGCGAAGAGATTGTTAAAGACCCGGCCAATGCTTTTAAGTACACAGCGCGTGGAAACTTAGTAGGCGTGATTACCAACGGCACAGCTGTCCTTGGCCTTGGAAATATTGGCCCTCTTGCGAGTAAGCCGGTAATGGAAGGCAAAGCAGTACTGTTTAAGAAATTTGTAGGTATCGATGTTTTTGATATTGAAGTCAATGAAAGCGATCCTGAAAAGTTGGTAGAAATTATTGCGGCTTTAGAGCCAACATTTGGTGGCATCAACTTAGAAGACATTAAGGCTCCGGACTGTTTTGTGGTTGAGCGCAAGTTACAAGCTCGCATGAAGATTCCAGTCTTTCATGATGATCAACATGGCACAGCTATTGTGGTTGCTGCCGCCATCCTCAATGGCTTGAAGGTAGTTGGCAAAGAGGTTGGTGATGTGAAATTGGTTACCTCTGGTGCCGGGGCAGCCGCACTAGCGTGCTTGGATTTATTGGTTGACTTAGGTATTCAGCGTAAAAATATTTGGGTAACCGACCTTGCTGGCGTGGCATATAAAGGCCGCAAAGAATTAATGGATCCAGAGAAGGAGCCCTTTTGCCAAGAAACAGATTTGCGTACCCTAGATCAAGTGATTGAAGGTGCGGATATATTCTTGGGTCTTTCTGCTGGTGGCGTTCTCAAGCAAGAGATGGTTAAAAAGATGGCTGATAAGCCATTGATTTACGCTTTGGCAAATCCAACCCCAGAAATTCTTCCGGAAGAAGTAAAGCTCGTTCGTCCTGATGCGGTGATGGCAACTGGGCGTACTGATTATCCAAATCAAGTTAATAACGTCTTGTGTTTCCCATTTATTTTCCGCGGAGCTCTTGATGTTGGTGCAACCACCATTACTCGTGGCATGGAAGTCGCTGCTGTAAAGGCAGTAGCAGAGTTAGCGCAAGCCGAGCAAAGCGAAGTAGTCACCTCAGTGTATGGAATTGAAAACCTTTCCTTTGGTCCTGAATACTTAATCCCAAAACCATTTGATCCGCGATTAATTACGGTAATTGCCCCTGCAGTAGCTAAAGCTGCAATGGATGATGGCGTAGCATCTCGTCCAATCAAAGATTTCGATGCATATCGCAATCAGTTACAGCAATTTGTGTATCACTCTGGCACTTTGATGAAGCCTCTCTTTAGTATTGCCAAGAGGGTACCTGCCAATCAAAAACGCATCGTCTTTGCTGAAGGTGAAGATGAGCGGGTATTGCGTGCAGTGCAAATTATTCTTGATGAAAACTTGGCAACCCCAATATTGATCGGCCGTCCTGCTGTTATTGAACATCGTATCGAAAAGTTTGGTTTGCGTATGAAGGCGGGTGATGATTTTGAGATCGTCAATCCTGAAAATGATTCGCGCTTTCGTGATTTTTGGCAAACCTACCTCGCACTAACAGAACGCAAAGGTGTGACCCAATCATTTGCTAAGTTAGAAGTACGTCGCCGCAATAGTTTGATTGGTAGTTTATTGATTCAAAAGGGCATGGCTGATGGCATGATTTCTGGTACGGTAGGTAATTTGGCTACGCACCTCAAGTATGTCGATGAAGTGATTGGTCGTGAGCCAGGTGCAAATGTGTATGGAGCAATGTCCGGCCTGATTTTGCCTGGCCGCCAAGTCTTCTTGGTTGATACTCATATCAATATCGATCCAACTGCAGAACAATTATCAGAACTAACTATGATGGCTGCAAGCGAAATGCGTAAATTGAGCTTGGTTCCTAAAGTCGCCCTGTTATCGCATTCAAACTTTGGATCGAGCAACGCCCCATCTGCAGTCAAAATGCGCCAGGTATTAGCTCTGTTGAAAAATGCAGATCCGACTCTCGAAGTTGATGGAGAGATGCATGGTGATAGCGCATTGGATGCAAGTATCCGCGAAGGTGCCGTGTCTTCATCCACCCTAAAGGGCGATGCGAATCTTTTGGTGCTTCCAAATATCGATGCTGCAAACATTTCCTATAACTTACTGAAGACGGCTGCGGGCAATGGTATTGCGATTGGACCTCTGTTGTTAGGTGTTGCCAAACCTATTCACATATTGACTCCAGCTGCGACAGTTCGCCGGATCGTGAATGTGACGACTTTGGCTGTTGTAGAGGCTGCAAGCAACGCCAGAGGCATTACTTAAGCCCTAGAATTTATGTAAGTTAGTAAAAACTTACATAAATTAATATTATATAAATCAATAGTTTATAGAAAATGCACTGTATTTGGGCTTGATTTGATGGCGTGTTAGGGGTAACCTAGCACCCATCATGAATAATCGCTATGAAAACATCAATACAGCAAGCTTTGAAGAAAATAGTCGCGCTGAAAGTTGGGATAGTAATGATCGTCTAGAAATAGAGTCATCTGCTGCCAATGTCTATGCTCAGGGCGGTTTATCTCGTTTACAAACCTATGCAGCAAATCAGGTGTCGGGGAAAAAAGTGACAGCTTCTTGGCGTGCCGCTTTAGCAGTTCGCGATGCCGGACCTCCGGCTATGTTGCGCAGTGTGCGTACCAATATCGTGCAATCGATACGTGCTTTCCGGACTCCAGATCTGCAGGAAGCAGCAACTGAGCTTGGTCAGCATTTTATTTACGCCAATTGCGTTAATGCAATGACCAAGGGCGAAGTACTTGAAGCTATTGCTATTGCTTACTCCTTCACCAAGCAACAGGCTAAGAACTTTGATCCCCTATTAGATGCCTTGACTACTACTACTGATAAGGCTGGCCAGCAGCCTGGATTTGTAGTGGTGCTTGAAGGGCTACCATGTACACAGAAATTTGATAAAGAAGCTCGTGAAACCTTGTTAGATGTTTTCCGTGATGCCGTGGATTACTGGGCTGAGCGTCGCACGCCTTATCGTGTGTTCTATTCTTTCGCGTAATCCAGTTAGTTTTTAAGTTCCTAAAAATCGCCTCTATTTGAGGCGATTTTGCATTTCCGGATTCCAAACGCTGTGAACTGCAGAGATTGCCACTACGCCAGCCGTTTCAGTGCGAAGAACACGCTCTCCCAGTGAAACAATTTGGTAACCTGCAGCTTGTGCTTGTGCTTCTTCTTGCGGGGAATGACCACCTTCCGGTCCAATCATCAGGATGATGTCTTGTGGGTCAGATTCAATTAACACTGAATATAGACTTTTGGTGGCATCTGGGCTCAAGAGAAGTTTTAGGGCTGGCTTTCCGCTATCACTTAAATATGCTTCAAAGGTTTGAATTGGCTCCAATTTGGCTAGGACGGTTCGGTCACATTGTTCACATGCGGCTTGAATAATCCCCTCCCAGTGGGATAGGCGTTTTTGAGCCCGATCCTGATCGCTTGGACGGGTTAATTTGAGGATCGAGCGTTCGCACTGCATCGGTGTAATGATTTGGGCACCAGTTTCTACCGCTTTTTCAATGATCCAATCCATTTTGTCGCTCCCGGCTAAGCCTTGGGCCAAAGTAATGGCATACGGGGTTTCGCGATGGGTATCAGTGCGAATGTCGCTGAGCTGGGCTAAACCACTTTTTCCACTCAAAGAAAGTAGTTCAGCCTTGGCTACAAGCCCCTTTCCATCGAATACCGGGAAGGATTCGCCGGTTTGGATGCGTCGAACGCGCAAGTGATGGGCAACCTCAGGGGTGAGGGTGGTCGGCTTTTGGAATTCCCATGGTCCGGGAAGATAAAATTGAGGCATTACTGAAATATAGCCAATTTATTTTCCTAGAGACCACTTTTACGATGTCAAACCTTCAAATTCGTATGGCCAATGCCATCCGCGCCTTATCTATGGATGCAGTACAACAGGCAAATTCAGGACACCCTGGTATGCCAATGGGTATGGCTGATATTGCTGTTGGATTATGGAATGAGCATTTAAAACACAACCCAACTGATCCCCGCTGGATTGATCGTGATCGTTTTGTTTTATCAAATGGCCACGGCTCTATGTTGTTGTACTCACTCTTGCATTTGACTGGCTATGACTTGCCAATGGAAGAGTTAAAAAATTTTCGCCAGCTGCATAGCAAAACTCCAGGACACCCTGAGTATGCAATTACACCAGGAGTAGAAACGACCACCGGCCCTTTGGGCCAAGGCATCTCTAATGCAGTGGGTATGGCATTGGCTGAAAAATTATTGGCCGAAGAATTTAATCGCCCCGGCCACAACATCATTGATCACCACACCTATGTATTTTTGGGTGATGGTTGTTTGATGGAAGGCATCAGTCATGAAGTGTGTTCTTTAGCTGGAACGCTGAAACTCAACAAGCTGATTGCTTTGTGGGATGACAATGGTATTTCAATCGATGGCAAGGTGGTTTCTTGGTTTAACGAAGATACCCCAACACGTTTTGAGGCTTATGGCTGGAACGTCATTCGTGGCGTTGATGGTCATGATGCAGAGGCGGTATCGGCCGCTATTGCTAATGCCAAAAAGAGTGATAAACCAACTCTGATCTGCTGCAAGACTGCGATTGGCCAAGGTTCACCGTATATGGCTGGCAGCGATAAGGTACACGGTTCACCATTGGGTGTCGCTGAGATTGCTGCAACCCGTGTTGTATTGAATTGGCCGTATGCACCTTTTGAAATTCCAAAAGATATTTATGCTGCTTGGGATTTTAAAAAGCGCGGCCAAGCAGCGGAACATGAATGGAATAAAGAATTCCAAAAATATAAAAATAAATTCCCAAAACTTGCTTCTGAATTGCAACGTCGTATGCAAGGGGACTTGTCGACAGACTTTGCAGAAACGCTAAATGCCTATCTCAAGACCTGCCAAGCAAAATCGGAAACTGTGGCAACCCGTAAGGCAAGTCAAAATGCAATAGAAGCACTTGCGCCTGTATTGCCAGAATTTATGGGCGGCTCTGCAGACTTAACCGGTTCTAACTTGACGAATTGGTCTGCCTGCAAACCGGTTCGCGCCGATCAGTGGGGCAACCACATAAACTATGGTGTACGTGAATTTGGTATGAGCGCGATCATGAATGGGATTGCCTTGCATGGCGGCTACATCCCATTTGGCGGAACTTTTTTAACCTTCTCAGATTACAGCCGCAATGCCTTGCGTATGGCTGCTTTAATGAAGTTGCGCAGCATTTTTGTATTCACTCATGACTCCATTGGCTTGGGTGAAGATGGCCCAACCCACCAGTCGGTGGAGCACGTTGCTAGCTTGCGTTTAATCCCAAATCTCATGGTTTGGCGTCCGTGCGATACCACTGAGAGTGCAGCAGCTTGGGGCGCAGCAATTGAACGTAAAAATGGCCCTAGTGCGTTGATTTTTAGTCGTCAAAATTGCCCATTTGTTTCTCGTACGCCTAAGCAAATCAAAGATATTGCTCGTGGAGGCTATGTATTACGTGATCCAAAGTTAGGCAAGATTGATGCAGTCATTATTGCAACTGGTTCCGAAATTGCCTTGGCACTACAAACTGCAGAGCAGTTAGATAAAGAAGGTTTGGGTATTCAAGTGGTTTCAATGCCGTCAACTACGGTCTTTGATCAACAAGATGCAGCTTATAAAGCAAAAGTTTTACCTGCAAACATTCCGCGTATTGCGGTTGAAGCTGGTGTGACTGATTTCTGGTGGAAGTATGGTTGTGCCGCAGTGCATGGTGTGGACACCTTCGGTGAGTCTGCGCCAGCGCCTGTGCTGTATGAGCATTTCGGTTTAACTACAGATTACATTACCAAGACGGTAAAGCAATGCATCGCGCAGAAGTAATGGGCAATAAATTTAATATTAGCTAGGGGAAATCAATGACAATTCGTGTCGCAATTAATGGTTATGGTCGTATCGGACGCATGGTTTTGCGTGCTTTGTATGAAGATCAAGTCAACGGTAAGCCACGTCGTGATATCAAGATCGTTGCAATTAATGCCATGGGCGATATCGCAATCAATGCCCATCTAACCCAGTATGACTCTGCTCACGGCCGTTTTCCTGCAGACGTTTCTGTTGATGGCGACTGCATGGTGGTCAATGGCGATCGCATCAAAATGTTCTGCACACGTAACCCAGCTGAGACACCTTGGGGTGAGTTGGGTGTAGATTTGGTATTGGAATGCACTGGCAAATTTACTTCCAAAGAAAAAGCCATGATTCATATTGAGCAGGGCGCGAAAAAAGTATTGATTTCTGCTCCTGGGGAAAAAGATGTGGATGCCACCATCGTTTATGGTGTAAACCAAAACGTTCTGAAGCCAAGCGATGTGGTTGTTTCTAATGCAAGTTGCACTACAAACTGTTTGGCACCATTGGTTAAGCCATTGTTAGAAAAGATTGGTATCGAATCTGGCTTGATGACAACAATTCACGCTTTTACTAATGATCAAGTTTTAACCGATGTGTACCACAAGGATATGCGTCGCGCGCGTTCTGCTGTTAGTAGCATGATCCCCACAAAAACTGGTGCGGCTAAAGCAGTTGGTTTGGTGTTGCCTGCGCTTGCCGGTCGTTTTGACGGTTTTGCGATGCGAGTACCAGTGATTAACGTGTCTGTTGTGGATCTCACATTTGCAGCAACTCGCGTTACTAGCGTGGATGAGGTGAATTCGATCCTCAAGATTGCAAGTGAGGGTGAATTAAAAGGCATTTTGGGATTTAATACCCTGCCACTAGTCTCCATCGACTTTAATCATGATCCGCGCCCAAGTATTTATGACGCTTCTCAAACTCGTGTATCTGCTGACGGTAAGTTAGTCAAAGTATTGGCTTGGTATGACAATGAATGGGGCTACTCAGTTCAAATGCTCAACGCAGCAGAAGCATTAATGGCTGTAAAGTGATTAAAAGTTCTTAAAAGTTTTTAAAAGTAGCTAAATAGTAAAAAAGACCTCTATTTGAGATCTTTTTTACTATTATGGGTTCTGAAAAACCCTCTAATAGACTTATTTCTGCAGTTTTTCTTCTGGCAATGGCCATACATCGCTAGTGAATGCTCCTGGAGCTTAAATCCAAGGGATTTGGCGATATCACGTTGCCTTTTTTCAATCGCTTCATCGACAAATTCCTCTACATGCCCGCAATCGAGGCAAACCAAGTGGTCATGATGTCGACCTTCATTGAGCTCATAGATAGCGCGGCTATCACCTTTGCTGGACTCAAAATGGCTTCGAAGCAGTAGGCCCGCCTGCTCAAACTGGCTTAGCACCCGATAAACCGTTGCTAAGCCAATTTCCTGGTCATCCTTGGCCAAGGCCATGAACACATCTTCGGCGCTGAAGTGGGTACCGCCATTCTGATGAAAAAAATCCAGAATTTTCATGCGCGGGCCAGTCGCTTTGAGGCCAATGTCACGCAAATTTTCGGGTGTAGGGTTTTGAGTCGTATTCATTGCTTTGGGAGCTAAAATCAATGTCTTAATGATACGGCCAGCCATGCAAAATTGCCTCGAACTTTTTAGTCGTTTTTTTCACCCCCTGCAAAAGGGGGATTTGTCCCTTGCTAGGGTATTTACAGTGGTTGTTACCATTTCTGGTCTTCTAGCTCTTGGAGGTTGTTCTTCAGCGGTTGACGACACTCAGCGCGCCTGGATGAATAAAATTTTTAGGCCATACGTTCCTGATGTTGTTCAAGGTAATTTCATTTCCAGCGAACAATATGCCAAGTTGCAGTTGGGCATGACTCGCGAACAAGTTCGCCAAATTTTAGGCACACCATTGTTGGCTAGTTATTTCCATGCTAATCGTTGGGATTACGTTTTTGAATTTAAGCGTAGCGGTCAACGCGTTGGGGCAGAACGTCACGTTACTGTGTACTTTGACGGCGATAAATTAGTGAAGTTTGAGGGTGACGCGTTGCCAACTGAAGTTGAATTGGTTGCAGAGATTGATAATTACTCTAAAACAAAACGCTCTTTCTGGGATGTGATGACCGGCTCCAATAAGCCGCCAGTAACACCACCTCTGCAGCAGCCTGAAGTAATGGTGCCTAGCAAGGCAGATAATTTACCGGCCGGAGTGGCCGTTCCTGCGGTCCCCGCTGAAAGTAAAAGCTCATTCTGGGAATTTTTTAGTTTTTCAAAAAAACCAGCGGATGGACAGTCTTTACCGCAGTCCGAAACTTTGGGGCCAGGCGCTTTAAATACTCCACCAGCTTCAGAGGTGAAGTAGTAAATCTGACTTTTGTATCGATGCTCCGGTAGTGGAAGGCATCCTAAAAAATTTTTATGAGAAGTGATGACACAGATGATGAAGATAGCAATTGCCGGATCAACAGGCCGCATGGGAAAAATGTTGATTGAGGCTGTTCTTAATGTAGCTGATTTTCAACTGGTTGGCGCGCTTGAGCATCCCTCATGCCCTCTATTAGGTGAGGATGCGGGCGCTTTCTTGGGCAAGAAAACAGGAGTAATTATTTCTTCGGATGTTGCTGCAGTCCTGGCTAATGCTCAGTTTCTGATTGACTTCACTAGACCAGAAGGCACGATGGCTCACTTGGCTGTAGCGGAAAAAACGGGGACCAAAATGATTATTGGAACTACCGGTTTAAATCAAGATCAAATTACCAGCCTACAAAAAGCATCAGAAAAGCTAGCCATTGTTTTCGCTCCGAATATGAGCGTAGGTGTTAACGCAACTTTCAAGCTACTGGAGATTGCTGCCAAGATGCTCAATCAAGGTTACGACATTGAAGTGATTGAAGCGCATCATCGACACAAAGTAGATGCGCCTTCTGGCACTGCACTCAAGATGGGTGAAGTCATTGCAGAAGCGCTTGGCGAAAATCTCGAGGATGTTGCGGTATATGCGCGTGAAGGACATACCGACGAGCGCAAAGAAGGCTCTATTGGTTTTGCAACCATTCGAGGGGGCGATATTGTTGGTGATCACACGGTCTTATTTGCTGGTGATGGTGAGCGTATAGAGATCAGTCATAAGTCATCAAGTCGTCAGTCATATGCTCAGGGTTCTTTGCGTGCAGCCCGTTTTCTACAGAACCAAGCAACCGGTCTATATGACATGCAGGATGTATTAGGTTTACGTAAACAATAGAAGAAAAGAGTTGTCTTGAATGAGTAAGGATTACGACTACCGCAGCATTGAAGCGGCGGCACAGGCTGACTGGGAGAGTGCGCAGGTTTATCAGGTTACCGAGAATGCTATCGATTCAAATGGAAAACTGAAGCCAAAGTATTACGCCTGTTCTATGTTGCCCTACCCATCCGGTAAATTGCATATGGGGCACGTGCGCAACTACACCATCAATGATGTCATGGCACGACAGTTACGTATGCAAGGTTATAGCGTTTTGATGCCAATGGGCTGGGATGCTTTTGGTATGCCCGCTGAAAATGCAGCTATTCAGAATAAAGTGCCCCCAGCTAAATGGACCTACGACAACATTGCTTACATGAAAAAGCAAATGGCCGCGATGGGTTTGGCGATCGACTGGTCACGCGAGATTGCTACTTGTAGTCCTGACTACTATCGCTGGAATCAATGGCTATTTTTGAAAATGCTTGAAAAAGGGATTGCTTATCGCAAGACCCAAGTAGTTAATTGGGATCCAATTGACCAAACAGTACTTGCAAACGAGCAGGTGATTGATGGCCGTGGCTGGCGCTCGGGTGCCTTGGTCGAGAAGCGCGAGATTCCAGGCTACTACTTAAACATCACTGCCTATGCAGAGCAGTTGCTATCTGGTTTGGAGAGCCTGGGTTGGCCCGAGCGTGTCAAGACGATGCAGCAAAACTGGATTGGCAAGAGTCGCGGCGTTCGCTTTGCCTTTAAGCATGAGATTGATGATGAGCATGGCAACTTCATTCAAGATGGTTTGTTGTATGTTTTCACGACGCGTGCTGACACTATTATGGGTGTGACATTTTGTGCGGTGGCCGCGGAGCATCCATTAGCGGCTAAGGCAGCTCAAAATAATCCAGCACTGGCAGCATTTATTGAGAAATGTAAAACAGGTAGCGTGATTGAGGCTGATTTAGCTACCCAAGAAAAAGAGGGTATGTTTACCGGGCTGTACGTCACACATCCATTGACTAATGAGCCTATCCCGGTTTGGGTTGGTAATTATGTGCTGATGTCTTATGGCGATGGTGCGGTGATGGGTGTACCAGCCCATGATGAGCGTGATTTTGCTTTTGCTCTTAAATATGATTTACCAATCAAACAAGTGATTGCGTTCAAGGGTGAGTCACCAATGTTTAATGCAACGCGTTGGGAAGATTGGTACGCGCAAAAAGAGGGTGTGGTTTGCTTGAATAGCGATCAGTACGATGGCTTGTCTCATGAAGAGGCTGTCAGCGCAGTTGCTAAAGATCTTGAAAAGATGGGTATCGGCGCAATCAAGACGACCTATCGTTTGCGTGATTGGGGAATTTCTCGTCAGCGTTACTGGGGAACACCCATTCCAATTATTCATTGCGGTGATGACAAGAATCCGGGATGTGGTGCTGTTCCGGTCCCTGAGGCAGATTTACCGGTAGTGCTACCAGAAGATTGCGTTCCAGATGGTAGCGGTAATCCTCTCAATAAGCGTGCTGACTTTTTGAATGTGAACTGCCCTCAGTGCGGAAAGCCAGCTCGTCGCGAGACAGACACAATGGATACCTTTGTTGATTCATCTTGGTATTTCATACGCTATACAGGTCCAAACGCAAAGACAATGGTCGACGAGCGGAATGAATATTGGATGCCAATGGATCAGTACATTGGCGGTATTGAACATGCCATTTTGCATTTACTCTATGCTCGCTTTTGGACTAAGGTCATGCGCGATTTGAATTTGATTCATTTTGATGAGCCATTTCAAAATTTATTAACGCAAGGAATGGTACTCAACGAAACGTATTATTCCGAAGAGGCATCAGGCAAAAAAACTTGGCTCAATCCTTTGGATGTGGAACTAGAGCTTGATGAAAAAGGTCGTCCACAAGGCGCTAAGATCAAGGGCGACACCACTGGTACCCCCGTCATGATTGGCGGCGTGGAGAAGATGTCCAAGAGTAAAAATAATGGGGTTGATCCACAAGCCTTGATTGATCAGTACGGCGCCGATACCGCTCGATTGTTTGTGATGTTTGCAGCTCCTCCTGAGCAACAGCTGGAGTGGTCGGGTGCCGGTGTTGATGGCGCATCTCGTTTCTTGCGTCGCGTATGGATGTATTCATGCAGTCAAGCGAATGCTATTCGTGAAGCTGGTGATATATTGTCTGCGAACTTAAGTGATACTGAAAAGGAATTGCGTCGTGAAGTGCATTCCATCCTCAAGCAAGCTAATTTTGACTATCAGCGTCGCCAATACAACACCGTGGTTTCTGCGGCCATGAAAATGCTCAATGTTCTCGAGCCAATCAAGTTGGATCAAGTTACGAATATTAGCGCGCCAGTATTGCGGGAGTGCCTCAGTATTCTTCTGCGCATTCTCTATCCAGTAGTGCCGCATTTAACCCATGTACTATGGAAGGACATAGGCTTTGCTAAGAGCTTTGGTCCACTTTTAGATGCCCCTTGGCCTCATGTAGATGAAGCTGCATTAGTTCAAACTGAAATTACCTTAATGCTGCAAATTAATGGCAAGCTTCGTGGAGAGGTAAAAGTTCCGGCCGATGCTAGCAAAGAGCAAGTTGAAGCTCTAGCCTTGGAAAGCGAGCCAGCAACAAAGGCTTTAAATGGTGGCGCACCGAAGAAGGTGATTGTGGTGCCTGGTCGTTTGATTAATATTGTTGCCTAATCGAATAGAAATCCACATGAGCGTTAATCTTCCTAGACGAACACTTCTTAGCTTCATTGCTAGCGTACCCTTAAGTGGATTGATCGCTTGTGGATATCGTTTGCGTGGAATGGTGGACTTACCATTCACGGCAATTGCAATTACTGGAAATCCTTCTCCACCCCTGCGTGCAGATATTCAGACATCGATTTTGACGGGAACTGGTGCCAAAGTGGCCATTAGCCCCAAAGATGCCGATTTAATTTTGGAAATCACAAACGATATTAGCGGCCGCGAGATTTTGGCATATAACTCAGCAGATCAGGTATCCGCTTATCGTTTGAATATTCGTGTTGGATTTAGAGCTTACGACTTAGCGGGAGCTGATGTTGTACCAGAGAGTGAGATCTACATGACTCGCGATATGGATTTCTCTAACACTACCGTTTTGGCAACCGATGTACAGCAACAACAATTTTTATCTTTAATGCGTAAGGATCTAGCCGTTCAGATTTTGCGCCGCGTTTCTGCTGCTGCTCTTTCACCGCAAGCGAAATCTTTCTAAAGAAAGATGCTGACCGCATGGTTAAAGTAGATGCTCTGCAAACCCATCTCAAAGCCTTGAGTTCGGGTACTGCAATGCTCCCCCTTTATGTATTTAGTGGTGATGAGCCTTTGCTGATGATGGAAGCAATGGATCAGTTGCGACTAGCTGCTAAGAAATTAGGTTTTACAGAGCGTGAGGTTTTGCTGCAAGAGCACGGATTTGATTGGAGTGCTCTCATGAGCGCCGGTCAAACGATGTCTTTATTTGGCGATAAGCGTTGGGTAGAGCTGCGGATTCCAACGGGTAAGCCTGGGCGTGATGGTGCGGATGCATTAAAGCAATTTGCCGCACAGATTGAATCGCAAATCAACCCACCCGAAGGGCCGGGTACCGTGGTGTGCATTATTTTGCCAAGACTCGATGGCAAAACAAAAACCTCTGCTTGGTTTACTGCCTTAGATGAAGCCGGTATGGCCATTCAGATTGATTCTTTGGATCGTTCACATTTGCCGCATTGGATTTCTGGAAGGCTAAAAAAACAACAACAAGAGGTAGAACCAGGCCCAGAGGGTCGACGTGCGTTGGATTTTATCGCTGACCAGGTTGAGGGCAATTTAATTGCTGCCCACCAAGAAATTCTCAAATTAGGTTTGTTATATCCCGCTGGGGTGTTGACTGAAGAGCAAGTTCGCTCATCGATATTAAAGGTTGCGCGTTATAACGTCTTTGAGTTGACTGAAGCAATGCTAGCAGGTGATTTGCCAAGATTAAATCGTATGCTGGATGGCCTAAAAGGAGAGGGTGAGCCCTTAGTGCTGATTCTCTGGAGCGTAATTGAAGAGCTTAGGCTACTATCTAAACTAAAGGCTGCCAGTGACGCTGGCGAGTCTGTGCAGCAGTTAATACGAGCTAATCGTATTTGGGGAAACAAAGAGCGTTTATACCCAGCTGCGCTCAGACGGGTGCAGCCCTTGAAATTGCGTAAAGCAATGCAGGTAGCTGCTGGATTAGATCGCCAAGTAAAGGGTTTGAAGGCTAGTGAGTTGCCGCCTGATCCCTGGGATGGTTTGCGCTTAGTTGGAAATTTATTGCGGTAAGCATTGTTAAAAGTAGAGCAAAAATACAGATTTAGAAAGTTAGGAATATGAGTACTGAGATGAGCACTGAGAAATCTTCTGCAATTCATGAATTGATGCAAGAGATTGGTCAGCGAGCACGCAATGCATCGCGTGCAGTTGCTCGTGCATCAAGCGAGCAGAAGAATCAGGCCTTATTGCATATTGCCAAGCTAGTTTGTGAAAAAACTGAGCAGATTCAAAAAGTAAATCAAGTAGACGTTGAGCGCGCTAAAGCCAATGGCCAAGATGCCGCATTCGTAGATCGTCTGACGATGACTCCTAAGACGATTGAAATCATGGCTTTAGGTTTAGAGCAGATCGTAAATCTAGAGGATCCTATTGGAAAAATTACGCCATTACAAAAACAAGCCTCTGGTATTGAGATTGGCCAGATGCGGGTTCCCCTCGGTGTAATAGGCATCATTTACGAATCTAGGCCTAATGTCACGATTGATGCTGCGGCATTGTGTTTAAAGTCAGGTAACGCGGTAATTTTGCGTGGCGGTTCAGAAGCAATCGACTCCAATACTTTGTTAGCTCAGATCATTCAAGAAGGCTTAACTGCCGCTGGCTTGCCTAAGGATGCTGTTCAGGTGGTGACAACTACTGATCGCAGCGCTGTCGGTGCGATGATCACGATGACTCAATACATCGATGTGATTGTGCCGCGTGGAGGTAAGAGCTTGATTGCGCGCCTAATGGCCGAAGCCCGCGTGCCCATGATTAAGCATTTAGATGGAATTTGCCATACCTACATTGATGCCGAGGCTGATGTTGCGATGGCTATCAAGGTATGTGATAACGCTAAGACACAACGATACGCACCATGTAATGCAATGGAAACCTTATTGGTGAATAAAGATATTGCTCCAAAGGTGTTACCAAGTCTTTGCAAAATTTATCAAGATAAAGGCGTGGAGCTCAGGGTTGATTCACTGACGCGCTCTACTTTAGAGGCGAATGGCTTTCAGAATTTAGTGGATGCCACAGAGGAGGATTGGCATACTGAATACCTGGCGCCAATTTTGTCGATTAAGACAGTAGCCGATATGAATGAGGCAATAAATCATATCGAGCGCTATGGTAGTAAACATACCGATGCGATTATTACGAATAATCAGGCACAAGCGAATCGCTTCTTGCGTGAA
Source organism: Polynucleobacter necessarius (assembly GCF_900096765.1). Lineage (NCBI taxonomy): Bacteria > Pseudomonadati > Pseudomonadota > Betaproteobacteria > Burkholderiales > Burkholderiaceae > Polynucleobacter > Polynucleobacter necessarius. The sequence goes on from NZ_LT615228.1 coordinate 1,749,136, forward strand.
GTCGATAGTGCTAGCGTGATGGTCAACGCCAGCACTCGCTTTGCAGATGGTTTTGAATATGGTTTGGGCGCAGAAATTGGTATTTCTAATGACAAGCTGCATGCTCGGGGTCCTGTTGGTCTAGATGGCCTGACGTCCTTAAAGTATGTAGTGATGGGTCATGGCGAGATTCGTGCTTAATAGAGTGCTAATGGACTCAACAGTGAATTCAGCAAGGATATAAGTAAATCATTCATGGCAAATGCATACCTTTGGGTAAAAACTCTTCATATCGTCATGGTTACTTCATGGTTTGCGGGCCTGTTTTACCTGCCTCGTATTTTCGTGAACTTAGCTGATGAGAAAAATCCAGAAGTCTATCCTCGACTTCTGGGGATGGCCGATCGCCTCTTTCGTTTTATGACTATTTTGGCTGTGCCGGCAGTCATTCTAGGTTTATTACTCTGGCTATTTTTTGGTATCGGTATCGGTAATGCCTGGATGCATGCCAAACTCTTTTTTGTCGTGTTGGTCATTGGTTATCACCATGCATGCTGGAGTTTATTAAAGAAGTTTCGTTCTGGTAGCAACACTAGGTCAGGTGTCTGGTATCGCTGGTTCAACGAAGTTCCGGTTATTTTGTTGTTGGTGATTGTTGCTCTGGTCATTTTTAAGCCTTGATTTTGGTTTCCTTTTTAGACTGTTAGCCCCATGAGATTTTTTGTTGTTTGCCCAGGCGGTTTGGAAGTACCACTCGCACAGGAGTTAGCGGAGATTTCGCAGCGTCCGGATTGCAAGGCCTTGGGTACTTGGGTGATAGATCCAACTCCAACTAGCCCAACCGGCGGTATTGGTTTGGCTGGCCCAATCTCAGCAACAATGGCCCTGAATTTGCATTCGCGTATTGCAAGTCGCGTCTTAATGCAAATGGCACAAGCCCCCTACAGACAAGAGGATGACCTATATAAATTGACTAGCGGTTTGGCATGGGAAGATTGGTTTGGCTCCAAACAAACTTTGCGGGTTGATGTCACAGCACATCGCTCTCCTTTGAAGAGTTTAAATTTTGCAACACTCAAAATTAAAGATGCCATTGTGGATCGTCTGCGTGATGTCACAGGCGATCGTCCAAGTATTGATACAGCCTTTCCAGATGTACGGGTTCAGGCTCATCTCACTGCTACCCAAGTCACAATTTATTTAGACACCTCGGGTGAAGCGTTGTTTAAAAGGGGTTGGCGCGATGAAAAAGGCGATGCTCCTCTAAAAGAAAACTTAGCTGCTGGAATTCTATCGATTACAGGTTGGAAGCCTGGTCAAACACTATTTGACCCAATGTGCGGTAGCGGAACATTTTTAATTGAAGCCGCACAGATGGCGCTTGCTATACCTCCGGGCGCTATTCGCTCGGGAATGTATGGGGATGAGGTCAAGCCTAGTCGCTTAGCCTATCGTCCTCTAGTGACTTCTTCTCATGGCTTTGGTTTTCAAAGGCTTAAGCCTTTTCAAGAAGCTGCCGAGCAAAAGCGTTGGACAGCTTTAAAAGAATCTTCTTTAAATGAGATTTTAGAAAAGCGGAAGAGCTATCCTGATGCCAAATCCTTGGAGATTAGTGGCGGCGATATTAACGAGAAGTTAGTTTTGATGTTTAAGGGTAATTGGCAAAGAGCGCAGTTGCCAGATCAACCGGTCGTGCGCCAGATTGATGCGCTCGTTAGTAAGCCTCCGGGCAATCAGGGTGGGGTGATGCTATTGAACCCGCCCTATGGAGAGCGCCTGGTGATTAAGGGTGGACGTGGTCAGGATCGTGCAAGCAAAGCCGCTGACTATGAAACTGAGGAGCCTGAAAATCGCTTCGAGCTCAATCTTGAAACTGGTCGCCAAAGCGCCAAACGTTCAAGTCGTGAGTCCTTGAAAAAATTGCAGGCACAAGAAGAGCAAGACCCCAAGTTTGTAGAATTTTTGCGTCAGTTCGGGCAACACTTAAAAGATGCATTTGGTGGCTGGAATGTATTTGTCTTAACTGTGGATATGGCGCTACCTGGACAGCTTCGCATTAAGGAATCTAAGCGCACCCCTTTATTTAATGGTTCTTTGGAGTGTCGCTTATTTAAGTTTGAAATGCACCTTAAGCCTTCCATCTCTTCTGTATCACAAGACTGATGAGTGCTTAAAATGGTCACCTTGAAATACATGAAATTTCGGAGAATGAAGTAATGGAATTTAAAACCTATATGTGTTTAATTTGCGGCTGGGTTTACGATGAAGCTGCTGGTTTGCCTGATGAAGGTATTGCGCCAGGAACACTTTGGAAAGACGTGCCAATGAACTGGACATGCCCAGAGTGTGGTGCTCGTAAAGAAGACTTTGAAATGATGGCAATTTAACTTTGAAATTGCTTTAAAAAGAAATAGATTGAGAAAATAGTGAGTCAAAACGACGTTTTATTCGAGCGGGCACAAAAGACCATTCCTGGAGGAGTCAATTCACCTGTGCGTGCTTTCCGTCAAGTAGGCGGTACACCCCGTTTTGTCACTAAAGCTAAAGGCCCTTATTTTTGGGATGCCGACAATACACGTTATATCGACTTAATCATGTCTTGGGGTCCCATGATTGTTGGACATGCCAATTCTGAGGTGGTAGAGGCTGTACAAAAAGCAGCAGAAACAAGTTTTAGCTATGGCGCTCCAACTGAAGGTGAAATCGAGTTAGCCGAACGCATTTGCGCTTTGATGTCGAGTGTTGAGCAAGTACGCATGGTATCGAGCGGTACTGAAGCGACTATGAGCGCTCTGCGTTTGGCGCGCGGCTACACTGGTCGTGATCTGATAATTAAATTTGAGGGATGCTATCACGGCCATGCAGACAGTTTGCTTGTCAAAGCAGGTTCTGGCTTGTTAACGTTTGCAGACTCTACACAAAATGCTCCTTCATCCGGCGGCGTTCCACAGGATTTAGTGAAGCATACACTTGTTTTGCCTTACAACGATGTTGAAGCAATTGAGGCGGTATTTAAGCAGCAGGGCGATCAAATTGCTGCTGTGATTATTGAACCGATTGCAGGCAATATGAATTTGATTCAACCATCAAAGACTTTTTTGAGTGCTGTTCGGAATTTGACGAGCCAGTATGGCAGCGTCTTAATTTACGATGAGGTGATGACTGGTTTTAGGGTCGCTCTTGGTGGTGCGCAATCTTTGCAAGGAATCATTCCAGATCTCACTTGCTTGGGTAAAGTGATGGGTGGCGGTATGCCGATGGCTGCATTTGGGGGTAAAAAAGAAATCATGTCGAAGTTAGCTCCCTTGGGCAATGTTTATCAGGCCGGGACTTTGTCGGGGAATCCTGTTGCGGTAGCTGCTGGTTTAAAAACGCTGGAGATTGTCTCTCGTGATGGCTTTTATGAGCACCTGACCGGTCAAACTGAGAAGTTGATGATTGGCTTAAAGCAAGCTGCTGATAAAACTGGTATTCCGTTTGCAGTCGATAGTGTTGGTGGCATGTTTGGATTTTATTTTGCCGATGCGGTGCCTAATTCTTATGAGGCGGTTACTAAAACTAATATCGAGGCGTTTAAAAAATTCTTTCACTTAATGTTAGATGAGGGTGTTTACTTAGCGCCGTCTGCGTACGAGGCGGGATTTACTTCAATTGCCCACGATAATGATGTGATTGCAGCAATTATTGCTGCTGCAAACAAATCATTTGCTAAGTTGTAAGCAAAACCTGTAGTGAATGGGTAATTACATGCGAAGTGGATGGTTATAGCCAGCCACTTGGATGATTTTGGATTTTTTAGAATCACGATTGCTGTTCGATATTTCCATGGCGGTCAGTTTTCCGCCCCAGACACAACCTGTATCCAGGCCGACAACATTGTGATCTCGCAATAGCCCTAGTGTTGACCAGTGACCAAAATAAATCACAGTATCTTTGGTTTTTCTCTTAGGGGCCTTGAACCAGGGAATATAGCCCTTAGGGCCATTTTCTAGTCCCTGGGCGCTATCAAATTCCATAAGACCGCTAGGAGTGCAAAAGCGTAATCTAGTTAATGCATTGGTGATTACGCGTAAACGCTCATAACCCTTCAGTGAATTGCTCCATTTATTTGACGTATTACCATACATATTGCCTAAAAAATCTTTATAGGATTTGCTACGCAGAGTTTTTTCTACTTCTTGAGCACACTCAATAGTCTGCTGCAAATCCCATTTGGGGAGCACTCCTGCATGCACCATGAGAACATTCCCATCGCTCAAAGCCATTGGGCGCTTTCGTAACCAGTTGATCAATTCTCGGCGATCTGGGGGCCTTTAAGATATTCGCAACAGTATCTAGCCCTTTTGTTTTTCGAATACCTGCATCTATCGCCAGGAGATGTAAATCATGATTACCCAAAAGACATTCTGCCCGACCGGATTCTTGCAATTTTTTGAGCTGGCGCAATGCGCCCAAAGAATCTGGTCCGCGATTCACTAGGTCTCCCAAGAAAATCATCTTGGAATTGGGCGGTAATTTCTTGACCAGGGCTTTTAGTGAGGGCGCGCATCCTTGTACGTCCCCAATAGCGAATATCTTGCTCATGCTCTATTTTAAAACGGAATGGCGAATCATCAATATTGGCTAAGCAATTTTTTTGACAACGCTGTAGCGCACCAAAGTTTTCTTGCGAGCTTCATCATGGTCTACTACTGGTAGCGGGTAATCGCGCCCCAGCGTAATGCCTGCTGCCTCGAGCTCAATATGACCAGCCTTCCAAGGAGCATGGATAGACTTCTTAGAAAGCTTTTCTAATTGCGGTAAATAGCGACGAATAAATTTACCTTTTAGATCAAACTTTTCAGATTGAGTGATGGGGTTAAATATGCGGAAATAAGGCTGCGCATCGCATCCAGAAGACGATGCCCATTGCCAACCACCATTGTTTGATGAAAGCTCAAAGTCATTTAAATGCTCAGCAAAATAGGCCTCGCCCCAGCGCCAATCAATTCCTAAATCTTTCGTCAAAAAGCTCGCAACCACCATTCTTAAGCGGTTATGCATATAACCACTTTGATTGAGTTGATGCATGGCTGCGTCAACTAAGGGGTAGCCGGTTTTGCCTTCGCGCCAAGCGGTAAATAATTTTTTGGCTATAGCTCCGCTTTCCCAGACAATATTGTCGTAATCGGGTTTGAATGATGCGCCTTGCGCCAAGCGAGGGTGATTAGCCAAAATCATGAAATAGAAATCACGCCAAATCAGTTCGCTTAACCAAATCGTAGCACCCATGCTGCCAGCTAGCATGCGACGATGCGCCTCTCTCACTAAGCCACGAATGGAGAGCATGCCAAAACGTAGGTGCGTTGATAGATAGCTCACCCCCTTAATGGCGGGGAAGTCTCTGCCAACTTGGTACTGATCAATGCGAGAAAGAAAGTCTTCCAAAAATACTTGACCACCCTTAGAGCCTGGCGGAAGGTAGCTCTCAATCCCCGTCGGGCAAAAGCCCATGGATTCTAAGGATGGGAATGGCAGATCCAATTGTTTAGGAATCTCAGCATATTGACCGGCTTTGGGTTCGCACTCATAAGCCGCCAAATCTTTTTCTTGCAAGGTCTTGAGCCAATTATTTTTGTAGGGAGTAAAGATTGAGAAAACCGTATTAGAGTTTGTCAAAATTTCTTTTTTCTCAAAAATGACCTGATCTTTAAAACTCTCAAAACGGATATCTAAATTTTCTAAAGATTTTTGAATGGCTTCATCACGAGCAATTGCAGATGGCTCATAGTCATGATTAGTAAAAACAGTTTTTGCACCAAGTTCACTGGCAATCTGTGGAATGCAGTCGATGGGTTTACCAAAGCGCACAATCAATCCGCCACCGAGTTGGCGCAACTCTTCATCGATTTGCTTTAAGCCCTGCCATATGAAGTCAACACGGCGATCATGCTTGAGGCCTTTTGGGTCTAATTCCCCTTTGAGTAATGGCTCGAGAATATCGGTATCAAATATGAAAGCAAGCCATACCTGCTGACTTTCCTTGAGCGCGTGATGAAGCGCTGCATTGTCATGCAGGCGGAGATCTCGACGGAGCCAAACGAGTGCTTTTTGCATAGCCCCTATATTAGGGCCAATTGGCCGAATGTGTTGGAAGCGCTTTCATGTAAGCAGGTTAAAATCCTATTTAACGATGGATACGATCTTTTTTATTATCTCGAAAGTAGCGCAGTTCTGTATTGAGCCACTGAACTGGGTCATTATTTTTGTTTTACTAAGCCTATTGTTCTTATCCCTTCGAAAGTCACATTTGTGTCGTAGGTTTTTGATTTTGGCGCTAATGGATTTATTAGTCGTGGGGTGGTTGCCAAGCTCGGAATTACCCCTAAGAAGTCTTGAGGATGCAGTAGGCAAGTCTTCTTTGGCTAATCTTTCTGAGGATGAAATTGGGGGCATCATTATTTTGGGTGGTGCGATTGAAGGCGGCCAGATTGCTCTCGATCGCGGGGAGATCTCTATCTACTCTTCGGCAGAGAGAGTGACAAAAGCGTTTGAGCTCATTCGTAAGTTTCCAAATTTGCCGTTTATCTTCAGTGGCTACTCTGGGCGACTGAATCCCAAGGGGATATCAGAAGCAGATGCTTTTAAGCAACTAATTGCCGAACAAGGATTGCCGGATAAGAACGCGCACTGTGAAAATCAGTCGCGTAATACTTATGAGAATGTGCTGTACATGAAGCCAATGATTGAAAATTTGGGCTCCAAAACTGAGGCGCAAGCTCTAAAGCCTTGGCTCATCATTACCTCTGCCTCATCTATGTACCGTTCAGCCAAGATCTTTGAAAAACAGGGAATAGCCATAATTCCGGTGCCGGTCGATTATCAGACGGCAAATCAGCCACAATGGCGCTCTTTTGATCTTGAGGATGGTGCAAAAAACTGGAATCGCTTGATGCACGAGCTGGTTGGGCTTTTGGCTTATTGGATTACCGGAAAAATCTAGATATTCGGTAAAATGAAGCTATATGACTACGGCCAAAAAAAAAGCAAGCCCCCTCTGATGCACACTCTGGGTCTTTGATTTCCTATTCGGCCGACCACCTCGCAAACCAATTTCTCATCGCCATGCCAGGCATGGTGGACGCAAATTTTTCTGGCTCGGTGATTTACCTCTTTGAGCACAATGAGCGTGGCTTTGTATTGCATGAATCTAATCCGCATCTTGCATATAGCTCCTCATTAATCATTCCGGGCGGCCTGACGATGACTACCTCTAAGGATGTGCTAGAGGCAGTGGCTGCTGGGAATGGCCCGAGAAAATTTTTGATGACTTTAGGTTATGCAGGTTGGGGTGCTGGTCAGCTGGAAGAGGAGATTACCCTGAACGGTTGGATGAATGTGCCCTTATCTCGAGAGCAAATGATGGAGATTATTTTTAATACTCCTCCAAGTCAGCGCTACGAAAAAACAATGGGTCATCTCGGGTTTGACTTATCACATCTTTCGGGTGAGGCGGGACATGCCTGATTCCAACGGTGCGCCCTTTACTAAGCCAGTCACAGTCATGGCCTTTGACTATGGAACCCGTAGAGTTGGCGTTGCGATTGGTAATTCTGTAGTACGTGCTGGACAGGCTTTAAAAACTATCTCTGCACCCAGTGGCGATACATTGTTTTTGGAGATTAAGAACTTGCTGGCGGAATGGCAGCCAGATCAGTTGGTGGTGGGTCGCCCAGTGCATCCTGATGGTGCTGAGCATGAAATGACAGCTAAAGCCACACGATTTGGCAATCAGCTACACGGTCGCTTTGCTTTGCCGGTATTTTGGGTCGATGAGCGTTATACCTCGGCCATTTTGGAGGCGGACGCTAAGATGCGGGACAATCTAGATGCTCAATCTGCTGCTCTGATTTTGGAGCAGTATTTTGCAGAAAATGAATTGCATCAATAGTTTTAAATTGAGAAGCGCTGGAATAGAAGAATGAACGCTGAATCGTTATATGAAAAGTTGCTGGCAGCATTGCGCAATAGAGCGCAATCAGGAGAATTTGAGCTTGCCGGCTTAGCTATGGGTGGCGCATGGATTGCAGAACGTCTGGCGAAAGATCTTGCCCTATCTCGCTATGGCGTAATTAATGTGGCTTTTCATCGGGATGATTATGCTGAAAAAGGAATGACAGCCTTGCGCACAGCTAGCACTATGACAACTCATCTCCCTTTTGATGTCAATGGTGCAAATATTGTTTTAATTGACGATGTGTTGTTTACTGGCAGAACAGTACGAGCGGCTCTCAATGAGTTATTTGATTTTGGTCGCCCTGCACAAGTCGAATTGATGGTACTAGCAGATCGTGGTAACCGTGAGCTACCGGTAGCAGCAAATTTTGTAGGTGAAGAGGTGCAAATTCCTGAGAACCAAATTTTAGTTTTAGAAAAAAACGTTGACGGGAAATTCACTTTTCAGCTGGAGGAGCGTGAACAATGATTTCTGGAGCTAATGTGGTGAACCAATTTAACTCTGCTGGAGAGCTCACCCACCTTCTAACATTAGAGGGTTTACCTAAAGAGCAAATCTTGCATATTTTGGATACCGCACAGCAGTTTGTGAGCGTGACAGATCCCTCCAGAGAGGTCAAGAAAGTTCCCTTGCTACGCGGTAAGAGTGTTTTTAATCTTTTCTTTGAAAACTCTACGCGTACCAGAACAACATTTGAGATAGCTGCCAAGCGATTGTCAGCTGATGTGATTAATTTAGATATCTCCACTTCGTCAACAGCCAAAGGCGAGAGTCTGCTCGATACGATTGATAATCTTGTGGCTATGCGAGCAGATATTTTTGTAGTGCGCCATAGTGTCTCAAAAGCGCCGATTGAAATTGCTAATCATGTGCCATCCCATGTGCATGTGGTCAATGCTGGCGATGGCAGTCATCAGCATCCGACGCAAGGTTTGCTCGATATGTACACCATGCGCCATTTTAAGCAGCAGTTCAAAGGCTTGAAGGTTGCGATTGTGGGTGACATTGTTCATAGTCGTGTTGCTAAATCCAATATTCATGCATTGACCACTTTAGGTTGTGAAGATATCCGCGCAATTGGTCCAGAAAGTCTCTTGCCAAGCGACTTGGATATGTTGGGCGTCAAGGTCTATCACAGCATGGAGGAGGGCTTGAAGGATGTCGACGTAGTGATGACTCTGCGTATTCAGAAAGAGCGCATGGAAGCCGGTCAAGTGCCGGAAGGTGATGCGTTTTTTAGACAATATGGCCTTACGCCATCACGCTTAGCCTTGGCAAAGTCTGATGCGATCGTGGTGCACCCTGGCCCAATGAATCGTGGTGTAGAAATTGACTCAGCTGTTGCTGATGGGCCGCAATCAGTGATTCTGAATCAGGTCACCTTTGGCATTGCAGTACGTATGGCAGTGATGTCAATTGTTGCTGGAAACTAATTAGTTCAACTGGAATCACTAGTGAGTATTGAGAGCATCAACATTCCCAAAGTAGCAGAAAAAAAGCGCTGGTTAATTCTGTCACATGCCTTCAATATGGATGGACGCGCTGCTAGTCTGACTATTACCGACAAAATTCCCTATCTCTTAGAGGCAGGGGTAGAGCCTATCGTTTTCAGTGCGATTACTGGATTGAAGGATGATCGTTTTCCGCACTATCAATTTATTGCTTGGGGTCCATCAGGATTTCGATTTGATTTTCGACATTGGGTGGCCAATCAATATGGAAGAGGTCTAATATACAAGTTACTCACCACAACGGTATCTATCCTGCTGGCGCCATTCATTGCTGTTGAGAAATTGGTATTGGGTTATTCAAGTCAGTGGTCTTGGACATTGCCTGCCTTTGTTTGCGGATACCTTCTTATTCGAAGCGGTAAGGTTGACGTTATTTACTCTATTGGTAGCGCATGGTCAGCACATTGGGCTGGGGTATTGTTAAAGCGAGCAACTGGCTTGCCATTGATTTCTGAGGTGCACGATCCAATGGTGATTCGCAAGAGTCCAGATGATCAAGGATTTGAAAAACCTAAAAACCGTGATGCGCGCTTTCGACACTACTTAGAAAGCCAGCTGTGTAAATACTCTGATTACGTTTGGTGGTTCACTCAGGGAGCTTTGCACTACGCTAAGGTTCGAAATCCCAATCTTAATACCCCCGGTAATGCAAAAGGATTTGTGGTGATGCCTGGAGCTAATCCCCCGGGTAATATGGGTGAAAAGATACGCCATCAATATGGTGAGTATTTGAATCTTTGTCACTTTGGATCCTTGGCAAATGATCGCTCTCTAGCGATTATTTTGAATGCGGCAAATAGTCTTTTTGTAAAATACCCAGAGGCTCGAAAACATTTACGAGTTCATGCTTATGGAGCGCCTTTGGATACCCTATCAGTTCAGGTAATTGAGGCTTACGGTTATCAGGATATCTTATTAGCGCATGGCCGCCTAGAAAAAGATCCGCTCACTGGAAAATCTGGCCGTGAGCAGGTTGCACAGAGGATGCAGGAAGCGGATGTCTTGATTTTGCTTCACGGAAATGATGAGTGGTGTGCGGAATATATTCCCTCCAAGTTCTATGACTACCTATGGTCAGGAAGACCAATTTGGGGAATTACACATCGCAACCCACAGCTAGACAAGATGTTGCTCAATCGCAACTCTTATCTGAGTGCAGATGGTGACGATCCCGGCATTGCAATGGCCTTGGAAAAAATCTGGGTAGATTGGCAGCAAAAGCAACTGATCCAGCCTATCTGGCAACCTATTGGAGTAGATCAGGCTGTTAGCACTATCCTTTTACATATTGCTGAATAAAAGGTCGGCCTTGAAAGAAATTATCCTGTATTGCAAATCCTACCGTAAAGATTTTTTACGGCTAAAGCGTTTATTGCAATCGATTACCACCCATAATAGTGATGAAATATCAGTATATGTTTCTACGCCCAGCGCCGACCATGCTCTATTGGTAGAGCTGGTAGGTAATCAGGGATATGAGTGGGTTTCTGACGAATCTATTTTGCTAGCTAATAGGAAGGCGCCAGAAGGAATTGAGCGGAATAAATCAGGTAGTTTGACTCAGCAAATTATTAAGTCAGAATTTTGGCGCTTAGGCTTATGTCAAAACTATGTTTGCTTAGATTCTGATTGTATTTTTATCAAAGATTTTTATCGATCTGATTTTTTAGCGGAAGATGGAAACCCATATACCGTCATCTATCAAAATAAAGAATACTTTCAGCTGGCTATTGACCGTGGATTTGCAAAAGCACCAAGTCAATTAGTTGCTGAAGGCGATCGGGTAAAAGAATTATTTGGACGTGTTGGGCCGAATTACTATTGCCCCTGCCCACCATTCATTTGGTCTGCAAAAGTATGGGAGTCCTTGGAGAATCAATTCCTCAATCCCAAAGGAATTACCTTTTGGGATCTTTGTACCCCTGAGCATCCAGAAACCCTTATATATTTAGAAGCTTTATTAAAATTCAAAGCTATTCCTCTGTATCCCATTGAGCAGCTCTTTCGTATTTATTACTACGACTGGCACTACTATTTACTCAGACGTATTGGTGAAACACCAAAAAAACTCCAGGAGCATTATTTGGGTTTAATTTATCAATCAAGCTGGGATCTTGGTTTGGATTACGGCGCTAGTCAAAAATCAATTTTTTCTAGGGCTTTGAAGAAATTGAAGAGACTTAGTCGATATTTGCAAAGTTTTATCTAATGACCGCGACTCCTTTAATTAGCGTGCTGATGCCGGCATACAACTCCGAGCTGTATATTGGACAGGCAATTGACAGCATTCTTGGGCAAACGTATCAAAATATTGAGTTGCTTATTTTTGATGATGGCTCAAAGGATGCGACGCGGGAGATTATTGCTGCTTATAGCGATCCTCGAATTGTGAAAATCTTTGCAGATCAAAACCACGGCGTTGTAAAAGCTCGCAATGAAATGATTGATAGGGCTAGCGGCCAATACATTGCTCTAATGGATGCTGATGACATAGCGGATTCGACCCGCTTCGAAAAGCAATTGCATGTCTTGCAAAGCGGTCAATTTGATTTGATTGGTTGTGCCCAGTGGGTGTTAGATGAATCGTCTGGCAAGATAAAACAATCTAAGGATAAATTTACGGACTCCGATTTAAGGGCTCTCCTAACCGTTTATTGTGGGCTTTGTAATTCAGCGATGATGGGCAAAGCAGAAATATTTAAGCAATTTAAATACGATACTTCTATATTGACTTCTGAAGATTACTATCTCTGGGTGCAGATGGCTGCAGCTGGATATCGTTTTATGAACCTCAAGGAGCGCTTAATTACTTATAGAAGATATCCTGCTCAGACAAGCTCAGTGCATCTAGATAAACTCAAGGTCACAACCCTTGAAGTGCAAAAAAAATACCTAGAGCAGCTTGGAATTGCAGTGGATTGGTATCCGAGACGATTGCCTTGGGCGCAACGCTTGAAAATTGGCTCAAATTTACTGCGGGAATTAAATCGTCGATTTCCGGGTGTTTCGATTAAGGCCAATTCTGAAATATATGCTCGTTTTCAATACCGAAAAAATGGTTTATGGACGCCGCTCAATCGTCTTGAACGCCTAGTAATGGCGCTATGGGCGAGCCACTTGGTCGCTTGACTGTAGGCACGTTAGTTTAAATAAGTCTGTAAGTGCTTTGCAATAGCTTCACTGTCGAGTTCACTCTCTGTACCCGCCACTTCGATTAATTGATTGGTGCCGCGGTAAGAGTGCCACATGTGAGGCATGATTTTGACTTGAGAACTTAGCATTCCGGCTAAATGGCTCATACCGCTTTTGGAGCCGATCAGCAGATCTGCATGAAGTAGGTGGTGAAAAGTACTCATGAAATTGCTATCAATATGCTCATGTACTTCGTAAGGGCTATCCTTAAAATATTCTTTCCATGAGAAGGCTTGTCCGTTTTCAGAATGGTATTGACCCTCTTTGCCTTCACTAAAAATGTGAATAGCTAACCTGCCCTTTAGATGTTTAGTGGCAATATTTAGGATTTCTAGATACCAAGCGTCAGGCAGCATTCGTGATGAGAGGTCTGAAAATTGGCGTCCAGGCAGTAGATCGCCTCTGCGAATGTGCACGGCAATATTCACTAGATCGGGATTAAAACTTAAAGGTATGGGGTAAGATTCTCGAGCTTTTGAGTATGCGTTTATAAGTTTATAAACCAATCCCTTGATGAAGCATATTCATAATCGCCATAACGATTGTTGCTAATCTTAAAAGCTGTATTGGATTCAGGATGACTTTGAATAAATTGGTCCACTGCCTGATAAATCTCATCATCTGATTGTTCATTCGATGGGATGTGAATTTCAAATTCGGGCAGTATGATGAGTTTTATTTCTTTACTTGCAATCTTGCGCTCAATCTCTTCCCGACTTGCTAGCCAGGATTTGGGATTAAGCATTTCATTCAGATCATTGCCAATATTGTGGGTTTCATTGGCGCGTCTACCCGTGAGTTTGCGTAGAGATTGTTTTAAATTCCATTTAAAGGAATTTTTATGGGATTTGGAGAGCTGAGTCTCAGAGTAAGCAAACTGAAGATCGTTTCTAGTTGCAATTTTGATTGCGCGATTAATGATTCCCATCGAGTGCCCGATCCCGGCATCTGGATTATCGTAATCGAGCAGATATCTATTGGACTTGATGGAGGTCATTCAAGACTTGATCAATGATTGTTGACACATAGCGAGTAGTATCAAACTCCATTGCTTTCGGACTTAGTAAAAATGTGCGAATATGATCTTGATACTGAGAGTAACGCTGCTCATTGATGTTTAATAAATAACGATGAACCTCTTCAGTATTTTTGAAGTCTCTTCTATTAATAAAACACTCTTTGGGTATGTGTTGATCAACTGTATTGGAGCCCCAGTACACTGGAACACATCCAGCAAAGAAGCAATCAAATATTTTCTCACTAATGTAATCCGGAAGATTGGCAACGTTCTCAAAACAGTAGGCAAATTTTGTTTTTCGATAAACCGTTTCTTTATCAACTACTTCACCAGCATAGCTTGGAAAGGGCTTATAGCCAAAGAGTTGGCTCGCAACTCGCTTGAGTCGTCTTTCTATTTTTTCGGAGGCAGTAAAAGCGGGCGCTGGTTTATTCCAGCCAAGGCCATAAAGCGAAAAATATTCTGGTGCATTTTTTTCATACCAGCGAATAACATTAATCCGTTCTTTATAAAGATCATTATCAAGGCCGGGAGGAAATGCTTTATTAGCATTAATAATGCTGGAGAAAATTGGTCTGTCTATAAATGAGGGAGTTGCTTTGCTTTGTATCTGATTCGGTATGAAGACGTGGCTCACATTCGGAAGCGCAGCAAGATCTGTATTCCAGCTAAATACCCTATTAAACGTTTTTAGGTAGTGTAAATCTCTATTTAGTGGGCAAATATAGGGGTTTTCAGTGGCGATAAGATACTTACGGCCAGAAACTGGCTCTAGCATCTGCCCATCATGGAAAATACTGAAAGCAATGTCTCTGCCTTTATTGACGTCTGGATTATTGAGCTCAATCCCGCGCTTTAGAAATTCCGCCCTCAATAATCTATTGGTAAAGGTTGGGTTATAGGTATGATGTCTATCAATTTCCTCAAAAGAGGCATTTTTTACCCTATCGGGTTGATAGTAATTGGCAAATAACATTATTTATGGCTTTAATCAAATCCCCTCGCACTGCGCGCAAGGCAATTGAAGATTCCAAGATACTCTTGGCAGGACCAGTGAGAAATGTGGCGCATACGATTCAAAATGAAGTTAAAACCCTAGAAGCAGGCCTTGGTAATTTTAAAGAAATTCACTGTTTTGTTGTCGAGAGCGATTCTAGTGATGATACCGTGAAAAAATTAGAGGAACTACGGGGTCAGATTAAAAACTTCTCATTTGTGACTGTGGGTAATTTAAGTCAAAAATACCCGCGTCGTACGGATCGCGCATAGCCTTGTGTCGTAATTTGATTGTTGATGAAGTGGCTAATAATCCTCAGTTTGCCGATATTGATTATGTTGCCATGGCTGATCTTGACGGTATGAATGCTTTAGTTACGCCCGCAAAAATAGCTCAATGTTGGGAGGTTGATGAGCCGTGGGATGTTATTACCGCTAATCAATTGGGTGAATACTACGATATTTGGGGGCTTAGTCATCCATACTGGAATCCAATCGATTGCTGGGAGCAAAAACGTCATTTGGAAAATATATTGGGTGATAAGGCGGCAGAAAATATTGCCGTAGTATGTAAGCAGTCGCCCATCGATCCTCGCGCTGATTTAATAGAGGTTGATTCTGCTTTTGGTGGTCTTGGCATCTATACGCGCGAAGCTTTTCTAGCCGGTCGTTATGCTGGAACCGATGATCAAGCTGGCGGCATTGACGTTGCTGATCACATCCCATTTCACCGGGATTTGAAAAATAAAGGCTATCGTATTTTTATTAATCCAGCCCTTATTAATTGTGACAAAACGCCTGGAGGTGGGGTAAGCAGCCTGTATTACCCAAGCCTAGGGGCGGTTTAAAATTAGTTCAGAAATTAGGTATCGTGTTGTTTGGTAAAAAACGCTTAAATAAGTACCTCCAGATGATGCAAACACCATAACTTGATGACCCATTTAATAATTTAATAAAGTTAATGTAATGATCTTAGTAACTGGCGGTGCCGGATTTATTGGAGTAAATTTTGTTTTAGATTGGCTTGCTTCTGCAGATGCTGAGGGGTTGGTGAATTTAGACAAATTAACCTATGCCGGTAATCCTGCTAATTTGCAATCATTGCAAAATGACCCTAGACATGTTTTTGTTCATGGCGATATTGGTGATAAAGCGCTAGTAGCAAAATTACTTGCCGAGCATCGTCCGCGCGCTATTGTGAACTTTGCTGCCGAGAGCCACGTTGATCGCTCTATTCACGGCCCCGCAGAATTTATTCAAACGAATATCGTTGGTACATTTAATTTGCTTGAGTGTGCTCGCGAGTATTGGAATGGTCTTGAGGAGGCTGCAAAACAGCAATTTCGCTTTCATCATGTGTCTACTGATGAGGTGTATGGTTCTTTGTCGTCTACTGACCCTGCATTTAGTGAAACCAATCCGTATGAGCCTAATAGTCCCTACTCAGCCTCTAAAGCGGCATCGGATCATTTAGTTCGCGCTTGGTTTCATACCTATGGTTTGCCGGTAGTGACAACCAATTGTTCTAACAACTACGGCCCCTATCACTTTCCTGAGAAGTTAATTCCGTTAGTGATTCTCAACGCCTTAAATGGTAAGCCCTTACCGGTATATGGTGATGGGCAGCAAATTCGGGATTGGCTCTACGTGGGCGATCACTGCTCGGCTATTCGTGAAGTCTTGGCAAATGGCAAGCTAGGCGAGACCTATAACATTGGTGGTTGGAATGAAAAGGCTAATCTTGAAGTGGTAAAGACTATTTGCAACATCTTGGATGAATTGAGACCGCGTACGGATGGCAAGCCTTATGCAGATCAAATTGCTTTTGTCAAAGATCGCCCTGGTCATGACCGTCGTTATGCAATTGATGCTAGCAAGATTGAAAAAGAGCTTGGCTGGCGACCTGCTGAAACCTTTGATACTGGGATTCGTAAAACTGTGCAGTGGTATCTCGATAATCCAGTCTGGGTTGATGGTGTAGTGACTGGTTCATATCGAGAGTGGCTTGATAAGCAATACCAGAGTTAAGCTATCTTAGTCATGAATATTCTGGTTTTTGGAAAAGATGGTCAGCTAGGAAAAGCATTTGCTGAGCAACTTCAGAGCACTCCATTTAGTCAAATCAATACAATCCGTTTCGTGGGTCGCGCCGATTGTGATTTAGCTAATCCCAATTACTTACACTTACAAACTTTTTTAGAGTCCTATCACCCTCAGGTCATCATTAATGCTGCTGCTTATACGGCAGTAGATAAAGCTGAGTCAGAAGCAGAATTAGCGTTTGCTATCAATGCAGTTGCGCCGGAGATCATGGCGAAATATGCGGCCGCGAACAATGCTACGCTACTGCATTTTTCAACGGATTATGTTTTTGATGGTTCAGGCCAACGGGCTTGTACAGAATCAGATCAAACCAATCCTCTTGGTGTCTATGGGAAATCTAAAGAAGCAGGTGAGAAGGCTGTTGTGAGTGCTTTTGCAAGTCATCCCCAACTCCAATACGCTATTTTAAGAACTAGTTGGGTTTACGGAGATGGCGGTAACTTTATTCGCACTATTTTGCGTTTGGCAAAGGAGCGTAGCGAGTTGAGGATAATTGATGATCAATTTGGAGTACCTACAAGTGCTCAGTGGTTGGCTGAACTGGGCGTCGGCTTAGTTCTCGGTAGTGCCGCGCAAAAATTGAATTCCGGTATTTATCATGCTGTTCCTCGCGGGGAAACAAATTGGTTTGGGTTGGCTTGTTTAGCTGTGAAGACTGCTGCTGAAGCTGGAATGCAGCTTAAGACATCTCCAGGCGCGATTAAGCCAATTCCAGCCTCTGATTACCCTTTACCAGCCCCTAGGCCGATGAATTCTCGTCTTGCGACTGGCAAGCTTGAGCAAGAATTGAAGCATTTGGGTCTTGTGTCAAAATTACCCCATTGGAATACGCCGTGGGACGAGCAAGTTAGGGTGTATGTCAAGCAGTTGCCGGTAGATTAAAAATCACAGAATTCAAAAGAGAGTATTTGGGTACACATGGTAAAAAATCGCAAAGGTATTATTTTGGCTGGCGGGTCTGGTACTCGTTTATATCCAGTGACTCAAGCAGTCTCTAAACAATTAATGCCAGTCTATGACAAGCCAATGGTGTATTACCCATTAACGACTTTGATGTTGGCGGGTATCCGCGATATCCTGTTGATATCTACCCCACATGACACACCGCGCTTTACCGAGCTTCTTGGCGATGGTTCACAGTGGGGGCTGAATATTGAGTATTGCGTGCAACCCTCTCCAGATGGTTTGGCCCAAGCTTTTACCCTTGGCAAAAACTTTATTAATAACCACCCTAGCGCTCTAGTATTGGGTGACAATATTTTTTATGGCCATGAGTTGGTTTCTAATTTGGAAAGCGCTGATGAGCGTGAGCATGGTGCTACTGTATTTGCTTATCACGTGACTGATCCAGAGCGCTACGGTGTAGTAGAGTTCGATAAAGGCTATAAGGCAATTTCGATTGAAGAGAAACCCGCCGAACCTAAAAGCAGCTATGCAGTGACAGGGCTTTATTTCTACGACAATCAGGTATGTGATATCGCTAACTCAATAAAGCCCAGCGCTCGTGGCGAGTTGGAGATTACTGACGTTAATCGCGTGTATTTAGAAAAAGAGCAACTTAGTGTTGAGATCATGGGCCGTGGCTTTGCATGGTTAGATACTGGTACGCACGACTCTTTACTAGATGCAGCTGGCTTTATTGCTACTTTACAAAAGCGTCAAGGCTTAATGGTTGCTTGTCCAGAAGAGATCGCTTATCGCCAGAGTTGGATTGATGCAGAAGCGGTGCAAAAAGTGGCTGCGCAGTTGAGTAAAAATAGCTATGGTCAATATTTGTCTAAGATTTTGAATGAGATGAATAGTGGCTCTCAGCCAGTGACCTTGTCATCAAAAAAGGTGATGTAGTGACCGTACCCAATCCCCACCCTAAGATTACGGTAACGCCAACCGTAATACCCGAAGTGCTGATTATTGAGCCAAAAGTTTTTGGTGATGAACGCGGCTGGTTTACTGAGTCATTTAACGCGCAAGAGTTTTCTGCTGCTACCGGTTTGAAAGTTGAGTTTGTTCAAGATAACCATTCTTTTTCGCGTCAATGGACTTTGCGGGGCTTGCACTATCAATTGGAAAAAACCCAAGGTAAATTAGTGCGCGTAGTTTCCGGAAGCGTCTTCGATGTTGCTGTTGATTTGCGTAAAAATTCTCCGACATTTGGCAAGTGGGCCGGTGTGGAGTTAAGTGCTCAAAATCATCAGCAGCTATGGGTGCCTGCTGGTTTTGCTCATGGCTTTTTGGTTCTCTCTGATACCGCTGAATTTTTATATAAAACGACAGATTACTATCACCCTCAGAGTGAGGTTTGCTTGGCTTGGGATGATCCAGTAGTAGGAATTCAGTGGCCTTTACAGTCAGGGCAGTCACCCAACCTCAATGCCAAAGATCTCGCAGGGCTTTCATGGGATAAGGCGCCAAAGTTTTAATGAGTTCATCCGCTTCATCTGCCAAAATATTGTTGGTGAAGCTTTCATCGTTGGGGGATGTGCTACATAACTTGCCGATTGTGTGGGACATTCGTGCGCGTTTTCCAAGCGCACAAATTGATTGGGTGGTTGAGGAATCCTATGTCCATTTACTAGAGCCTTTGCTAACTCGGGATGGATTTAAGGGGATAGACCGGATCATTCCTTTTGGATTGCGTCGTTGGAAAAAATCCCTTTTTAGCCTGAATACTTGGAGGCAATTCTTTGTCTTTAAGCGCGATCTACAGGCAGTGACTTATGACTTTGTCGTTGAGACCCAAGGGCTTTTAAAGTCTGCTTTAGTTTGTGCGCTAGCAAAAAAATCACCTGATGCTGTAGTGGCTGGATTGGCCAATGCGACTGAGTTTTCGGGATATGAGGCAGCGGCTAGAACCTTTTATAGCCAAAGTGTTCAAGTGCCTTTGCAGTGTCATGCAGTAGATCGCTCGCGATACGTGATGTGCTCTGCCCTAGATATTCCTTTGATTGGTCGAGATGAACAGGTATATTTTTATCCCCAAAGCTATGTTGATGGCGTTTCTCGACAACAGATATTGAAGATCGAAAAACCCTATGTTTTATTCTTCCACTCGACCGCGAGAGCGGCAAAGCGCTGGCCTAATACGAATTGGGTCATCTTAGGTAAAGAACTTTCTAGGCGTGGATATTTGGTCGTGTTGCCATGGGGTAATGCTGCCGAGAAAGTAATTAGTGATGAACTTGCCTCGCAAATTCCTGAAGCACTGGTCCCACCAGCTTTTTCAATTGAGGCAGCCTTTTCAGTGATTGCTAATGCTGCTTTGACTGTTGGAGTTGATACTGGCTTGACTCATTTAGCAGCGGTAATGAATAAGCCCACCGTAGAAATCTATTGCGATTCGCCTCGATGGAAAACTGAAGGTTATTGGTCAAACAATATTTGTAATGTCGGGGATCTGCAGGCTGCGCCAAAGGCAATCGAAGTCATTAATGCTGCTTTGGATTTATTGGATCAAGCTTAGCGTAGAAGTGCGTTGATGGCGATGAGATCTTCATCGGTTAAAGAGGCCGCATGTGCCTTGAGCTTAATTGCATTGAGAACAGTGTTATAGCGAGCTTGTTGCAATTGGGATCTAGTGGTGATCAGGGTGTCCAGTGCAATGAGCACGTCAATGTTTATCAAGGTGCCCACTTGGAATCCAAGCTTACTGGACTCAAGCGCGGAGCTAGATGAGCGCTCAGCTGCTTCATAGGCTTTGACGCTAGCCAAGCCACCATAGGATCCAGTAAAAGCAGCGCGTGTATTTTGAGCAGCAGTACGACGTGCATTGTCATAGTTTGCTTTTGCTTGATCAACAAGAGCAGCATTTTGTCGAATAACTGAACTGTTAAATCCACCAGAAACTAGGGGAATATTCATCTGTAGAGCAACAGTATTGTTATACACATTGGTATTGGCAGGCTGATAACTATTAGGTGTGCCGTTGGAAGTGTTGTATCCAGAAGTGCCAACAAAATTAATTGAAGGATAGTTCAGTGCTTGAGAGGCGCGGTAAGTACTCTCTGCCAGATTAACCGTGAGTTGACCCGCTAAAACATTAAAGTTGGCTGCCTCAGCTTGATTAATCCAGTCATCTAAGGTTTGCCCTGGGGGTAACTGAGGGTTCACGCTATCAGCAATGGGATTACCTTTGGTATCTTTAGTTTTAGAACGTGGATCTTTAAGGACACCATCAATTTTGGCATCTTTAATCAATGGCTTGAGCGGGCCGACGGGGTGTCCAACTAATTGTTCCAATACGCCACGTTTAACCACTAAATCGGCTTGTGCAGCAATTTCTTGAGAGTTTGTTAGATCTAAGGCAGCTTGGGCAGTATTTACATCCACAATAGTTGCCAAGCCGGCATCAAACTTCGCTTGCGCAGCGTCGAGTTGTTGCTTGATTAATCCTTTTTTATTACGGTATAGCTCAACGTTATCTTGACTAGTGAGTGCATCAAAATAGGCTTGAGATACGCGAATGATTAAGTCTTGTTGCGCTAGGTAAAAGCGCATATCAGCAATCTTGGTATTTAAGTCACCTTGCTTAAATGCCTCAAGGGAAGCTAAGTTAAAAACAGGTTGAGTCAAGGTCACGGTGTAGTTTTTCTGATCGAACACTCGAGAATTGCCTGGGCCTGCAGCAACTACTGTTTGCCCAACACCATGTTGGTAATAACGGGTCCCTCCGGGTGATGCGGATGCTTGCGGCAAGAGTAGTGATAAACCTTGCCAATACAACTCTTTACTAGCTTGATAATTAAAGCGAGCAGCATTGAGAACGGGATCGCTAAAAGCAGCCTCTTGGTAAAGCTGAATTAAATCTGTCAGTTGCCCTTTGGTGTTGTTTTCATTGGCGCCTCGAAGATTTGACGGCGCCGGACTATCTGGTAGTGCAGTTTTGCTTGGCAAAGAAGACATTTGCGGTGGCTGCTCAAGCCCAATCAGGGAAGAGGGGCTAACTGGCGTTGGTAGCGCCGGGCGAGTGCCGTTCGCACTTTGGGCTAGGGCAGACGAACTCCAGGATTGAAGACCAAGTGCCTGACTAAGGATCAAGCCAAGAATGCTTAGTCTAGAAAGGCAAAAACGGGCTGGGGTCATCAAATTCATTTACTTTTTGGATGCAGGAAGTTTAAGGCCAAATCACTTTTATTGGTTTTTTCAGCCCAATTTTGCCAAATAAGCTTGCACTCTTCATAAACCTATAAAATTCGGGGATGGATCTTATATTGTTGCTAAAAGCAGTCATTTTGGGTGTTGTCGAGGGCTTGACTGAGTTTTTGCCGATCTCCAGTACGGGGCATCTTATTTTGGTCGGAGATTTGCTCGATTTTAATGATGAGCGAGGTAAGGCTTTCGAGGTCATTATTCAGTTTGGTGCCATTTTGGCGGTTTGCTGGGAGTTTCGCCAAAAGCTCATCAAAGTTGCCTCATCTGTTTTGACTAGCCCAAATTCTCGTCGTTTTGTTGTCAATTTATTGATTGCCTCAGCCCCGGCAATGGGTTTAGGTTTTCTTTTTGGTAAGCATATAAAAGCGGTTTTATTTGCCCCGATACCGGTTGCTATGGCATTCATTGTGGGCGCTTTGATTATTTTTTGGGCCGAGCGTCGCCAGGAAAAAATCAATGCCGCGAAGAGCTACATTCAGTCTGTAGATGACCTCTCTTATTTAGATGCATTCAAAGTGGGTTTAGCCCAATGTGCTGCGCTGATTCCTGGGACTTCTCGTTCAGGCGCCACCATTATTGGGGGCATGCTCTTTGGTTTGCCGCGCACTGTAGCAACAGAGTTTTCTTTCTTTATGGCCATCCCTGTGATTGGCGGCGCAACAGCTTATGAGTTACTCAAGCTTTGGAAAAATCCAGTAACCATTTCTGCTGACTATAGTGTTGCGATTGCAGTGGGATTTATAGCGGCGTTTATCTCAGCGTTTGTTTGCGTGCGCTGGCTAATTCACTATGTTGCTCATCATAACTTTATTCCATTTGCCTGGTACCGTATCGCTTTTGGTTTACTAGTTTTGATTACCTCATTTAGTGTTAGTGGCTTAATTGCTTGGTCGCATTAATTTATTCAATCATTTAAAAATCCCGGAATTGAATATGGATGTATCTATTGACGCAATCACCAACAATATTCAGCTAGCACTGGCCCTGGTATTTTTGTTAACTGCAGTTGCAACATTAATTAATGCAATTTCTGGTCGTCTGGCTAGAACCGTCGATCGGATGCGAGCAATTCAGAAGGCCCTGCACTCTGGTGATATTGCAGATCAGTACATGATTGAGCATATGCAAAAAGAAGCAAATGAGGCAATGATTCGTGGACGCTTATGTACCGCTGCAATTTTCTTTGATGTTCTTAGTGTGGTGTATTTATCTCCTTAACTGTGCTGGAACTGTTTTTCTTCCAAGCAGGTGCAGTGCACTCACTTCAAACTACTTATGTCATTTGGACCTTTGTGCTTGGCCTGATATCCTTCATGACATCCTTATCCATCGTTTTAGCTGAAGTGGTTTATGCCTATAGATCAGCCGGTTGGAGCGCTCCAAGAAACTATTAATCTTTTATTGACTAATTATTTTATAAACAAAATCCTCATCACTGGTGGCGCTGGTTTTTTAGGATCACATCTTACTGAGCGACTCTTGAAAGAGGATAATGATGTATTAATGGTAGATAACTATTTCACGGGATCCAAGGCAAATCTTGAGCATTTATTGCCCAATCCACGCTTAGAGCTCATGCGTCACGATGTGACTTTCCCGCTCTACGTGGAAACAAACCAGATTTATAACTTGGCTTGCCCAGCTTCACCAGTGCATTATCAATATGACCCAGTGCAAACGACCAAGACCAGTGTGCATGGTGCAATCAATATGCTGGGTTTGGCAAAAAGAACGCGCGCCCGTATTTTGCAAGCCTCTACTAGCGAAGTGTATGGCGATCCTGAGGTCCACCCTCAGCCAGAAGATTATTGGGGTAAGGTAAATCCGATTGGTATTCGTTCTTGCTATGACGAAGGTAAGCGCTGTGCTGAGACCCTCTTTTTTGATTACTATCGCCAGCACAAATTAGACATTAAGGTAGTTCGTATCTTTAATACCTATGGCCCACGTATGCACCCTAATGATGGTCGTGTCGTGAGTAACTTTATTGTGCAAGCCCTGCAAGGTAAAGACATCACCATTTATGGTGATGGCCAGCAAACCAGAAGTTTTTGCTACGTAGATGACTTAATTGATGCTATGGTCAGAATGATGAACTCAGAACAAGGCTTTACAGGGCCGGTGAATATTGGCAACCCAGGCGAGTTCACGATGTTGCAGTTGGCTGAAACTGTATTAAAGCTATCTGGCGGTAAATCAAAGATTATTCACCAGCCTTTGCCATCAGACGATCCCAAACAGCGTCAGCCCAATATTGAATTAGCCAAGTTAAAGCTTGGTTGGCAACCGAAGGTCAATCTAGAAGATGGTCTCAAGGAAACGATTGCTTACTTTAGGAAAGTTGTAGCCTAAGTTGACTCAAGAAGCTGCTAAGAAAGACTCCAAAGATACAGGTCGACACTTTGAGCGTATTCGCTCATTTGTTCTGAGGGCTGGTAGAACTACTGCTGGCCAACAGCGTGCTATTGACGAGCTAGGCCAACGCTTTTTGCTGCCATATCAAAATCAAGTTCTCGACTTAATAGCTGCCTTTGAGGGGTCTACTAAACCCAAGATTTTAGAAATCGGTTTTGGTATGGGTGAGACGACTGCCAAAATTGCCGCTCTTCGCGGTGAAGATGATTTTTTAGCGATTGAGGTGCACCCTCCGGGGGTTGGTGCTTTACTCAAACTCATTGGTGAAAATCGCCTCACCAATTTACGTTTGATTCGCCATGATGCGGTTGAAGTACTCGAGAACATGATTGCTCCAGATGCTTTGAATGGTATTCATATTTATTTTGCTGACCCATGGCATAAAAAACGGCATCATAAGCGCCGCTTGATTCAATCGTCATTTGTAAAGCTTTTGGTCTCCCGATTAAGGCAAGGTGCTTATTTACATCTCGCTACAGACTGGCATAACTATGCCGAGCAAATGCTCTTAGTGCTCAATGCAGAACCAGCTCTAAAAAATACCTCTAGCGAGCTCATTAAATTAGAGACTTTTACGAGTGAAGATATTGCCAAGGACTCGACTGAAAAAGATTCAAATGAATTTAAACCTAGCGCTGCGCAATTAAGTAGCGAGCATGCTGGCTATGTGCAGCGACCAGCATATCGCCCTGTTACGAAGTTTGAGAACCGTGGTATCAAGCTGGGCCACGGTGTGTGGGACTTGGTTTACAAGAAAATCTAAGTATCTGCTGAAAGTAAAGCTGTTAGAGACCTACGCAGACGTACTTCATCTCTAAGTACTCATCCATACCGTAGACACTACCTTCCCGACCTAAGCCTGATTGTTTGACTCCCCCAAAAGGAGCTACTTCATTGGTAATCAGGCCAGTGTTTACGCCCACCATACCGTATTCAAGGGCTTCAGCTACTTTCCATACCCGACCAATATCTCGGCTATAAAAATACGATGCCAGACCGAAGGGATTATTGTTCGCTAATTTAACTACTTCCTCATCGGTCTCAAAGGGGATGACAGGGGCAACTGGTCCAAACGTTTCTTCTTGGGTGATGAGCATATCGCTATTGACGTTGGACAAAATGGTTGGCTCGTAAAAGTTTTTACCTGGAGTGGTTGGTTTGCCACCAGTTACCAGCTTGGCTCCCTTGCTGATCGCATCAGCGACATGTTTCTCTGCTTTGACTAATGCGGCAGTCTCGATCAAGGGGCCCTGAGTGACGCCTGGTTCCATGCCATTACCAACTTTAATTTTGGTAATTGCTTTTGCAAATTTCTCTACAAATTCATCATGTACTTTTTTGTGTATATAAAAACGGTTGGCGCAAACACAGGTTTGACCAGAGTTTCTAAACTTAGACGCAATTGCTCCACTCACTGCTGCATCAATATCAGCATCCTCAAACACAATGAACGGAGCATGACCACCTAATTCGAGAGCCACTTTTTTGACGGTAGGCGCACATTGTTCCATGAGAATGCGACCAACCTCAGTCGATCCAGTAAATGAGAGGTGGCGTACAGTAGGTGATGCGCAAAGTGTTTTGCCAATCACGATGGATTGCTGTGCGTCTGCTGTCAAAATATTAATAACACCATCTGGAATGCCAGCACGAATAGCTAACTCAGCAAGAGCCAAAGCGGATAGCGGGGTAAGTTCTGCTGGTTTAATTACAATCGTGCAGCCAGCTGCTAGAGCGGGGGCAATTTTGCGAGTAATCATGGCAATAGGAAAATTCCAGGGAGTAATCGCTACGCAAACGCCGATGGGTTGCTTGAGAACCATCATGCGCTTATCACCCCAAGTCGTCGTCGGAATAGAGCCAGCGACGCGTTTCGCTTCTTCAGCAAACCATTCTACAAATGAAGCACCATAAATTACTTCTCCGCCTGCTTCTGCCAATGGCTTGCCTTGCTCCAAAGTCATGAGCGTGGCGAGGTCTTGGGTATTCTCAGTGATAAGCTCAAACCATTTGCGCATGATATGAGCACGTTCTTTGGCAGTCTTGCTCCGCCATGCGGGAAGCGCTTTTTCTGCGGCAGCAATAGCTAGCTCAGCCTCTGCGCTTCCAAGATTACTAACTGACGCAATGAGCTCATCGGTAGCTGGGTTGGTCACATCAAAGCGACTCTGAGAATCAATCCATTTCCCATTAATAAAAGCCTGCTCTTTAAAAAGCTGGTGATCTTTTAGAAAGCTACGAATATCCATTTTTTGCATGATGAACCTGACCAATTATTAGGTGTATTGGAATACCAATAGTTGCAATGATTTTATCTCTTATCTCTTATAACGTAAAAAGCCCCTAAACCAAGGCGGCTAGGGGCTCTTGGATTGGGTTAGCGTTGTTAGCTTGCCCCAGTTTCGGTACTGCGGAGTTGTTGAGCCAAGAGGTCTAAAACGCCATTAACGTATTTATGGCCATCAGTGCCGCCAAAAGTTTTAGCTAATTCCACAGTTTCATTAATCGCTACTTTGTAAGGAACAGAGAGATCAGCTGCCAGTTCATAAGTGCCGATCAGAAGGGCGGCATGCTCGACAGGGGATAGCTCATTAATCGGACGATCTAGGGCCGGGGTAATGATTGCCTCTAGTTCATCAGTGCGGTCTAGGACGCCTTGAAAGATTCCTTGAAAGAGATCTAACTGACAGCGTTTAAACGCAGGATCTTCTGCAAGCTGTTTAGCAATGGCTGCGCTGTTGGGAAGGCTGCCGGCACGGCGCACCACGAGACTTTGATACACACCTTGCAGGGCGTATTCACGAGCACGACGACGCGGGGTCAGAGAGCGCTTTGGCGCTGCTGACTTGCTATCCGCATCTTTGGTAGAGGTAATAACAGGATTGTTCAAATTGACTTTTGACATAGGGCTTACTCTTGACCCGCGTTATATTCGATATCTAAATCTGGTGTGAGAGCTAAGGCAAGGTTTGCCATTTCAACAACTGCTTTGGCGCAATCCGCACCTTTAACTTCTACACGAGCATACGCTTGTTCGTCAGTGTCGCAGGTGAGTACGCCGTTGGCAATTGGCAAACCAGAGTCAATCGAGATACGCGAGATACCTGCAGCAGACTCATTCGAAACCAGTTCAAAGTGATATGTTTCACCGCGGATGACAGCGCCTAAAGCAACTAGACCATCGAACTCATCAGTTTGGGCTAATTTTTGGAGCGCGAAAGGAATCTCTAGAGCACCTGGAACAGTGACTAATTTAATATCAGACTGGGCAACGCCTAATGCGAGTAATTCATTGATGCAGGCATTAGTCAGGGCTACACAATGATCTTCATTAAAGCGCGCTTGCACGATGCCAATTCGTAAATCTTGGCCATTGAGGTCTGCCTCTAATACTCCTACGAAGTCATTGTTTGAGTTAGTCATTTTTCTAAATAATATTATTTGGTTTGAATGGTGGCTCGATCATAAGGAGTGTAGCCAGTGACTTCCAGTTTGTAGCCAGATAGGCTAGGCACAGGACTTGGTTTAGCTAGTAGGCGCATTTTCCCAACGCCGATATCTTTGAGGATTTGAGCGCCAATACCGTAGCTTCTGAAATCCGTTTTGCGAGCTAAGGGTTTGCTTGCCTCATCATGGGTTTGATTGAGCTTCTGAAACTGGGCCAACCAATCCGCATCATTAGGCGCAGCAATGCCTGCTGCATTCAGCAATACGGCTACGCCTGCTGGTGCAGCAGCAATCTGTTGTAAGGCTTGTGCCAGAGGCCACGAATGGGTGCTGAGGTCTGATTCCAAGAAATCTAAAACAGTGACTGGCTCATGCACACGCACTAATGTTTCCTTGGCGTCAGAGGGTTTGCCATGGACTAGCGCAATGTGTACACATGAGCTAGGGGTATCGCGGTAAATGATGCCTTCAAACTTACCCCAAGGAGTTGAAAATTGACACGTACCTTCACGAACCACCATGCTCTCATGTTGACTGCGGTATTGAATCAAATCAGCAATACTGCCAATTTTGAGTTGATGCTCTTTAGCAAACTCCACTAAGTCAGGCAAGCGAGCCATGCTGCCATCATCTTTCATGATTTCACAGATGACAGCGGTAGGTGAGCAGCCGGCCATTGCAGCCAAATCACAGCCGGCTTCAGTATGTCCAGAGCGAATTAATACGCCTCCTGGCTGAGCCATTAAAGGGAAGATGTGTCCTGGTTGAACTAGATCGCTAGGCTTAGCATTGGGCGCTACTGCAGTTTTAATGGTGAGGGCGCGATCTGCCGCAGAGATTCCAGTAGTTACTCCACTGGCTGCTTCAATCGAAACCGTGAAGTTAGTACCCATAGAAGTGCCGTTATCGCGAACCATTAAGGGCAAATTAAGCTGCTGACAGCGATCACGAGTGAGTGTGAGACAAATCAGACCACGACCATGCTTTGCCATGAAATTGACCGCTTCAGCGCTGACATGGTCGGCAGCTAGAACAAGATCACCCTCATTCTCGCGATCTTCTTCATCAACAAGGATGACCATCTTGCCAGCACGCATCTCGGCAATGATTTCTTCGGTGGAGGCTAGGGTATTTGGCATAGCCCTCTATTTTAAGCCGAGCAGGAGAATGTCGTTCACTCTCACAGCAATATCCCGACTTTCTGACACAAGAGCCCTCAGAATCCTCTTTTGGCAAGAGTTCGAACTTGAAAAAATAGGTCATGCGCCCAAAACAGTCCAAGGGATTCATTTTGCTAGAGGCTTTAGTGGCCATGAGCCTGATTCTGGGTGCTTGGTTGGCTTCCGTAAATGTCTATCAAACGATTAGTCTGCGTTTTCTTGCCCAAGAAGCTAAGCAAGTGAATTTAAGGAAAGTTTTAGATGTTTATGAAACTCAAGAGCGTTTCCGGGTTTATCGGGGTCAATAGGAGTTTATAAGAACCCATGAGTCTTCTGGAGTGTTTCATCGGCATTGCTCTGTGCGGTATTTTGCTCGCCCCGCTATTGCAAACTAGTGCTCAGCTTGCGCATAAACAAATTGAATTTGAGAAAACCCAGCTAATGGTTTTTGAGGCAGAGCGTGCTCTTGAGTTAATTGGAAGAGCGATTCGGATAGCAGGCTATCGAAATATTAAATCTATGAAAAAAATCAATCAGTTAGATGGTGCCAATATGATCGTAGTTCAAAAGCGATCAGGATATCAAGGCTCTGATTCGCTCACGATCAGACATGAGTTGTCTGATGGAATAGATTTTGATTGCCTTGGAAATATTTTAAGTGCTGATCGTACGAAAAAAGACTTAGCGTTACAAGGCTTTATGGTTGATAGACAAGCAGGTCTTGCTAAAGGCGCACAGCCCAGGGGCGGTTCATTGATTTGTCAGTCCTTAGATCGTCAGGGGAGATTGCAAAACACTACTCTCATGAGTGGAGTTGGCCACCTGAATATTGAAGAGCTTGCTGGCGGACCAGCGGGGGCGCTGCAAAGGGTTTTTCGGGTTAAGTTAGAGATGACCGATGGCGCCAAGATTCACAAATCTGTGGAGCGAACCTTTAGCACCAGAAACCCCTCATGATTCTAGCCTGGGTGATTTCTTTGCTACTGCTGTGCTCATCATTGCTGCTGTATTTAGAGCGAACTACAGCACTTCGTATATTTGAGCTTGCGACTATTGAGGCCTCACAGAAAAACTTGATGGCTGCCGAGCAATCAGTCATTGAATGTGAGAAAAACCTGACAAATTTATCAGCAATCAAGGTGAATGATTGTTTTATTGAGTCTCTAGGAAAAAACTATTGGTGTATTACAAGCAAGCAAACGCCTGCTATTGAAATTCATGTGGTGGTGGATGAAAAAATGAATATGGTGACTCGCTTAAATTGGCGTCAAGCATTTGAGTAATGAATATTGCAGACAGATACCCAAAAGGGCATGAGTCTTTTAGAGATGATGGCAGTAGTTTTCATGGTCACCATCATGGTGACCATGACGATGCCACTTCTGCAAGAGCAGATTGCTATCCGTGAAATCAATACTATTGCAAGGCGCTTCACTGCGCATGCGCACTTTGCACGAGGGCAGGCAATACATCTTGGCCAATCTACGCGGATTATGCCGCGTCTTCAAGATTCATGGGATCAAGGTTGGGTTGTCGCCACTAAAGACAAGGTTTGGCTCACACAGGGTTCTATCGAACCCGTCTTTTTTAGGGGTGGAGGCAGGCATTTTGTTGACCCCCACTCAGGTAAATCTGGCATTGGATTTAACGCCGCTGGGGCAGCTAAGACCGCTCAAGGTGGTTTTGTCGCAAACCGCCTGATCTTGCGCCATCGCCGTAGCGACAACCTAGAGCGGCAGTTGATTTTGAGTAGTGGTGGGCGCTGGCGCATCTGCGATCCAGCAAGAGATGTCAAGAATTGCCATTGAATGGTTTAATAGACCCATGTACAGCGCAGTTGATCACCAATGGATGGGCGAGGCAATAGACCAAGCTCACAAGGCCCTCTATTTAGCTAATCCCAATCCACGGGTAGGTTGCGTCATCGTCAAAGATGGACAAGTGATTGGCCGTGGATTTACTCAACAAGTGGGCGGACCTCATGCAGAGATTCAAGCGCTATCAGATGTAAAAGCCAGTGGTAAGGATGCTGTAGGCTCAATTGTTTACGTTACCTTAGAGCCTTGTAATCACACTGGTCGTACACCCCCTTGCGTGGATGCATTGATTGCGGCTAGACCTGCAAAAGTGATTGCTGCAATGTCTGATCCCAATCCCTTAGTTTGTGGAAAAGGGTTGGAAAGATTAAAGGCCGCGGGCATTGAGGTGCAATGTGGTTTGATGGAAGTAGAAGCTACTGCATTAAATCGAGGATTTATTTCCAGAATGACGCGTGGCTTGCCATGGGTGCGCATGAAGATCGCTGCAAGTCTCGATGGAAAAACAGCTTTGCCAAACGGACAGAGTCAATGGATCACAGGACCTTTGGCAAGAGCTGATGGTCATCACTGGCGCGCGCAAGCCTGTGCCATTGTGACAGGTGTGGGCACGGTTAAAGAGGATGATCCTTTGTTGAACGTCAGAGAGGTACAGACACAGCGGCAGCCTTGGAAAATCATTATCGATTCTAAATTGGAGACACCGCTTACAGCTCAAATTCTCAAACATATTGATCAGTCTGGCGTCATTATTGTTTGCGCCAAGATCGCTCATTCTGAGCTGCAAGAAAAAGCGCGTACTCTCCAAGCGATGGGGGTTGAGGTAATTGAAATGCCTAACCCTTCTGGAAAAGTAGATCTACCCGAATTATTCTCTTATCTTGCAAAAGATCGTCAGATGAATGAGATTCATATTGAGTCTGGCTTTAAGCTCAATGGATCGATGCTCAGAGAGCATTGTGTTGATGAGCTACTGTTGTATTACGCTCCTTTTATGATCGGTGTTGGTATTGGGATGGCCAATGTGGACCTTGCAACATTGTCTGAGCGCCAAGACTGGCAGATCATTGATCAGAGTCTGATTGGGGCTGATTTAAGGCTGCGTCTGATAAAGAACTAAAATTACTCAATGTTTACCGGAATCATTACTGCCATTGGTCAAATCACAAGTGTTCAAGCTATGGGCGATGGCATGCATTTAATTGTGGAAGTGCCCGTCGGTTACTTGGATGATGTTGCTTTGGGTGACAGTATTGCTATTCAGGGTGCTTGCATGACAGCCACTCAATTTGAAGGTAATACCTTCGCTTTGGATATCTCTCGTGAATCTTTGAATAAAACAGTGGGCTTAGACAAGGTGGGCCCAGTCAATTTAGAAAAAGCCTTGCGTCTTAATGATCGTCTTGGCGGACATTTAGTCAGTGGGCATGTAGATGGCGTTGGTAAGGTGGCGCACTTTGCGCGGGTGGCTCAAGACGATTATGGTTCTTGGTTATTGCGCATTGAGGCGCCTAAAGAGCTTGCTCCATTTTTGGCTTACAAAGGCTCCATTGTGGTTAACGGTGTATCGCTGACAGTCAATCAAACAGAGGATAGGGCAAGCACTTGTATTGTGGATATCAACATTATTCCGCATACATTAGAAAATACTACTTTGGGCAAGCTAAAGCAGGGTGATGCGGTGAATTTAGAGATTGATTTGATTGCACGCTACGTGGCGCGCATGCTTGAGACTCAAGCGAAATAAACCATTTCGCTATAAAGAAGAAGTGTTTATTTATTTCGCTTACTTGCTTTTGCGGTAGCGAGTAGGGTCGGCGACATTGGCTTGCGCAAAGCCAGCCTGACGTAAGCGGCAAGATTCACATTGGCCACAAGCTTCGCCTAAATCATTAGCTTGATAGCAGGAAACTGTTTGAGAGTAATCAACGCCGAGCGTGCTGCCAAGTTGAATGATCTGAGCTTTAGTCAGGTTAATGATCGGAGCATGCACCCGAAAGCGATTTTCATTATTAGTTGCTTCTACGCTAGCCTTAGTGGCTAAGTTAGCCATAGCTTCAAAAGAAGCAACATACTCTGGACGACAGTCTGGATAGCCTGAGTAGTCAACCGAATTGGCGCCATAGAAAACGTCTAATCCACCAAGAGCTTCTGCCCAACCCAGGGCGAGTGATAACAAAATGGTATTGCGTGCAGGCACATAGGTCACTGGAATTTCTTGATCCTTGCCTGGTGCTGTCGGAACAGCAATAGAAGAATCAGTCAGAGCAGACCCACCAAAACGGGTTAAATCGAGATTCACTACTTCATGTCTTGCAACACCAATTTGCTTGGCAATATGTTTTGCTGCAGCTAGTTCGGATGAATGTCTTTGTCCGTAGCCTACTGAGAGGGCATAAGGCGTATAGCCTAAGTCTTTTGCCAGGGCAAGCACAGTAGTGGAATCTAATCCACCAGAAAACAGAATGACGGCTGGGGCGCCGGATTTGCGTGGAGCAAGATTCTCAAATGCAGCTGTCAGCGTTGACATGGAATAATTGAAAGAAATTACTTTGTCGCAGCAAGTAACTGCTGCGCATCTTTTGCTGCATCGGTATCAGGATATTTAGCAATAATCTCACTAAATGTTTTCTTAGCTGCTGCCTTATTGCCGCTTTCCAGCTGCGAGTTACCTAAGGTCACCATTGCCGCTGGAATGCGTGGATGAGTTGGGAATCGTTTAATGAGGCTTTGCAATTGACTAATAGCGCCAGCATATTCCTTGTTGGCATACTTGCTGTTACCACTCCAATAGAGCGCAAGCGGTAAGTAAGGGCTCTTAGGATATTTGGCGACAAATGCAGAAAAACTGTCGTCTGCCTTTTTCAGATTACCCGCTTGAAATGCTTTGAGCGCATCGTCGTATGCTTTTTTCTCACTTGGTTGAACGATGCCGCTCACGCCTTCGATGGTCACAGTGCGGGGTTCAAAATTGCCTAAACGAGTATCGAGATCTTGATAGTAAGTTTTTTGGCTGTTATTGATATCCTCGCTTTGCTTCTCGAGATCTTCAATTTTGCCGCGCAACTCAGCATTGTCTGCCTTGAGTTTATCAATCTGGCTTTGCATCTCTAGCTGTGTAGTGGCTAGGCTTTTACGCAGGTCAAGAATAGCTTTGCGAGCTTCGTCGTCAGAAAATAGTGCCCAAGCGCTATTAGATGCACCTAGACATACGACGGCTACACTTAAACAAAACGCTCGTGAGAGCGTTTGTTTGATAGCATGAACTGAAGAGCTCATTTAATTAGTGATGTAAACAATGTCAGCGCGGCGATTTTCTGCCCAAGCAGCTTCGTTATCGCCTTCAGCTTTTGGCTTTTCTTTACCAAAGCTCACTGCTTCCATTTGGTCATCAGAAACACCCATCAAGTTCAATGATTTACGAACGGCATCTGAACGGCGTTGACCCAATGCCAAGTTGTACTCGGCTGTGCCACGATCATCGGTACTGCCTTGAATGATGATTTTTTGTTTTGGATTGGCTTTTAAGTAGCTTGCATGAGCAGACAACATTTTTTGGTACTTCGTCTGAACGGTGTATTCATCAAAACCAAAATAAACACTCTTCTCAAATAAAGGGCTCTTAGGATCATTCCAAGGTTGCGCACTAAAGTTTCCGTTATCGCTGCCACTACCGTTTGCGCCATCTACATCGTCTAATTTAACGCTAGAGCAGGCTGCCATCAAAAATGCTGCTGTTCCAATAATTGCCAGGGTAGCAACACGGCGTGCAATAGAAACTGTCATGATTTTTCCTTTTCCTACAAACTAAATAAGATGCCCACAAAGTTTGAGCCAATGACTAATATTATGCCCTCAAGAATAAGAAAAGTGCTTCTTTTAGCCCTGAAAATGGGCATTTAGTCCATAAAAGGACCCCAGGAGGGCTGACGGACATCTGACCCCGGGATGCTTAATACTTGCTTAGAGTTGCCATCCACTGACACGGCTGCCAATACTCGCTTGCCATTAACCTTTGTTGAATAAAGGACATAACGACCATTCGCCGCAAATGAGGGAGACTCATCACTGCTGCCATCTGTAAGAGCCTGTGCATCCCCAGTGGCTAAATTGAGAATATAAAGTCGATACGCTCCGCCAACATTGGCGATGTAGGCTAAATATTTTCCGTCAGGTGAGATACGCGGTGATGTCACAAAACCTTGCTTGAAGGTCACTCGCTTAGCGCCTTCAGCCTGCTCACCTTCAGCGCTCATGCGATAGATTTGCGGATTGCCACCGCGATCGCTCGTGAAATAAATATAGCGACCATCAGCAGAGTACTGGGGTTCAGTATCAATCGTGCTGCCACGAGTCAGGCGATGTAATCCAGAGCCATCTGCATTAATACCGTAAATTTGTGTATTACCGTCTTTCGATAAAGAGATCGCTAGTTTTTTACCATCAGGCGACCATGCGGGCGCGCTGTTGTTTCCCTTTTGATTGGACAGGGAGATGCGACGGCCTGTTGCGAGCTCGTGAACATAAATCACCGGCTTGCGATCCTCAAAAGAAACATATGCTACTTTCTTGCCATCAGGAGACCAGGATGGAGAAATGATAGG
Organism: Polynucleobacter necessarius; assembly: GCF_900096765.1. Taxonomy (NCBI): domain Bacteria; kingdom Pseudomonadati; phylum Pseudomonadota; class Betaproteobacteria; order Burkholderiales; family Burkholderiaceae; genus Polynucleobacter; species Polynucleobacter necessarius. The sequence goes on from NZ_LT615228.1 coordinate 1,784,522, forward strand.
CTCACTACTATTCATGGCATTGCGAATGTTTTGACCATCAGCATCCGAGATGACTAGGCGATAGCGTTTTCCATCTTTGATGACATAAGACAGACGGGTAGAAAATACGCCACGCTCACCCAGTAGCTTAAAGATAATGTCGTCTGCAATTTTGTGGGCGGCGGAGCGCAAATTATCGACGCTTGAGTCGAGCTTTAAGCCGCCAAGACTGAGCGATTTACGAATGTCAAACAGCTTGTAATGAATTTCATATTGGGCGTTGCCGGTTTGAATTACCGAGCCGACAACCAAGGCATCAGCTCCACGTGCTGCCCAGGATTTGTAATTGGGAGTGCCATCGTCACTCTCAACGGCGTTACCATTTTCAGTATTCTTAAAGTAACCACTTCGTGCTAGGTCTTGACGAATAATTTCTGAAATGCTGGTTGGTAATTTACTTTCATCTTTAAAGCGCATTACTGCGATCGGGTAGAGTGATTGACCAACGCCGGTAATTTCAATATTCATCTGGGCTAAGGCAGGGTTTGCAGAAACCACGAGTAGCGCAAATCCGATTGCGCTTGATAGGATTGATTTGAAAAGATGCTTTTTCATCAACTGCAACATGCATTAGTCCTTGGGTTTAAAAGTCAACTTCACTTCGCGTTGTGGAATTTTGCCATTGTCGTCTTTTGGCAGACTCTCTGCACGAGAGAGTGCTAGAAGGACGGCGCGATCCCACCCCGTATTGCCACTAGAAGTTTGAATACTGGTACTCAAAATAGCTCCATCAGGCGCGAGTGTCACCAAGACAACTGCCGCTGGGTTACCGCTGATGGATTCTGGGTTATAGACAATGAAAGGTTTGACTTTCTTAATGACTTTATCGGTCCAGCCAGGAGGAGCATTGCCACCACCGCCAACACCACTACCGACTGTACCGCCACGACCACCTTCGGCGCCAGCTGCTGCACGCAATCTAGCTAATTGATCAGCGCGCACTTTTTCAGCCGCAGCGTTGGCTTTGGTTTCTGCAGGTGAGAGAGCTTTTGGTGGCTCTACTTTTTTAGCTTCTTCCTTCTTTGGCTTTTCTTTTTCTTTTGGCGGAGGGGTTTGTGTTTTTGGTTTTTCTTTCACCACTTCTTTTTTAGGCGGTTCTTTTTCAAGCTTCTTTTCCTTGACGGCAATATCAGCTGCCTCTTCTTTGATAATGGTTTTGACTTCAGGCTCTGGAGGGGTCTGAATTTGTGGTGTCGAATCCCATAGCTCTACTTCAACACCTGCAGGAGTACTATTATTCCAACTAATGCCAATCATTAAAAATGCTAACAAACCTAAGTGGGCAATGAGTGAGAACGTAAATGCGCGTTTAGTGCTCTCCTGCTTGGAGAGCTGATTTTGTCGACCCCGTTTAAAAGGCGAGAGCGGTGATGGGTAAGAAGTCGCGCTATTCATGAATCAATACAAAAGCTAAGCAGCCTTATTGGCTCTTGACTGCAAGGCCTACACGTTTAACACCGTTTTCTTTGAGCTTAGACATCACATTCATGACGGTCTCATATTTAATGGACTTATCTGCTGCCAATACGATGGGTTGATCAGCAGATTTTTCTGCTTGTGATCTGGCAAAGGCACCCAGCTCAAAGGGGTTGAGTTTTTGCACTGGCTCACCATCTTTTCTGACAATGATGTTTTCATCGGCATCAATGGTTAAGAACACTGGCGGAAGTGCTTGTACTTTAGCGCCGCCAACGGTTGGTAGATTCACAACCCCAGGATTGACCATCGGCGCGGTGACCATAAAGATCACGAGCAAGACCAACATCACATCGATGTAAGGTACTACGTTGATGTCGGCCATTGCCCGACGTTTTGATTTTCGAAGTGGAGATGCGGCCATAACTTAGGGGATCCGATCAGCGTCCAGCACTTTGGCGTTGCAAAATATTCGTGAACTCTTCAATAAAAGTTTCAAAACGAATGGCTAAGCGATCCACATCAGTTGCTGCGCGGTTGTAAGCAACCACTGCTGGAATTGCAGCAAACAAACCAATGGCTGTCGCGATCAAGGCTTCTGCAATGCCAGGAGCCACAGCTGAGAGGGTGGCGTTTTGGACGTTTGCCAAACCCCGGAAGGAATGCATGATCCCCCATACGGTGCCAAATAGGCCAATGTAGGGTGAAACTGAACCGACGGATGCTAGGAACGGTAGGTTTGCCTCTAAGCCGTCCATTTCCCTATGATAAGTCGCTTTCATGGCCCTTCGAGCGGCATCGATTTCACGCACTTTCAAGAACTCTTGCATCCCGGCTTCAAAGATGTGTTCTAGAACGGCATCGCTACGGGTATTACGGTGTGCAGCTTCTAAAAGGGTGTTCAGAGGTCCTCCGCCTGCCCAAAAGTCGCGCTCAAAACGCTCTGTATCCTGTCTAACCCCCCTTAAAACAGCCGTTTTTTTGAAAATAATGGTCCAGGAGGCGATGGACATGCCCAGCAATAACAGCATTACCAACTGCACTAATAGGCTGGCATTGAGGACTAGGGAGAGGAAGGAGAGATCTTGTGTGGTGGTCATGGTGGATTTTGTATGATGTAGGTTGATTTTACTAAGTTAATCTCCTTAGTAATCCAACTTTTTCAGGATTATTGCCATGTTTGACCGTCAGAACACTTTAGCCAAAACCGATCCCCAATTATGGGAAGCCATTCAGAATGAAAACCAGCGTCAAGAAGACCATATTGAGCTGATTGCTTCTGAGAACTACACCTCACCAGCAGTGATGGCTGCCCAAGGTTCTCAGTTAACCAATAAGTATGCTGAAGGTTATCCAGGTAAGCGTTACTACGGTGGTTGTGAATTTGTCGACGTGGCTGAGCAATTGGCGATTGATCGCGTCAAAGCACTGTTTGGTGCTGAGGCTGCAAACGTGCAACCCCATTGCGGCGCTTCTGCCAACCAAGCGGTTTTCTTGGCCTTCTTAAAGCCAGGCGATACCTTTATGGGAATGAGCTTAGCAGAAGGCGGTCACTTAACGCACGGCATGGCATTGAACATGAGTGGTAAGTGGTTCAATCCAATTGCCTATGGTTTAGATAAGAACGAAGAAATTGATTACGAGCAAATGGAGCGTTTAGCTCGTGAGCACAAGCCAAAATTGATCATTGCTGGTGCATCTGCATACTCCAAGAAAATTGACTTTGAGCGTATTGGTAAATTAGCCAAGGAAGTGGGCGCGATTTTTATGGTGGATATGGCTCACTATGCAGGCCTGGTTGCTGCTGGTGTTTATCCAAATCCAGTGCCCCATGCTGACATCGTGACATCGACAACTCACAAGAGCTTGCGTGGCCCTCGTGGCGGCATCATTTTGATGAAGGCGGAGCATGAGAAAGCGATTAACTCTGCAGTCTTCCCAGGCTTACAGGGTGGTCCTTTAATGCATGTAATCGCTGCTAAGGCGGTAGCGTTCAAAGAAGCTGCAGAACCTGGTTTTAAAGAGTATCAAAAACAAGTAGTAGCCAATGCAAAGGCATTAGCAGAGACTTTAATCTCACGTGGTTTGCGCATTGTTTCTGGTGGTACTGATTCGCACGTGATGTTGGTAGATTTACGTGCCAAGAAAATGACCGGTAAAGAGGCTGAGCGTGTTTTAGGTGAAGCCCACATCACTTGTAACAAAAACGGTATCCCGAACGATCCTGAAAAACCAATGGTGACCAGCGGCATTCGTTTGGGTTCACCAGCAATGACGACACGTGGTTTTAAAGAGGCTGAAGCAAGGCAAGTGGGTAATTTCATTGCAGACGTTTTGGATAATCCAAATGATGCAGACAATATCGCTAAGGTTCGCGCACAAGTTGCTGAGCTCACTAAGCGCTTCCCAGTTTATGGCTAAGCCAATCTAGAAAAGAGCCCACATTGCGCTGCCCTTTTTGTCATAACGACGATACCCAGGTTCTAGATACTCGGGTATCGGATGAGGGCGATACCATTCGTCGCCGCCGCCGATGTGCCAAATGCGATAAGCGTTTTACTACGTATGAACGGGTAGAGCTCGTACTCCCAGCCATTGTGAAAAAGAATGGCAGTCGTGTGGAATATAGCCATGACAAATTGGCTAGTTCAATCAAGTTGGCTTTACGTAAACGCCCTGTATCTTCTGATTCAGTAGATGAATCCATTGGACGTATTGAAGAAAAACTCCTCAGCCTAGGCGAGAAAGAGATTCCTAGCGAGCGCGTTGGCGAGTTGGTCATGCGCGAGCTCAAGCGCTTGGATAAGGTGGCCTATATTCGCTTTGCATCGGTGTACCGCAGCTTTGCGGATATTGAATCCTTTGAGAGCGCTCTTAAAGAGTTGAAGTAGTTGTAAGCCCTCTAGAGCACAACTTCCAAACCCTTTTTCTCAATCAATGAAAGAAGCTTTAGGGATGTTCCGCTAGGGCTCTTGTCACCAGCCTCCCACTTTTGTACCGTTGATAAGCTTGTATTGATAGTGAGTGCAAAAACTGCTTGACTAAGATGGTTCTTAGCCCTCAAGCGTTTAATACGCGTAGGTGTCATTGGTGGCACGTCCAAATTTTGCAAGGCCTGGAACTCATCCATGCTTTTTTTAGTGATGATGCCTGACCGATGAAGGCCAGACATTGTCTCCTTCATTTCCTGAATAATGCGACTGTTTTTATTATGTTTCATCGGCCATTAACTCCTTTAATTCATTTGCATTAATTGCAATCTCAATTTCTCTTTCTTTTAAATCTAACAATCTTTTTGCTACTTCCTGCAAATATAGCAACTCCTCTTTACTTACATTTGATTTCTCATTTTTTGCAAACCCATATATGAAAAACCAGCGACTCATCAATTGAGTCGCAACAATGATTCGTGCACCTGACCTTTTGCCCGAGCCCGACATGCCAATCCGTTTTTTATAAACATGACATCCAAGATCAGCTTCAATCAAACCCATTGACATCTCTTGAGTTGCCGTCAAAAGATCTTGTTTTTGAACACCATTCTTCTTCATCCACTTTGCAAAAGATTTGGTTTTAAAGACACGTTTTTTGAGCATGCAAAACTATACCACTGAGTGGTATAGATAATATTACCCCAGAACTCGATAATGGAAAAGGGTCATAAATGGCTGTGCCACATAAACCAGTAATTTGAGGGGGTGAAGACTAGAAGAGCAGGACCGAGATCCTGGGTGAAGAAGCATTGAGAATGCTTAGTACTTAATTGATTTAGCCTTTTCGGCGCACATCATCTTAATCACGCCATCCACATCAGTAGGTTTTTCCCAACCTAAAGTTTTAATGGCTTTTTCTGGATTACCTACGCTACTAACAATTTCATTGGGACGGAAGAAGCTCTTCTCAATCTCAACATACTTTTGCCAATCGAGATCAAAGTACTCAAAAGATTTTTGTACAAAGTATTTGAGAGACTCTTGTCTGCCAGTCGCAATGACAAAATCATCTGGTTTATCCAGTTGCATCATGAGCCACATCGCCTTGACATACTCTGGTGCCCAGCCCCAGTCGCGAGAAATATCTAAATTACCCAACTGCAACTTGTCGAGTTGACCCGCTTTGATCTTGGCGGCGCCAGCAATAATCTTTTGCGTGACAAAACGCTCTGGACGCAGTGGTGATTCGTGATTAAACAAAATACCAGTACAGGCATATAAGCCATAAGACTCGCGGTAACTATTAATGAGCCACTTCGCGGTCGATTTAGCAACAGCATAGGGGCTACGTGGTGCAAAAGGAGTTTGTTCATTGGCAGGTGTGTTGCCAGTGTCACCAAAGCATTCGCTGGAGCCCGCATTATAAAAACGCACTGGCTTATTCAGTAAGCGAATGACTTCTAAAATATTCAGGGTGCCAATCGCAATACTCTCAATAGCCTCCACCGGCTGATCAAACGATAGTCCTACTGAAGTTTGACCAGCAAGGTTGTAGATTTCGTCGGGTTCGCTTGCTGAAATGGCATTAAAGACACTTCTAAAGTCATTGATCGATACTGATATCAGTTTGACTTGCGCGCGAATGCCTAGGGTATTGAGATTGTGAAATGAAGAAGCCATCACATCGCGTGACGAGCCAGTGACCTCGTAGCCTTGAGACAGAAGGTGCTTCGCTAGGTAAGCACCATCTTGTCCGGTAATGCCGATGATTAAGGCTTTTTTTGCCAATTTACTTCAGAGCAGCAAAGATCGATGCGGTGATGTCATCAACACTACCGGTGCCGCTTACTTTGCGATAAGCAGGCGCTTTTACTTTGTCTGTTGGGCTAGCTTGCGCAGCCCATGATGAGTAGTAATCTACGAGTGGACGGGTTTGATCGTCATAGACTTGCAAACGCTTGCGTACGGTTTCCTCTTTATCGTCATCACGCTGAATTAATTCCTCACCAGTGACGTCGTCTTTGCCTTCAACCTTGGGTGGATTAAATTTAATGTGATACGTACGGTCTGATGCGGGATGTACGCGACGACCGCCCATACGATCAATGATTGCATCAAAGGGAACGTCGATTTCCAAAACATAATCAATTGGAACGCCAGCATCCTTCATGGCTTGCGCTTGAGGAATGGTTCTTGGGAAGCCGTCAAATAAGTAACCTTTGCTGCAATCCGGTTGGGTTAAGCGATCTTTAACTAAGCCAATGATGATGTCGTCGGAAACAAGGCCGCCCGCATCCATAATTTTTTTAGCAGCAACGCCCAGTTCGGTTCCAGCTTTCACTGCAGCGCGCAACATATCGCCCGTAGAGATTTGTGGAATGCCAAATTTTTCGCAAATAAACTGAGCTTGTGTGCCTTTTCCAGCACCAGGTGCACCGAGCAGAATCAACCGCATTGTTTTTCCCCTTAGAAGATCTGACATTGTCCCGTATTTCGTCGGGATCACTTGCCTCTTTTGCTTAGGATTATCCCCGAGAAATGTATGCCACCCTCAAAAATATTTTGGCCTTTGCTAGCTGCCGCCCAGTAGGCCTCTAATTCGTTCCAGATCCTCGGGGGTGTCAACCCCAGCAGGGGGTGTCTCTGGGGCGGTATAAACGGCAATTTTGTAACCATTCCACAGGGCGCGCAGTTGCTCAAGTGCCTCAGCTTGTTCGGGCGGAGCTGGAAGGAGGCGTGCGTAGGCCTGTAAAAAGTCTGCCCGATAGGCATAAATGCCTAAGTGACGTAAATGCTCGATTTGATCAGTATTTTTTGCATCTCTGACAAAGGGGATGGGGGCTCTTGAAAAGTACAGCGCTTCCCCATGGCGATTGAGGACCACTTTGACAGCATTGGGATTGTTGATTTCGGCGGCATCATCGATCGGAACTGCTACTGTAGAGATCGCACAATCAGCATGATCTGCTAATGTTTTCGCAACTTGATTAATCAATTCTGGCGGAATGAGCGGCTCATCGCCTTGCACATTGACTATGAGAGCATTATCTGGAAGCTTTAGCAAACTAGCGACTTCTGCAAGGCGATCAGTACCAGTGGGGTGATCGGGGCTGGTGAGTAAACAATCAATATGGTGCTCCTTGCAGACTGCCAAAATCTCGGGAAAATCTGTAGCGACCACTACACTTTGAGCTTGTGATTTTTTTGCCTGTATAGCGACCTGCACCACCATCGGTTTGCCAGCAATATTAGCTAGTGGTTTGCGTGGTAACCGCGTAGATCCCAGTCGTGCAGGAATGACTACTAAAAAATCTGGAGCCAAGTTGGCCGAAGAAGAGTTGCTCATTGTGAAATGATGTTGAAAGTGAGGCTAGAGCACTTCATCTGCGCTGAGGCTACGCGCCTCTTCAACTAGCATCACCGGAACATCATCGCGTATGGGGTAGGCTAAGCGATCGGCTTTACAAATCAGCTCATGCCTATTTGCATCCAGATGCAATTGGCTTTTGCACAAAGGGCAAGCCAAAATATCGAGTAGACGTTTATCCATGATGTTGTGTATTCAATCGGTTGAACTGTATTGTTAAGTAGTTTAGTGCCTATGGACTGAAAGCTTGTTACAAAGTGTAGCGATAAGGATTTGGTCTTTGCAAAATGGAGACTAGCCATTCCATCAGGGTGTCGGGTAGGTGAAGTGACATCGGAACTACCCAGATGCGGTCATCATTAATACCAGAGCATTTCACTGCATCTTTTTCAGTTATCAAAATACATTGCGCTTTAATGTCACCAAAAAACTCGGCCGTGTAGTTGGCGTGATCGGGTAGTGGCATCTGTTTAGCATTAACACCATGTTTGGCTAAATCATCAAAAAAGCGCGCAGGATTGCCCAGTCCTGCAATCGCGGTGATGTTCTTGGGTAAGTATTGTTGACCAATACTTTCTAGGGACAGCGTTTTAGCAGAATTGATTAGTTGATAAGGCGTGCCTAAATACGTTCCTAGGTTAAATGCTCTGCGGCCCAAAAAATATTCATCTAGGATCCCGCTTTTAGGCTTGGCTGATGCTGTGTTGATGCCAGTGATGAGTGTGGCATCTCGATCTCGATTCGCAGGCTCTCGCAATGGTCCGGCGGGCAGCAGGAAGCGATTACCTTCCCTGCGGCCATCGCGTACGACAAATTCAATATCACGTCCACCTTCACGTGCCGGCCAGCGAGTTAAGCCGCTGTGTTGCAGGCCATCATCACTGATGATGACATTCACTTGCGGTGACGCCTTGAGTAGAGCGCTAATGCTTTTTTGACGCTGTGGAAAAACCCAAATCGGAAATTGATCGTGAGTGCGCTTCGCAATGAGTACCGGTTCGTCTCCTGCAACGGATGGATCAGATTCACTTGTTACTAGTAGAGGAGAAGTTTGCTGGGAGGATCCATAACCTCTGCTAATAATTCCTGGTTTCCAACCAAGTTGGCTTAAGCGTTCAGCTAGCGCAATCACAATTGGAGTTTTTCCAGTACCACCAACACGGATATTTCCCACAATGATGATGGGCACAGGCGCAGGTTGAGCTCTGGCGAGATTCAAATCAGCAATCAGTTTGCGAGCACGTAAGAGTGCCCCATACAAGCAAGAGAGAGGCCACAGTAAAAGACTAGTAGGACCACGCCTTTCCCAAAACCGGGGCGCTTTCCGAAGGAGATTGGCAGACATAACTCAGATTCGCTAGATTACTTCTTTGTTTGACTGCTAAAGACTATATTCGATAGATTTGCATCACGCGCAGCTTCTAGCGCAGTCATGACTGATTGATGGGGTGCTTTGACATCAGCATCAATATTGACCTGCAAGTTGCTTGCCCCTGCAGAACTTGCTTTTGTGAGTGCATTGCTCAGTTGAGAAGAATCAGTGACTTTGCCGTTAATGGCGTAGCGCCCATCTCTACTCACGGCAATATGAATTTGCTTAATCTCCGCTTGCGAGTCGCTGCCATTAGCGCTTGGCAAAGTAATGGCGAGCTCTTGATATCGCGTAAAGGTGGTGGAAATCATTAAAAAGATTAACACCACTAGTAGTACATCGATAAATGGGATGAGATTAATTTCTGGTTCAGTAGAAACTGATGTGCTTCCTAGCGAAAAGGACTTTGTACTCTGGGCGCGGGAATCTAGCCAACTCATTTTTTAGATTCAGTTGAGTAGAGTTTTTTAAATATCTGACGTGCAAATTCTTCACACTCACGTTGTCGTTGATTGGCAATCGCTCGCAATCCTCGCCATGAAGCTAGTGCTGGTATGGCAATGAGCAAGCCAAATGCGGTGTTGTATAGGGCTACCGAGATGCCGTGTGCTAATTGTTGTGGGCTACCAGCACTGCCATTGATGGCGCCCTGGCTACCAAATATTTCGATCATGCCTACGACGGTGCCAAACAGGCCGAGGAGTGGGGCAACAGTAGCAATTGTTGCCAGCGCTCCTAGATAGCGATCAAATTTAAGCCAAGTGCTTTGGGCAACTGCTTGCAGCTCCTCTAGTGCTGAGTCTGCACTGTGGCCTTGGAGTTTTTCTTTGAGAATGCAGGCAAATAATGGGCTAGCAGGTGAGATTTGGGCCAACTGATTGATCTGGACGTCGGCCACGGATTGTTGGCTATCCATTTGATTGGTGAGGGTAAAAGCAGCCTCCAGGCTGCTTTTGGGAAAAATATGGACTTGGCGTAGATACCAACTTCGCTCAATCACAATGGCTAAGCCGATAATAGAAATGATGAGTAAGGGCCAAATAGGCCAGCCAGCGGATAGTAAGATGGAGTGCATAAGAGCAGTACTTTAGCCCATTTAAAGCTATGTTTTAGAAGTCTTTTCTGTTGCGAGCCTGTGGATAACTCTGTGCAAAACTTTTTTGCAGTGGATGCCTAAGTCCTTGATTGATAGTGAAATGCTTAAAAATGTGTTGCAGTACAGCAAGAAAAGCGCACAATAATTAGTATATAAATCAGTTACTTATAAAAAAATTACTGTTGGATTTATGAAACGTTTTGGGTCAGTAATTGCTTACTTATGTTTTTTAAAGCTAGAGCCAATGAGCTTCTGTGGATATTTATTGCCTTCTAACCCTGATTCCTTAGGGAATTTAAGATAAACATGTCGGAAATATCAAGGGAAATTCTCTCAGTTGGCGATCTAAACCGCGCCATTGCGACCTCTTTGGAGGATCGTTTCGATACTGTTTGGGTTAGCGGGGAGATTTCGAACTTCAAAGCCTATGACAGTGGGCATTGGTACTTCCCGTTGAAGGATGAGGAAGGTCAAGTTCGCTGTGTGATGTTCCGGGGTCGTAATGGTCAAGTAGGTTTCATGCCGCAATCGGGCGACTTGGTTGAGGTGAGTGCTAATGTGTCGATGTATGTCCCTAGAGGCGATATACAGCTCACCATTCAAACTTTGCGACGCGCCGGAATGGGCGGTCTCTATGAAGCCTTCTTAAAACTTAAAGCGAAGTTGGCTAAAGAAGGCTTGTTTGATGAAGATCGTAAGCGTGAGATCCCAACCCACCCTCGCACGATTGGCATCATCACTTCCCCGCAAGCCGCAGCCTTGAAAGATGTTTTGAGTACTCTGGCAAGGCGCGCACCACATATTCCGATTGTGATTTATCTCACTCTCGTTCAAGGACCAGAAGCGCCTACCGGAATCATTGCTGCACTAAAAGCTGCAAACAAAGAGCAAGCAGTCGACGTTATTTTGTTGGTACGTGGCGGTGGCAGTATTGAAGATTTGTGGGCATTTAATGATGAACAATTGGCTTACGCGATCTCTCAATCAGAAATTCCCGTGGTCAGCGGTGTTGGGTATGAAACCGATTTCACGATCGCAGATTTTGTAGCAGATCTTCGTGCTCCCACCCCTACTGGCGCTGCAGAGCTTGCTGCTCCGAGAAGGGATCAGATGCTGGCAGAGTTGGACGCCATCATGGCTGCACTCTTGCAAAGAATAAATCAACGGGTCGAGCGTGAAGCACAAACATTGGATCAATTGGCCTTACGCTTAAGTCATGCGCTACCAAATCCAGATCGGATGCGTGAACAAATTGAGGGTTGGCAGCAACGCTTAAATCAAGCATGGTCAGTACGTATGGAAAACTGGAAACGCAATCAAAGCCACTATCAAGCGCAATTGGAGATGCTCAATCCGCAAAGAACGCTAGAGCGTGGATATGCGGTGATTTTGAAAGAAGAGCGAGAAATTCTTCAAGCAGTTAGAAATCCAAAAGAACTTACTACTAATGCCAGATACCAGGTTCGACTTGCCGAAGGGCAGGCAACAATCGAGTTAACTAAATCAAGTAGCTAAGAGCGGCGACTCAATCAGGGTTTGGGTCGGTCTCGGAGCTAACTTAGGAGCTTTCAAAAAAGACCCCAGCAGGAATCTTAAATCGCCTAGCTAAAGCATTAATCTGCCTCACATTGAGCTCTCGTGCTCCCGATAGAATTTGGGAGATAACGCTTTGATTGCCGACCTCAGGTAAGTCAGACTGCCTGAGCTGATGTTGCTCCATCAAATAGGCTAGGACCGCTTGTGGTTTTGCATCAGGACTTGGGAAGTGCTCGTACTCATAAGTGCGAATCAATTCGCTCACAAGCTCAAAAAGATCCAAGAGTGGGTGTTTTTTTGAGGATGCAACAACTTCAGAAAGCATATCTGCAAGCTGAACCATTTTTTTGTATTGTCGTTCATTGCGAATGGGGCTTAGATCAACTGTCTTGGCTAGATTTTCCCAGGCTTTTTTTAGATCGTTTAAGTTCATTTTTTCCACCCATCTTTATCGTATTGCTTATGAGTTAACACGGCTTTGATGTAACAAAGCTGTCTTTCAAACTGCAAGAATGTAATCAGACGATATTTATTTCCACAAATATTAAAAACATACAAGTCACCAACTTTGTCGACTGCTCTAAAAACTTGTCGAATATCGGCAAAATTTGCGTAGGACCCAAACTTCATTAATTTTCTCCAGGCCTGGAGTGGCGCAGAGGCATCTTTGTGAGAGGCTGCAAACTCTAATAAGCGACGATTAGTAATGACTCTCATCAATAAATAATATTGCAAATTGCAATATTAAGCAATGCAAAAAAAAGCCCCAAGGGCTTATCAAAAATAGGGGCTTACCGAATTACAGAATATTGGGCTCTATCACTAAGCTGACACCAAACTCTTTGCGTACCGTATCTTGAATGCATTTAGCCAGTCCTAAAATGTCCCCAGCTGTGCCGCCACCATGATTGACCAGAACGAGTGCTTGGTTTTCATAGACACCAACAGCACCCATGCGTTGACCCTTAAAACCGCATTGATCAATGATCCAGCCTGCAGCTAGCTTGCGTTTGCCTGGTGCATCGGGGTAAGAGACAAGCGTCGGATGTTTCTGTAGCAAGGTCTCATATTGCTCATGAGGAACAATCGGATTTTGAAAAAAACTGCCAGCGTTACCAATGATCTTGGGGTCAGGCAATTTGTTTGTCCGAATTTTGCAGACCGCCACAAAAATCTTTTCTGCGCTTGGGTTTGAGTTTGCCGCAAACTGCTTGGCTAAATCAGCATAATGAACGCGAGCTTGCCATTGTTTTGGAATTTTAAAAACGACCCTTGTCACAATAAAGCGATGGGGATTTTGTTTGAAGTAGCTGTCGCGATAAGCAAATTGGCAGGCTTCTTTTGAAAGGGTGACAAAGGCTTGGGTCTTGGTATCAAACGCTTCGATGTGATCAATGTAGTCGGCAATTTCAACACCGTAAGCGCCGATGTTCTGTATCGGTGCTGCGCCAACCGTCCCAGGAATCAGTGCTAGATTTTCTAAGCCAGGAAGATTGTGTTCCAGCGTCCAAGAAACAAACTCGTGCCAATTCACGCCACCACCAACAGCAATCACTGTTGCGTGTTCATCGGAAGAGACAATTTCCTGTCCAGTGATATTCATGAGTAAGGTGGCGCCAGGTAAGACCTTGGGCAAAATGACATTACTGCCGCCGCCCAATACGCGCCAAGGCAGTTTTTGCTCAGTGATTACTTCCATGATGGCGCCAATCTGATCGGGCGAGGTAATTTCGTGGGCAAACTCAGCACTAGCATCTAGACCAAAGGTATTGCGATTGGCTAGACCAACATTGGGAGTCAATTTTGGGGTGGCAGACGCATTAGAGGCAAAGTTCATGACACAATCTTATTCGAATGCGCACCAAAAGCGCAGATAATTAGCTTAAAAGAGTCTGACCGCTGAGAATGCGAATAGCTCGCCCCAGTAACAACACAAGGAATACAAGGAGTCGCAATGCCAACATTTGACGTAGTTTGTGAACCAGACATGGTTGAGCTTAAGAACGCCATCGAACAATCGAATAAAGAAATTAGCAATCGCTTTGACTTCAAGGGCTCTGATAGCCGCGTAGAGCAAAAAGATGAAGCCTTGATTTTGTTTGGTGATGATGACTTCAAATTAGGTCAAGTGCGTGATGTGTTGATTAACAAAATGGCTAAGCGCAACGTGGATGTACGTTATCTCAAAGATGACAAAACTGAAACCATTGGCGGCGATAAGAAAAAGCAAACTATGAAGATTCAAAAAGGCATTACTTCTGAGTTAGCTAAAAAGGTTGTACGCGTAATTAAAGATAGCAAGCTTAAAGTGCAAGCCAGCATTCAAGGTGATGCGGTTCGTGTGACGGGCGCAAAGCGTGATGATCTTCAGGCGACGATGGCATTGCTAAAAAAAGAAATCACCGAAGCGCCATTGGGTTTTAATAACTTCCGTGACTAAAAAGCCTCGCGGGGCTCCTGCAAAGGCCGCCCCAAAGATAGCGCCAACTAGCCAAGAGGCGATTGAGCGCTTCTGTGATGCCTGCTGGCTAGAAGATGGCTTATCGCAAAACAGCTTGTCTGCTTATCGCCGAGATCTTGTGCTGTTAGCACAGTGGCTCTATGCGCAATCAGAAGCAGATCTCTACTCTGTTGCTGAAAAAGATCTCACCGCTTACATTGCGCATCGTCGTGCCGATAAAGCGACAACAGCGAATCGACGCTTAACTGTTTTTAAGCGATTCTATCGCCACGCATTACGCATCAATTTAGTCAAAAGTGATCCTTGTATTGGATTGCGAGCTGCTAAGCAAGCTTTACGCTTTCCAAAAACTTTAAGCGAGGATCAGGTCACCGCTTTACTGAATGCACCCGATATCGACACACCATTGGGCTTGCGTGATCGTACGATGTTAGAGCTGATGTATGCCAGCGGGTTGCGCGTTTCAGAAATCGTCGATCTCAAAACGATTGCTTTGGGTTTAAATGAAGGAGTCGTGCGAATCGTGAATGGCAAGGGGGGTAAAGAACGTCTTGTGCCCTTTGGTGGGGAAGCGGGGCAGTGGTTAAGGCGCTATTTAGCCCAAGCACGCACACCTTTGCTAGAAGGTAAAACCAGTGATGCCCTATTTGTGGGTCGCCATACTGGTACAGCTTTGACACGACAGGCTTTTTGGGCGCTGATTAAGCGTTACGCTACCATCGCTAATATCCCGGTTGCGCTATCGCCGCATACCTTGCGACATGCTTTTGCAACTCATTTACTTAATCATGGGGCGGATTTAAGAGTGGTACAGCTTCTCTTGGGTCATGCAGATATTTCTACAACACAGATTTACACCCACGTCGCTAGAGAGCGTCTCAAGTCAATTCATCAGCAACATCACCCCCGTGGCACTTAAGCCCACAAGTGATTTAATGAGAAAAAGCGATAAAAGTGTTTAAGATGACGATATGACTTTTACCCTAGATCTATTACTCATTCCGATTGCCTATCTCATTGGCTCGATTTCATTTGCCGTAGTGGTGAGTAAGTGTATGAATTTGCCTGACCCGCATTCGTATGGCTCTGGTAACCCAGGCGCCACCAATGTATTGCGTACAGGTAATAAATTGGCAGCTGTCTTAACGCTGATGGGTGATGCACTGAAAGGCTATCTGGCGGTGATGCTTGCTCGGGTGCTGCTTGGTGATCAGTCGCTCACTGCATCGCTCAATTCTTGGCTCTTGTGTGGTGTAGTGCTGGCTGTCTTCTTGGGGCATTTGTTCCCGGTCTTTCATGGATTTAAGGGTGGCAAAGGTGTTGCCACTGCCTGTGGTATTTTGTTTGGCGTGAATGCGATCCTGGGTGTAGCGACTTTGGGTACTTGGATCATCGTTGCCACTTTTATGCGTTATTCATCATTGGCAGCCCTGTCTGCAGCCATTTTTGGGCCGATCTATTTTGTATTCTTGTTTGGTTTTCAGCCGATGGGTATCGCCTTATTGATTGTGTGCTTGCTGCTCATTTGGCGGCACCGTAGCAATATTCGTAATTTACTCAATGGCACCGAGAGCCGCATTGGCTCGAAAAAGACGGCTAAGTAAATACGCACCTAGTGCTATAGATAAAGAAGGCGCAAAATAGACTTATGACCATTGCTTATGCTTGCGTTCTCTTTATGGGTTTATTTCCCTACGTTGCTGCTGGAATAGCCAAAAAAGGCTTTGAGCAATACGACAATGCTAACCCAAGACAATGGCTTGCCAAGCAAACTGGATTTAGAGCTAGAGCCAATGCAGCGCAAGCCAATCTCTTTGAATCTCTGCCGCTCTTTTTTGCAGCAGTGATTATTGCCCACATCGCAAATGCGCCGCAGTCAAGGATTGATGCGCTTGCGATTGGTTTTGTGATTGCCCGTATTGCGTATCTCATTTGCTATATCGCCAATTGGCCCACCACTAGATCGATTGTTTGGTTGCTGGGCTTAATTTGTGTAGTTACTATCTTTTGTCAGGTTTAATGTGAGAGATGCATCGAGCCAATATGCGCAATAACAACCCAAATAGCAACGCAAAAAACAACGCCAACAACTACCTCACTGACATCTCCTATGCCTATTAAAAAAACAATCGCTCCGGTTAGCACCAAGACTTCTAAAAAAGTGACTACTCAAGCTGTTCCTAGCAAGAAAATAGCTGCCAAAAAAGCGGTCGCCAAAAAGGCTAGCATCAAAAAAGACGAGGGCACTCCTTTATCGGTTGTGATTCGTCGTCGAATCCAAGCTCAAAAAGCACGCTTTCATGCCAGTGACAATATCGCTGCCTTTATCAAGCCAGGCGAGTTAGAAGGTTTAATTGATGAAGTCTCTGAAAAGATGCAAGCAGTTCTTGAGAGTTTGGTGATTGACACCCAAAATGATCACAACACTAGAAACACCAGTCGTTGTGTGGCCAAGATGTATGTGCAAGAAGTATTTAATGGGCGCTACATCGATCAACCGACCTTAACTAAGTTTCCCAATGTCAGTCGCTTAAATGAGCTCATGATTATTGGCCCGATTACTGTGCGAAGTGCATGTTCACATCACTTGTGTCCAATCATGGGTCGTATTTGGATCGGCGTGTTGCCAAGCAAAGACTCTGCATTGATTGGTTTATCAAAGTATTCCCGATTAACCGAGTGGGTTATGGGTCGTCCACAGATCCAGGAAGAGGCGGTGGTGGAGTTAGCAGATATGCTCGAGAGAAAGATCAAACCAATTGGGGTGGCCGTGGTGATGGATGCCGATCACTTTTGTATGCAGTGGCGCGGGGTAAAAGACCGCGACTCTAAGATGATTAATAGCGTGATGCGGGGAGCTTTTCTAAAGGACTCTAATCTACGCCGTGAGTTCCTAGCGCTTATCGACCGGAAATAGCCCGATGATTGGAAGCTGAACTCTCTCAGAGGGCGCTCAAAGTTTGGGCAATAACCTTTTCCCCCATTCGAAACATTTACTCTTTTTTTGAAAGTTTCAATCCCTATGTATCGCTTTGCACTTTATGGCATTACTGCTTCTTTGCTTGCTTTACTCTTTGCTTGTGGCAGTGCTGTTCCCGATCAAAATCAAGACCCTAGCAAAAATAATGCGACAAGTTTTCGAAAAGACCTAGCCGAGTGCAAAGAAGATTATCCTGAGCAAGGTTCAGGCGTTCATATTCGCCAATGGCAAGGTTGTATGAAGCTTAAGGGCTGGAAATAATTCCAAGAATCATCTGTATTGATTGCTGAGAATAATTCTCAACTATATTTGTATATAAATCATAAGCTTAGCGAATCACTAGCAAGCTCAAATCATCTCCACTATGATCAGCTTTGGTTTTGAAAACTCAAATCAATTGCTGTTTTACTTTTTGGAGAACCCATGAAAAATAGTCGTCGTCAATTTATGATTTTGTCTGCTGCTGGTGCCTGTACTTTGGCATTGAATGGTAAAGTTCAAGCGCAAGCAATGGTTGCTGATACTGATCCACAGGCTACAGCCTTGGGTTACAAATCTGACGCTACTAAAGTAGATAAGGCAAAGTACGCCAAGTACGCCGCTGGTCAACAATGCGATAACTGCGCTCTCTACCAAGGTAAACCTGGTTCTGCTGCCGGTGGTTGCCCATTATTTGCGGGTAAACAAGTTGCTGGCAAAGGCTGGTGCTCTGCTTACGCTAAGAAGGCTTAATTTAGCCATCCTTAATTTAGTTTATAAAAAGCCACCGAACAGGTGGCTTTTTATTGGGTATAGTTTTAGCCTAGGCTAAGTCAAAAACTTCATACCTTCCTAGCGATCGCGGCGTACTCAACACAAATCGGTTTTTCAAATAAAGCTAACATCAATGCCTTTAGGAATCCCATCGTTAAAAGATTTGGAATTTTTGCATAAGGGCACCGAATATCGTGCAATGAAGAATAACCTGATTTTAGTAAGCTATTCATAACTTTATAACCATAGTACGAAAGCGTAGCTTGCTGGGTAATTTTGAAACCATGCCTTTTTAGGATAGAGTCAATGCCCTTGAGTGTGTAGAGGACGCGGTGGCATGGTTTCCAGTAGTTAATATCCATCTCGTTCTCACCTGCATTCTCATTAATTTTTATAGGAATACGTATGGCTAGTATTCCATCTCTTTGCAATTGCTCATGCGTTGACTGCAAGAAAAGATCGGGGTGATCCAAGTGTTCGAATAATGCATTTGAATAAATCAGATTACAAGGGATGGAGGACTTACCAGCAGCTTCACATACAACTCTGCTAGCGTAATGTGGAAAATTGCTTTTGAAGTTATTAACTACAGTACTAGATAAATCAATGCCAAAGCAGTTTGCGCCCCTTGCCAACCTTCTGTTTAGTTCATCACCTTCACCAAAGCCAATTTCTACTGATGTTGAAGCCTCATCAATAGCTGACTCAATTTGTTTTAATAGCTTTTGATATGTTAAAAATTCTTTTCTGTTAGATGCTTGATCGATTCGATTGAAAAATGAAAACAACAATGATCTGATCGGTACATTTTTATTTGTGGTTATTGAAATAGTTTTTGTTGTCTTCTTCTGCATTTCTCTCGGAAATATAATTTGCTGATCCGCATTCCTCACAGATAGCATAAGCGTCTATGGGGGTTGATTTCAAAGATGTTTGACAGGCATGGCATCTTTGGTGACTGAGGCTTAAGTGATGTATTCAAAATATTACATTAAGATCGTGTGGGCTACAGATTTCAGTACTGGGCAGTGAATTATAGGTTAATGATTTTTCCCTGTGGCGCCTACCAAGGTGCAAACAAGTTCTTATTGCGGGAAATTTCCTTTCAGTTAAGATGCCACCTGTGAAACATACACTTGAGCGCTTTATAAAGCACTACTCCTTCTACCTCGGGGGCGATCAACCTGCGGTCAGCCGGGTGGAGCGACTGCGTTCTTGTGCAGGTGCATTCGTGGGGCTGGTCTTGGTGCTCACCGTAGCCAAATTATTAGGTGAGTTCAGCGGCATAGATGAGTGGCTTATGGCTTCTTTGGGAGCAAGTGCACTACTAGTCTTTGCCTTGCCCGGCAGCCCCATGGCTCAGCCTTGGGCTGTGATTGCCGGCAATACTTTGTCAGCGCTGATTGGGATTAGTATTGCGATTCTGATTAATCAGCCGTTATTGGCCATGCCAATCGCAGCAAGTTTATCGATTATGGGGATGTTTATTTTGCGATGTTTGCATCCGCTAGCCGCCGCGGTGGCCATGATTGCAATCTTGGGTCATGTGACCCATTATCGCTACGCACTCTTTCCAGTACTCATTGACTCTGTCTTGTTGGTCTTAGCTGGAGCAATTTATAGCAATCTGACTGGAAAAGTCTATCCAAACAGGCCTAAATAGAGTATTCAAAAAGGTTCTTAGCTTAAATATCTCTGAAATAGGCCTATTTTTCAATAAATATAGTTATTTGTAGTGATCTGTAGCTATCTATTGAAAGGATAGTTTATTTGATCTTGGTCGCTGCAATTGAGGCGATACAGTCTTTAATGCCGTAGTTATGATATTTACCGGCATTTTCCTTTTTGAGTGACTGGGCGCACTCTGAAACGGAATTACGGACATTGATTTTTGGGATGTTACCTAAAGACATATTGGCTCCTGTAATGTTGTTATGGTTTCAATCAAGCAGGTCTTGCTAGCGCTATCTTGCGCCTTATTACACCTGCATGATACATTTTATAAAAAATTTGGAGCCTATATAAAGCTATAAAATCTAGGGCTAATCACTTAAAAAAACCGTAAAATTGCACACTACATTCAAAAGGTTGGCTATTTGCTTATGACGCAAGTTTTGCCCGTAATTCTCTGTGGGGGGTCTGGAATCCGTCTTTGGCCTTTATCTCGCTCGGGGTTTCCAAAGCAATTTCTGGTACTTTCGGGAGATGGTTCTAATCAAAGCCTATTTCAACAGGCGATCAATCGCATTCATTCTGTTGGCAATGAAGATATTACGCTAGGCAAAACACTCATTGTTACTAATGAGGAGCATCGTTTTTTAGCGCTTGATCAATTGCGCGAACTCAAGAATGTTTCAGCTACTCTATTGCTTGAGCCCTCGGGTAGAAATACTGCCCCCGCACTCACCTTAGCTACACTGTATGCCCAAGAACTCGGCGGTAATTTAGAGGATCCCATTTTGGTAGTAACCTCAGCCGATCAAACGGTGACCGATCCTGCGGCATTTGCTAAAGCATTGGCTCAAAGTATTGCGATTGCAAAAGAAGGTGCGATTGCAATATTGGGTATTACACCGACTACACCAGAAACTGGCTATGGCTACATCAAAGTCCAAGGCGCTAATTCAGATGCAGGTTATGTCGTTGAACGCTTTGTCGAAAAACCCAATGAACCCACTGCAAAACAATACTTAGCGGAAGGTGGCTACTTTTGGAACGGCGGGATGTTTGTGCTTAAAGCCAGCGTCTGGCTCGCGGCCTTAAAAGAATATCGCCCAGATATTCTAGTGGCCACTGAAAAATCATGGCAGGCCAAGAGCGCCGATGCATCAGGGGATGCCGACTTTGTGCGCCCAGCAAAAGAACTATTTCATGCGATTCCGAGCGAGTCGATTGACTACGCCGTGATTGAAAAATGTCCTGGCTCAAAATTTCCGATCAAGATGGTGGAGCTCGATGCTGGTTGGAATGACTTAGGCGCCTGGGATGCCGTATGGCAAGTAGGCAAGCAAGATGAGCAAGGCAATGTCACCAGTGGCGATACCCTACTCACCAATACCAAAAATTCACTCGTGCATGCCAGCACTCGCTTGGTGAGCGCTGTCGGTGTTGAAAATCTCATCATTGTAGAAACGGCAGATGCAGTGCTAGTTGCTGATCGCAAGAATAGCCAAGATGTAAAAAATATTGTTGGCCAACTTGAATCCCAAAAGCGGGAAGAGAAAAACTTACATCGCAAAGTCTCGCGTCCTTGGGGTTGGTATGACAGCGTAGACGAGGGCGAGCGTTTTAAGGTCAAGCGTATTCAGGTCAAGCCAGGTGCTAGCCTCTCCTTACAAATGCATCATCACCGCGCAGAACATTGGATTGTGGTGAAGGGCACTGCGCAAATTACTAACGGTGATCAAGTATTGCTCTTAACCGAGAATCAAAGTACCTATATTCCGCAGGGGCAGACCCACCGCTTGGCAAATCCAGGCAAGACTCCGCTGGAGATTATTGAAGTGCAATCCGGTAGTTATTTGGGTGAAGACGATATCGTACGTTTTGAAGATACCTACGGGCGAAGTTAATCAATAGTTCTAATCATTCAAACAGTTCATTAAATTGAGTAAAAAAAGAAGAGTGTATTTATGAGTAAGCAAAAAGTAGCGTTAATCACCGGCATTACTGGCCAAGACGGCTCTTACCTTGCCGAGTTCTTGTTAGAAAAAGGCTACATTGTTCACGGTATCAAGCGTCGCGCCTCCTCATTTAACACCGAGCGTATTGATCATATTTATCAAGATCCACACATTAATCATCCAGATTTGATTCTTCACTATGGTGATTTAACCGATACCAGTAACTTAGTGCGCATTATTAAGCAATGTCAGCCAGATGAGATTTATAACTTGGGCGCGCAAAGTCACGTGGCAGTTTCTTTTGAGTCTCCTGAGTACACAGCAGATGTTGATGCGATTGGCCCACTGCGGATGTTAGAAGCTATTCGCATTCTGGGTCTAGAGAAGAAAACCCGTTTTTATCAGGCCTCCACCTCTGAGCTCTATGGTTTGGTACAAGAAATCCCTCAAAAAGAGACCACCCCGTTCTATCCTAGAAGCCCATACGCCGTAGCGAAAATGCACGCTTACTGGATTACTGTGAATTATCGTGAAGCTTATGGCATTTATGCTTGTAACGGTATTTTGTTTAATCATGAGTCTAAGCGCCGCGGTGAAACTTTCGTCACTCGTAAAGTAACCAGAGGTCTGGCCAATATTGCGCAAGGCCTAGAGAAATGCCTTTACATGGGAAACATTGATGCACTGCGCGACTGGGGTCATGCCAAAGACTATGTACGGATGCAGTGGCTCATGCTTCAGCAAGACAAGCCAGAAGACTTTGTGATTGCTACTGGCGTGCAGTTCACTGTGCGTGAATTTATTATCCGCAGTGCCAAACAGTTGGGTATCACTCTCAAATTTGAGGGTAAAGAAGAAAATGAAAAGGCGATTGTCGCTGCTATTGAAGGTGACAAAGCTCCTGCATTGAAGGTGGGCGATGTGATTGTCCAGATTGACCCACGCTACTATCGCCCAACTGAGGTAGAAACCCTTCTAGGTGATCCTAGCAAAGCCAAAGAGAAATTAGGCTGGGTTCCAGAAATCACACTCGATGAAATGATTGTGGAGATGGTGGCCAGTGATTTAGATAAGGCCAAGCAGCATGCATTACTGAGCAAGCATGGTTACTCAGTATCCGTTGGTAAAGAGAATTAAGAAAAAATAAATAAGAAAAATAAATAAGAAAAATAAGCGCGTGAGTAAAGACCTCAATCAAAAAATATATGTTGCTGGCCATCGGGGTATGGTGGGGTCAGCCATTGTGCGCAATCTAGAGACTCAGGGTTATCAAAATATTGTTTTTCGTACACATGCTCAGTTAGATTTAACTAATCAAGCTGCGGTAGCTGATTTTTTTGCATCAGAAAAACCAGATCAAGTGTATTTAGCTGCTGCTAAGGTTGGGGGTATTCATGCGAATAATACTTTTCCGGCAGAGTTTATTTATGACAACTTGATGGTGCAAAACAATGTCATCCATCAAGCTTTTTTAAATGGCGTTAAAAAATTACTGTTCTTGGGTTCAAGCTGTATTTATCCGAAGTTGGCGCCTCAACCCATGAGCGAAGATGCGCTTCTCACTGGGAAGCTAGAGCCCACCAATGAGCCCTATGCAGTTGCCAAGATTGCCGGTATTAAGATGTGTGAGAGCTATAACCGTCAATATGGCCAAAGCCATGGGGTAGATTACCGCTCAGTGATGCCGACTAATCTGTATGGGCCAGGCGATAACTATCACCCTGAAAACAGTCATGTCATACCAGCGCTCATTAGACGGTTCCATGAGGCAAAAGTGAGCAATGCTCCAGAAGTAGTGATCTGGGGAACGGGTACCCCCAAAAGAGAGTTCTTGTATGTTGACGATATGGCCGCTGCATCGGTGTTTGTGATGCAGTTAGACAAGCATACTTACGATAGTCAAACAGAGCCCATGCAAAGTCATATAAATGTAGGCTATGGCTCTGATGTGACCATTGCTGAGCTAGCAAATGCAGTTGCTAAAGCAACCGGTTATCAAGGCAAGATCGGTTTTGATTCAAGCAAACCCGATGGTACGCCACGTAAGTGGATGGACTCTGGAAGGCTCAATCGGCTGGGCTGGCAAGCTAAAGTAGATTTACCAATCGGCTTAAAACAAGCTTATGCCGATATGCTGGCCAAGTAAATGAATCTTGCCCACTCACAATCTCAGGGTTATCAGAGGGATGGGCTTGGCTTAGTATTACTTTTATTAAGCTCTGTTCTTCTGGGAATTTGGGCTGTTAAAAATACGATTGCCTTAAGAAATATTTTCTTGGTGATTGGTGCAATTATCGGAACCCTATACTCGGTAAGGCAATATAGAGAGCCATCTTTAAAAAATGCCCTCGCACTAAGAAGTACGGTACCTCTAGTAATGCTGGGCCTCATGTTTTTATGGGTGATTTTTCACTATCTGTTTTTAAGTCGCTACCCGCAAGAACAGCTACAGGAGTTAACCAGCACCTGGTTTAGAAGTTTGCTGGCTGTTCTCACTGCCATTGGGACTGCCTTTGCGATTAACAAAAACAAAAATTTAATTAATTGGCTCTGGGTTGGAATTTTGGCGAGCTTTTTTTATTTACTATGCCAATACGTTCCAAAAGCAATCGCCGAGCACAGTCTTTTGGCTATTGATTGGTACGGGTATATCTTTTATGGAAAGATTAATGGCGTTCTGGCTGGTAGTCTGATGATTTCTGGATTAACCGGCAGCCTATTATTTTATTTGGTTGGTAGTGATCGCCGGCGCCTGATCTACGCCAGTCTTCTCTGGGTAGGGGGCTTGCTACTGGCAATGTATTGCTATGTATTTGTATTTGATGCGCGTAATGGTATCGGTCTCACAGTCTTAATTTTAATGGCTGCGTCAGTATGGTTTTTTATCAAACTGTTAAGTGGGCGACATTCTTTTAAATCGCCCATATCAGTTAAAGGTTTGCTGGTCATTGCCTTAGCTGTAATTAGTTTGGTGGTCTGGTTTGGTAAAGCGCAATCAGATCGTAACCCTGGCTGGCGTACCACTATTGAGGATGTCAAAGTCGCCATTCAGATTGATCGGTATCCTAATTGGCGTGACCCAGAGTTATTGGGCTATCCAAAAACCATAGATGGTAGACAGGTGGTTTTAAATAACTATGAAAGGACAGCTTGGGCTACCGCTGGATTAACATTATTTGCGCCAGAAAATCCACTGGGTATTGGGGTGATGAGTCGATCTTTTCCAAGATTACTCAAGCAAAAATTTGGCAAAGATGTTGATTACATTCCTTCTACCCATAGTGCATGGGTAGATTTCACGTTAAGTTATGGCTTTCCTGGCCTCGTGCTTTTATTGATGCCTTTAATCATGATTGTGTGGGGTTCATTGATTAGTGAAGTGCAAGATAAACTTTCTGGATTTAGATTTGTGATGGGAAGTGCTCTCATTTGTATGTACACCGTTGGCGAGATCAGCGTGCAACATGGGGTGGAAATATTGATGTACTGGATCGCCTTTTTGGCTGTTTTGCATCTATTAGCCAAACCTTCCCATGGCCATTTAAGCCCCCTAGTTGCCAATAACTAAACGATTTAATCATATGAATATTCTTCTAACGGGTGGCGCAGGTTATATTGGAAGCCATACTGCGGTGGTATTGGCTAAGGCTGGTCACCATGTGGTGCTTTTGGATAATTTTTGTAATTCTGATAAAAGTGTTTTGACGCGCCTAGAAAAGATTCTCGGACACTCCTTGATTTGTATCGAGGCAGATGTGCGAGATAGAGCTCTATTGGTCAAAACTTTATCTGAAAACCAAATTGATGCAGTTATTCATTTTGCTGGTTTGAAGGCTGTTGGAGAGTCTGTGCAACTGCCTATTGAGTACTATGCAAACAACGTGCAGGGTACGATTAGTTTGCTTGAGGCAATGAAAGTTGCGCAAGTAAAGAAATTGGTATTTAGCTCAAGCGCTACAGTTTACGGTGACCCTCAATATTTACCGATTGACGAAAATCACCCAACGAGTGCCACGAATGCTTATGGAAGAAGCAAGCTACACATTGAAGAGATGCTCAAGGATGTTTCTGCCTCAGATTCAGATTGGCGCATTATTTGCCTGAGGTACTTCAACCCAATTGGTGCTCACGAGTCGGGTTTAATTGGAGAAGATCCAAATGGGCTTCCTAATAATTTATTACCCTATATTTCTCAGGTAGCAATTGGCAACTTATCTAAGTTACATATATATATGGTGCTGACTATCCCACGCATGATGGAACTGGCGTTAGGGATTACATACATGTGATGGACTTGGCTGAAGGTCATGTTGCTGCTTTATCTCATATCCATCAAAGCAAAGGTTGGGATGTCGTTAATTTGGGTACTGGCAAAGGCTTTAGTGTGTTTGAGGTTTTAGAGGAATACGAACGTGCCTCAGGAAAATCAATACCATATTCAATCGAAAATAGACGCCCAGGAGATATTGCAATTTGTTTTGCACGAGTAGATAAGGCAGAGAAAATTCTTGGATGGAAAGCAAGGCGCAATTTCCAAGATATGTGCCGCTCCGGATGGCTATGGCAGGAGTATAGAAAGACCTGGGATTAATTGAGAAACCGCAATTTTTTTCAGATTGCCGACTTCAGGGATCTATTAAAGAGTCAACTGGGTCGCAACATCCTTACTAATTATCTTTCCGTAGTTTGGATGGGTGGTTTATCGATTTTGCTCATTCCATTTTATTTAAGATTTCTGGGACCTCAGCAATGGGGTGTTGTAGCTATTTGTATGACATTACAAGCATTTTTTAATCTTCTAGATGCCGGCTTGTCGCAAATTATGCCAAGAGATGTTGCAAGAGTCGCACATCAACCTAATGTGCGACTAAAAATCTTTGTCATTTATCAAAGGGCTTATATAGGTTTGGCATTGGGGGGATTTGTTCTTGGACAATTCTCCCTTCCTTGGCTAATCGAAAACTGGTTTGGCAGTGGTAAATCTTTTGCACCCGAAGCTATTTGGGCATTCCACTTAGTATTGTTACAGTTTTTGTTTCAGTTTTCGAATAACTCTAATATCGGTTATTGGAATGGCATGCAAATGCAATCCACGGCAAACATAAGACAATGTAGTTTTGGTCTTATAAAGCACCTTGGTGCATTAAGTTGCGTCTATTTTTGGCGCGCTGATGCTATTGCTTATTTAATACCTTTTACAACTATTGCAATCATCGAATATCTATCAAATCTTTATAGTATTCGTTCCTCGCTAAGAGAAAGTAGGTTGGATCCAATTTTGTGGATGGATTATAAAAAGCTAGGACATGAAGCGGGTGTGTTGCTAGTAGGGGTGCTGGTTGGGATGCTTGCTTCACAAATGGATCGTATAGTGTTACCAAAGTATGTTGATGTTGCCTCTTTTGGTATTTACGTGATCGTTGCAAATTTAGGCCTGGCGGTTATGCAGCTGCAGCAACCATTAATAAGAGCTTTTTTGCCTCGAATCACGCAAGATTTAGAGGAAAATAAAAAAATTCATTCAGATGGCTTGCTTTGGGAATAGTATTTTTTTGCGTGTTACCTAGTTTAGTTTTAGCTTTTGCAGCTTCGTGGATACTTCAAGTTTGGCTGGGTAATCCCGAAGTTGTTACCAAGGGATCAATTCCGCTCAGTATATTTTTCTGTGCGGTTGCATTAAATTCTGTCTATCAGATTTTATATCAGCGTATGTTGGTGCATGTGCATGGGGAGGGAAGAATTACTATCAAAATTAATGTTTTGATTCTAGTCACTCTACTGCCGTTATTAGTTTTAAGCATTCCGATCTTAGGCATTATTTCAGGGGCACTATACTGGCTGGCAATGACATCATTGCAATTGATTTTAGGATTCCTGTGGTTCCGAAATAATTCCAGCCATTTCTAAATTGACAAAGAAAAAATCATGTTTTTCATAACAAAATTTCCTCTATTAAGCCCGATGACTTAGTGTTAGAGGTCGGCCCTGGATCGAATCCGCATCCGAGAGCAAATGTTTTTCTGGAATATCAATTTAATGAGCAATCTGAGGCTATTCGCCAAAGGGGGGACGTAAAGATGACCCTTAATTATTCTGGGCGCCCCGTTACTTATTATCAAGGTGAGAATTTTCCATTTGTGGATGGTGAATTTGATTATGTGATTGCCTCGCATGTTATTGAACATGTGCCGAATCCTGCATTTTTTATGTCAGAAATTTATAGGGTGGGGAAAGGGCGCGGTTATGTAGAGTTTCCATTGCCACCATATGACTATTTATTCAATTTTGATGTTCATACCCAGCTAATGTGGCTTGATGATGAAAAAGTGATTAAGTTTTTAAGAAAGGATAAATTGCCCTTGAGGCAGTTTGATGCAATCACATCTCAATTACGTAAGGCTCTAGAAATGGGTTGGGATGAGGTAGTGTCACAAAATTTAGAATATTTTTTTGCAGGCATAGAATTTAATGAGCCCGTTCCAGTTGTAGAGCAAAATGATTTATCGGAATATAGCTCTATCTGGACAAAAAATGGTAATACCTTTCCAAGAAAGATAGGTCGCAAGATAACTCATTTGCTTGAGAAATTGGGCAATTCTTAATGCCTCCAAAATAAAGGATTTTCTGTGATCATTACAAAAATTAATGGTGGTCTTGGAAATCAGTTTTTTCAATACGCTGCAGGAAGAGCTTTAGCGCATCATCACAAGACTGAGCTGGTCTTAGATTTAAGTGATTTGCACAAGATACCGCTTGGAAATACTCGACGTATATTCGAGCTTGATAAATACCCAATAGTTGCAAGAGTAGCAAGTGCGCAGGAAGAGTTGCAATTTCGTTTCTATCACGGACGTGTGCTTCGAAGGCTACCATTTTTACCGCGTCCATGGTTTTATAAACGTGAGTTACATTTCCAATACGACCCTCAGTTTTTTGATGTGCCTAATAACGTATATTTGGATGGGTATTGGCAAAGTTATTTATATTTTGACAAAATCGGCGATCTAATCCGTACTGAATTAAAGCCTTTAATACGTCCAGGAGAAATTAATCAAGAGTTAATGGATGCTATGCGCAGTCAAAATTCTGTCGCATTACATATTCGCCGCGGAGATTATCTAACTAATCCTAAAGCTGCAGTGCATCATGGTGTATGTTCTTTAGACTATTACCAAAAGGCGATAGAGAGAATCCTTTTGCAAGTGTCAAATCCTCATTTCTACATATTTTCGGATGATATAGACTGGGCTGGAGCCAATTTGACTATAAGTGCACCAGTGCATTTGGTTGGTCATAATGTTGGCGATCAATCTTTTCAAGACTTACGCCTAATCTCTAACTGTAAACATCAGATTATTGCCAACAGTAGTTTCAGTTGGTGGGGTGCATGGCTTAACCCAAATCCACAAAAAATTGTGATCGGGCCAAAGAACTGGTTTCTAGTCAAAAAAGATACGCGTACTTTATTTCCGCCTGCGTGGCTCATCATATGAATTCTGCTTCCCCTTTTATATCGGTCATCATTCCAGTTTTTAATCGATCTTGGCAGTTGAGGCGGGCTTTAGAATCTTTGCGAGATCAGACTTTTAGGGATTTCGAAGTTATTGTTTGCGATGATGGATCTTCTGAGGATATTGCCTCAGTTGTAAAAGATTTTGAGGGCAACTTGAATATTCAAGTGATCCATATGTCCAATTGGGGTGGTCCAGCTAGACCTAGAAATAAAGGGCTTGAATTATCTCGGGGGCAGTGGATCTCTTTTCTGGATTCGGATGATTGGTGGGATCTTAATCGGTTATCAATCATGTCAGATTATATTTAGGAGATGACGTCGATGTTCTGTATCACTCATTGAGGGTAAAAAAAGAGTCTAACTCATCTAAATCCAGGGAAAAACGGTCAAAGATAGGAGACTTTTTATCCACAGATCCTTTTGTCCAAATGATGCTATGTGGAAATCCTCTGCCTACGTCGGCGACTATTGTTCGTAGAGAGTTGCTGATTAAAAATCAAGGTATGTCAGAAGATAGGGCGCTTATCGCTGTTGAAGATTTTGATTGTTGGTTAAGGTTGGCAAAAGCTAACGCACGATTTAGATATGTTGATAAGTGTTTGGGAAATTATTGGATAGGCGCTGATGCAATAAGTAACGTATCTCTAAAAAATATTGAAGCACAGCACTTACTTTATAGCCGTCATCACGCAGATATGCATCCTGAATTTAAGGATAGTGCATTAGCACGACATAACTATCTATTAGGAACGCTTTATTTAAGATTGAATAATCCCACTGCAGCCCTAAAATATTTATTAAATGCCAGTCCACTCCCAAATCTGAAATTTTTGACAAAGAAATGGGCTTACACAGCATTTTCATTGCTTCTCATTATTCGTAATGCTATGAATTAGATTGCTTAAGAGAGTCATTTATGCGCATTACCTTAATTTCGCGAGCTTGGCCCCCCAGTGAACGCTCCGGTGTCTCACTGGCAGCTATGAGCCATGCCAAATTGCTGTTACAGCAAGGTCATGATGTATCCATTATTGGGGCAGAAAACAATCTTCAAGCCATTCCCCTGCCTTTGAGTGGTCGAACCTGTGTACCTGCGAAAGGATCTGGAAGTTTATACTCCCCAGCTCGCATTAACCAGGGCCGGTTAAAACAAGCTATCGCGAGCAATAAACCTGAGCTGGTGATTGTTGAGGCTTGGCAAACAGCACTTACAGATAGTGCGATTGATGTGGCTTATCAATTGGGAATTCCTGTATTGATGATTAGTCATGGAATCTCAATGCACCCCTACAAAGTCAGCATTCCTCAGTACTTAAGATCACTAGCATGGTTACCTTATCGTTATTTGCGGTTGCCAGGCCTAGTAAAAAAATTAAATGCTATAACTACTTTGGATGAATCTTCAAAGTCTAATCGTTTCTTTGATCGTGAGCTTGCAAAGAAATGCCTTATTCCAGTGGTTGTTCTGAAAAATTATTCAGCCCATCAAATGGGGGAGTATGTTCCGCGATCTAAACGTCAGATGCAAATCTTGGTTGTAGGATATTTTTTTCCGGTTAAAAATCAGTTGGCAGCTATTAATCTAATGGCTAGATTACCGTTCGAAATATCTTGTTGTTTCATTGGCGATCGTCAGGGTCGGTATTTTGAAGAGTGTCGTACAAGAGTGATAGATTTAAAATTGAATGAAAGGATCTCTTTTTTGCAGGATGATGAATGCAATCTGGCTCAGAAAATTGCGCATTCCATTTTGATTTTCTCCCCTTCGATTACTGAGGTTTTACCAATCACTTTAATTGAGGCTATGGAATGTGGGACCCCATTTGTAGGAACTTCTGTGGGTGCAGTTAAAGGATTTTTGGGTGGAATAATTGCAGATGATCAAGAGTCTCAACTAGAGGCGATCCAAACTTTGGCTTTCAACCCGGATATTTGGCAACAATTCTCAGATGCCGGAAGAAAGCAGGTCAGTGCTGAGTTTACTGAAGAGCGTATTGCAAACCAACTAAAAAAGGCTATTCATGTTGCTGTAGCCAAAGGCAGTGCATGAGCACCAATATTAATTTTCCAGGCGGATTTTGTGTATTGATGGCTTTGTACGGTAAAGATAATCCTGCTTTATTTAAGCGGGCAATCCAAAGTGTGTTTGAAAATACATTATTGCCTAATCAGTGTATTGTGGTTTTGGATGGGCCTCTGCCTACTATGCTTGAGGAGTTGGTGAAGAATATAAAAGCCAGTTACCCAGCAATTGAATTAGTTAGACTGCCAAAAAATATTGGTTTAGCAAATGCACTTAATATTGGCTTACAGGCTGTCAGGTTCCCTTGGGTAGTACGTGCTGATTCTGATGACGTTAATTTAAATGAACGTTTCGAAGTTTTAGCTACAGCTCTACAAGAGCATCCTGAATTGAAATTATTAGGAAGTGCGATATTGGAAGTGGATGAGGATGGTAAGCCATTGACCATTAGAGAGGTTCCGGCGTCTGAGGAAGAGATTCGTATTTTTGCCAAAACACGTAACCCTTTCAACCATATGGCTGTCGCTTATCGATTAGATGCTGTCCTTGAGTGTGGTGGATATCCAAATATTTTTCTGAAAGAGGACTATGGCCTATGGTGTAGATTTTTAGCTATGGGTATGCCTGTAGCCAATATTAAAAAAGTTCTAGTACATGCCTCTGCTGGAGTGGGAATGTTTAGACGTTGAGGCGGATGGAAATATGCAAAATCTGAATTCCAAATGCAAAAATTACTCGTGCATTCTGGATTAAAAGGAGGAATTCGAGCATTATTTGATGGATTAGTACGAGCCTCTTTTTTTTTAATTCCGGCGAGTTGGAGGGGTTATTTATATGTGCGGTTTTTGCGGAACACCCCCAAATAATTAGAAAATTGTAGTGACCACTTTATTTTTTTTAACCAGCGCGATGTTTTAAATTGCACGATGCTACGATAGATATAAATATAAGTCAGGCAAAATAGCGCAGTTAATAATTCTAAAATCCACGTATTATTCCACCAGACTGCTGCTGGAAAAACAGCCAAGCTTGACAGCAACCACAAGAATGGAGAGGTTCTTGTATTGCTAGAAAAAAACTATTTGCTTGTTTTGGATTAATCCAGCGCGCAATGCGACCGTAGACCAACATGTGTAGATGTGTCCCATCTGGCATTCCAGGACTCATATTCTTAATAAATTTTTTACGCCAAATAGAAAAAAGTGTCTCAAAAATTGGATAGATGTTAATGAGACATGCAAACCATGGGGACACTGTTTGATTTCGCATGATTAACAGAATGGAGAGTACCCCGATCCAAAAGCCAATAAAATATGCGCCACCATCACCTAAAAATATCAGGCCACGAGGGAAGTTCCAGATAAAGAACCCGATAATGCTGCCGATAGTAGCAACCACTATAAATACAATGGTGAAGTCATTGTTACGAAAACCAACGTAACCAATTGCCACCAAAGTTATGATACCCACCATGCAAGCAAGACCATTAAAGCCATCAATGATGTTATAAGAATTTGTGAGGCCGGCAATCATTAAGCAGGAGAGAGTAGCTGCAATAATTGGTATTGCGAGAATGGGATCAATCCAGGAAATGGAAATAGAAGAAACAGAAGTGTGTAAGAAAAAATAAGCCAATACAGCGGAGCTAAAGCAGGCTACTAGACGAACCAACGGGCTCACCTTTTTGGTCAAGTCTTCAATGATTCCGGATAAAAAAGCGGGTAAGCTACAAGCTAGTATTTGTAATAACAATATCCCACTGGACCAGTCCGATATGAGGCGCATCGTGCCTCCAAATAAAAGCGCCAGGAAAATAGCTAAGCCGCCTATTCGTGGGACAGCAACAGTGTGAAATTTCTGCGGGCTATCAAAATCGGTATCGGCAGAAATATGCTCATGAATAAAATGATAACGAATTATGAGGATTGTTAAAAAACAAGACAATAAAAATGCAGCAAAAGCAGCGGCCATGCCAAATCCTAGTTATATGTATATTTATTTAAAATATAGAGCAAAAAGTAAGCTGGTACGGGCATTGCTTGCTTAGTGCCTCAAAGGCGTATTATCTATCCAATTAAATTGGATTCAAAGATATGTTTTTTCCGGCTTCAAATAAGCAAGAATGGCTTTCCAAAAAAATGTCTTTTACTGGCGTTTTTCTGCTTTTTTTCATTTAACAATATTGTTTTAACCAAGTACCATTTTCTATTGGGACAGGCCTCTTTTTACTTTGTGGCTTTAGCGCTCCTGACAAGCAACTTTCGTATTCCAAAAAAATCACTGATTTTCATCACCCTTTTTGTTACTTACTGTCTTAGCTCTGCAGCTTTTTTTTGCATCACTGGTCAAGGTCTTTGCACCACTAGGCCATATACGGCTTTAATCAGCATTATTTTTGTGTTCATAGTGGTGCAGTACGTAGCATATTTAACGCAACACGACCTAGCTTTTGCTTCATCGGTTGAACAATATTTAACCTATGGCGCTTGGGCAATGGTTCTGGTCATGATTCCAGATATCTGGACGATCATGAATGGGGGCGTCATTAATTTCCCGCCATTGCATGCGGATTTTTTAAGTCCATTCGCGCAATTGCCCTATGGTGGCAATCGCTTAAGAGGCTTAACTCAGGAGCCTTCCTACCTAGGAATGGTGATAGCTACCATATATCCCATCTGCTTTATTCGGCTAAATGAAAAAGCAAGCTTCAGTAGGGCCGCTTTGGTTATAAGCCTCTGGATAT
The DNA here is from genome assembly GCF_900096765.1 of Polynucleobacter necessarius. Lineage (NCBI taxonomy): Bacteria > Pseudomonadati > Pseudomonadota > Betaproteobacteria > Burkholderiales > Burkholderiaceae > Polynucleobacter > Polynucleobacter necessarius. The sequence continues at coordinate 1,818,377 of NZ_LT615228.1, forward strand.
GCCTAGTATTTTCTTTATCAAGAACAGGAATATTAAGTTGCTTTTTATTAACGTTTTTAATTTTATTAAGCTGGCCTCAGCGGTTTCTTGTGGGTGTATTGGTGCTGGGCCTATTGGCGCTATTAAGACTGTGCATATTACAAGGGCAAGCAAATGTCTTTGTCGGCTTATCTTGGCTTCCCTATCTAAATCAGGGTAATTTAGAGGGTTCGTCCTTGGTGAGGGGCGCGCATATCCTTGCATCCTGTAAAGCTTGGCTAGCTAACCCCTTTTTTGGGGTGGGCTTGGGGCAGTTGGGATATGTGCTACCCGTTTTACCCTGCTTGGTATACGCCAGCTTCCCCGGAATACAGTCTGTGGGCTCCAAAAGCAGCCTTTGGTGGAGTGCCCAGCCTAGCATTTTTGCCTAAATTGCCGGCTGAGATAGGTCTTTTTGGGGCAATTGGCTTGATTTACGGGGTTTTTTCAAGATTTAGATCCTATATGAATGCTCTTAAAAGCAATAATCAGGCTAAAAAATGGTTTTGGTCTTTTGCCGGATTTTTGCTCGCTTCACTTGGTATAGAGGGTTATCTTTACCTACCCGCATGGCTAATATTAGGGTTATTGCTGGGCCTCTCAAGAGTGCCTCCTCAGAAAGCCGAGAGCTAAGGTAAAGGGCGGCTTCTTCTAGGTCCCGCCCCTTTGCCTTTAGGTCTTCGCGCTCACTCAAATTCTTTGTTTATAGATTTAAGAATGTAGTATAATAGTAAAAGTAAGTAGATTCAATGAGTTGATTCTCTGCTTACCCCGCCAACTTTTTAAATGCATTTGATTTCACAAAATATATTGCCAGAGAATATGCAGTCAACCCATCATCAGCAAAGGACAAATGATTTTGAGTCAGACTCAGATTGTGATTCTGAAATCTCCCTCATCGATATCCTGCTCTTTTTAAAAAGAGCCTACAAAACCATTGCGATCACTATCGTTTTGGGTCTAGTCATTGCAGGTATTTTTTTGCTGCTCACCCCTAATCAATTCGAAGCACTAGCCAACATCGCGATGGCGCGTAGCCTACCAACCGATAAAAATCCGCAAGGGGTCAATATCGAAGAGCCGCAAGCACTGATTAATCGCATGAGTTTGCCCACCAGCTGGGATCAGCAGGTGGTAAATGGCTGTGACTTACAAAACGCCAGCAATCCAGCGGCGCAATTAAGCAAAGTGATCAAACTGTCGATCCCAAAAGGGGTAGCCAATGTAGTGGAGCTCAAGGTTACCCGTCCTAGCCCAGAAGTTGCCAAGGCATGTGCCGATAATGTATTTGAGGCGATTAGCGCATCACAAGCAAAAATGATGGAGCCAATCAAGGCCGTCAATAGCGCGCGCGCGCGCTTAACCCAAGTAGAGGCGCGCTTAGCCCAAGATAAAACCTTATTTAAAACCTTATTGACTAACACAGGGGGAGGGGGTTCAAAAAATACGGTATCACCAACCTACTTTGCACTCCTCTCCGAAACCCGCAACCTAGAAGATGAGCGCGAAAAGTTGCTCACCACCATCGATGTTAGTAGTGCACAAACCGCGACCTTGCAATCGCCTGTCTATGTGGCCGACCAACCCATCTATCCCAAAAAAGCCAAGAGTTTATTGGCAGGTCTTTTTGGCGGATTATTTTTGGGAGTATTGATTGCACTCGTGCGTCAGATGATCCCCAAACTCAAAGCGCAGATGCTCAAAGCGCAGATGCAGGGGCAGTGTGATGTGGGGCATGATGAAAAAAGCGGGCGCTCGGGATCGGGCATTAGCGGGCGCATATAACTAATAGGTAGTTGATTAACACATACATTCAAAGAGTATCTATGAAGGCAGTCATTCTGGCAGGTGGTTTAGGAACACGACTTTCGGAAGAAACTGAAAGTAAACCTAAGCCGATGATTGAAATTGGTGGCATGCCGATTTTATGGCACATCCTCAAAATGTACTCAGCTCATGGAGTAAATGATTTTGTGATTTGCTGTGGTTACAAAGGCTATGTGATCAAAGAGTATTTCGCTAACTATTTTTTACATATGTCCGATGTCAGTTTTGATATGGCGCAAAACAAGATGGAAGTGCATCATCGTTATGCAGAGCCATGGAAAGTAACTTTGATTGATACTGGCGCTGAAACTATGACTGGTGGTCGTCTAAAAAGGGTTGCCCAGTATGTGAAGGATGAAGAGGCTTTTTGTTTTACCTATGGTGATGGTGTGAGCGATGTCAATATCACCGAGCTCATTGGCTTTCATAAGTCTCATGGAAAAAAGGCCACCTTAACTGCAGTTCATTCGCCGGGACGATTTGGGGCGGTTGATATAAATTCCGATCATCAAATTACCTCTTTTAAAGAAAAGCCTAAAGGTGATGGTGGCATGATCAATGGGGGTTTTTTTGTGCTCTCTCCCGAAGTGATTAACTTGATTAAAGATGATTCAACCATCTGGGAGCGTGAGCCTTTAGAGAGTTTGGCGCAGCAATCACAAATGATGGCTTATCAGCATCACGGATTTTGGCAACCAATGGATACATTGCGAGATAAAAATCATCTTGAAGAGCTTTGGTTCTCAGGCAATGCGCCTTGGAAAAATTGGTAATGAAAGTTGCAAAGGTTGATTCCGCTTTTTGGAAAGGCAAAAAAGTCTTTCTAACAGGACACACCGGATTTAAAGGGAGCTGGCTATCGCTTTGGCTTGCCTCTATGGGTGCAAAGGTGACTGGTTATGCCTTAGCGCCTAATACAACACCTAATTTATTTGATGTTTTAGAAATCGATTCTCTGATTGAGAAATCTCATATCGCTGATATTCGAGATTTGGCAAACTTACAAAAAGCGATGTCGCAGGCTAATCCCGATGTAGTGATGCACATGGCAGCACAACCTTTGGTACGCTATTCCTATGCCAATCCGGTAGAAACTTATGCCACCAATGTGATGGGCACAGTCCATGTTTTAGAAAGTACGCGAAGTATTGACTCAATTCGCGCGACTGTTGTGGTGACAACCGATAAGTGTTACGAGAACAAAGAGTGGGTTTGGGGCTATCGCGAGAATGAACCTATGGGTGGTTATGACCCCTACAGCAATAGCAAGGGTTGCGCAGAGTTGGTAACTTCAGCGTATCGTCAGTCGTATTTCTCTGACTCTAATTCAACTAATAAAGTGGCATCGGCTAGGGCCGGTAATGTAATTGGTGGAGGAGATTGGTCTGAAGATCGGTTAATTCCCGATGCGATCAAAGCTTTTGAAGCAAACAAGCCTTTGATGATTCGCAACCCCTTGGCAACGAGGCCATGGCAGCATGTTTTAGAGCCACTTTCTGGTTATCTAATTTTGGCTCAGGCTCTTTATGAGCAAGGTTCGGCATTTGCTTCGGGTTGGAACTTTGGACCAAATGATAAAGATAATCGCCCAGTCCAAGAGGTGATTGATTTGTTGATTGCTGGTTGGGGCGAGTCTGTGAGCTGGGAAAAAGAGGGTTTAGAGCAGCCCCATGAGGCTAATCTTTTAAAGCTAGATTGCTCTAAAGCGCATTCGCGATTAGGTTGGGTCCCCAAATGGAATCTAGAGACTGCTACGCAAAAAATCGTGGAGTGGCAAAAGGTCTATCAAGCCAAAAAAAATATGCAAGAAGTCAGTCTTTCGCAAATTAATCAATATATGAGTGCTAAATAGCAAATACAAAATAATGAATACACAAACCGTTGACATTAAAGAATTAGAGCAAGAAAAATTACGTAAGCAAATCGCTATGTTGGTAGATCAATATGCTGCCATTGAATTTGCTCCAAAAGCATTTGAGCCAGGACAAACTCTTGTACCACCTTCTGGAAAATTAATTGGTGCGCAAGAATTAAAGAATATGGTGGATGCATCTTTAGATGGCTGGCTTACCACAGGTCGCTTTAATGAACAGTTTGAAAAAAAACTTGCCCAATTTATCGGTGTAAAACATGCAATTACCGTGAATTCTGGTTCATCGGCCAACTTAGTAGCGTTTTCTACGCTCACTTCTCCAAAGCTAGGGGATCGAGCGATTAAGCAAGGCGATGAGGTTATCGGGGTAGCTGCCGGCTTCCCGACAACAGTTAATCCTGTTATTCAATTTGGTGCGATTCCAGTATTTGTGGATGTCGATAAATATACGCACAATATTGACGCTTCAAAAATTGAAGCAGCAATCAGCCCAAAAACTAAGGCCATCATGCTCGCCCATTCTTTGGGTAATCCATTTAATCTAGATATAGTGACTGCGCTTTGTAAGAAATACAACCTTTGGCTGGTAGAGGATTGCTGCGATGCTCTCGGTACAACCTACAAGGGGCAGATGGTCGGCACCTTTGGTGACATTGCAACTTTGAGTTTCTATCCTGCCCACCATATTACGATGGGTGAGGGTGGTGCGGTATTTACTGATAATTTTGAGTTAAAACAAATTGCCGAGAGTTTTCGCGATTGGGGTCGTGATTGCTACTGCCCTCCAGGAAAGGATAATACTTGTGGCAAGCGTTTTTGCTGGAAATTGGGAAATTTGCCAGAAGGCTATGATCACAAATATACCTATAGTCATCTGGGCTATAACTTAAAAATTAGCGACATGCAGGCCGCTTGTGCTTTAGCTCAATTAGAAAAGGCGCCGACATTTATTCAAGCACGTAAAGACAATTTCAAATTTCTTAAAGAGCGATTAACTTCTTGTGAGGAGTTCTTGCAGCTGCCAGAGCCAACTGAAAATTCTGATCCCTCTTGGTTTGGATTCCCGATTACGGTTAAAGAGGGCTCACCCGTCTCTAGGCATGAATTAATTACTTATCTTGATCAACATAAGATTGGAACACGTCTTTTGTTTGCTGGAAATTTAGTAAGACAGCCCTACATGGTAAATGCAAGCTATCGAATTAGCGGGGAATTAGTCAACTCTGATAATGTAATGAATAACACTTTTTGGATTGGAGTTCAGCCTGCCCTTACTCAAGAAATGCTGGAATTTGTAGCTCAAAAAATAGAAGCCTTTTTGGGCATAAGTTTTGAATAACTATGAGGGTAGAGCTTGAGCTGTTGTCTGGTTGTTATTTAATAAAGTGCGATGCTTTTGAAGATTTGCGTGGTACTTTTGTCAAAACTTATCACGAAAATTTATACAGAAAATTGGGTATAAGTTTTACCATGAGAGAAGAGTATTACTCTGCATCAAAAAAAGACGTAATTAGAGGAATGCATTTTCAATCCCCCCCCTTTGATCATGAGAAAATCGTCAGCTGTATTCGGGGGAGTGTGTTAGATGTTCTGCTTGACTTGCGTCAAGGAAATAGCTATGGAGCTACGGCATCAGTGCGATTAAGTGGAGAGGGGCATTACTTTATATACATTCCTAAGGGCATCGCACATGGCTTTCTTTCTCTTGAGTCCGATTCCTTAATGATCTACAAGACAAGCACAATTCACATGCCAGATAGTGATCTTGGCATACGTTGGAATAGTTTTGACTTTAATTGGGGCTTAGACGATCCTATTTTATCTCCGAGAGATCAACAGCATGTTCCATTTGATAAATTTCAAAGCCCGTTCTGATTTAAAGTAATAACAGCTATGAAAATATTCATAACAGGAGTAACGGGTTATATTGGCGGTAAGTTGTTAGATGAGCTTTTGAAAAAAAAATATCAAGTTGCTGGTCTTGTCAGGACTTTATCTGCTGATACAAACTTACAGATTCATGGCTGCAAGTTGTATCAATATCGAAATAATTTAGACTCTATCAAGGATGCCCTACAAGATTTTCGTCCTGATGTTGTTATTCATTTAGCCTCATTATTTCTAGCAAATCATCAGTCTGTGGACATAGATCCACTAGTTGAGTCAAACATTCTATTAAGCGCAAGGCTCTATGAGGCTATGCTGGATGCGGGAATAAGTAAAATAATTAATACAGGAACCTCTTGGGAGCACTATGAGAATGCAAGTTTTAATCCAGTAAATTTATATGCGGCAACAAAAGGAGCAGCAGAGTCTATTCTTGATTACTATTCGCATGCTAAAAATTTTACGACATTCAATTTTAAGTTATTTGATAGTTATGGCCCTGGCGATTTTCGAAAAAAGCTTTTTTTCTATCTTAGAGAAGCAGCTAGAAGCGGGGTAACCCTTAAAATGTCACCTGGAGAGCAGTTAATTAATCTTGTTTACATTGACGATATTATTTCTGCGTATATGCAGGCTATAAGTAGTATTCATAATTACACTGGTAAGCATACATTTGGAGTGGGCGCCGATAAGCTAATCAGTTTAAAAAATCTAGTTGCCATTTATTCCGATGTAATCCAACGAGATGTACCAGTGCATTTTGGAGCTCTACCGTATAGAGATAGAGAAGTTATGGCCCCATGGAATGATTATTTAAAGATTCCAAATTGGTCACCCAAGATATCTATATTGAATGGCATATCCAAAATGGAGTTAGACGAGTCTATAGGTGGATTATTGAGTGGCAAATAAAGAAAGTAATATCTATATAAACAAAATCCTCATCACTGGTGGCGCTGGTTTTTTAGGATCACATCTTACTGAGCGACTCTTGAAAGAGGATAATGATGTATTAATGGTAGATAACTATTTCACGGGATCCAAGGCAAATCTTGAGCATTTATTGCCCAATCCACGCTTAGAGCTCATGCGTCACGATGTGACTTTCCCGCTCTACGTGGAAACAAACCAGATTTATAACTTGGCTTGCCCAGCTTCACCAGTGCATTATCAATATGACCCAGTGCAAACGACCAAGACCAGTGTGCATGGTGCAATCAATATGCTGGGTTTGGCAAAAAGAACGCGCGCCCGTATTTTGCAAGCCTCTACTAGCGAAGTGTATGGCGATCCTGAGGTCCACCCTCAGCCAGAAGATTATTGGGGTAAGGTAAATCCGATTGGTATTCGTTCTTGCTATGACGAAGGTAAGCGCTGTGCTGAGACCCTCTTTTTTGATTACTATCGCCAGCACAAATTAGACATTAAGGTAGTTCGTATCTTTAATACCTATGGCCCACGTATGCACCCTAATGATGGTCGTGTCGTGAGTAACTTTATTGTGCAAGCCCTGCAAGGTAAAGACATCACCATTTATGGTGATGGCCAGCAAACCAGAAGTTTTTGCTACGTAGATGACTTAATTGATGCTATGGTCAGAAT